>JAUNUQ010000049.1 GCA_030538075.1 Tissierellia bacterium
CCTAGAGGGAACAAAGGCAGTCCTCAACGAAAACCTCAGGGTGCAGGAAGTCTATCTACCGAATGCCCGGACCCTACAGCGCTTTGAGGTGCTAGAGGCGATCTTAGAAGCGGATGTGTTGATCAATGTGGCCAAACTCAAGACCCATGGAATGATGACCTATACTGGAGCAGTAAAAAATCTATTCGGTGCCGTGCCTGGATTGACAAAGGCAGGACATCATTTTAAGCTCCAAGATAAAACCCATTTTGCAGATCATATGGTCGATATCGCCGACTATCTCAGGCCGGACTTTTCAATCATAGACGGCATTTGGGGGATGGAGGGGAATGGACCGTCTGGAGGCATCGTAGCGGATACAAAGCTGCTGTTGGGGTCCAGTTCAGCCTTTGCATTGGACTGGGTTGCAGCGGATTTGATAGGGATTCCCATCAAACAGAATCCCGTATTGATACAGGCGCAGAAGAGGGGTCTGATTGGGGACTATCAGGTTTTCACCGATGTGGATCCAAAATCAATCACCCCCTATCGACTACCAGATACTGCAGATGTCACTTTCCTACCAGGTTGGCTCCCAGAGGGCGTCAAGAAATGGCTGCTGCGCCAAACGAAATACACTCCCATCTTCATCCATCCGAGGTGCCGACGCTGTGACAAATGCATTGAGATCTGTCCGGCTCAGATCATCACTAAGGACCCAGAGGGCTACCCCATCTTTGATGAAGAGCAGTGCATCAGCTGTTTTTGTTGTCATGAGGTCTGCCCATTTCAGGCGATCGAGATAAAAAGACCTTGGATCGCAGGATTATTAAGGAGAAAATGATGTTTTTTATCATGGGTGTAAATGATCGACAAGAGACGCTTCGAAGAGAGAATATGATCGTACACAGCGCCTGCGCTCGCTATGGGATGGTGGAGATTCAGATGATCCAATCGGTGTTCAGCTTATTCTTTATCCCATTAATCCGATTTAATCGCAGATATTATGCCTACTTCCACTGCTGTGATCGAAGCTATCCGATTCGCAAGGAGGCAGGGGAAGAGCTTCGGAGTAGTCCGGAACGAGAATTCCGAGAGAGTGATCTGCTAGAGCCGACTCACCAGAATCCACGCTGCAGATCCTGTGGATATTTACTGCAGGAGGATTTTGAATTCTGTCCAAAATGTGGCGATCCGATCAAATGAGAAAATACTAAAAATTCCGAGGAAGCTAATCCCTCGGAATTTTTTTATGCGTGTTCTTCTTATAGTAGTTGTCCAGACCTTCAAAATCGATTTGTGTGATGAAGATTTTTCGGTTTTTTATCCCCAAAATGCCCCTCTCCTTAAGCTGTTTTAGAGCGCGGGTGATGGTGCTGCGAGTGGAGCCCAGCATGACGGCTAAATCCTCATGGGTGAGCTCTAAATCGATCAATGTCCCTTCGGAAATAGGTCTTCCATGGAGCACAGCTAAGCGGATCAATAGGCTATTGAGCTGATCGGTGACAGAATAGAAGGCAGAATCATAGATCTGAAAGAGGAGCAGCCGAATTTTCGTCGACTCCATCGTCAACAACTGACGAGATAGGGCGGGCTTCTCATCGACGAGGTTTAAAAAATGCTCACGATCCAGTTTTAGTACGCTGCAATGGGTAAAGGCCTCTGATACGACCATATCCTGGCTGTATTGGAGCATCGTCACCTCTCCGAATAGATCCCCTCGCGCCAAGAGAAAGAGGATCTTCTCTCTGCCATGGATGTCTACAAAATACTGTTTTACATAGCCATCCAGCAGGACATAGGCGAAGTCTTTTGCTCCAAAGTCCGAATCAATCAGTTCGCCAGGTTCAAAATGCAGGGGCTCTGCCAGATTCTCAAAGACCTCGATGATCTTCTTGCGATAGCCGGTTTGAATTTTCTCTAAACAACGATAATACATGGATCCCTCACTGATTGTGTTCCATAACACAGAATTATTCTCGCTTTCATTATACAATACATTCAAATCAACAACAATGAAAGGAGTGTTTCAATGAATGCAATTCGATTGGAAGAGCTCACCTGGCAAGATGCCAAAGTGGCCATCGATGAGAGCCAAGGGGTTGCCATCATCCCCATCGGAAGCGTGGAGCAGCATGGATACCACCTTCCTTTGGGGACGGATAGCTTTGTGGCACAAGGCTTAGCAGAAGAGGCTGCGGCCAAATCAAAAGCCCTTTTGATTCCCCCGATGTGGCTCGGATGGTGCCCTCATCACATGGCACTCACCGGCTCCATCACAATCCGTCCGGAGGTGCTGACCGAGTATTTGTATGATGTGATGAAGGCGCTAAAGACCCATGGCATCCGAAAATTCGTCTTAATCAATGGGCATCGCATTGTCAATATCGTCTGGATGCAGATTGCCGCCCAGAGAGCACAGGAGGATCTCGATGTGCGTGCGGTCATCTTCGATCCGGCCTATATGTCCAAAGAGCTGATCGCGAAGCTAGGGATCGGTCCCGTAGGTCATGCGGAGGAGATCGAGACCTCCCATATGATTCATATGCACCCCGATCTGGTCCATATGGAACGGGCAGTGGATAATCCAGTTCAAGACAAGCATCTGTATTCGGTGGATCCCAACTATACGAAAGATACCCTTTGCTATGTACCCAGCCGGTTTAAAGATCAAAAGGCCCATGCGGCTCAATCCGGAGGGACAGCAGGATCTCCGACAAAAGCGACCGCTGAAATTGGCAAGGA
This sequence comes from Tissierellia bacterium, assembly GCA_030538075.1. GTDB lineage: Bacteria > Bacillota > Clostridia > Tissierellales > Peptoniphilaceae > JAUNUQ01. The sequence continues at coordinate 2,725 of JAUNUQ010000049.1, forward strand.
ATACCACGAACATTTGGTGAATCGGCTCTTAGAAGTGATCGAACAACTACGAGGGGAGGAATTATAATGAAGATGACAACGGGTGAAAAAATCGTCTATGCACTGTTGATCATAAGTCTGGTAATGGTGAATCCGCCCATCCTCGGCATCATCAACGACTATGCTGCACAGAACCCGATGGCATTTGGTCAACCGACTCTATTGGTTTGGCTAAACAGTTGGTATGCCTTTGGAATTGTGGTCTTCTTGATCGCCTGTTTCACCTTAAAGGCTTGGAAGAGAACCTATAAGGAGGAGGTCAAGAGATGAACACTGGAATTATTGTACTCATTGGATATACGATAGCCATTCTCGGCATTGCCTATTACGCTTCTCGTAAAGATGAAAAGAACATCTCAGACTTTGTCACTGCGGACAGTTCGCTGGGGATCTTCGTTCTCACTTTGACCTTTAGTGCCACCTATCACTCAGCTTATGCCTTCTTAGGCGCACCTGGCTTTGTATACACCCATGGAGTGGGTTGGTGGGCGAATGGGATCTGGACCGTCTTCCCCGGTGTATTATTCTGGGTCATTGGCCGTAGGTTTTGGTTGATGGGCAAGCGCCATGGATATATTTCCATAGCAGCTTTTATGAGTGATATCTACGAATCAGACATTGTCGGCATTTTGGTCACTGTGATCACCCTGGTGTTCACCTTACCTTATGTGGCCATGCAGGCGATCGGATCTGGATATATCTTTGAGACCATCAGCCAGGGAGTCCTCTCCTATGAATTGGGTACCATCATGTTCTTTGTCATCATGATCCTATTGGTTTGGATGGGAGGAATGAAGGGCGTTGCCATAACGGATGCGGCTCAAGGGGTCTTTATGTGGATTGGACTCGTCATCGGCTCCTATATGGTGATCAAGGCAAATTTCCCTTCGGTCACAGCTGCCTATGAGGCTGCCTATCAGGCGGTTCCAGCGCATTTCACCCTACCGGGACCCAACGGCACCTTGACCATGGCGGACTGGGTCAGTCGATGGACCGTCATCACCATCGGGATGATGATGTTCCCCCATATCACCCTCCGGTTTTTCTCGGGAAAATCCCTAGAAGTACTCAAATGGTCTTCGGTATTCTCATCGATATACCTGACGAGCATCTATATATTTATCCCAGCAATCGGTCTCGTTGGAAATATTTTGATGCCAGGTATTGCCTCTGCAGACATTGCCTTCCCAGAGATGCTACTGAAATACACGCCGACCCTCTTTGCAGCTCTCGTCATCTCCGGCGCGTTGGCGGCCTCCATGTCCACTGGAGACTCCCAGATGCACGCCGTCGGTTCCATGCTGACCACGGATGTCTACAAGAAATATGTCAAAAAAGATGCCAGTGACTACGAGCAATACCGAGTAGCCAAATACATCATCGTCATCATCGGAATCGCCTCCATTATCATCGCCTTGATGAGACCCGGTCTCCTTGGAAATATCCTCGCTTTGGCCAATGGTGGAGTCGCTTCATTGGCACCTGCCGTCATCGGCGGAATATTTTGGACCAAAGCCAACAAACAAGGGGCCATCCTCAGCATCGTCATCGGTGAGATCATCATGCTGATCACCACCTTTATCGTCAAATCTCCACTGGGCATCATGCCAGGACTCTGGGGAATGCTAGTCGCCCTCGTCCTCTACGTCATCATCTGTCCAATGTACCCCGCCTCCGAAACGGCAAAGGCGAGAGTACTGGAGATCCGCGAGTTCTTTTATGGGGAGTAGTCGAATCGGTCCGCTTTGGATCAAAATCTATCCTATTAGATGAATGAGATGAAGGCTCGCAGCTACTAATTCAAATGAAAGAGTTCGAAATAATGAACGACCTACCACCCGCTAGATTGATGAGTGGTAGGTCGTTGTTATTTAGGATAACAATGGATATCAGTTCACGATAATCAAATTGGCTGACCTCAAATAATGGGAGACAATTATCCGCAACAAAGCAAGTTGAGAGAAAGGATAATATTTGCGAGATAGTCCTCTGTACTTCTTTACATCTGACCCTAGGTCTCTAAAGAATCAGGATCCGAATTAAAAAATACACAATCGGGATCAACAGCGCAGGTAAATAGTTGACGATATTCATCTTTTTTAGCTCTAAGATCTCTATGCCCAAAGCGACGAGGATGACGGATCCCACTTGGGTGAGCTGCTCGATTACGGTGACATCGAGGATGGGGCCGGCTAGGCGGGCGAGGAGATAGATGCTACCTTGATAGAGAAAGAGGAGTAGGGCGCTTAAGAAGATGCTCTTACCGTACATGCTGGCGAAGATGATGGAAGAACCCATATCTAAGACTGCCTTGAAGTAGAGCAGATTATTGTCGCCTTCAAGTCCTGCATTGAGAGGACCTAGGATGGCCATGGCACCCATGCACTGGATGAGGAAGATGGTGAAGGCGCCGGATACGAAGCTGGACTGTCCACTTCCCTGGTCAAAGCGCTTCGAAAAAGCTTCGAGCTTCCCGCTCAGATCCAAAGCGACGCCGAGGATGGATCCGAGGAAGAGGGACACTAAGATCACCATCATATGCTCCGAGGGGATGACCCCTTGCAGTCCCATGATGATCGTGAGTACACCCATTATGGAAAATATGGATGTGATATGCTTTTGTGAGATGAATCTCTTTAGAAAGATGCCGATCAAGCCGCCAAGGGCGACGGTGAGGCCGTTAATTGCTACTGCGATCATAATTTCCTCCAAATTTCTTCTATAATATTATACACTATTCGTGAGAAGTCGGGTGAAGCCATTGACTCTTCCCCAACAGGAGGCTTTAGAATGATGATAGGAGGTGATCTCATGTGGATCCAAGAGGTGAGTAGCAGGTTGGGAATGACGAAAAAGGCGATCTATTACTATGAGGAAAAGGGATTGATCACGCCGCAGATTGAGGAAAATGGATACCGTAGATATTCCCAGGAGGACTTAAAAACCTTGGAGAAAATTCGCTTTTTCCGTTTGATGGGGATCTCCGTAGGGGAGATACAAAAACTCTTGTCTACTGGTGAAGGATCTGCGAGACTGCTTCAGATCTCGCGTAGGATTGGACGAGAATCAGAGGCAACTCGTATCCGAGGGGAATTACTGGAGCGATATTCGCGCGGAGAAAACTGGGACAGCTTGGAGGCGGAGCTAGAAGCTCTAGAGCGGCGGATACGCCTACAGGATAAGCTGGAAAATGCCTTTCCAGGCGATTTTGGGAGAATGCTCAGTATTCAATTTGGACCTTTTTTACAAGATCCGGTGGATACAGAGGAAAAAAATGCAGCTTATTTGAATATTCAAAGTTTGCTGGATCAGATGCCACCCCTTCACCTATCGGCACAGCTCCAAAGGATGCTGGAGGAGGTACAAGGGGTATTGACGGATGAACTGATTCAGAAGAGCCTAGAAGACAAGGAGAAGGCCTATGAAGATTTTGATCAGTTTTTCAGCGATCATGAAGAATCGATTCGGGAGTATTTAAAATGGAAAGAGACGCCGGAGTATAAGGAGCTTCCCATAATAAAATTGCAGGAGAAGATCCGAGAATACTTAGCGCAGGAAAATGGATTCTATGAAGTTTTTTTGCCGAACCTGCGCATTTTAAGCCCTGCCTATGAGGAGCATTATCAAAAAATGCTCAGGGCAAATGAGAAGCTGTTGGACCGTTTAGGAAAATAGAGGAGCCTCAATTTGAGGCTATCCTCTGATAATGGGATCTGAGGCTTTGAAATCCCCAGTGCACCATTAGGAGTGCAGAGATATACACTAGATAGATGATTCCCAGATAGACGGGATGAGAAAAGCCCTTAAAAAACTCTGTAAAGATGGGAGACTCCATCAAGTAGGCGTAATTAGTGTCATATCGCAGATCCACCATATAGGTGATAACAAGATAGAGATGCGTAAAGAGGAGGGACTCTTTGATGTAGCTCTTCTGGCTTCGATCCGATAGCAGAAAGATTACACTTATCCAGGAGAGACTGAGGTGGCCGATAAAATAGGTAAAGTTGGTGAGATGGGGAAAGGAGTAGTTATCGAGCACAGGAAAGAATAGAGCGACAAGACCCCCGGGAAAACCAAAGTAGGCAGCAAAATACCGCAGAGCTCTATTGTCAAAAAAATCGCCGAATAGATAGAGGAGCATGGCGAGCCTGCAGCTGTACATGGGAAGCGAAACCCTGGGATCAAAGCCGAGAGCAAAATAGTACCAGGGATATAGGAGGACCTGCTCCAATAGGATGAGTCCCAATAGGACTTGATGGAATCTAAAGAGCTGCTTGGGGTTTTTTCTGGCATTCCAGAAGATGTAGAAATATCCGACGAGTAGTATCCCGAGAATACTCCAATGAAGCCATCCGAACATGGGAAATACATATCCATCTGACATGCTTCGAAAAAAAGTGCTCATCTCCATCCCTCCTTATCATAAATATAGCATATAAAAGCAGATTATTGGAGTGTTCGTTACCCTGGACACTTCTTTTTTTATAGTGATAAATGATATAATAATCAAATCGGGAGCAATTGAATAATTCATGTAATTTTTAGGAGAGACGATGCAATACAAGACCTATAAAAAAGAGGACCCCTACAGCTATGCCTTGGGAGCTTTTCCGGCGATGGAAGTCCTAAAGCAAAAACCAGAACTCATACAGGAGATGATCTTGTCCGAGAGATTTACTGACCTTGAGAATCTTGAGGCTTCCCTTGCGAGTAAGGGTATAAACTATATCGTCAGTGATAAGCAGCTTGCGCGGATTGCAAACAAAGGGAATATCTATATGGCAGCCGTATTTCAAAAACGACTCCCCCTCGCGCGGGACAACAACCATATCGTCTTGGTCAACCCTGGCGATATGGGCAATATGGGGACGATTATGCGGACGATGGCGGCTTTCTCCTATCGAGACCTGATCTTGATAGGTGGGGGATGTGATCCCTATCATCCTAAGACGGTGCGCTCTTCAATGGGGGCTTTGTTTTACCTACACATGAGCAGTTTTCCTACGATTCAGGATTATCTAAATGCTTTTCCCCAGCGAGACCTCTATCCCTTTATGCTGAGCGAAACGGCAACTTCACTAAGGAAATTGCACCCAGAAGGTGTACATTCTCTGATCTTTGGGAATGAGGGCTCTGGATTGCCGGCTGAATTTGCTGAGATTGGCAAGGCTGTGATGATTCCGCAATCCCATGCGGTAGATTCCCTCAATCTGACGATTGCAGCGGGAATTGCAATGTACTATTTTACCGAAGGAGAGGTCTTGGATTGAAAAAACTGTGGATTTTCGACTTGGATGGCACCGTACTAGACAGTTTGAGTACCATCGGAAACCATGCGAATGAGGTGTTGAAGGAATGGGGCTATGAGGAAATTCCCCTACCGGAGTATCGCCGATTTGTTGGAAATGGTGCGAAAAATTTGGCGAATCTGGTCTGTCAGACCAGAGGGATAGAAGAAGCTCGCCGAAGTGAATTTCATCGGATTTATTGCCAGCGCTATGATGAGGAACCGGTTGGAGCTACGATCCCCTTTCCAGGTATCCCAGAGTTTTTACAGGCAGTGAAGGATCGAGGTGGAGTACTCGCCATCTTGAGCAATAAACCAGACAAAGCAGCAAATCTGGTGATGGAGGCCATCTATGGTAAGGGTTTTTTTGATCTGGTATTGGGACAGCGAGATGATTATCCCCATAAACCAAACCCCGCTGGACTCTATTATCTGATGGAGAGATTTGGCTTTACAAAAGAGGAAACAATTTATTTTGGAGATATGGACGTTGATATCGAGACCGGTAGAAATGCAGGTGTAGATACGATCGCTGTGACATGGGGATTTCGATCTAGGGAAGAATTGAAAAGATGGAATCCGAAGCGGATGGTAGATCAAGTAGAAGAACTATATGCTCTATTGGATGAATGAGAGGAGTGAAGAGTTGAAGACAATTGGATTAGTGATTAACCCCATCGCTGGTATGGGGGGAAGGGTCGGTCTCAAGGGGACAGATGGAGCAGAAGTATTAAAGAAGGCAAGGGAGCTGGGCTCTGTAGAAGAAGCTCCAATCAAGGCGAGGAAGGCTTTGGAGAAGCTATTACCGCTCAAGGACAATTTATTGGTACTCGTCTCAGCAGGCAAGATGGGAGAAGATCTGGTGAAGGATCTAAATCTCAACTATGAGGTGGTCTATACACCAAAGGACGTAGAGACGACTGTGGAGGACACTCTTGAGCTATCCAAGATTTTGATGGACCGCGGCGTCGAACTTGTACTCTTCGTTGGAGGCGATGGGACGGCTCGGGATATCTTCAATGCCATCGAGACCAAGATTCCTGCTATTGGGATTCCCGCTGGAGTGAAGATTCACTCTCCAGTATATGGAAACACCCCGGAAAGTGCAGGCAAATTGGCCTATGAATACCTAGATGGTGTGGACTTGACCCTTCGTGATGAAGAAGTCGTGGACCTGGATGAGGAGGCCTTCCGTGAGGATCGTGTAGAGGTACGTGTATACGGTTATCTGCGCGTGCCCTATAATGAGATCTATTTGCAAAACCAAAAATCCCAGACGCCACAGTCCGATCAGGACGCCCAAGTATCCATAGCGCTGGATGTCATCGATGAGATGGAAGAAGGGGTCTACTATATCATTGGCTCTGGCACCACACCGATGCATATCATGCAGGAATTGGAGCTACCCTATACGATATTAGGGGTGGATATCATCAAGGATAAGAAACTAGTCGCCAAGGATGTCAATGAACAACAGATCCTAGAAGTGATAGGAGATGCTCCTACGAAGCTCATCGTCACCCCAATGGGCGGACAGGGCTATATCTTTGGTCGAGGAAATCAGCAGCTGAGTGCGCGGGTCCTCAAGAAAATTGACAAGAAGAACATCCTCATCGTCGCCACTTCAAACAAATTGGCCACATTGGGGGATCGAGATCTACTGATCTACACATTAGACGATGAGATAGATGCGAAGCTATCGGGCTATTATCGGGTCATCATCGGCTATGGCAGATATATGGTACACAAGGCATCCAATGGTAGAGAGGATTAATATGCATCTGGGTTGCCATTTATCCATATCGAAAGGCTTTAAGACGGCGGCAGAGACCGCCGTTTCCATTGGGGCAAATACCTTCCAATTTTTCACCAGAAACCCGAGGGGAGGGAGGGCAAAGGCCATCGATCCCAAGGATCTGATCGGACTAGAGGCGATCCTAGAAAAACATCGATTTGGCCCCCTCTTCGCCCATGGATCTTATACGATGAACCTGGCTTCGGACAAGGCAGATGTGCGGGAGTTTGCAAAGGGAATACTGTTAGACGATATGGATCGTCTGGCTGTGCTGCCTCCAAATACCCTCTATGTCTTCCATCCTGGCTCCTATGTATCTGGAAATCCACAGACCGGTATGGAGTGGATTGTCGCCGCTTTGGAGGAAGCAGTAGCCCGAAATCCCAAGGCGAATATCTGTCTAGAGGGGATGAGCGGCACTGGTACAGAAATTGGGTCGGAATTCGAACAACTTGGAGCGATCATCCGCGGAGTGACCCATAATGAAAATCTGGGCATCTGTTTAGACACTTGTCATCTGTATTCGGCAGGCTATGATATTAAAGGAGATCTAGACGGAGTGCTCCAGCAGATCGATGAATATGTGGGAATCGACAGAGTCCGCATGATTCATCTGAATGATAGCAAAGCTCCCCTCGGCTCGCATAAGGATCGCCACGAAAAACTGGGCGAAGGCACCCTCGGCTGGGACGCCATTATCGCCTTTATCACTCACCCAAAGCTCATAGGGACTCCCATTAATTTGGAGACCCCAAATGAAATTGAGGGCTATAAAGAGGAGATTGAGGAGATACGAAGACGGACTGGGCAGCCCTTGTTGTAGCAAGGCTTATTCAAATTTATGAAATCCTTTCATACATTTTTGTAATCTTCGAATAATCCGTTTCGGAGTGGCCTTTGTTATGCTATAATAATGAATAGGCTGAATATCGCAGCAGGGGGTGCTGTAGTGAAGAAGAGATTTCTCATTACATTCTTGGTTGCCGTCATTGTCTTTTCGGGAGCCTATGTATTTTTTTCCAAATATTTAGATGTATTGGATGCAAGCAGTCAAAAAGAAGTGATCCGAGGTGTAGACCTCGGTGAGGATAACATCATTGAACAGGTCGTACAACACGAGCTGCTGTTTTTGTTGACGGGAGTTGACAATAATGAGGCTGGGATGGAAAATCTTCGGGCTCGTACCGATACACTGATGTTGGTCAAGGTAAACCTGGACAATGGCGCGATCGACTTGATCTCCATTCCCAGAGATACCAGGGTTCTCATCGACGGTGAGCTGGACAAGATCAATCACGCCCATGCCTATGGGGGCATGGCCTTGACCCTTCGAACGATTCGAAACTGGTTGGGGATTGACCTAGACTATTATGTAAAGCTGGACTATGATGCCGTTGTGGAGATCGTCGATGCCATTGGCGGAGTCTACGTGGATGTGCCGGTTCAGATCTATGAATATGAGACAGAGATTTTCCTAGAACCGGGATATCAGAGGCTAAGAGGGCTGGAGGCTCTGTATTTTGCGCGTTTTCGTGCGGGTTATGACAATGGAGACCTAGGCCGCGTAGCAGCACAGCAACAGCTGATCAAGCAGGTCGCGAAACAGATGTTATCGATTGAAAATCTACCGAAGATTGGTGACTATTTATCCACCTATATCAAATACGTGGATACGAATATCCCAGTAAACCTCATATTCTCAATGGTGCCTACAGCGAGCAGTATGAGTTCGGATACAATAAACTCCTATGTAATTCCCGGCGATGTCGGGGAGATAGATGAAACCTCTTATTATTTTTACGATGAAGAGGGTACCCAGATGCTGGTGAATGAAGTATTGTCTGATTACATAATTAGATAATGAGATAGGAGCGATGGGAATTGAGAAAAACACGAAAAAACGAGCATATTGAGAATTGCCTAAAGGCAGAATATATTGGAGAGACTCTATTTGAGGATATCTATTTAGAACATAATCCCTTGCCGGAGCTGGCATTGGAGGAGATCGACACGAGGACGGAGTTTCTGGGAAAACCCGTATCTTTTCCATTGATCATCAACTCCATGACCGGTGGATCGGAGATGGCCGAGGGGATCAATCGGGAATTGGCATCATTAGCTGCTAAGTATGATCTGCCGATGGCCGTCGGTTCTCAACAGATCATCTTTGAAGACGAAGACTCCCTATCCTCCTTTACCGTCGTTCGAGAAGTGATGGGAGAAGAGGGCATCATCATTGGAAATCTAGGTGCATCTTGCACCATGGAAGAATTTGAACATGCCGTAGATCTGATCGCAGCAGATGCGATGCAGATTCACCTCAATCCAGCCCAAGAGCTGGTGATGGAAGATGGCGATCGAGATTTTCGCGGATGGTTGGCGAATATCCAGCGCCTTGCGGAAGCTTCCAAAAGGCCGATGATCTTGAAAGAGGTCGGCTACGGAATACCAAAATCAACCGGGGACATCCTCTATGATGCCGGTGTGCGAATCATTGATATTGCGGGCTTTGGCGGTACCAATTTTACCGAGATAGAAAATCTACGAGCGGCAGATGCGGATTATTCGGATCTGTATTGTTGGGGAAATCCCACTGCGAAACTATTGCTGGACTATCGCCAAAAGGAAAAGGATCTACAGGTCATCGCCAGCGGTGGCGTGAAGACGGGTCTGGATATTGTTAAAGCTTTTGTGTTAGGCGCCGATATGATCGGGATTAGCGGCGAGATACTCAATTATTTGATACATGGAGGCATTGATAACGCTGACCGATACCTGCAGCACTTGATCTATAAGACTCGAGCGGTAATGCTCCTCGTAGGAGCGCGCAATTTAGAGGAGTTGGCGGATGTTCGCTTTGCAGTCACAGGCAAGCTTCGACAGCTGACAGACCCCTTTGAAAATGTGTAAGGTTAAAATGGCAAAGAGAGACGATCGTCTATAAATAAGATGGACGAAACAAAAGAGGGCTGACCTTGTTCACGAATGTGGACCTTGTCAGCCCGATTCTTATCTATTTAATTTATGGAGTGTATATGAGAAGAGAATTATTAGAGTGTTTAAAACCCTATCAAAGGGAATATTATATCGCCATCTTCTGTACTTTTACGGAGACCGTTTTGCAATTATTTGTACCTTTGGTGATGGCGAATATCGTCGATGAAGGCATTCAGTCTGGCGATTTGAACTATATCCTGGGCCAGGGGGCGATCATGATCGGCATTTCCCTCTTGGCATTGGTGCTAGGACGCACGGCAGCCAGGTATGCTGCATTTACAGGGATCGGATTCGGAGCGGCTCTGCGGCAGAAATGCTTTGACAAGATCCAGTCCCTTTCCTTTAATCAAATCGATTGGTTTAAAACCGGTTCACTGATCACCAGGATGACCACCGATGTCACCGCCGTTCAGACCACTTTTGTGATGAGTATTCGGATGCTTGTAAGGGCACCCGTCATGCTGATAACGGCGTTGGTGTTGTCGATGATGGTCAGTATCAAACTGTCCTTGGTGTTTTTCGTGTCGATGCCGGTGCTGATCATCGCCGTAGTGGCGCTGATCGCCCGAGTACGCCCCTTATTCACCCAGATGCAGGAGCGTATGGACGCGATGAACACGACGATCCAAGAAGACCTGAGCGGAATCCGCGTGGTAAAATCCTTTACCCGTGAAGAACATGAGATCGAAAAATTTGACGAGAGAAATCAGCTCCTTCGCTCCACAACAGAGCAGGCTTTAAACCATATGGTCATCGCAATGCCCATGGTCCAGTTTTTGACCTTTGGTACGACCATCGGAATCCTGTGGGTGGGGGGCGTAGAGATCTTTGGTGGCCGGTTACTGGTTGGGCAATTGACGACCGTCCTCGCCTATGTCAATCAGATTATGTTCTCAATGATCATGTTATCCATGTTGGTGATCAATCTCTCTAGAGCGCTGGCTTCCCTGAAGAGGATTATGGAAGTCGTTCAGACACAGCCTGTGATCGTAGATGGAAAGCTGGCTGAGATGGCGAAGATCCACGACGGGGAGATTGTATTTCGAGATGTCTCCTTTAAATACCACGAGACCAGCCCAGAATGTGTCCTGGAGGATATCAATCTCCAGATCCCTGCTGGCCAAACGGTAGGCATATTGGGCGGGACTGGCTCCGGGAAGAGCACTTTGGTGCAGCTGATCCCCAGGCTCTACGATGTGAGTGATGGACAGATTCTCGTCTCCGGAACCGATGTGCGAGATTTTAGTCTGCGGGAACTGCGCTCAAAGATCAGTATGGTACTACAAAAAAATGCACTCTTCTCTGGGACCATAGCAGAGAATTTGCGATTGGGAAATCCCGATGCCACAGACGAAGAGCTCCACTGGGCTCTGAAAGTCAGTGGTGCTTTTGACTTTGTCATGGGTTTTAAGGGCAATTTGGACTATGAAGTTGAGCAGGAGGGGTCAAATCTCTCCGGAGGACAAAAACAGAGACTTTGTATTGCCAGAGCCCTGCTCACTTATCCCGAGATCTTAATATTAGATGATTCCACCAGCGCCGTAGACGTGACGACAGAGAATTCTATCATAGAAGCCTTAAATACGCAGCTCAAGGATATGACCAAGCTGATCATCGCCCAGAGGATCTCCTCCATCATGCACGCAGATCAGATCCTGGTGCTGGATCGTGGGAAGATCGAATCGGTTGGTACCCATGAGCAGCTATTGAAAGACTCTGAGATCTATGCGGACATTTACCGCTCCCAGCAAAAGGAGGTGCTGTAATGGCTCCAGGACGCCAACAACAGAGAGGGCGATTCGAAAAGCCCAAAGACAGCAAAAAGACCTTGTCGCGACTACTCAGCTATTTGAAGCCCTATAGATGGAAGGTCATCGCGGTCTATGGGATGATGACCATTGCCAGTTTGGGCATGGTTCTCAGTTCTTATCTATTAAAACCCATCATCAATGACTATAT
>JAUNUQ010000008.1 GCA_030538075.1 Tissierellia bacterium
TATAGCCCATCAGCCCCTTAAACTCCAACAAAACGGTTACAAAAGGCTAGAATATTATCTAACGGTTACAAATTTGTAATCTTTGATCGCCATTCCATGGCTTTCTTGATTTGCAGTATTCAAGATCATTCGAAAGGCATTCATTTCTACAAAAAAAATTGCATTTGCCCCTTGAATTATTCTCTGAGAATGGATAGAATTATTTAGAAAGAAGTTTAAAATTTTTACGACTAACTATTGGAGCGTGGAATGTATAGAACGGAAATTGCATTTATAAAGGCAATACGAGAAAATGATTATTCAATTGCTTTGGAATCCTATGAACAAATCTTTGAAGAGATGATGAAGACCTGTACTGAGAGCAAGCGCCGGATTAAGAACTACCTGATCACCCTCAATGCGATGATGTATCGAAGCTTTGAAGGCGAGGAGGACATACTTGAGAAACTCTACAAACAGCGTATTCGGTTCAACGACTCCCTAGAGGGCACGACGGATGAAACGGAGATCAAGGATATTGGGATTTCCATGTTGGATTATTATATGGACATCTTCAATGGAAAATCCATCAAGACCGAAAATAATACCGTCAACCAGGCATTGAACCACATGAACAAAAACCTACATGAAAATCTGACGATTGGTGTAGTCGCCAGCGAAATTCACATCAGTAAGAGCTATTTATCCTCCTTGTTAGCGAAGCATACAAGGGCGAGCTTCCCTGAATTATTGACCCAGATGCGGATTAGCACTGCGAAGAGACTCCTGCGAAATACGAATCTCTCGATATTGGATATCTCCTATCGCTGCGGATTCAACAGCCAGTCCTACTTTTGTTCCACCTTTAAAAAACAGACGGGATATACCCCAACAGATTTTCGAGAAAACAAACACGAGAAGTGATCCACTTCTCGTGTTTTCTCTCTATAGGATTTCTAAGTCGCATTTTAAGAAATTTGCCAATTGGTCGATCTGATAATTCAGTACGAGTGCATCCGGGAATTGCAGTTCTTCCAAGAGCTGCTGAGCTTGGCTCATATCCCCAACTGCCGTATGGAAATGGGCATCGCTGGACATCAGGATGGGCAGATCATATTGGATGCAGCACTCCAGCATCTGGATATAATTCTCTTTGCCCCCCTTACGAAAGGACTCGGGCTTTAAAGAGGAATTATTGACTTCTAATAGGATATTTCCGCGCTGCTTTGCCTCTCGAACGATCAGAGGATAGTCTACCGGGAACAGATCGTCATCCAAATGCCCGATGATGTCGATGCCTTCATTTTGGATGACGCCCAGGATCGCTCTGGTGTTTTCCTCTTTGGAGCCAGGTGTCACACAGAGTCTGTGCAAACTGGCGATGGCATAGTCCACAATGGGTAGGATATCCTCTTCTGCAATCGTCCCCTCATAGTCCATGATATTCGCTTCGATTCCATTCAAGACCCGCACTCCATCTACTACATCAGGTACCACTTTCTGGTTGTAGAAATAGAGTTTCTTCAGATTTTTGATGGCTCCATAGCCATGTTCACTGGTCCCATAGATCTTCAGGCCCTTTTTCTTGGCCTCTTGGATATTCTCCCCAATCGTACTATATGCATGACCACAGGATAAGGTGTGGCAATGTAGATCCACTAGGTTTTTCATATTGCCTCCTATAAGCTTAAATTTGGGTACACACGCATCGCAAGATCCGACTCGCGTCCACCTAGATAGTCATAATAGCCCTGGCAACCGATCATGGCGGCATTATCTGTACATAGCACGATCGGCGGAAAGAGCACTTGTGTATTCGTCTTGGATGCCCGCGTTGCCATGGCGTCCCGTAGTCCGCGGTTTGCCGCTACACCTCCGGAGACAACGAGTTTATCGTAGCCCAGAGTGTCCAATAGCCGAAAGGACTTGTCTACGAGCACATCGATCACAGCCTGCTGAAAGCTGGCCGCGACATCGGCGATGACGATGGGCTGCCCCTTCTGTCTGTGTTGGTGTACATAATTGATCACCGCAGTCTTCAATCCACTAAAGGAGAAGTCGTAGGTCTGTTTGTCGATGATCACCCTGGGAAACTCAATGGCCTGTGGGTTGCCGGCAAAATAGAGCCGATCGATCTGTGGCCCACCGGGATAGCCCAGTCCAAGGGTCCTGGCCACCTTATCAAAACACTCTCCCGCTGCGTCATCCCTCGTACGTCCATGGATTATATAGCTCGTATAGTCTAATACTTCGATGAGATAGCTATGTCCCCCAGATACGACCAGACTCACAAAGGGCGGCTCCAGTTCGGGATAGGCGATGTAATTAGCGCAGATATGTCCCTGCATATGGTTGACCCCCAGCAGGGGGATTCCCAGAGATAGGCTGATCGCCTTTGCAGCTGACACCCCTACGAGTATGGCGCCCACCAAACCCGGCCCCTTCGTGACTGCCACCGCATCCAAATCAGAAAAGCTGATCTTGGCTTCTCGAAGGGCTGCATCGATAATTCCGTTAATGGACTCTAAGTGCAGCCTGGAGGCAATCTCAGGAACCACTCCACCAAAGACCTGATGATCCTCAATCTGCGAGGAGATGATATTGGCTCGGATCTCCCTGCCATTCTCCATCACTGCAACAGAGGTCTCATCGCAGGAGGTCTCTATGGCGAGTATTGTGATATTTTCTTTCAATCCCATCCTCCTAATGTTCCTCTAGTTCCAACCACATGATATAGGCATCTTCTCCGACATCTCGATAATAGCCCTTGCGAATTGCAGACACTTCAAAGCCGTGCTTCTCATATAGCCCGATTGCCACTTCGTTCGTCCTTCGCACTTCAAGGGTCAATCTGTTCACAGCATGCTCTTTTGCCAATCCGATCAACTGATCAAGGAGTAGATTCCCCAGCCCCTTCCCGCGATAATCCTCATGGATGGCAATATTCATAATATGTCCTTCATCGCCGACGACCCATAGACCAAAATAGCCGATGATCGCATTCGACTGTGTATCGATCATCACAAGGTATTTTGCCAGCTTATTCTCCGTGATCTCCTTCAGGATTCCCTGTCTCGACCAAGGAGTCGTGAAGGACCTCTTTTCTATTTCATGAACCTGGGGCACATCGGCTTCTTCCATTGGCCTAAAATGGACTTCCATTGTTCTTCCTCATTTCCAGTTCCCGTTGCGCCTGGGATTTGCGTACATAATTTGGATGGATGATATCAAATTCACTCGGTTGTTTCGCCTTGTATTTCCGCTCTGCCAGATAGCAGATCTGTTTAGCGAAACAGCTATTCTGCATCGGCAGAGAGATCCTAGCTTGATGGAGTGAATCGATCTGTTCCCGATATGCCGCTGCGATCTCTCCGAGAAAGACCATGGGTTCCTTTACTTCCTTTAATTGTGCAAACAGATCCTCTGACTCAATCAGATCATCCCCGTCCAGGGATATTGGAATATCTCCTTCCCATCGATACTCTCCATAGTATACCCTTCCACCACGAGCATCCAATAAGGGGATCAGGAGCCCTCTATCTGGAAGACCACAGGCCAACGCCTGTAGTGTTGACACGCCATAGATTGGCTTTTGAAAGACCTGCGCCATTGTCTTGGCCACAGTCATGCCAATTCGTATGCCTGTAAAGGATCCCGGCCCTACGGACACGGCAAACACATCCACATCTGCCGGCGTCATGCCAAGACCATGCAGCATGTATTCGATCATCGGCACCAAGCTCTCACTATGTGTTTTTTCTTGATTTAAATTAAAATCCGCCAAGATGATTCCATCCTCCATCAAGGCGGTGCTGGACATCATGGTAGATGTGTCAATTGACAGGATATTCATCAGTTAACCTCTCGATCAATTTCTCAAATCGGCCTGCAGGATCACGGAGGATGATCCGTCGATCTCCCCTCTCCCCAACCTCAATCTCCATCTCCAAACGCTGCTTCGGCAAATACGAAGGGGTCCTTGTACTCCATTCGATCAAGGTGATGGAATCCTCAGGGTAAAAATAGTCTTCAAATTCGAAGCTCTCTAACTCCTCTTCCGACTCCAATCGGTACAGATCCAAATGATTGAGCTTCCTGTCACCCTCGTAGATATTTACGAGGCTGAAAGTGGGAGATACCGCCTCTTGGGAGGTGTGAAGGGCCCTTGCGATCATCTGTACTAGGGTGGTCTTACCAGCGCCGAGCTGCCCGTCCAAGGTGATGACATCCCCTTCTCGCAACATTGCTGCCAGAAGGTTTCCAAAAACCTGCATCTCTTCTATTGTATCTAATTGTATGCGTATCATAGTCACCTCTATTACATAAGGAAAAGTGCTGTAATTAACACGAAGCTCCGTGTTAAAGACAGCACTTATCGATATGGTTCCACTACATCCCGTAATCAGTTTGCTCGTATCCGATTCCCTTCTCATCGACAATACAAAAAGCATATGGGATTGCGTAATTCTTTGCAGATACCATGGTCTGCTGTCCTTACTGATTTTCTCCTTCGCCGGCTTCGTCTGCTGCTTGTTCCGGTGCAGGAGGGACAGCTCGCTCTTCTTCGTCTTCCTCCAGATCCACTTCCGTTGCCTCAGTTATATACAAGTAGTCTTCATCTTCATCATCATCGTAGAAGTCATCATCCTCATCTGAATAATAGAAATCTTCGATGGACTCATAGGCATCTTCAACATGTGAAAGATCTTCATCTAGCAGGTCTACATATCCTTCCAAATACTCCTGTCCGTATTGCAATTCCGATAATTCTTCAGACATCAGTTCCAGGAGTTCGATCATCTCGTTGATCAGTCTGCCTTCTTTCGAGTTCTTTTCGAGCTTAAAGCCCTCCGATAAGCCCTTAATATAGGCCACCTTCTCATAAAGATTTTCCACTTTCTTGCCTCCTCACTTTCTTAAGCTAATACAATTATATCAGTAAGAAAAGCTTTAAACAAGACCAGAAGAGTGGGAGTGGCCAGGAGGCATCATTTTTTCAATATCGGGGACAAGCGCTTGTAGAGAACAGTGGTCAAAACGGCGGTCAATAGTCCCTTGACCAGGTTAAAGGGCGCGATGGAAAAGACCATCAGGGATTTGAAGTCCTTCACCAAGGGATTCACTTCTCGTACGGCATTTGCAAATTCATCCAAACTGATCCCCATCAGCTTTCCATACAGCGGAAATATCACGAAGTAATTGCTGATCGTGGCGGTGACCGCCATGGCGATGACGCCGATTGCCATGGCGAATATGGCATTTCGAAAGGTCCTTCGCCTTTGATAGATAAAGCCTGCAGTCACTACCAAGGCAGAGGATACGATGATATTTGATATCTCCCCCACATATTGGGTCGTCGTACCCGACATCATCAGCTTCAATACGATCTTTAACAGGATGACGAAAAAACCCGCCACCGGTCCCATGGAGAAGGACGCCAATAAGCCGGGCATCTCCGATACATCCAAGTCCATAAAGGACGGTGCAAAGAATATCGGCATGCGTACGAGCATTAGCAGAAAAGCAATTACTCCCAGGACTGCGATCTTCACCAGTTGGTGTACATTCATCTTAGAATGCACCACTTCATTTCTTCCATTCATTTCTCTTTCCTCCTATTTGAAATAGGGACAAAAAATGCCCCTCTTCGGGGCATTAAATATCGAGTGGATATTTAAGTATCTTCTTTCATCCAGACTATACTGTCGGTTTCGGAATTGCACCGAATCGGCCAAATGGCTCGCGGACTTTACCGCCGGTGAGGAATTACACCTCGCCCTGAAGATGATTTTATTATAGCATGCTATAAGGATTCTTACAAGCCATTCACTTGGAGGGGATTTAACCTGCTTTTTTCATTGCCATGATAGAATGATCCAATACAGTCCATTGGCTTCATAGAATCGTCCAAACTATGTAGACCGTTGAAAGGAGAAAAAGATGCGTAAAATCCTAATCATCCTACTACTTGCGCTGGGTATCACCTTTATTGTCCTATCCCAGACCATGTCCTCTGAGCCGGATCCGAAGAGTCTCGATATCGTAACCCATCCAGAAGAAGTGCCCAGTCCTCCAGATGAGAGGACAGAAGTATCAGCAACCGAAGAAAAGCCCATCTCTGAGGCGGTAAATATGGTCGAGCAGCAGGTCGCAGAAGAGAATGGGACAGCTGAGATCGATCTTACGACACCGGTCATATCCGTCGAAGAGCTCCCCTATAGCCTTGATTTCACACTGGGCGTTGATGATTGGCATGTGGCCAGCATGATTTTTGTCAATAATGGGGATTACACGGTCCAAGAATATGTACTGGAGTGTTTGAATAAGAGCAGCAATGATAAGAACTACTTCTCCGCCTATGATACGGTTCTGCCCAATGAGACCTCTCCAAAGGTCAATTTACATGTTCAGGACCCTCAATTCCTCGAGTCCTTGCAGCCTTTAATCCTCCGCTACAATGTCCTAGTCGAGGAGAAGATCTACGCCATAAAATACGATTTTAAGACCGATGAGTACCAGATCATCCTCCACGCCCTCCCAGAGGATGTCCCGTCTCCAGTAAAGGTGGATCAAATCCCCTACTCCGTCCAGATCACGCCCACGACGGAATTTGAATTGCCATGGGCTCTTCTCACCTATACCAATGAGAGTGATGCTGAGATTTCAAACTATAATCTGGTGATGCATCTTCTGGACAGCAACGAGAAGAGCTACTTTAGCCTCTCCGATACCGTTCTCCCCGGAGAAACCAGTTCCAATCTGCGTTCAACTGCACCGGAGTCTGGCCTCCTGGAGGATATGCTGCCCCTAGAGATCAATTATCGCGTCAAAACCAAGGATGGCGATACCTTTCAGGTCATGTATGACTATAAGCTGCAAAAATACCGAAGCTATCCAGTTAACTAGTCTCCATTTTACTGAGATCAATTTTATTAGCAGCTCTTTTTTCATAACAAGCACTCCAGAGAGGCGAACCACAAAATGCGTATGCTCTTCATACCAAAAGAGATCTATGGATGATATCCATAGATCTCTTTTGGTCGGGGTGAGAGGATTCGAACCCCCGGCCCCATGGTCCCAAACCACGTGCGCTACCAAACTGCGCTACACCCCGACGAGCTACCAATACATAATACTCGAACTAAAAAATGATTGCAACTCCAGAATTCACGTAATATTTCCGAATTAATATATAATTTCTCGTTTTATCACGATATATCTCCTATTTTCTGCAAATTAAAATTATGTTAAATCAAATCTCTATGGTTTTTTCAGGAATACAAGGTATAATAGTTTCGGAGGTAATCTATGAGAACTTTAAGAATTCGAGAAATTACGATGATGGGTCTTTCCATCGCGCTGACTACAATCGGCACCATGGTCATCCAGATACCAATTCCCGCCACCAATGGTTACATCCATGTGGGAGACGGTATACTGTTGATTGTAGCCGTCACTTTGGGAGCGAGAGCGGGATTTATCGCCGGTGGAATTGGCTCTGCATTGGCAGACATTTTGACGGGCTACACCATATGGGCGCCCTTCACCTTGATCATCAAGGGACTGATGGGCTATATTATGGGGCGAATCGCCAGTCCTTCTGGAGAGCCTTCTCCTCTTGTGACAAAAAGAGGCCTCTTTGGCGCTTGCTTAGCTGCTGCTTGGATGGTCATCGGATATTATGTCAGCGAAGCCATTTTGACGAGTAGTCTGCAAGTCCCCATCTTTGCCATCCCCTGGAACTTCATACAGGGCATTGGCGGCATCATCATCTACACTTTAGTCGGCTCTCTCCTATCCAAGGCAAATATCATGAGAGGCGAGCGAGAACGAAAAACCAATTGATCAAAGACAAAACCCAAGCCAGTAAATTGGTAGCTTGGGTTTTTCTAATGGATCTATTGGGTTCGGAGCTGATTTTTTTCCTTGGTCTTTGCCAATATCAGGGTCAGACAGACAAGTCCAACTCCCATCAACATCATGACTCCATAGGACCGAAATAGGGCGTCGTAATCGATGTAACTCGTTGCAATCAGCCGATTCCCTTTGACATACCAGTAAGCCGGAAAGATCGTGCTGATGCGGATCAAGAATGGTGCAATAAATTCGATCGGTACAAATATGCCACTGATAAAAGACAATACCATGGCGATCACATTCGAGGAGGCGTTGAGCGCCGTATCGTTGTTGATCAAGGAGCTCACCAGAAAGGCGATTGCCGTCACAGGGATACAGAATACAAAGGAGTTGAGTAGCATCAATAGACCCTTCTGTGTGAAAATCAATTCCCTAAAGTACAAGATAGAAGTGATGGCAAAGGTCATCCAGATGATGAAGACGACGACCATAGAGCTGAGAAATAGGTCCAATTCCATTTTTGACCGCGGAGTCCCCGAAACCATAATTCGATCTGAGATACCTTGATCTTTAAAATTTTTATAGCCGATGAATATACTGGATATGATCATGCCCAATAGAGTGTAGGCTCCAAAGTTGTAAAAGGTCTCCATCTTGGCGATACGATCCGCCTCTTCTTTTGATCCGC
This sequence comes from Tissierellia bacterium, assembly GCA_030538075.1. Lineage (GTDB taxonomy): Bacteria > Bacillota > Clostridia > Tissierellales > Peptoniphilaceae > JAUNUQ01. The sequence continues at coordinate 8,525 of JAUNUQ010000008.1, forward strand.
CTAAAAAATGCACTTCGACATTTTCCGTTAAGGTGGAAATGAACTCGTCGGAAGGGATTTCTACTCCCACTTTGTCCACCAGCTCTTTTGCATTGAGAAACTCTTGTATACGCATATTTGCCGCTATGGCAGATGCATTGGCCTCCTTAGAATAGGAAGAGAGCTGACGATTCTCGTCGATGACCAATACATAATCATACATGTCCGCAATAATCCCCTCACGTAGGACGCTGTCGTCATCCTTTACCTCGACGACCTTGAACACATCCTCAAGATAAACCTCCAGTTCTGCCATTGTCTCGTCATCCTGAGCGCGATTTACGATGCCCATGGAATACCTCGTATTGATTCCGAAGGAGTCGGAAGGGTTGTTTCCTGAGGCGACGAGCATATAGGACATCACCAGGAAGACGGCCATAAAGAGGAGAATGGACGGTTTTTTCTTCCAGAGAATTTTTAGGAAGGTTTTAGAGAGATTCATTTTCACGCCTCCTTACCAAGATCGTCACCAATACCAAAAAACCCGCCATCAAAATGATAATATTTCCTAGTCGATTTAAATAGATGCTGGAATTGTCGTAATAATACAATGAGAAAAAGTATCGATAGAGCACGGATCCCGGATTGATCCGGTTGATGATGGGCATGGTACTCTCTACCAGACTTGGAATTCCGCCAAACATCAATCCGGCAAAGAAGGAACTCATGATATATATTCCCGTATTGATCCCTATGAGAACTCCGGTTCCAGCCTTCACCAATAATGCCACCGTCATTCCCATCATAATCCCCATTGCGGTTCCGAACACGATCCCCAAAAGCAGATAACCGTATCGGTTTCCAAAGTCAATCCCGAGTACAAAGCGCATATAGGTCAGGGAGATGAGCACTTGACCGAGTGAAGTGACCAAAGCCGCCATCAAAAGGCTATAAAGTATCTTTGACCTCTTGACGGGCGACACTGCGAGCCGTTTGGATACCTCCATATCTCCAAATGTATTCGTGCGCACCACCGAGGTTACGCCGAGGGAGGAGGCCCCCATGCAGACCATAGCCAATAGGGAGTAGTAGTAGACATTCATTGTCTTTTGTTCAGATGCATTCATCACGTTTTTAATTTCAACCGTCTCATAGGCGCTGTGTTCAGACAGAACACTGAGACGACTTGGATCTAAATTCTCTTCCATTGCCTCTGTCACAATGTCATTGACGAGATTCTTCTGATGCGTGATCAGATCGATCGTATTGATTAAGATGGATTCATTGGTCCCATCGCGGTTGATCAGCACTTGATAATCTTCATCCTCCTTGGTGACAATGCCGTCGATCTCCCCCTTCTTGAGCATTTCTTCAAAGTCACCATCAACGGCCCTCGTGTAGAGCTTTGCCCCACTGTCCACTTCAATCCCTTCAAGTATATCCCAGAGCTCCTGGTCTTGAACGGCCACCGGAATTTCCTTTACCACATCTGAACTGTCGATATTGGATACGGTCAAAAAGAACAGAGTGGAGAGGATGATGGGAAATGCGAGATTCCAAAAAATGATCTCCTTAACCCTCAGGGACTGCTTTAATTCGTATAGAAATAGTTGACTAAACACGCTGCCTCAGCTCCTTCCCCGTGATTTCCAGGAAGACATCATTTAGTGTTGGCTGCTTGATGGAAAGCTTACCATAATACATTCCCTGATGATCCAAGTAGTTGATCACCTCTCCAATGGCTCTGTTTTTGTCAATATTCACGGTCAGCTCTTCCCCTTCATAGAAGACGCTGCTCACCTCAACCATATCTTGGATCTCCGTTAAGGCATCTTGGGCTATGTCGATTTGCGATACGATCAATTTATCTTTGAGTCCGACGCTCTCCTTGAGCTCTTCTTTACTCCCGGTGATTAACACTCTGCCCTTATCCATGATGGAAATCCGATTACAGAGCTGCTCCACCTCTTCCATATAGTGGGAAGTGTAGATGATGGTGGCCCCTTCCTCATTGAGCCTTCGAATCCCCTCTAAGATATTGTTACGACTCTGGGGGTCTACTGCTACGGTGGGCTCATCAAAAAAGATCAGTTCCGGCTGATGTGCGATCCCGCAGGCGATATTCAGGCGCCGTTTGAGACCTCCACTGAGCTTATTGGGATAGAACTTACGAAATTCTTGGATTGCCACAAATTCCATCGCATTTTCCACCAATTTCTGGCGTCTCGTCTTGTCCGTGACATAGAGTCCACAGAAAAAGTCAATATTCTCCTGGACGGTCAGTTCATACATCAGACTGACTTCCTGGGGCACCACCCCGATCCGTCGTTTGAGATCGTATTTTGTAGGTCCAATTGGTTCTCCAAATAGGAGAATCTCACCTTTTTCGTATTTTAATAGCGAGAGCATACAGTGAATCGCTGTCGTCTTACCAGATCCGTTAGGACCCAGGAGCCCATAGATTTCGCCTTCTGCCACATCGATACTGAAATGGTCTAATGCCGTGAGCTCATCATATCTCTTGAGTACATTCTTAACTTCTACTATCATCTCACACCTCCTAGATCCATTATAGTTTTTGTATGAAAGAAATCCCAGTGTAGTAAATCACAATGATTCAATGACAATTGTAATCTGTTTTTCCCTGGGTATTCCTTTCCTCACTGGCTTGTGATATCCTAAATATGGAGGTTTTTATGAAAAATAAATTCAGTGTTCTCATCCTAATTCTAATATGCGGATTTACCTCTGTCGTCATGCTCTATGACGAATATAGTATCGTGGCGATATCGGTGGGTTTGATCGCTACAGTCATGGTCGTTTTGATCCGATCTTTAGCCCTACAGTATCTCACTTTGTCCTTGCTGTCCTTGGGAGCCAATTGGCATTACAGCTTTATTCTAATGACTCCCGTGCTGGTCTATCTGATCTTTGACTACCAGCGTCCAAATACCTACCCAGCTCCAGCGATCCCCCTATTCGGGCTCTATCTATACCAGTCCTCCCTCCCGCTTCCCCATCTGATTCTACTGATCGTAGTCGCCGCTTTGTTTAGCTTCAAGGACGATCGCTATGCAGAACTTCGGCATCGATACGATGACAGTTTTTCTCAGATGCGCGAGAAGGAATTACAGCTCTTAGATATCAACGAATCCCTCACCTTAACCCAGAACACCAGTGTTCGAGTGGCAGTGCTGGAGGAGAGAAACCGCATTGCCAGGGATATTCACGACGGCGTGGGCCACAGCATCTCAAGGGGCATCTTGCAACTGGGGGCCCTACTCACCTTGGAAGAGGATGAAGCCCGGCGAGAGGCCCTCAATCAGGTCAAATTAACCCTGAATGAATCGATGGACCAACTCCGCAGAAGTGTTCATAATATCGTTGAAGAGAATATCAATCTGGAGGAATCCCTGAGCCGGATCATACAAAAATTCTCCTTTTGTAGACTCGATTTCACCTATGAACTGGCCGAGACTCGATCGTTGAACTTCAACTACTCCCTACTATTCATCGTGCAGGAAGCCCTACGCAATATCGAAACCCATTCCAATGCCAATTATGCCGAGGTGGCTCTAAGGGAAACCGCTGATAATATCTATATCTTGATCCGTGATAATGGAAGAACTGCACAAATTGCGAATTTCGGCTTAGGTTTGGCCTCCATCCGCAATCGAGTCGAAGCCTTAAAGGGCAATTTGGATATCTCCACTCATGACGGCTTTCGAATCTTTATCACCTTCAGAAAGGAATTATTATGAGAATTCTAATAGTGGACGACGACAAGATCATCACCTACGCCCTAAAGACCATCATCGAATCCGAAGAGGATATGTCCGTCGTCGCGGTAGGATTTAGCTGTGATGAAGCCATCCAGCTCTATAGAGAGAGCCAACCTGATATCGCCCTTTTGGACATCCGAATGGGTGAGCGCACAGGGCTCGATGCATTGGACGAGATCCTAGCGATTGACCCTCAGGCAAAGGTCATTTTTCTGACCACTTTTTTGGACGACGAATACATCATCAAGGCGATCTCCAAGGGTAGCAAGGGATACCTGCTCAAATCTGAATTCGAGAACATCATCCCAGCCCTCAGGGCAGTCGGTGCCGGTCAGATCGTCTATGAGGCAAAAGTGGTTGAGAAGATTCCAAGCCTCCTTCAATCCGGCGTAATCAGTGGGGTGAGTGCAGATTTGACCGAAAAAGAGATCGAGATCATGGCAAAGGTTGCAGATGGTTTCAATAATAGGGAAATCGCCACATTGCTCTATCTCAGCGAGGGGACCATTCGCAATTATATCAGCTCCATTCTGGACAAGCTCGAGCTGAGAGACCGTACCCAACTGGCCATCTATTATTTAAAGAACAAATAAGAAAAGGCAGACTCTCCAGTCTGCCTTTCATGTCAAATAAAACTATTCAATTTTCTCGATTTCGAGTTGAATCGATCCTTCGATCGATGGGTTTGAATCAATATCACTATTTCAGTAGTCAGCTGCTCTTATGCCCTTCGAAATCTCTTTTCAAACCGTGGAACCCGCGAATGTAAGCGAATCACCACGGAATAATGCCCTTCTTCATTTCCCAACGGAAACACCTCCACTCTGTTAGAAACTATTTACCCAGATCAGAGGCCTTTAAACAGGCATTATCTCCTTCGCAGAAGCTCTCTCTCCTCCAAGGAGCGCCTTCTCGCCTCGGAATAGGAGGAGTCGTCTGTATCCAGTTTATTGATCCACTGGAGGGATTTTCCCGTGCCCTTCACTACAGCAGAGATCGGTCCATCGGATAGTCGGACATTAATGCCAATGCGGTCTTCGATTTTCTTATCTAAGCCGGGGATCAAGGAGCCCCCACCTGTCATCAGTGCCCCTCGTTCAAAGAGGTCAGCAGCGAGCTCTGGCGGCGTCTTATCCAATACATAGTGAACCGTATCTACGATCTCATTTAAAGGCCGTTCTAGGGCCTCCGCGATGTCCGTCGAGGTGACGAAGACATGCATGGGCAGTCCATTGATCAAGCTGCGCCCCCTCACCTCAAAGAGACGATCGTCTCCATGATCTGGTGAGGCGGTACCGATATTGATCTTAATCTCCTCTGCCGTCCGCTCCCCGATCAACATATTGTATTTTCTGCGGATATAGTCCGTAATCGCCTCATCACATTCGTCTCCTGCTGTCTTGATGGACCTGTTGATGACGATGCCGCCCAAGGAGATCACAGCCACATCGGTTGTACCCCCGCCGACGTCGATGATCAAGCTGCCTCCAGGATCAGAGATGTCCACACCGGATCCTATGGCCGCCGCCAAGGGTTCCTCTATCAAATAGGTGCGGTGAGCTCCGGCATTGCGGCTGGATTGGAGGACTGCACGTTTTTGAACCTGTGTGATCTGACTCGGTACACAGATGATCACATTGGGGCGAAATAGAGTTCGACCAGCTGCTTTCTGGATGAAGTACTGAAGCATCTTCTCCGTAGCATTGAAATTCGCGATCACCCCATCCTTCATGGGTCTGGTCGCGACGATATTGCCCGGTGTGCGTCCCAGCATCTTTTTCGCTTGGGAGCCCACAGCCAGAATATTATTGGTAAATGTATCCATTGCGACTACGGAGGGCTCGTTTAATACTACGCCCTTCCCTCTCAAATAGACGAGCACACTCGCCGTCCCTAGATCAATCGCCAGATTCTTTCTAAAATAATATGCCATCTCAATTCCTCTTCATACTTTGTGCTGTTATCATACCATAAAACCACGAAAGCCAGCAACTGGGTTATTGAAATGAATCGTTCAAAAAAACGCCCTCAAAGAGAAGATCTCAATGAGGGCGAACCGTATCATTCATTCAGGCTTCCAATTTGATCTCGAATGAAGCTCGAAATTCGCTGGGTTATGCCGAGTACTGCGCAAATTTAGCGTAGGTATTTTTTAAGTTCCTCAACCATATCCAGTTTCTCCCAAGGTAAATCGAGGTCATCTCTACCGAAATGCCCGTATGCAGCGGTGTCTTTATAGATCGGGCGCTGTAATTCAAAGCGATCGATGATGGCTGCTGGTCTGAGATCGAAATGCTTTAAGATGATCTCTTCGATCTGGTTGTCAGGTAGCTTTCCAGTGCCAAAGGTGTCCACATAGACGGACAGCGGCTTGGCTACCCCGATGGCGTAGGAGATGCCGATCTCCAGCTCATCTGCCAATTGGGCGGCGACGACATTTTTTGCAGCATGTCTTGCCGCATAAGATGCGGATCGATCAACTTTCGTCGGGTCCTTCCCAGAGAAGGCGCCTCCACCGTTTCTAGCATATCCACCATAGGTGTCGACGATGATCTTTCGACCTGTCAAACCCGAGTCCCCCATCGGTCCGCCGATTTCAAAGCGACCAGTGGGATTCACATAGTATTTGGTATTCTCATCGAGCAGTTCCCGCGGAATCACCTCTTGGATGACATGTAGCATGATATCTCTGCGCAGGGTCTCCATATCTACCTCGGGGGCATGCTGGGAGGATACGACGACGGTATCCACGCGCTTGGGGATATTGTCCTCGTATTCCACCGTGACCTGGGTCTTGCCATCTGGTCGTAAATAGGCGAGTTTCCCCTCTTTGCGCACATCCGTCAGCTTTTTTGCCAATTTGTGGGCATAGTAAATTGGAAGGGGCATAAAGACTTCCGTTTGATTACAGGCGTATCCAAAGACCAGCCCCTGATCACCGGCTCCGATCTGATCATAGGGATCTTCGTCCCCCTGCTTGGCTTCCAGAGCTTTATTCACTCCTAGGGCGATATCCTTGGACTGTTCGTTAATGGCGACCAGGACGGAGCAGGTATCTGCGTCGAAGCCGTATTTGGCACGAGTGTAGCCGATTCCCCTCACGGTGTCCCTTACGATGGATTGGATGTCCACATAGGTCTGGGTGGTGATCTCGCCGATTACGAGTACAAGGCCTGTCGTGGTGGCCGTTTCACAGGCAACTCTCGCCTTTGGATCCTCTTTCAGGATGGCATCCAAAATGGCATCTGAAATTTGGTCACAGATCTTATCTGGATGCCCTTCCGTAACCGACTCCGATGTAAATAGAATTTTCTTCATTGTCTCTCCTCGTTTATCCTTTTTTATTTCTGATCGACTAATAAACAGACTGCATGGGCCTCGATACCCTCTAGTCTTCCGACGAAGCCGAGTTTTTCCGTAGTCGTCGCCTTGATGGAGATTTGAGAGATCTCAACCTGCAATGTCTGGGCGATATTTCTTCGCATTTCTTCGATATATGGAGCGAGCTTCGGCTGCTGTGCTGCGATGATACTGTCGATATTCCCGATGCCATAACCTTCAGCGTCCAGCATCTGCCTCACACGATCCAATAGCACTAACGAACTGATACCCTTATACTGCACATCCGAATCAGGGAACTGATATCCAATGTCACCCATGGCCGCAGCGCCCAATAGGGCATCCATGATGGCGTGGACAAGGACATCCGCATCCGAATGTCCCAGTAGCCCCATAGTATGGGGTATATCTACACCTCCTAGGATCAGTCTTCGATCCGTTGCGAAGGCATGTACATCATAACCATTTCCAATTCTCATTTGCATCCCCTCAATAACAATTCACCAAAGAGGAGATCCTCTTTGGTTGTGATTTTTATATTTGCATAGTCCCCCAGGATGACGCGAACCCTTACCCCCAGGATTTCTGCGATGGAGGCGTCATCCGTCACCCGAAATCCCTCCGTCATAGCAGTCCGGTAGCATCTTACGATCGTATCGCGATCAAAGACCTGTGGCGTCTGTACGGAATAGAGCACAGATCGGTCAGGGGTTGCCTCTACGGTCTGGTCCCGGCGCAGGATCTTGATCGTGTCCTTACAGGGAACTGCGAGAATAGCCGCCATCTCCCCTTCCATCGCCTCTATGACCGCATCAATTCGATCCACATTCACAAAAGGTCTCGCCCCATCATGGGTGACGACGATTTGCGTCTTTTCGGGGAGGGCGGCTAGTCCAAAATATGTGGACTCCTCCCTGGTGTCACCTCCGTAGACGAGTTTAACCCTACAGTCCTCGGGAAGATATGACAGGACCTCCCCTTTGACCAAGGGGAGATCTTCTTTTCGAATAACTATTATGTAGTCATCGATATAGGAGCTGGACAACAGGGCCTGCATGGTTCGAAGTAGCACGGATTTACCCGCTAAATCCACATACATCTTATTGCGTTCGGTTTGGAGTCGGGTACCAGACCCGGCTGCTGTCACAATCGCCGTGACAATGCGCTCTCCTAGCATGGATCATCACCTACTTCGGTTTGGCAAAGATCATCTTCCCAGCAGAGGTCTGTAATACGGAAGTGACCATAACATCGATCGTGCGACCAATATATCTTCGTCCATCTTCTACGACGATCATCGTACCATCGTCTAGATATCCAAGGCCCTGGTTTTGTTCCTTGCCGTCTTTGATGATGGTGACATTCATCTCCTCACCGGGAATGACCACCGGTTTGACGGCATTCGCTAAGGCATTGATATTGAGAACATTAATGCCGTGTACGCCGGCCACTTTGTTTAAATTAAAGTCGTTGGTGATCACCTTGGCACCTAAATCCTTCGCCATGCTCAACAGCTTGGAATCGACCTCTTTGATCTCCTCATATGCGTCGTGCTTGATAATGACGCGGACATCCTTTTGTTCTTGGATCTCCTTCAAGATATCAAGGCCTCTACGCCCCTTCGCCCGTCTCAGATTGTCCGGTGAATCAGCGATATGTTGGAGCTCCTCCAAAACAAAATTCGGGAGGACGATCGAACCCTCAATGAATCCTGCCCGAATAATATCAATAATCCTGCCGTCGATGATGACGGAGGTATCTAGTATTTTGAGATTCTCTTCTCGTTTCTTTCCTTGCGTCTCCTTTGCTTCCTGGGTAATCCGGTACCGTCCAACGGCGCCGAATAAGTCGTCCTTGCCCCTGAGGGAGAGCCGAATGCCCAAATAACCCAATGCCACATAGAGCAGAATCGTCACCAAAGTGATCAATACCGGTCCCACGACGGGAATTTGGATATTTGATATGGGCTGGCTGATCAAATAGGCGATGATCATTCCTAAGATCAAGCCCACAGTCCCAAAGAAGATATCCCTTGGGGGTACTGTTTCCAATTCCTTTTCGACCTTGAGGATGGCGTCGTTCACTCCTCTGAGGAATCGGGGGGATAAGAGATAAAATATAATGCCAAATAACAATCCGATTCCCACATAGACGGCCGTCATCAACATACCTGTTCCCAACTGGATCAATTCGAGTCTCGTGATCGCAACTACGATCAGTACTCCAATTACTGAACCTAGAAGCGCAAATACGAGCCGTAGCAGCTTCCTAATCACAATAGTACCTCCTGATTATAAAAAATTGTAGATCGCCTCATCAATTAGCTTCTCAGCTGAATCGGCGTCTGTGTCCTTTGCAATGGCAAATTCGGAGATCAACATCTTTTTTGCCGAATTTAACATCTTCTTCTCGCCGGTGGACAGGCCCTTATCATGTTCGCGAATGGCGAGATTTCGCACCACTCTGGCAATCTCAAATACGTCGCCACTCTTGATCTTTTCGAGATTTTCCCGATAGCGAACAGACCAGTTCTCAGGCATTTCTGTACTCTTACCCTCCAAAATGGCAATCACCGGTTGTAGCTCCTCCCAATTATACACCTTCCTGATCCCGATCTCTTCCATTTTATCAATTGGTACAGAAATCTTAATATTTCCAATGGGCATCACAAAGATATAGTACTCTTTCATCTCCCCTAGTATTTCTTTTCTCTCAACGCCGAGGATCGTACCGGCTCCATGCAGCGGATAAACAACCTTGTCACCAATATCAAACATGCTCCCTCCTAAATTAAGCCTACTTTGATTATAATCGACTTCTTAGGATTAGTAAAGTTTACATTATATACAATAGAGCCCTGTTGTGTCAATATAAAATGGTTGGATTTGAAAATTATTTCTAATCGAAGATATCTCGTAGCACATCCGATAGGTGAATATGCCGCAGTACTTTCATTCCGTTCACAGACTCTATTTCCTTAGAACTCCCTGCGGCGATATAAGCCCTGGTGTATCCATTTCTGGAGAGCTCTGCTAGACGCTGATCAATCTGTTTAACCGGTTTTAACTCGCCTGTGAGGCCCACTTCTGCTACAAATGCGAATTGCGAGTCGATGGGCTGGTCATAGCAGGAGGAAGCGATGCTCATAATGACTGCCAAATCACTATCTCTCTCTCGCAGACTCAGACCGCCGATCGTCTTGATGATCACATTTTTATCATATAATTTTAGCCCTGCCCTCTGTTCGAGGATGGCCACTAGGGTGTTAAGCTGATCCTTTCTAAGACTGTCGCCGATCCGGCTCGGATAAGCCCCAAAGCTCATGGATACGAGACTTTCGATCTCCACTGCGATGAAACGGCTTCCCTCCCGCACCAGTGCTGTAGCGGAACCAGTCACGGGATCTTTTCGCTCCTGTACAAATTCCCTCGAAGGGTTTTCAATTTGCTTAATTCCATCTTCCTGCATTCGGAAGAGCCCGATTTCACCAGTGCGGCCAAATCGGTTCTTCATGCTCGTCAGAACCCGCAGGTCATCTCCCTCTGTCACTTCCAGCAGCAATACCGTATCCACCATATGCTCCAGAGTTCGAAGCCCAGCCATGGAATCCGTCTTCGTCATATGGCCGACGAGGATCACTGCGCGCTTTTCCTCTCCTGACTTGGCGATGTCCACCATTCGAGAGCAGCATTCCACAGTTTGCGTGGGGCTACCCGGTCGAGACTCCGCCTCTTGCGAAACCATGGTCTGTAGGCTGTCCAAAAAGATCACATGGGGCTGAATACGGCGAATCGCCTCTTCCCCCTCCTCCAATTGCGAGGTGGATATCAGCCATATGTCCGTTGGTATCTCCTCCATAATGCGAAGGGCACGATCTTTGATTTGTGACTCGCTCTCTTCACCAGTGATATAGAGCACCACAAGCCCCATCTTAGCAAAAGCCTGCGCCAATTCCAGAAGCAGGGTCGATTTTCCAGCCCCTGGAATCGCCGTCAAGATGCTGACGCTGTCCCGAACCAGCCCACCACCAACGACTCGGTCAAACTCGGAAATACCGCTCTGAATTCGTTCTCCAGAGTTCACTTCCACTTCCAATAGTCGGATCGCCTGCTGATAATTCCTCTTGTCCGTCTTTTTCTTGCCTTGGGTTAGGACCTCTTCCACAACACTGCCCCAAGTATCACAGTGGGGACATTTACCTGCCCAACCCAACAGTTCCTGTCCACAGGCATTGCATCGATACACCCGTTTTTGTTTCATCTGCACCTCCATCTTAATCGAATCCTGTGAGCTAATTATGTATATACTCTTACTATTTCCCTACAATACTGGGATAACTATGGATGACCAGGGAAATCCGTCTATGATCCACGACGCAGTAAAAGAATATCTGACTCCATCTGCTTGTCTTTCCTTGAAGGAGTCAGATATTCTACTTTACCATGGGTAATCACTGCGAAAAATCGAAGCGATTCAATGATTCTGTATTGACTTAGACCAGTTCTAAAGATTCCTTGGTAAATCCAACCTTCTCATCCTTTACTTCAATGGAGATCCGATCGCTCTTTTCCAAGTTCCCCTTTAGTATTTCTTCCGTCAACAGATCTTCGATATTCGTTCGGATATATCTTTCGATCGGTCGAGCGCCATATTGTTTATCATATCCATTATTTGCAATATAGTCTACTAAATCTTGTGTGAAGGTCACTTCGACGCCAACCTCCTGCAACCGCAAGGTCATCTTGTCCAGTAGGAGTTTGGAGATCCCTCGAATCATCTCATTGTTCAGGCTATTGAACACGATGATATCATCGAGTCGATTTAAAAACTCCGGACGGAAGGTGCGCTTGAGTTCTTCATTCACAATGCTGACAATCCGGTCGTATTCGTTTTTATCCTCATTGGATTGGGCGGCAAAGCCCAGAGTTGCCTTAGCGTCGAGCATCGACGCTCCCACATTGGAAGTCATCACGATGACGGTGTTTTTGAAATTGATGACCTTTCCCTTGGAATCCGTTAACCTGCCATCGTCTAAGATCTGCAGGAGCATATTGAAGACATCGGGATGGGCTTTTTCCACTTCATCGAATAATACGACGGAATAGGGTTTTTGCCTGACGGCCTCAGTGAGATGACCACCCTCTCCATAACCCACATATCCCGGAGGAGAACCGATCAGCTTCGACACGGAATGCTTTTCCATGTATTCACTCATATCGATTCGCACCATGGCATCGGCATCATTGAATAGGACCTCAGCTAAGGACTTCGCCAGATAGGTCTTGCCGACTCCAGTTGGGCCCACGAAGATGAAGCTGCCCACTGGCTTTTGTGGATCTTTAATACCCACTCTCGCCCGCTTGATCGCACGGGAGATCGCATCTACGGCATCATCCTGTCCCACGACCTTCTCCTTCAGCAGAATATCCAGGTTCAGATATTTTTCTGTCTCTTCCTCCGACATCTTCGTCACCGGTACACCGCTCCAGTCGGAGACGATCTTTGCAATTTCATCAAAACCCACGCTCATCTGGCTATTGCTACGTGAGGTGGACCACTTGTTCTTCTCCACTTCGAGCTCTTCCTTCAGCGTCTTCAGCTCATCTCGGAAAAGGGCTGCCTGCTCAAAGTTCTGCAGAGTGATCGCCTGCTCTTTCTTCTGGTTGACCTGTTCAATTTCCTCTTCTAGAGCTCTCAGGTCAACGGGGGGCACAAAGCCCTTTACCCGCAGCATGGAAGCCGCTTCATCGATCAGGTCAATGGCCTTGTCTGGGAGAAAGCGATCTGTCAAATAGCGATGGGACAGCTCGGAGGCTGCTAGTATCGCCTCGTCGGAAATGGAGACCTTGTGATGAGCTTCATATCGGTCTCGTAGCCCCTTTAGGATGGTCACTGTATCTTCCACATTGGGCTCCTCCACCTTGATTGGCTGAAGTCTGCGCTCCAATGCCGCATCTTTCTCAATATTCTTGCGGTAATCGTCGATGGTCGTCGCTCCGATAATTTGCAGCTCCCCCCTGGCCATAGCGGGTTTCAACAAGGTGGCGGCATCCGTCGCCCCCTCGGCTTTGCCAGCGCCGACGATGGTGTGGAATTCGTCGATAAAGAGGATGACATTCTTCATAGTTCGAAGCTCCTCCATGACCCCTTTCATCTTCTCTTCAAATTCACCGCGGTATTTGGTACCCGCCACCATGGAGCCCATATCCAGGCTCAAAATGGTGTAATCCTTGATGATCTCCGGTACATTTCCCTCGACGATGCGCTGAGCTAAACCCTCTGCAATGGCCGTTTTTCCAACGCCAGGCTCACCGATCAGAACGGGATTGTTCTTGGTCCTGCGCAGGAGCACCTGAATAATTCTCTCGATCTCCTCTTCCCTGCCCACGACGGGATCGATCTTGCCATCCTTTGCAAGGGCGTTCAAATTTCGCGAGCAGGAGGCCAAAACGCCCTTCTCCTCTGCCTTTGAATTCATCTCCCCGGTAGAGTTCGCTCCCCCGATCTCCTCGATGATCTTGTCATAGATGACGCTATTGCTGATACCGCACATCGTCAGGAGGGCCGTTGAAAAAGCTTCCGTATCGCCTAGGAGGGACAAGAGCACATGCTCGGATCCCACATAATTATGGCCCAATTTTTTAGCGACTTCCCGACTGTTCTCTAGGATCTGCTTCACCCTTGGCGTCAATCCCCTAGGTGGAATGGTCGCATCCCCCATGCCGATATTGGAGATCATTAAACTCCGTATTTTCTCGTAATCGACGCCGACCTCAATCATCGCCAGCTTGTCAATTCCGTCATTATTCAGATGGGCTAATAGCAGATGTTCTGTCCCAATATAGTCATGTTTCATCTTAAATGCCTCCATCGCAGCTATGCGCAGGAGATTGTCGATACTACCAGCATTTCTCTTATCCATCTAAATCCACCTCCTTGAAAAATTCATTGATATACATAGATCGTAGCTGGTTTTCCTCCAGCTCCAATCCCTTGATTTGTCCATATTTGATCATATTGTGTTTTTGCACATTAAAAAATAGATCCGTAATCCTCTTGAGGGATATCTTCTCCAGTAAACCTAAGGAAATTCCCACTCGAAGCAGTGAAATACAGGCCATCGCCTCTTCCTGGGAGATCAATTTCGCATATTTCAAAATCCCCAGAGAACGGCTTACCTGATCTTCGAGCATCGGCCTGTAATGGGTTAAAAAGCTCCTACGCAATTCCCTCTCTTTTGCAACGATATGCTTCACATAGCGGTTGAGTTTGATTATGGAATTTCGTTCACTCGGTCCCAGAGTCTTTTGATTTGAGATCTGATACATCTCACCGAGAGCCATACTGCCTTCGCCGTTTAAACCTCGTACGATCAAGCCCACCTTACCTAGGGAGTCCTCCAGCCCAGGAAATAAGCCGGAGTATTTGATAGAGGGTAAATGGAGCATCACAGATGCCCTGAGCCCCGTTCCCGTATTCGTCGGACAGGATGTCAAATATCCGAACTCCGGATGAAAGGAAAAGTCCAGTTCCTCCTCAAGGGAGTCCATCAATCCCTTCGCCTGCTCAAATAGTTCAATGCCAGGCATGCCAGGCCAAAGGGCCTGCATCCGAATATGGTCCTCCTCATTGATCATGATATTAAAATTCTCGTCCTCGCTCAGACAAAAAGAAGAAAACGCGCGATTCTGTATCAGTTCTGGACTGATCAAATGATTTTCCATCAACACCTTCGCATCTTCTCCGAGGTCTTCCGTCCGAAAATGCCGATAGATTCCAGGGAATTTCGTATCTATTACTCGGACGATTCTCTCTTCGACAATCTGGGCTTCATCCTGATCCAATGCCCCTGGGAATCGATGACCTTGGAGATTTCTGGCCAATCGCACACGGCTGCTGACGACGATATCCTCTTCCTCCGCTATTCTATTCCTCCACTTGCTCATGGCTGACACCTCTTTCCTGAAGCAGTTTCTCCTTCTTGTCTTGCAGGAGGAGAAGTTCATCGCGGATCGTAGCGGCCTTCTCATATTCCTCGGTAAAGATCACCGCCTCCAGGGCCGCTTTTTGACTTGATATCTCCTTCTCCAGATCCATAACCTCACGATAGTCCTGTGGGACTAAACCATGATGCTGCGTCGCACTATGGGTTGATTGGAGGATCTTCTTCACTTCATCATAAAAACTGCTATAGCATTGTTCGCAGCCGAATTTGCCCTTCTTAATAATATCCTTCATACTATAACCGCAGCCAGTGCATTTAATGGAGTCATCCACTTGATCGAACTCCTCCGACATCACACCTCCGAGAAGTTCTGATAACACGTCATCAAAGAGCTTAGGCTGTCCATTTTGCACGAAGAGTCCCATCTGCTCCTGTAGGATCTTCATATAACAGGAATGGCATAGGTTCATTGTAAATTCCTTCATCCCAGCAGTCACCGTTATTTCGATGGACGCGTCCTGGGTGCATCGGTCACATTTCATAATTCACTCCAATCTCTGTAATCTAACTAGCGTAACAGCGCCAAGATCATATTCTTCAATATATCACTGCGCAGTGTATTGCGATCTGTCCCATTGACTTTACTCAGAGTACTGTCCTCGAGAGCATGGGTCATAATCAATGCCTCACGCTCGCTGATGACCTCTTCCTCCAATAGACTGTCTACGATCAAAATTGCCTTATTCTTAGTAATGGTATCTCCGATTGTATCCTCTAGGAGGACCTGCACGAATTCCTTAGAGTCAAAGGTAACCTTTACTATCTTTACATACCCAGATCCGCCCCTTCTACTCTCAATAAAATAGCCTTTATAAGGAGTAAAACGGGTGGACAGGACATAGTTGATCTGGGAGGGGGCGCATCCAAAGTGCTCAGCAAGCTCATTCCTGCGGATCTCTATATGCCCTTCGCTCTCCTCCAACAGGGACTTTAAAAATCGTTCAATATGGTTCGTAAGACCACTCATCCAATCCCTCCGTTTCTAACTTTGACTTACTTTGACTTATAGAGTCAAATAAATGACTCTCTTCAGAGTCATTTATATTATACCATGATTATATGATTCATACAATATATTCAAAGTAATATTGAAAAGATCTATGCCATTGCATCTCTTCTTCGGTTGACCAGCCACATGATCAGATAGATGAAGATCCCCACCAGTATGACCAATCCGATTCCGAAGGGATGGGAAATGAACTCGACGAAGTCACCCATATTCGCCACACGATAGGTGGCGATCCCCGTCACTGCGACGGCATCGATGATCACAGCTTGTTCGTTATTCATCTTCTTCTTGATCTCGTATCGCTCATTGTCCAGGATTCTCGTGATCCAACCAGTGATCACCGCGTTGCTACTCTTCGATTCATAGGTGATCAAATCACCCACTTGTAGCTGTTCTGGCGGGATCGCCTTGACGATGATGGCGTCATTGCGCTGAATCGTCGGACTCATGCTATCTTCGCCGATGATATACATCTTATATCCCATAAAGCTGGGCTCTTCATTTCGCACGAAGGAAATCGCATTGATGATGACCACAGTGGTCATGACCAATACAAATGCCAAGAAGATCAGATTGCCCAAGCAGCCAAACAGTCGGCCAAATATGCCAGGTCCAGATCGAGTAGAGGACTTCATCGCCGTTGAAGCTGTGACTTGGCCAGTGTTTTGTGTGGAAATCTCCTCCAGCTCTCTGGCTACTTGATCGCCATCAATGTATTCGGTCACCCCGTCGATGGGATATGCAATTTCACCTTCTTCAAAATCCACTCCCTCATCTGCTAGGATCGGCTCTTGAATGAATTCACTTGGGATCGGATCCTCTTGCGGCTGTAGGGGGCTTTCAGGCTCCTCAATATCTTTAGGGAGTTCGTCGGCAAGGCCTTGGTGCAGCTTCGTAGCCATCGGGTCTGCGTCTTGCGCGCTCTCCATGGGCCCTTCGAGAACCGGATCCTCCGAACCGTCCAGCTGTTGTGTCGGGATTTCCTCCTGATCATCTGCCTCGAGATTCTCTACCTGTTTCAACAATTCCTCATAGGAATTGTCTACAATTTCTTCTTGCTCTTTCTTTTTCTTCCAAAACATAGTATCACCACCATATGGAGTATTCTGGAATCCCATTGATCTATATGATAAATACTCTATTCAATCATTCCATGCTTATTATATCATACAATGAAATTGCGTTGGAGTAAAGTCAGTATGCGGAGAATTCGTCTCCACAGGGACTGTATGGGGTTTTGATCAGGGGGATGGTCTATGCAAGACGATGGAGATCTCGTCTTGCTAAAAAAGAATATCTGACCCCTTCTGTCGCCATTCCTCCTGGCCAAGGCGCATTTGCCCTCTGGTCTTGGCCACGGAGAAATGAGGAAGTTGTCAGATATTTTCTGATCACGCGTTGATTCACTGCGTAGATTGGGTTCTAGGTTGATCCAGACCTACCGGATCTATTCGTTCTCTGCTTTGGCCTGTTCGATGATCTTATCGGCGATCATCTGGGGCACTTCTTCGTAGCGTTCGAATTCCATGGAGAAATTACCACGAGCTTGTGTCATAGAGCGAAGGTCTATGGCGTACTCGAACAATTCCGCATGGGGCGCTTCTGCGATTACCTTTTGAGTACCATCTTCTTGGGGTTCCATGCCCAGGATTCGACCGCGTCGCTTGTTCATATCGCCCATGATATCGCCCATATAGTCCTCAGGCACGATGACTTCTACTCGCATGATGGGCTCCAATAGGATCGGTTGTGCTGCTTCCATACCCTTCTTAAAGGCTAAGGAAGCCGCGATCTTAAAGGCCATCTCGTTGGAGTCTACAGCATGGTATGACCCATCATAAAGCGTTGCCTTGATATTCACGACAGGGTATCCAGCCAATGCCCCCTTGTCAAGGGAGTCTCGGATTCCCTTCTCAACAGCTGGGAAGAAGTTTCTGGGCACGGATCCGCCGAAGACTTCTTCAGTGAATTCAAAGAGCTCCTGACTCGGTTCAAATCGCATATGCACGTCTCCATATTGACCTGCTCCGCCGGACTGCTTCTTATGTTTTCCCTGTACATCCGATTTGCCCTTGATCGTCTCTCGATATGCAATACGAAGGGGAATTCTCTGTACTTCCACTCCAAATTCATCCTTGAGTCGGTCAATGACGCCCTGTAGCTGCACATTGCCCTGTCCGCCAATGGTCAATTGCTTCGTTTCGGCATTTCGATCCGATACAAAGGTGGGATCCTCTTCTCCGATACGGAATAAGGCGGTACCGATCTTGTCCTCATCGTTTTTGGATTTGGGCTCGATGGCGAAATAGAGATTGGGCCTTGGCAGCTTGGCCTTCTTATAGACGATGGGTTTTGCTCGATCACTTAGAGTGTCTCCCGTTTCCGTCTTCATCAGTTTGGAGAAGGCGCCAATGTCTCCAGCGACGACTTCCTGGGTCTCGATCTGCTGTTTTCCGCGTAAATAGAATAGACCGCCCATCTTCTCTCCTTCTTCTTTAGTGGAGTTGAAGAGCTCTGTATCTCTTGTCACTTTGCCGGATACCACTTTGAACATGGAGATCTTACCGACAAATGGGTCGACGATGGTCTTAAATACTACACCAGAGAAGGGTTCATCTACATTCACTTTTCTCTTCTCTTCCGATGCGGAACGGAAGCCGATATTGGCTCTCTCATCATCTGGTGAGGGCATGTATTCTACGATGGTATCCAATAGTATATCCAGACCAGCTCCTGTTTCAGCAGAGCCGGCGATCAATGGGACAGCGGTCCCTTCTAGTAATGCGGTGGACACACCTCGCATAAATTCTTCGTGGGTGAAATCCTCACCTTCAAAGAATTTCTCCATCAGTTCTTCGTCTGTTTCAGCCACGACTTCTGCCACTTCGTTGAAAATGACTTCGATCTCTTCGACTCTTTCCGCAGGGATTGGAACTTCCTTTCGCTCCATGCCATTGTATTCGTAGGCCTTTCGATTGATGACGTCAATCAGACCAGAGAAGGTCTCCCCCTCTCCTAAGGTGACGGTCAATGGAATGACTTTTTTCCCGAATTTAATACGCAGGTCGCTGACTACCTTATTGAATTCGACATTTTCCTTCTCCATCTTATTGAGAAAGATGATTCGAGGCAAGCTGATTCGCTCCGTATAATCCCATGCCTTTTCTGTACCGACTTCGATGCCTGAAGTGGCATCCACGACCAATAAGGCGGCTTCTGAAGCTCTCAGCGCTCCAAATACTTCACCCACATAGTCAAAATATCCCGGTGTATCTATGAGATTGATCTTCTTATCCTTATATTCAATCGGCACAACTGAGGTCGCCGTAGAAATCCCCTTCGCTATCTCTTCTCTGCGATAATCTGAAACTGTATTTCCGTCCTCCACTCGGCCCTTGCGATTCGTCGCGCCGGTTTTAAATAACAATGCTTCGATCAACGATGTCTTTCCGCAACCACTATGTCCTACCAATGCCAGATTGCGAATGTCCTTTGTGCTATAAGCCTTCAATTTAACTCCCCCTTAATTCAACTGTTATAAGATAAACACTTTTCTACTCGTAGAGTATATTATACCATGAAAACATTTGCAAGTCATCCGTTTTTAACGATTCCGTAATATGCCTTTCATTTTCTGAACAGCCGACTCAATTGCCGCATTGGCATTTTATACGAGTCGGCTGATCCAGTCCAGATTACCTCGTCGTCTCTACCGGAATTCGGTCCAGCTTCATGACCATCTCCTGCCAGGTCATGGCCTGATTCCCCGTTGTCCATTCTGCCATGACAATTCGATCCGTCTCCGCGATCTGTATCGAGAGTGGAGCGGAATTTTGTATAATCCCCCCCCTGACTGAATAGAACAGTAGCTCCGTTCCTGCCTGCACGATGAGTATATCCCCGCTCGGGGACATATAGGCATCGATGGCCGAGGGGACCTTGGTCTTAATGTCGTCCCAAGGGATCGTCAAGCTCTCAGCTGGTAGGATATCGATGATGGGTAACATATCCAAGGTATATTCTCTCTGAATGAGATTGCTTCGATCGACGATGCTGATATTGCTGCGAAAGACCCAGCGCCCATTCGTCCTTCTCACCCCTAGATTGGTCGTGTCGAAGAGATCTTGCAGGGACTCTTCACTCGGGGTCGTCCCTATGATCTTGAGGGTGTCATTCTGATATACCTCGATTCCCGCCTCTCCCGCAATATCGGCGATCGTCATTTTGGTCCCATCGATGAGCTTATCCAAATCATAGATGGCGAAGCTCTTTTCAGAGCTCAGATAATCGTATTGCTCGATCGATACGTGGTTTTTTCCTAAAAATAGGATGGAATAGTTGTTCTTGCTGCCGATTGTGTAACGACTGTTCTCGCGGGTACCCCCGGCGATCGGATAGGCGAAGAACACATCCCTGGTGAAATCCTCTTCGAGCAGATGCTCTGTACCCACCATCCAGAAGCCATTGTTCCGGGGCAGGAGCAGGTTTCGGATTGAGAAGACGACGGGCTGATTATCCTGGGGTTCTCGCACGAAGATCGTCTTATAGATATTGAAGGCATTTCCGTTCGTATCCTTTCTTGAAGAGCGGATACCGAGTATTACAGCGACATCCTCCGTGCTTTTGACGACTTCCTCTATCGAGTTCTCCCCGGTGCCCCTCGTACTCAAATACTGGTCGATGACCTCTTCAGCCACAGTATCCTCTGTCTTTTGAAGGCTGAACAGTATATTGTCGAATATGAAACCAATTTGATCCTCAGTGATCTTCATGATATCCTGCCGAAAGATCTGTCCATCGGTGATCGTATATACTGTCCCCTCACCTGTAATCGTGGAGGCATCCTCGTCAGAGATATTCACTTTGCTCTTGACGAAGTCCAGACGGTTCACATATCTACTCTTGAAGCTGGGATGCCATGAGATATTATCGTGAATTTTGACAAATTCTGGGCTGATATAAAACTGTTCTCCCAATTGATATTTGCTCAAAATATCCGCATTGACTTCCAAGAGAGGAGTGATCTCAATCAGCTCCCAAGTCCCTTCAATCGGTATATTCTCTAGGACGGGACGCTTGAGATCTTCGTTATCCGTTACGATATTCATAGATTGATCCAGCAGTTCACATCCTGTGAGCAGAAATAGCAACATGCATAAAATGCTCACTCTAAAAAGCGCCTTCATCGACTTCCCCCCTTGGTATCGTGACGGTGATCTTCGTACCCTCCCCGATCTTGCTCTCAATGACCATCTGACCGCCATGGAGCTTGACGATTTCCTCGGTGATGGACAATCCCAATCCAGTATGGGAGTTGCTGCCTGATCCCTTATAGAACTTGCCAGTGATCAGCTGGATCTCCTCAGAGTCGATACCAATTCCAGTATCAATCACCTCAATACAAAAATCCCCTGCAGTCTCAGAGAGATTTGTGATGATCACTCCATCCCTTTCCGTAAATTTGAGGGAATTGTCCAGAATATTGATCAACACCTGTTTGATGCGATTCTTGTCCACATTGGCCATGATCCGATTCGTCTCATAATTGATGATCATATCAATACCGGATTTTATCGCCCTTGGCATCAGCTGTTTGTGGGTTTGGACTGCCAATTCTGTGATATTGACCGTATCCCGCTTCAGCTCGATGATACCAGAGGTGAATTTTGAAAAATCCAGGAGCTCCTCGACCATGCCCTTTAGACGGTCTGACTCTTTTTCGATGATCGCAAGACCCTCTTTAACCAGGACATCCCCTTCATCCACTTCTCCCTGTAGGGTTGCTGCCCAGCCCTTAATCGAAGTCAAGGGGGTGCGCAGTTCATGGGAAATCGACGAGATAAAGTCATTTTTCAACTGTTCTTTTTTGTTGATATTGTCCGTAATAAAATTCATCGTCATGGCGAGCTTTCCAATCTCATCCTTGCTGGACTCATCCGCCTTGATATTGAACTTCCCATCGGCCAATTTCGCTGCCACTTCTGTCAGGTCATTGATAGGTTTGACGATGGAGTTGGCTACGATAAAGCTCACTGCGATCATCGTCATCGTGAGAACCAGTCCAAAGATCAGAAAGATGTAGATGCGGTTCATGACCATTCGGTCCACATTCTCTAGGGATGTGATCAATCGGATGATCCCCACCTGCTCCACTCGATTCCGCAAGGGCACAGAATAGGCCAGGGTTTGATGGGAATAATAGCTCGGCACTTCAATGCTCTTGCCCTCCAGGCCTTCCCTGGCTAGGAGCACATCCTCTGTCTCTAGGATGGATCCCACCATATCCGTGCCCACATTATCCAATAAGACCACACCGGAATTGTCCAGTATCTGGACCTGCGAGATGATATTGCGATAGAACTGATCGCGATCCTCCAGCACCGACGCTTCCAGATTCACATCGGAGAGAAGGGAGTTATAAATTGTAGCGCTGTATTTCGCCTGACTACGAAGCATCCCTTCCACGGTTGAATAATAATAGTATTTGACAGAATACATCAAAAACACCTCAAAGATAAAAATCGATAGGATGAAGATCACCAGATAATAGCCTACGATTTTGTTTTTAATACTACTCTGCCATTTCATGCGCTTTAATTTTGTTTCCACCTATAACCGATCCCCCATACCGTCTCCAAATACTTCGGTTGACTGGAATTGTCTTCTATCTTCGTCCGAATTCTCCGGATATTGACATCTACGATTTTGGTGTCGCCGATATAATCCGAGCCCCAAATCAAATCCAATATCTCATTTCTAGCGAAGGCCTTCCCGGGATTCGTCATAAATAGATTGATGATGGACAATTCCGTCGGCGTCAGTTCCACTTCGACTCCATCCTTATAAAAAGAGCGAGAATAGCGGTCCAATGTAAACGGGCCATCGAGGATCTCGTCCTCATTTTTAACAGCCACATCCAATCTCCTGATCAGTGATTTGATTCGAAGGATCAATTCCGTTGGGTTGAAGGGCTTGACCATGTAGTCGTCCGTACCACTTTCCAAGCCGATGATCTTGTCCACATCTTGGGTCTTCGCCGTCAACATGATGATGCCGATCTTGGGAAATTCGTTTCGGATGATGCGGCAGACTTCATATCCATCGATCCCAGGGAGCATGATATCCAGTATGACCAGGTCAGGGGTGGATCTGCGTGCGATCTCCACGCCGATCTCACCGGATTCTGCTTCCAATACTTCAAATCCCTCTCGCTCTAGATTGATCTTCGTAAACTTGCGGATGCTCTCTTCATCTTCTACTAAAAGGATTTTTCTCTTCATCCATTCCTCCTCATATCGTCCAATACAGTCTTTGCAACACCGATGATCCCAGAATCATTTAGAAAACGGGCTGGCAGTATTTGAATACCATCGGGACGATTGCATTCGCGCTGGTATGCTTCGAGTAGTGCATCCCACCAATGTCTTCTGGAGTGGATAAAACCCCCTCCCAAAATAATGCCCTCGGGATCAAAACAATTTGTCATCGTCACCAAAAAAACAGCCAAGTCCTGAATCATCTTATCTAAGGCCAGTCTTGCCAATTCATCAGATTCCAATCTCTCAATGATCTGGGGTCCGGTCAGCTTGTTGTGAGTCAGTTCCAAATAATTCAATGATAGAGCGCTACCTGCGATGTATTTCTCCGCGCAGCCGTCCTGCCCACAATTGCAGGCCCTCCCCTTTGGATATAGGATCATATGGCCAAATTCAGCCCCTTGGAAGCGAAATCCCTCCCAAAGCCCCATATCCTCGTGATAGATCGCCCCTCCAAGACCCGTTCCCAGTGTTAACATCACAAAGGACTTGAAATCCCTACCAGCCCCGATCCACTTTTCACTGAGGGCGGCCATATTGGCGTCATTTTGGATTTTCAATTTCTTACCCGGATAGCGCTCGCGGAAGGTCTCCTTCATATCCAGCCCAGTCCAGCCCTCGATATTGCCTGCAAACAGGACGATTCCGTTGTCTGTATCAATGAATCCCGGGCTGGTAATGCCGATTCCCTCGATGGAATCCTCCATCAGTTCGTCTACTGCATGGCTGATCCTCTCGATGACGGCATCTCTTCCCAAGGAGGCATGGGTTTCATGCTCCACCTTTTTCACGATGTTGCCGTATTCATCTACGATTCCAGCGCTGATTTTTGTGCCGCCTAAATCCACTCCGATTGCTCTTCTCATCCCAGCGTCCTCCTTCCAATAAACTCCCTTAATATCGAATGATATGGTATTGGGGAGTCATCCCTTATCTCTAAAAAATACTCCAAAAATTTCATCAACCTCTTGGCATCTTTATAGCAACCACAAGATTGATCCACCGACTGCAAGAGGGGCATGACATGTTTTTTCAGCACAGCCAATTCGTAAATCAGTGAAGTGTCCAAATGCACATCCGCTTCGCCTTGGTATGGGAAGATCCACTTCTCCTCGCCAGCTCGTACATTATACCAAGTGCGAAGGGTCTGCTCTGCAGTGTTGTTGCGGTGGTGATGGTCTCTGACTATACGCCTCAGAAGCCGAACATCCGTAACGGAGATTCGATTGTGGGCGTCCAGATTCAACTGGGTCAGTGCGCTTATATATATTTTGAATTTATTCTTCTCTGGGACATCACAGGTCAGGATGGGATTGAGGGCATGAATCCCCTCGATGATGACCGGATGTTCCTCATCCATTTGAATAACCTGATCCGAAATGGACCTGGTACCGGTTTTGAAGTCGAATTTTGGTAGACGAACCTGTTCCCCCTCCATCAGAGCCACCAGATCCTCATTAAAGGCATCTAGGTCGACGGCATAGATGCTCTCAAAGTCCGGATCCCCCTTCTCATTTTTCGGTGTCCTCTCCCGGTCAATGAAATAGTCATCCACCGAGATGGACAGAGGTCTCTTACCGCGTACGGCCAATTGGACCGCAAGGCGTTTTGCCGTCGTGGTCTTGCCGGAAGAACTGGGGCCTGCGATCAGGATGAAATTCGCCTCTTTGTCACTGCAGATCCCATCCGCCACTCGTGACAGTGAATTTTCAAAATACGCCTCTGTGATCTCGATCAGGCTCTCGGCCCCATCAGCCAACACCGCGCGATTCAAACTCGCCGCATAGCCGATTCCCTGCATTTGGGTCCAGCGTTTCGAGGCGGAAAAGATCTTCGCTAAGCTCTTCTCCTCGACGAAGGCCGGAACTTGACCACCACTTTGAGGAGAGGGAAATGTCATAATGATCCCCGGATGATAGAGCTCCAACTCGAAATCCTTTGCAAAGCCAGTGGAAGGCGCTAGATAGCCGTGAAAGGAGAAGGCATGTCCTGCCACTAGATAGACATCTACTTGCTTAAGCGCTAGAGTGTTGAGCAGCTTTACCTTCTCCCAATACCCTTCTGCTTCGAAGAGCTGATTCGCTTCATCGATTGGCATGACATGGCGCTTGAGAGATAGATTTTCAGCGATGACTTCCTGCATTTTCGCCTTCAGTTTCTGAACCAGGGCCTTGTCAATCTTTGAAATTCCCTCGATCTCAAAGTAGAGCCCCTCGCCAATGAAATGCTCAACCTGTAGCAATGCCTGTGGATCGAGCCTCTTTAAAGCCAATGCTAAGATCAATGTCATCGTACGGGTCAAAATCTTATAGCCGTCATCTGTCTTAAGGTCAATGAAGTCCACGACTTCATCCTTGTATAGGATATGGTGCAGATTAAAGATCGTATTGTCTATGATCGCACCAAAATATTTGGTATAGTCCTCGGGATACAATCTGCGGGCCAATTCCAATAGGGTCATATCCTCATCAAATTCATATATTTTATTCGAAACTGTGATCTTCATAGACGCCTCCTAGTAGACTCTCCTCTAAGGATCGATCGAAATAGCTGGAGCTGAGCCGAAAGACCTTTCCATTGAGTTCAGACAGAGATCCCTCTAGGCCCCCTAGCCGGATATAATCTGAGATTAAGTATTGATGGTTGAGTTCAATCTGTCCTGGGAGATTTCGGTCTTTTGATCGAGAACCATATTTCGTATCACCGATAAGTGGATGCCCCATCGCCGCTAAATGGATGCGAATCTGATGAGTTCGACCCGTGATGATCTCCACTACAACCAAGGTATAGCGTCCATTGGAGTAGATGGGCTTGGCAATACTCAAGGCTTCCTTTGCCCCCTCTTCCACGGATAATAGCATTTGGTTTTTATCTTCAATTTTCCTCAGGGATGCATCGATATAGGTCCGCTCTTTGAGCTCACCATGGACGATGGTGCGATACTTCCTCTGAATTCTGCGAGCTTGGATAGCAGCATTCACCTGTTGAAGGGATTCATGGCTCTTGCAGCCGATTAATAGCCCCGATGTGTTACGATCCAGTCGATGGGCAAATGCCGGAACAAAAGTCTTTTCAACCCTGGGAACATAATCCCCTTTTTGGATCAAATACTCCAATAGACCATCCTGCAATGTCTTTCCATAATCCGCAGCAGAGGCGGGATGGGTGAGCATTCCCTTTGGCTTATAGGCGATAAGGATTTGGTCATCCTCATAGATCAACTCCATGGGTATGCCCCTCCCCTTTCGGATGGGCGTCTTCGGTCGGTACTGATCCAAGACCTCATCGTAGATGAAGAGGTTGACGATATCCCCTTCCTTAAGAAGATGATTTGGCTCTACTCTGGTACGATTGACTTTGATTTTCTTTGTTCGAATGTATTTGTGAATGAGGGTGATCGGTGCCTTGGGCAGATACTTGCGCATAAAGCGGTCCAGTCTCTGGTCGGCATCGTTTCCTCCAATTGTCAGATCTCTCATTTTACTCACCTATGGGATTATGTTATAATAGTTGTGCTTCAAAGAGTCCAGCCTAGGCAAAGGAAGCTCGGGCTATGTGTCAACGACACGACTTTGTTACCATTATACCTCATTATCTACAATAGTTCATTTACTGAAGGAGTTTTATATGAAATTTGTAAATTGGTTTATCGATACAGTATACGATTTGTTGGAGTATTTGATCATGCTCCTAGTCGTCGCCATCGCCGTCATCATCATCTTATGGCGACTGGATGGACTGTTTAATGCTGACATCCCCCTCCTATCGAGCTCAAGTAAGGCAATCGAGAGCACGATCCAGACCACAAGAGAGTCCCTCAGCGATATCTTGGGAAGCACTTCCCTCGAAGGAGAGGTGATCGAGGTTAAGATTCCAGAAAACGCCTCCTTAGAATCCATATCCAATATCCTCTTCCAATATGGACTCATCCAGGATACAGCCAAGTTTGAGGAGTACATGAAAAACAATGATCTAATCAGCTCGATCAAGCCGGCAACCTACGAGATCACCGTAGGAAACAGCATTGAGGAGATCGCAAAGATCATCACCCAGTAAGCAAAGGAGCACCGCGGTGCTCCTTTTTAGTATCCAGTATTGACATATCCATCGATGATGGATTTCTTTGGACTGCTGTGATAGACGCCCCTCTCCACCAGACTGTTTCGAATCTCCTCCTTCATCGAATGGAGGATGACCCTGTCCCTATTTGTAACTCGAATCTCAAAGAGTCGATCCTTCAGCCGAACGGAGTTTAGGACTAGAGGATAGGCCTCGATATACTGGTCCTCCAGGAGCTCCAATAGTCTGATCGTGGCTTGATCTTTTAATTCATAATAATTGTTCATCTTGCCGATATTCTGTTCAAATACCCGGCGCCCTCGACGATCCTTCTTTTGCGCCTGTGCGATGCTGTTGCAGTATTTTGCGAGCACATTATAGTATTGGTAATTGTAGATGCAGCGCTCCACACTGTCTAATACCACATAGGGTTTCATCTGCAACCGATCGATCATCTGCAGATTTTCCTGTAAAAAGGACTTCTTGTCGATCATGCCCGCTTCCAATCGATCGATGATCTGATTTCTCATTTGAAAGAAGGTCTCAATGGCCTTGTGTTCGTTTTCCCTAAAAATCGTCAATCCTTCCCCCTAAAAAAAACGCACGGAAGGGGGTATTGCAGCCTCCCCTCCGTGCGCGATTTCTCTATTGTGCTTCTAGCTCTACGGAGTCAGCGCGGAATTCCTCCGGCAGATCTTCCGTCGTCTTATTCATTCCCAGGAGAAACTCCACTTCGTATTCTTTAGAAATCTCCTTCAGTCGATTGACGAGGATGGTGAAAGTGTCCAGGTTGAAATCGATGATGTCATACATGCCATCGATGTAAATCTTCTCAATATCATAGTCGCGTGAGATGATTCCACATAGGAAACCATACATCTCCTTTGAGTTCTCGATACCAAAATTTCTCGCGTTGATCAGTCTTACGGAGTGATCCAGCGAAAAGATATGGGAATCGTCCGTGTCTATAAAGACGATATTTCCATGTCCTGTTGCCTTGTCATGATTCGCTCCATCAATCAACCATTTTGTTTTTCCACTGCCCTTTGGGCCTAATACAAATTTAACCATTTCAACCTCCACCTTTCAAATCCTTATAGTTATTTGTGACCACAGACCTTTGGTTTTAAGTAGTCACAATGGTCTCCCTGTTCCATCCGATCAGCGATCATGCGCTCGATGATCTCGTCTCGAATAACCCACCAGCTGGATCCCCAATTGGAGAACAATGAGATCTCCTCTGGTGATCTGCCCAATAATCTCTGTATGACAATCTCTCTATCCAGGTGACGCAAGAATAGGATGGCACGCTGGATAAAGGTCTCTTTTTCGATCAATGATAGTTCGCCCTGCACAAATTGCTCAGCAAATTTTGAACCCTCCGTAATATAGAGGGCATGGAGCTTCACTTGGTCCACTCCCAGGACCGAGATGAGCTTTGCCGTCTCCACGGCGTCAAGATCCTCATCCCCTGGTAATCCGATGAGCACGTGCACACATGTACCCAGACCAGCTGCCTTACACCTGAGAACACCATGAACGAATTCTGCAATTCCATGGCCTCGATTGATCCCGTATAGGATATGGTAATTCGCCGTCTGTAAGCCCAGCTCCATCACCACGTCCACCCCTTTTTCCCGCTGCAACTCGGACAAAAATGCCAGCTGTCCATCGGTGATGCTGTCCGGTCTCGTAGAGATATAAAGGGCGACGACCTCCTCCTCAAGAGCCTCCGAGATCGCACTTTGAAAGGCATCATCTGTCATATAGGTATTCGTGTAATTTTGAAAATAGGCGATGAAGAGTTTCGCCTTATACTTCTTTTCGATGTACTCACGATTGACTCGAATCTGTTCCCGAACGGATAGTGTAGTGGGAAGATTCTCAAAGGAACCGCCCTCCTCAGAACAAAAGTCACAGCCACCCTCTCCGATGGTGCCGTCCCGATTGGGGCAGCTCCCTGCCAGTTTAATGGGGAGCTTGTATACCTTTTGTCCATATCGACGAGTTAAGTAGTCCGAGTAACTTCGATAGGGAAGCCTTGTCAACGAGCTCTCTCCTCCAAGAAATCCAGGACTTCTTGGGCATGCCCTTCTGCCTTAACTTTTCTGAACTCGCGGATGAGCTGTGAGTTTTCATCAAATACAAAAGTCGATCGCTCTGTACCGATTGTGTCTTTGCCGAACATCTTCTTCTCCTTCAGTACCCCAAAGGATCGAATGGCATCACGATTTGGATCGCTTAACAGCTCCTGTTTTAGTTCTTTCTTTTCTATAAATTTGTTATGGGAACCTAAGCTGTCCTTGCTCACGCCGACCACAACGGCTCCTAATCGGTTAAACTCCTCCGCTCTTTCACTGAACTCTAAACTTTCAATCGTACAGCCTGGAGTGTTGTCCTTGGGATAGAAATACAGGACCAACACCTTTCCACGATAGGACTCTAAGGTCTTTAAATCTCCCTCTGTACTCTCCAATCTAAAATCGTAGTTCATCTCATTCTCCATAAATTTCCAATAGTTGATGGGCGATCCCCGATTCGTCATTGGTGTATTTGGTCACCTGTTTCGCAGACTGCTGTACGATGGGCAATGCGTTTTTCATGGCGATCCCCATTCCAGCTCCGCGAATCATGGGAAGATCATTTACTTCATCGCCAAATGCTGCGATTTCCGAGGTCATCAGTCCCCTTCTCTCAGCATAATGCGAAATCGCCCGCCACTTCGTCACACCTGCATTCATGATCTCCATGATATTGTTCTTATACATCGCCGCCATGATATGATGGGATAATCCGCTGCCATAGCGATCATCTAATTCCCTCGCCATTCGGGTCAGCACCTCTATCGAACCGGGGTAGACAATGGACAGGACCCGATCGGGGACCATCTGTTCCATCATCTGAATCCGATTGACATTGCGCACGAGATTTTTCTCGTAGCCATCGATGCGCACCTCTGGCCCAACGATGAGATCTGTACCCTCTTTGGCATAGTCAACATAGAAAAGAGCATGTAGGTCCAACTCTCTCCCCATTTGATAGATCCTATTGACCACATCATTTTCCAGATAATCGGCGAAGATATTGCGCCCCTTTCCCGTGTCAAATAGGAGTGCTCCATTGTTTGCCACAATCGTCCTGGGGCAGTCTAGGGACTCTGTCAGTTGCATGGCGAAATCCACATGCCTGCCAGTTGCGATGAGAATTTCCACCCCTCGCTCAGAGAGATTGCGTACGGTCTGAGCCGTCATTGGATCTATGGTCTTCTGTGAAGTCAATAGGGTACCATCTAAATCAAAACAGAGTAATTTATACAATCAGCGTGCACCCTTTCAGTGAGGATTAATCCTCGACTTCGATCTCCTCATCCTCATCGCCAAAGATTTCGAAGAATACTTGGGAAGCGGTATCAAATTCCTCATCGGAATCGATGTTCTCCAAGGTGAAATCCCCATCTTGCTCCCCATCTTCTAGATAGCGATACAATAGT
Source organism: Tissierellia bacterium (assembly GCA_030538075.1). Classification (GTDB taxonomy): domain Bacteria; phylum Bacillota; class Clostridia; order Tissierellales; family Peptoniphilaceae; genus JAUNUQ01. The sequence continues at coordinate 39,504 of JAUNUQ010000008.1, forward strand.
ACCTGCTCATCATCTAAAGTCACCAGTGCCATATACTCAACATCATCCACTTCAAAGATCCCCAACACTACGCATTCGAGTTCTGAATCGTCATTTAAAGTCAGGACGATGGTCTCGACATCGTCATAATCACCGTGGTGGTGATCATGGTCACAGTTTTCATCATGCACATGAGGTGCATCGTTTCTCTCCATATCCTTATCCATCTTGTCTATTTCCCTCCTCTTTCGTTCTATGTTTATTAGTTACCCAGAAAATCAGAAACTATCCAGTGAACATCGAAAATTATTCCACTGGATTTTCCTTCCCGTAATACTTTTCGACATGATATTTCTGTTTTAATCCTTCGATGGTCTCCAAATACAGTTCCTGTTGCTTCATAGCCGTCAGTTGTCTACGGGCTTCATTTTGTGCATCTTCATGGGGAAGGCTCTGAGACTCCACTTTATCGACTAGATGTATGATATGATAACCAAACTGCGACTGTATCGGACCCGAAATGGTTCCCACCTCCATGCTGCGAACCGCCTCTGCAAACTCAGGGACCATCTGATCGGGCGAAAAAGTGCCTAAGCTCCCGCCCTGCTCCCTAGAGGGACAAAGGGAGATCTCCGCTGCGACGGTTTCAAAAGCTTCTCCACCATCCACTCGGTCCTTTGCATTTTGAGCCTCTTCCTCAGTCTGTACTAGAATATGCGATGCCGTAACCTGCTCAGGAGCCGCAAAGTACATCTTATGCGAATCATAATACTCCTCTACTTCCGTATGTGTCGGCTGGATCTGATTCATCAACAGGGACATGGCATATTGCTTGAGAAGGCTCTCTTCAGCAATCCGGCGCTGTTTCTGAAAAGCCTGGTCCTGATCCAGCTTTCGATCTACTGCATCTGCATAGAGGAGTTCCTGACTGACTAACTCCTCAGCAATGCGCTCCATACCCTCTTGACTATTGAATTGCCTTTGCATATCTACACTGAGGCTGTTGATGAATAGCTGTACATCCTCAATTGTTATTTCTCTTCCGTTTACCCTTGCCAATACTTTCTCTTCGATCATTGGGTCTCCTCCCGTCTTCTGTTTTTTCCACTAGATATATTCCCTTTGGATCCAGTCGGATCCGCTGTTTTCGGTACAATTTACCGAGCGCTCTCTTGAAGGAGGACTTGCTGATGCCAAACAATCGCTTGATCTCCTCCGGTGAAGAATGATCTCCAAGGTTGAGATAACCGCCGCTTTGTACTAGCTTCGCGTAGATCCTCTCCGCGTCATCGCCGATTACCAGATGAGCCCGATCTCTCAAACTCAAGAGTAGCCTGCCCTTGTCGTCTATAGATTGAACCCTCGCATCTAGATTCTCCCCCTCTGTGATTGCACCCAATAGATCCTTCTTGGGGATCATGGAATCATAGATTCCATCCACTGCTAAAAAAGCTCCCAGCTCTGGGTGAATGCTGTAGACAATGCCCTTAACCCAATCCCTCTCCTTATAGGGGGGATTTCGTTTGAGCATGTTGCGGATCTTCATCGATGCATATAGACGCTCTCTCCCGTCAATTCGCAATGTGAATAGATAGGATTGCCCCTGCTTCGGGCGGAAGGTCTGTTCCTTAAAGGGCAAGTAGAGATCTTTTTCCAATCCCCAGTCTAAAAAGGCCCCAAAGCGGTTAACCTCTTTAACCATCAGCCGCTTCACCTCACCCAATTGAATAAAGGGGTGATTTTTAGTGGCCAATAGCTCGCCACCCTTCCCATTATACACGAAAGCAGAAATACGGCTACCCTTTTGATCCCCTTCTGTCAATTCAAATCTTGCCATACGAGCTCTCTCCCTTTTGTCTTTCCCATCGTTTAGGTAGACAGACCTCGGATCGATGGCAACAATGGTCAAATCTTGAAATATTCCTGGTTTCAACTTCGTCTCCTTAAAAGTTGATGAGGCGCAGGTCTGCAGAGCTTTGAAGCTGGCGATCCTGCGCCCCATAGTCTATATTAGAATTTATCGTAATAAATTTTTTCCAGGGGGATGTCTTTTTGTATAAGGGATTCTGAAATAGAATCGATCATCACCGGACTACCACATAGATAGGCCGTATAATTTCCTCCCTGGTCCACATATTTTTCAATGGAGCTATTGACACGCCCCGTGTCCCCTGTCCAATTCATCTCTTCTGTTGCCCTAGATAGGGTGGGAAGGAATTTAAAATCATGCAGCTGCTCTTCCAGTTCCTTCATCTCATCCAATAGGAATAGATCCTCCGGTGTCTTTGCACCAAAGTAGTAGCGGACACTTCGCTGGATGCCATGGTCTCTCATATGATACAGGATCGAGAGAATGGGAGCCATCCCGGTACCAGCCGCCACCAAGACCATGGGACCACCGTCGTCATCTTGATAGTAGAAATGCCCATAGGGACCATTGATGTCCACGATATCCCCTTCATTGAGATGGTAATGGACATAGGTCGTGGCGATTCCACCGGTGTAGCCGATCAAGAGCTCCAGATGCTCAGAGTCTGTCGCCGATGAAGCCACGGAATACGCACGGTAGACCTCCTCGTCGTTGCCCTCATAAGCTGGTGCCTTCAGCTGCACATATTGACCCGGTTTAAAGGAGATCTTCTCGCCTTCCGGTAATTTAAAGCGCAGCTTTTTGATGGTAGGGGTCATCTGTGTGACCTGAACCACCTCCATCTGATATTCCTTGACATTGAAGAGCTCTTCGGGTATTTCGATCTTAATATCTTCCTTGACCTTCAACTGACAGGAGAGTCTGGTGTGATCTTCTCTCTCTTCTTCCGTCAACCAAGGTAGTTCTGTCGCTAAGACAGGTCCTCCACCTTCTAATACCCTCACTTTACAGTAACCACAAGTGCCCTTTCCGCCGCATGCAGAGGGAATGAAGATCTTCTCTTCGATCAGAGTGGACAGTAGAGAGGAGCCCCCTTCAATCGTCATGGGCTCTCCATCGTTGATGGTTAAACTCACCTCACCATAGTCGGCAATGTATTTATCCGCAAAGCTGAGAAGGGTTGCCAGTACGATGGAGATCAAGGTGACGATACCTGTCGTCAATAGTATTGTATTCATCCCATTCCTCCTACGATATCTGGACGATGCCGGAGAAGCCGATAAAGGCCATCGCCATGATCCCAGTTATGATCAAGGTGATCCCCGGTCCCCGCAGGCCCTCTGGAAGATGATTTTCGTTGATTCGCGCGCGGATTCCCGCCATGGACACAATGGCTAGAGCCCAGCCCACCCCCGATCCCAAGCCGAAGAAAGCGGTCTGGAGGAAGTTGTAGCCCCGAATGACCATGAACAGAGATACCCCGAGGATCGCACAGTTTACTGTGATCAGCGGTAAGAAAATCCCCAGAGCATAATAGAGATTCGGCAAATATCTCTCCAAGATCATCTCCAATAGCTGTACAAAAGCTGCGATGACCAAAATGAAGATGATAAACCGCAGATACTCTAGTCCAAAGGGCACCAAGACATAGTAATATACGAAGTAGTTCAATATTGTCGTGATCGTCAGCACGAATGCAACCGCAGTACCTAAGCCAGCAGCAGTTGGAACTTCCTTTGAGACGGCGATAAAAGAGCACATCCCCAAGAAGTTACTGAATATCATATTGCTGGTAAATATCGAGGCAAAGAAGATCACCATTGGATGCACATCAATCATTTCGTCTTAACCTCCCCTTCTTTCTTATTACGGCGTTCTGTCGCCACCCACATGATCAATGCCAAGAGAAAGAAGGCACCGGGAGGCATGATCATCATCGTCCACGGCGTCCAGTTCGCAGGTGCTACCTGAATGCCAAATAGGGTGCCAAAGCCTAGAAACTCACGAACGACCGCAATCATCAAAAGTACAATCGTGTAGCCCAGTCCCGATGCAGCTCCGTCTATGAAGGACGAGATGGGGTCATTGGAAATCGCATATGCCTCTGCCCTACCCATGATGATACAGTTGGTGATGATCAATCCGACATAAGGACCCAAAGCCCTGCTCATCTCTGGCATATAAGCCTGTAAGAAGATATCTACGATGATGACATAGACGGAGATGATCAACACCTGTACCATCATCCGGATATGCCCAGGGGTGTGATCCTTTAAGAGGGATACGGTAAAGGAGGACAGGGCAGTTACAAACATCAATGCCACGCCCATGATCAACGAGTTCATCATCAGGTTGGTAACGGCCAATGCAGAGCAGATCCCGATGACCTGAAAGATGATGGGATTCTCTGCTATTAGGCCATCCATCAAAATCTTCTTGGGGTTCAGTTTCTTCGCCATATCAGTTTCCTCCCCTCTGGTCCATAAATTCGATCAAATCTTGATTTAGCATATTCTTGACATAGTTTGAAGTCTGGGTCGCTCCGGCGATGGCATCGATATTTCCACCTGGAGCAGGACGATTGATGACGATCTCATCTCCCATCCGATTGGTCACATCCACTCCGCGAAATTGCTCTTTGTAGGGTTCCTCTCCAATCCGTCCGCCGAGGCCCGGCGTCTCAGACTGCATGATGAATTCCAAGCCCGTCAGGTTTTTTAAATCTGCGGTAATCCCCACATATCCATTGATGCTGCCCCAGAGTCCCGGTCCATCAAAGGGAACGGCATAGGCACTCGCAGTCCCATTCTCCTGCATGGAATAGATCCTCTTGTCTCCCTCGCCTGACTCCACCTTGATCCTCTCTTCGAATAATTTCTCGATCTCTGGATCGTCTGCCTCTGCAGGCAAGATGTCAAATACATAGAGGATCTTTCGGCGCAGATCATTTTCCCGATTCTTTTCAATCGCCTCGATGGTGCTCTGGTTGAGGAAGGACAATGCCGCAGTAAATATCGCAGTCACCACGGCCATAAACAAGATGGCATAAAATAGACTCTTCTTTTTTGGCTTTTGGTCCGTCATACAGCTCGCACCTCCTGCTTCTCTTTTTTCTTCTCCTTTGCCGCCTTAATCCCATAGTCGATGATCGGAGCAAAGGTGTTCCCGATGAGAATCGCAAACATCATCCCTCCGGAGAATAGAGCAAAGCCTCGAATGATCACCGTCACTGACCCGATAATAATCCCATAGATCCACTTCCCTAATGGAGTTTTTGACGCGGAGATCGGATCTGTCGCCATGAAGACGGTACCGAACAGAAAACCTCCCATCAGCATCCCGGTAATCGGATCCGGAACGGACACCACTCCCATGGCATTAAAGACGAGGCTCAGCCCAGCAAAGCCGATCACGGAACCGGCCATAATCTGCCAGGAGGCCACCTTCTTATAGATCAGATAGGCGGCACAGAGTAGGATCAAGATCTTGCAAGTCTCACCGATCGCCCCCGGTACCTGACCTGTGAACAGAGAGGTCATCTTCGCTGAAATGCCCTCATTTCGAAAGGCCAACATGGGAGTCGCACTGGCCACCTCATCAATGTGGTCAAACATCCATCTGCCAAAGCCTCCGGGGAAATCCCCAATCCTAGCGATGTCATTCCAATGGATCGTAAGGGGCTCAGGAAAGTTAATATAGATAAATGCACGGCCGACGATGGCTGGATTGAATATGTTCTTTCCAAATCCACCAAAGACCATCTTTCCAAAGAATACGCCAAACACGATCCCCACCACGGAAATCCAGATGGGAAGTGCCACCGGCAGGGTAAAGGTATACAATAGTGCCGTCACTGCAACTGCCTCAGAAACCTTTTTACGCTTGAAGATCCTCGTCTCACAGAGATATTCTGTCAGAATAGATGCAGCCAAGTTCGCGACTGTTAAGACCAACACACGGATACCTTGGAAGTAGATGCTGACTAGGAGTACGGCAACCAGAGTCACAAGTACTGTACGCATCATCTTCTGTTTGAGAAAGTATTTATTCATCGCTTCCAATTCCTTTTTCTCTCCTTCCTGATCTAGATAAATTTTTCATAGGTAAAGCCCTCTCCTAATACCTCGTTCACTTGATTGATGATGACGAAGGCACCGGGATCCAGCTCCTTGATGTAATTCTTTGCCTTTACGTATTCTGATGTGGACAATACGGTATAGATCACCCGACGAGGGGCATAGGAGAAGCCTCCCTCCGCGTTGCAAATCGTCGTCCCCCGTCCAATTTCCTTATTTATATAGGTGTTCATCTCCTCGACATGATCTGAGATGATCAGCATTTCAATACGGGAATTAAATCCAGAGATCATCTTCTCAATCACAAAGCTACTGATCCCTATGCCCATGATGGAATACATTCCAATCTCCAATCCCAATATGATTGTCACGACGAGTGTGATCAACAGATCGGTCATTAAGACTGCCTTGCTGAGGGAGATATGATAGTATTTGTTGAGGATCTTAGCCAGTATATCCGTACCTCCCGTTGAGGCATTTTGATTAAATGCAAGTCCTACTCCTGCACCGACGAAGATGGATCCATAGATCAAATTCAAAAAGATATTATCCACTAGGGGTACAGTCACTGGATATATGAGTTCAAAAAGTCGGATAAATGCGGAGAGCAGGACGCTGGAATAAATCGTGTAGCCTCCAAATTCTCTGCCCACTAAGATGAAGCCCAGTATCAACAGAATGATATTGATGGCTCCAATTACAGCGGAGACGGGAATGTATGGGAAAAACGCCTTTAGAATGACCGTGAGGCCAGTGGAGCCTCCCGGCGCTAGATTTAGGGGGATCCAAAGATAGTAGATGCCTATTGCTGTTATGAAGACGGAAAAAGTGATGATGACCAGTTTTTTTATTGATTCCATACACCTACTCCTCTGTATAAATTAAATTCAGTATTATTATATCAAAAACAACTGCCTAAAGATACCGTTTCCATCATTTAGGCAGCATGCTACAAAAAAATATCAATAATCCTCAATTAAGCGATCGGTACATCAATCCACTGAATAAAAAAGCAGTCCGCATCCTCGATGAAGTTGAATCGTACCCTCATCCCCTATGACTCGATTGCTGATCCCCAGAGAGCTTCCAAAGGGGATATTCTCCCGATTCAGCGGAAACTGAAAGCCAGATAAGCTGACGACTAATCCCTCTGCCGATAAGGGGACCAGGGAGATATAATTCTCATCTCCTCTTATTTTTGTCTGATCTCCAAGGGGTTGAATGCTGTTGTGTCTATCTAATAGAGTCAATTGGAGCCCCTTTTCAAAGTATTTGGGGAGCATCAACAGATTCGATAGTGTGTGATCGAGCCGGGTGCCTGTAGCACCGAGCACGATTGCCTCTTGGTAACCCTCTTGCAAGAGATGATCCCAAACCAATTCCATATCCGATTTGTCCTTCTCCACGGGAAATTGTAAGATGGGGATCCCCTCATCGATCGTCCATTGCCTAGCGGCTTCAGAGATCGAGTCGAAGTCCCCGAAGACAGAATTCGGCTCCAGTCCTAATGCCAACGCATTGTCCACTCCACCGTCTGCGCAGTAGACAGGGCTACCTTGAAATGCTGTCAAATGGCCTTCTACCCCGTCGACGCTACCGCTTCCGATGACGATCGCCGTTTTTATCTCATCTGCCATAGGATGCAAACACCTGATAGTACTCGCGAATTCGCTCAATTGGACTTAGTGCTCCAAAGACATCGGAGCCGGAGACGATGAGATCCGCGCCAGCTTCTAATACGCGGTGTACATTTGTAGCTTTGATTCCTCCATCCACCTCTAAGCGGATATCCAAATCCCGTGCATCAATCCAGTTTCGTATCTCTCTGAGTTTTCGATCCGTGGATTCGATATAGGTCTGCCCTCCAAAACCGGGATTCACGGACATCAGTAGCACCAGATCCAAGTCCTCCAAGACATAGTCCAGCACCTGATGATTCGTCCCTGGATTTAAAGAGATACCGGCCTTCTTTCCAGCTGCTTTGATCTGCTGAATGGATCGGTGGACATGAAGGGAGGCCTCCTGGTGAATTGTGATGATATCTGCCCCTGCCTCTGCGAAGGTCTCAATATATCTCTCGGGTTTTTCAATCATCAAATGGACATCGAAGACCATCTTGGTCAAAGGGCGCAATGCCTTAATGACTAGGGGACCAAAACTGATATTCGGCACGAAGTTTCCATCCATGACATCCAAATGCAGAACTTGTATCCCAGCCTCTTCCAGCATTTCTATTTGCTCACCCAATCTCGTAAAATCCGCAGACAATAGAGATGGTGCTAATTGAATCAAATCAATACCTCCTGCTCTTACGCATCTCCTCATAGAAGATGAGATAGTTCTCATACCGGCTCCGGGGCAAGCTCCCCTTGGTCACAGCCCCTTTGACGGCACAATCCGGTTCATTTAAGTGCATACAACCACGAAAACGGCAATGCTCTGCAATTCTTGTGAATTCTGGAAAGGACTGTGGTAAATCCACATCCTCTGCCAAAAAATCCAGATCCAGAGCACTGAAGCCCGGCGTATCTAAAATATAGCTGTCCTGGTCGATGGGAATCAGCTCAGTATGTCTCGTCGTATGCCGCCCCCTAGTGGTCTTTTGGCTGACGGCAGAGGTCTCTAAGTTCGCCCCGGGTATTAGCCGATTGATCAAAGTGGATTTGCCGACTCCCGAAGGGCCGGCTACTGCAGTGATCTTTCCCGACAGTATTTCTTGTAGCTCCCGAATGACCTGTGTATCCTGACCATCGCTGACCAGAACCCGGTAACCGATGGACTCATAGATGTCCTTCAGCTCCTGTGTCCGTACCGCTTCGGATAAATCCGTCTTGGTCAAGAGGATCATGCTCTGTACCTCGAGATACTCACTCATCACCAAGTTCTTGTCCAGTAGATAGAGATTCAGGTCAGGGCTTTTTATACTAAAGACCATCAGAGCCAAATCGATATTTGCGACATAGGGGCGGATCAGGTAAGAGGATCTGGGGTATACCTTTTCGATATAGCCACTCCCATCCTCTTCGGCAATCCGCACCTGTACCTTATCCCCCACTACTGGCGCCACATCTTGTTCTCGAAATAGTCCTCTGGCCTTGCAGGGGATGATCTCCCCATCTAGATAGACATAGTAGATGCCTCTGACGAGTTTTACGATGGTTCCATCGTGCATCCTATAACTCCTTCACGAGTTCGCCATCGTAATAAATCTTGTAATGGCTTTGGGCATAATCCTTAAAATTCAATGTAAAGCTGCCGCCCCCCACCTCATGTTCTCGGTTATAGACCTCCAGTTCACTTCCCTCAGCTGTCATCTTCGTAATGCGCACGACAAAAGTCTCCCCATCCGTTGGAGGTTCGATCTGAAATTGATAGACGGATTTGGCTAGATTATTATCGCCATCTGCCGCTGTCAAATCCGTCGTATTCGGAGGCAGCTGTTCAACTGGAGCCTCCTGCTTTTGCTCCCCACGACTGATGACCAATGAGACCGAAGTATTCGGCTTTAGCTGTGCCTCAGGATCATAGGACTGCCACATCACCGTACCCTCTGGGTATTCGGAACTGTATTGTCGCTCCACTTCTCCGACGACCAGTCCAGCATCTACAATAGCTCGAAGGGCAGTTCCCTCAGCAGAGCCCAGTAGCTCTGGCATGAGGATATAGGTCTCCTCTTTACCCAGACTGATGGTCAACGAGATCTTCGTCTTAGAATTAATCATTTCACCGGCTTCTGGGTACTGTCCAATGACCCTCCCGGCTTCAACTGTATCGGAGTGCTGCATCTCTTCGGCGTCAATCGTCAAACCATCTGTCTGTGCCGCATTTAGAGCCTCTTCCCGGGTCATTCCCGTGTATTTCGGCATCTCCTTTTCCTGAATACCCTCGCTGATCACGATACTGACGATGGCATTTTCTTTTAGCTTCGTCCCCGCAGATGGGGTTTGGCTGATGATATAACCCCTGGCGATCGTATCATGGGTTCTGCGGTCGATGGAGTATTTCAAGCCTGCATCGGTAATCATGAATAGCGCATCGGGCTCTGATCGCTCCGTCACATTGGGCACTGTGGTCTTTCGAAAGAACACATTTTCCCTGAGATTCATGATCACGAAGAATCCCGTCGTCACCAAGATGAGGGCCAATAAAATGGGCAGCACTTTTGTCCGAAAAGTTCCTCTGCTGCGATTCGCAGCTTCTGCGTTCGGTTCGGATTCTGCGGATTTATATACGGCTACATTGCGTTTTTCTGGTTGATTGGCCCTCTGTTTTCGCATGGGACCAACCCTTGGGGCAGCCTCTGACTGATCGAAGAGATCTTTTGCGCGAAAGGCGCGCATCAATGCCGTAGCGGATTGAAAGCGATCCGCTGGATTCTTTTCCAAACACTTTAGGATGATGTCATTGATCCGCGAGGTGAGCTCTGGATTGTGAATTCTAGGCGGCACCACTCGATCCTGGATGTGTTTTAAGGCGATCCCTACGGAGTTTTCCGCATCAAAAGGTACCTCTCCTGTGGACATCTCATACATCACGATGCCCAGAGAGTAGAGATCTGATTTGTTGTCGATGTATTTTCCCTTCGCCTGCTCCGGGGAGATATAGTGCACCGTCCCCAGGATCGAAGAAGTATAGGTAATCGTCGCCGACGTGGAGATTCTCGCAATCCCAAAATCCGTGACTTTGACAATGCCTTCATCGGTGATCATGATATTCTGTGGTTTGATGTCCCTGTGGACGATATTCTTCTTATGTGCGGCTTCCAAAGCTGCTGCAATCTGCTTGGAATACTCGATTAATTCCAGATTGGAGAGATGTCCCTTCTCTACGATATGGTCTTTTAAGGTCTTGCCATTGATATACTCCATCACGATATAATGATAGCGTTTATCCCCTTGGTCTTCCGATCCGACATCATAGACATTGACGATATTCGGATGGGACAAACTGGCAGCCGATTGCGCCTCTAACTCGAATTGGTTTGAAAACTCTTCATCTTTGACGAACTGCTCCTTTAAGACTTTGACTGCGACCAGTCTCTTCAGGATCAAGTCCTCTGCTTTATAGACAAGGGCCATTCCTCCGACCCCTACTAACTCGATAATCTTATATCGATCTCCTAGTACGATTTCTAACATACCCTAGGATCACCTCATTTCCGCCAGGATAATTGTAGAATTATCATAACCACCTGATGCATTCGCCATATAGATCAACATATCGACCTTCTCTTCCGGTTCGATGGGCAGTTCTAGCACTTCGTGGATTTTGTCGTCCTCGACTCCATTGGTCAGGCCATCACTGCACATCATCAGAATATCCCCACTCTTTAAGGTCATGGTATGCAAATCCACTAAGAGACCTGATTCCACGCCAAGGGCACGGGTGATGATATTCCTCTGTCCCATATTTTTTGCATCCTCTGGGGTGACACTACCAGATGCGATCAGATCATTGATCAAGGAATGATCTATCGTCAACTGGGTCAAGGCACCTTCACGATGCAGATAGACCCGGCTATCTCCCACATGACCGATATAGAGATCCTCATCGACGACTAGGGACACCTCAGCAGTGGTTCCCATATTCGAGAGCTGTTGGTCTGAAAGGGATTCATGATAGATCTTGCGATTTGCCGCCTGGAGGGATTCTTCTATTAGCCGCTTACAATCGGCAAACTCCCCCTCCCCATAATGGGTGTCAATAAAATCTGCGATCGTCTGAATCGCCAAGGAGGATGCCACTTCTCCAGACAGATGCCCGCCTAGACCATCACAGACGATGAACAGGTGATATCCCTCTCTCGTCAAGGCCAGCACACTGTCCTCATTAATCGCTCGAACCTTGCCAATATCCGATCTTGCAAAATACTGCATAACTCACCTCGTATAGGCTTCGTATTTATTTCGAAGCTGACCACAAGCCGCTTCGATATCGATGCCCTGTTTTCTTCGTACTGTAACCGCTAAGCCAAAGCGTTCCAACTTCTCTTTGAAGGTGGGAATGCTTCTCTCATCACCCCTAGCTCTCTGATACTCTGCAATGGGGTTGAGTGGAATCAGATTCAAATGTACATCCAGGCCCTGTGCTAAATTTCGAATGCCCTTCACATGTTCCATACTGTCATTCTCCCCTGGAAGCACTACGTATTCAAAACTGATCCGCCGATTCAATGTCCTCTGGTATTCCTTAAGGGCTTCTCGTAGCTCACTGAGGGGATTTGCCTTCGCGATGGGCATGATCTGCTCCCTCTCCTCTTGAATGGGATTGTGGAGGGAAATGGCCAAATTCACCTGTAACTTCGAATCCGTCAGCTTCTTGATGCCACTGATGATGCCGGAGGTCGAGACGGTGATGTTTCGTATTCCCGTATTATGTCCGTCCTCATGATTGATGAGACGGATGAATTTCATCACATTCGTGTAATTGTCAAAGGGCTCTCCTATGCCCATTAGCACAATATTGTCAATGCGCTTATCCAGATCCCTCTCCACTGTGTAGATCTGTTCTAACAGCTCTGCCACTGAGAGATTTCGAATGAATCCATTTTTCGTCGATGCACAGAATTCACAGCCCATACGACATCCCACCTGGGTGGAAATACAAATGGTGTTGTTAGCATAGGACTCCATATACACCGCTTCAATGATATTTCCATCCTTCAGTCTCAGCAGATATTTCTTTGTCGCATCCAGTTTGGAATCCAATCTCTTCTCGATCTCCAAGGTATAGAAGTCCGCAAATTGGGCTAGGGACTCCCTTAATTCCTTAGAAAACACGGTCACATCCTGTAGATTTGTGACTAGATTTTTATGAATAAAGCCAAATAGCTGCTTTGCACGAAATTTCTTCTCATCCAAGGATAAGAAGAGATTCTCCAATTCCTGCAGAGTCATCCCATTTAACTCCAGTTTATTACTCATTGCACACATAATATCACCACCTGAAAACAGTATAACACAAATCCCATAACAGGAAAAGCCAAGCCCACCAATTGATCTTTGCAACTGGTTTTACAGCCTAAAATTTCCTATTCTATCCGGCGAAATCTCGAAATGAAAAACCCATCTGTCTTATCGAAATGGTTAAACAATTGGATTTCCCTTCCCTCTCCCCTTGAGACTACCCCATGGTACTCTTGAACCAGACCCAACTCTCGCTGGATGAAATCCACCTGCTCGCCATTCTCCTTCGGTCCATAAGTACATGTGCTATAGACCAGCACCCCGCCTGGCAACAGATAGCTGACGGCGTTTTTCAGTATTCGTCTCTGTAGTACTGCCAACTCCTGAATATCCTGGGCTCTTCGGCGATACCGAATCTCCGGCTTCCGCGCGATCAGTCCGAGGGCCGAACAGGGGGCGTCTACCAAAACTCGATCAAAACTTCCCTCCATGCCCGGAATCGGCTCACTTGCATCATATGCGAATAGATCATAGGATGCAAAGGCAATTCGAGAGAAATTCTCCCGTATTTTCACCAATTTTTTTGCATCGACATCATTTGCGACGAGTCTGCCCTCTGGTCCGATCACCTCAGCTATCTGCAGACTCTTCGTACCAGGAGCGGCGCATAGATCCAATACTCGCTCTCCCGGCTGTGGATCTAGGATCTGTACTGCTAAACTGCTGCCCTCTCCTTGGACTGTAAAGGATCCATCGGTAAACAGAGGATGCTCTGTGATGCGATATGGACTGGCGATACGAAGGCAGTTTTCTGCGATCTTAGAAGGCAGAACTGAATACCCTGCCCCTTCCAACTGCGTCCTTGCTCCCTCGAGGGAGATGCGCTTGGTATTCACTCGAATGGCCAATGTAATGGGGTCATAGAAGGAGTTCATCAGTTCCATCGCAAAATCCTCGGGATAGGAATCCAGAAGATAATCGACGATCTCAGGGTTCATATTCATCTGTATCTCCAGCGGCAACGAAGAGAGATCCCTCTCTCGAATCTCTTCTTGAGCAGAGGATACGCTGCGGAGCACTCCATTCACGTAGCGGTGAACGCCGCGAAAGGCATAGGCTTTTGACAGCTCCACCGCCTCGTTGATCGCTGCATGATCAGGAACCGAGGACATGAAGATGAGTTGATAGATCGCCACTCGTAGGATTTGTAGAATATTTGGGTCCAGTTTGTCGAGCTTTGTACTCGAAAAAAGGCCTATCAAATGATCCAGATAGGCCTTGCGCTCTAACACACCCAGTACAATTCTCCTGAGCAGTCGATAGTCTCGATCATCCGCGATATGCTCCATCTGTGCGCCGATCAATTCATCGGAATAGCCCTGCTCCGTCTCCACCTGCATTAATATCTCGTGAACAATCCTGCGCAGCTTAATGACCGGCTGCTGCTTGGTCTTCGCTCTTCCCCTCTTTTGCCTCATCAGTCCCTTCTCCTATTGGACATCGCAAGGAGACGGATGAGTTGCAATACCGATACGATAGTCGCCGCCACATAGGTGAGGGCGGCTGCACCTAAGACTTTTTTTGCACCGGGGATCTCATCCCCGGTCACGATCCCATTTTCCAATTGTGCCAATGCCCTCTTGCTAGCATTCAATTCTACGGGCAATGTGACTAATTGGAAGACGACCGTTGCCATAAACAGATAGATCCCGATATTGATCAATGCGGGCATCGAGAAAAAAATCCCCAGCATGACCGCAATCCAGACAAAGTTCGAAGAAAAGGATACGACGGGAGCCAGAGCACTTCGAAAACTCAGAGGTGCATAGCCAAAGGCGTCCTGCATGGCATGCCCCACTTCATGGGCGGCCACACTGACTGAAGCGATTGTGTCCCCAGAGTATACCTCCTTGGACAGGCGTACGATCTTCGTCCTGGGATCATAGTGATCGGAAAGGGTCCCTTCCACCATCTGGATCTGAACATCATAAAGGCCCTCGCGGTCCAATATCATCCGAGCTACTTCCCGGCCTGTAATCCCCTGTTTATTGCGAACCCGTAGATAGGAACTAAAGGTAGATTTCACCTTAAACTGCGCAAAAGCGGAGATTATCACCGCAATAATCATCAAAAAATACGTTGGGTCCATAAAGCCCATTCCGTAATACATTCCACCAGTCATCTCATCACTTCCTATTCCAGTTTCGTTTTTTCAATCGAATTACCCCTGAGGTAATCCGAGACCTTCACTCTCTTCTTCCCGGGAAACTGGATTTCCTTGAGTACTAGACAGCGGTCCTTGCAATTCACAAGAAGACCGTCTTTCGTAATGTCAAAGATCCATCCCGGCTCCATATCATTATACTTGTCAATTATGTCGAAATCATGAAGTTTGACCAGCTCCCCTTTATAGTAGAAATAGATCCCCGGCCAGTGGATCAGTCCCCTGCGCTGCTGATCGATCTCCAACGCGGTCTTTGTAAAGTCCAGATGGCCCATATCCTTCGTAATTCGGTGGGTAAAGCTGGCATGGTCTGGGTTTTGCTTACTGCGCTGTGGGTAGAGCCCATCATAATGCGTTAAAGTGTGGAGAAGGGCCTTCGCTCCCAGTTCAGATAGGGAATCTGACAGACTCAGATAATCATCATTCTGGTGAATGGGACAATCCAGCTGATAGAGCACATCCCCACTATCCAGCCCCCTCTCAACTAACATGATGGAAATTCCCGTCACCTTTTCCCCATCGAGTAGTGCCCAGTGGATTGGCGAAGCTCCGCGGTATTTCGGCAATAGGGAAGCATGTATATTCAAGATTCGATCGGGATATGACGCAAGGAGCTCCTCTTTTAGGATTTGTCCAAAGGCCGTCACCACCAGGAAGTCCGGGTTCACCCCTCGAATTGCATCCAATGCCTCTTGGCTATTGATCTGATCCGTCTCATACACACAGACGCCCTTGGACAATGCGTATTCCTTGACTGGACAGGGGAGCAGTTTACCCCTATGTCTCCTCTTGTCCTTCTGCGTGATCACCAGGGGGACACAGAAGTCCTCCGACTCCAAAAGTTTAGCCAGGGGCTGCACGGCAAACTCCGGCGTTCCCATATAGACGACTCGAATGGCGGCTGCCATTATAATTGTTCCCCTTCCGCTTCAGGGCTATCCTCTTCGAGATCCTCTGGACGAATCTCCTCAATGAAGATATCCTTGAAGAGCACCCCATTTAAATGATCAATTTCGTGACAGATCGCCCTGGCGAAAAAGCCCTCCGCCTCTAGCGTCTGGTCTTCTCCTGATTCATCCATGAATTTCAAGGTCAACTTGAGGGGCCTTGCCACCGTGCCGTTGAATCCAGGAATGGATAGACAGCCCTCTACGGCGATCTCCTCCCCTTCGTCTTGTAAGATTTCTGGATTGATAAAGACATGCATCCCCTCTCCGACATCCACCACGACAACCCGGCGCAGTGTTCCAACCTGGGGTGCAGCGAGCCCAACGCCATCTGCATCATACATGGTCTCCTTCATGTCGTTGATCAGCTCGAGAATGCGCTCGTCCACTCTATCTACTTCCCTCGATCGCTTACGCAGGATCGGGTCTCCATCAATTCGGATATTTCGTATAGCCATATTGCCTCCTAGTATAATGATATTGGATTTAAAGACACGATCAACCGATAGCCCTGCCCTCGAATCTCAGGATTTCGGAGAATATGTCGATCCAAGATCTCCTTTAACTCCTCCAGGCACCGCATCGTCTTAATGATGACATTAAACCGATAGCGGTCTTTGATCCGCTCGATAACGGCGGGATTGGGTCCAATCAGCTCTAAATCTAAATCAGCAGTGTATTTTCCAATAATTCGCAGAATCTCAAAAGCCCTCTTCGATGCGGCGTGTCGATTCGGATGTTCGACCCGAATCAAAACCATATCGCAAAAAGGTGGATATTTATAGTTTTCGCGAACCAACAGTTCCTTATCGAAGAAGCTCTCATAGTCGTGCTCCATCGCAGACTGGATCGCGTAATGCTCTGGTTTATAGGTCTGAATGACCACATGGCCTGGCTCTTCACCGCGCCCGGCACGGCCTGCCACTTGGGTCAAGAGCTGGAAAGTCTTTTCCTGTGCTCGAAAGTCTGGTATATTCAAAGAGATATCAGCGGCGACGATCCCAACCAATAGCACATTGGGAAAGTCAAAACCCTTGGTCAGCATCTGGGTGCCGATCAAGATGTCGATCTCACCAGCGGACATCTGACGAAATACCGCCTCATAGCTCCCTTTCTTGCCCATGGTGTCCGCATCCATTCGAACGACCCGAGCAGATGGAAATTCCTGCCTCGTCAATTCCTCTAGTTTTTGTGTTCCCGCTCCAAACTCCTTGATCGCATTGCTCCCGCAGCTTGGACAGATCAAAGGCTTCCCTGCCGTTCTTCCACAGAAATGACAAATGCATAGATGCTTTGTCTTGTGATAGGTCATCGATACATCACAGGCTTCACATTTGTGTATATACCCGCATTTTCGACAAAATACATAAGAAGTATGACCCCTCTTATTTAAAAATAGGATGATCTGTTTTTTTCTCTTGAGAACCTCTTCCATCCGCTCCCTGAGTTCCCGGGAAAACATCGAGTAATTACCCGCTTTTAGCTCCTCCCGCATGTCGATCAACTGGCATTTGGGCATGGGTAGATCTCGCACGCGTTCCGTCAATTCCAGCAATTCCACCTCTTGGAGCCGGCTCTGGTAAAAGGTCTCCACCCTTGGGGTGGCGGTACCTAGGACCACCTTGCAGTCATGGTATTTCCCCCTGAAAACGGCGATATCCAGGGCATCGTATTTTGGGTTTTGATCTGAGACATAGCTCAACTCATGTTCCTCGTCGATGACGATCAGTCCTAAATTGTCGAAGGGTGCAAAGATTGCAGACCTTGTGCCCACAACGATCTGCACCTCCCCTTCCCTGACCATTCTCCACTGATCAAATCTCTCGCTCAGTGACAGCTTGCTGTGGAGCACGGCGACCCTTGAGCCAAATCTACCGGCAAATCGGGCGATGGTCTGTGGGGTCAATGATATTTCTGGCACGAGGATGATCGCCTGTTTTCCTGCGCGAAGGGCTTCACTGACCAAATGGAGATAGACCTCCGTCTTGCCGCTACCAGTGACTCCTTTTAATAGAAAGACTCGATGCCCTTCCTCTGCATTCATTCGATCAAAAGCCGCCTTTTGACCAGCCGACAGCTGCATCTTCGAATACTCTTGGATGTCCTCATGTAGGACCTGCCGGTAGACGGGTTGATCGTAAATTCTGATCATTTCTTTTTCTTCCAATGTCCTCACCGAGGTCAGACTGGCACCTGCGCCAGTGAGAAGCTCCTTCATCTCCACTAGGGGATGTTCTCGCAGATAATCGAGAATTTGCAGCTGTTTTGTGGCCCCTTTTCGGATCAGCTCTGGATCATCTAGGATCAGCTCCACCAACCTCAGCACTTTAATGCTCGCACCTCGGTTCAGCTCAAATCGCTTGATCAGCTGTCCTCCAGCGATTAAATTCTTCAATTCCGTTCCACTCAGCTGTGGGGCAAGCGCTAGGATCTCCTGGAAGTCGAGGCCCTTTTTCAGCGCCTCTTTGAGTTCCCCCTCAGCAGACAGTCCCTCCCCTGGATAAAAGAGTTCCGTAATCGTCACAATATCTCCAGGGGGCATTACCGTCTGAAAGGCCGAGGACAGATCAGAGAGGCATTTCTCCTTCATATAGAGGGCTATCTCGACCAATTCATCACTGAGGATCGGCTGCGTCTCCACAACTTCTGTGATTTCTTTGAACTGGTAATCTTCAGCCGAATCCGCAAACAATTCTACGACAATGGCGACCTGAGGCCTGTCCCCTTTGCCAAAGGGCACCAAAACCCGCATCCCCCTGACGACTACATCCTCCAGCTCACTTGGCACCAGATAGGTGTAGAGCCGATCGGTCATTCGAGTCTTGGATTTGATCACAACAGACGCATACATAATTACCTCTTCAACAGGTCTAGGATTCGATCGGCCATTTCCCGCTTTAACATCAGTGGTAGGGCGATCTTCATCTTCTCCGATAGGATCACAGCGCGATTGGTATCCACATTAAATCCGGAATCCGGCTCGGATACATCATTTGCGACGATATAGTCCAAGCGCTTACTGCGCAGCTTCTCTCGGGCGTTTTCCACGAGTTCTTCGGTCTCTGCTGCGAATCCGATGAGGGTCTGATGGGTTTTTTTCTGTCCAAAGTCGCCGATGATATCGCGGTTTTTCACTAATTGCAATTGTAGGGCATCCTTCTTTTTTATCTTTTGGTCCTCCACGACTTCCGAACGAAAATCCGCAGGCGCAGCTGCCATGATCAAGACATCAATTCCCTCAAAGTCGCGATCGATGGCCTGATACAGCTCCTCATTGGTCGTCACCGAAGTGAATTGGACACCCGACGGCACCTCTAAACTGGTGGGTCCAGATACCAGCAGCACCTCTGCTCCACGGTCCAGAGCCGCCTTTGCGATGGCGTAACCCATCTTGCCACTGGAGTCATTGGTGATATAGCGCACAGGGTCGATGCGTTCAATCGTCGGCCCCGCCGTCACCATGATCCTCAGTCCGCACAGATCCTTTTCTGTACAGGCCGTCTTCATAAATTCCACGATTTCCTGGGGCTCTGCCATCCTGCCATCCCCGATGATATTGCAAGCTAAAAAGCCGGAGTTGGAATCTATAAACCCATAGCCCATCTCTCGTAGCATGGCGATATTCCTCTGGGTCGCAGGATGATGAAGCATATTCGTATTCATCGCAGGGGCGAAGTAGACCGGCTTTTTGCAGGCCAAAAGGGTCGTCGTCAACAGGTTATCGGCGATGCCACAGGCGAGCTTGGCGATGGTATTTGCCGTAGCCGGTGCGACTAGGGCGAGATCACAATCCTCTGCGAGTTCGATATGCTCCACATCATAGGTTGGTTCATCCTTAAACATCTCTGTATGCACTGGGCATCTGGCCATGGTTTGAAAAGTCTGGGGATTCACCAGGGCTGTAGCCGCCTTCGTCATGATGATGCGCAGCTCTGCACCCTCTTTTTTTAGTCGGCTGATCAAATCCAGCACCTTATAGATGGCGATGCCACCGGTGACCCCTATTAATATCTTCTTGCCGTGCAGATTGCTCATCACTTAATGCTCGGAATATCTTCTGCCGTATATTCGATCTTGCCGGACATCAATTCCTCGATGGCGATGGTCACTGGTTTCTCTGCTCTTGTCTCCACTAAGGGCTTGGACATGTTCACGAGCTGTCTAGCTCTTTTTGATGCAATCATCACAATTGCGTATCGGCTCTCGTTGATTTCACGAAACTCTTGAAAAGATGGATTAATCATGGACTTCCTCCTCTAAATAATCAATTAATGCCCTGCCATCGATCACTCGCAATCGCTCTGCGGCGATGATCGACAAGACGGACTCCACGGCCCTGTCCAGATCATCGTTGATGACGGCATAGTCATATTCTTCTATAAATCCCATTTCCTCTCTAGCATTATTCATTCTAAGAGAGATCTGCTGCTCAGACTCTGTTCCCCGATCCGTTATGCGCCGCTTCAGCTCTTTCATACTCGGGGGCAATAAAAAGACAAATACCCCATTGGGAAAGTTTCTCTTCACTTGTAAGGCACCTTGTACATCGATCTCTAAGATGACGATTTTTCCGGAGTCGATATTTCGAAGGACAAAATCCTTTGGCGTGCCATATCGGTTTCCGTGGACATGGGCATGCTCTAAAAATGCGTCTTCTTCAATGCGCTCGAGAAATTGCTCCTCGGATAAAAAGAAATAATTCTGCCCATCGACCTCTCCCCCTCGAATCGGCCTCGTCGTCGCGGAGATTGAGTAGAGAATATCTGCATCCGTCTGCCGAAGGGCATCGCAGACTCTCCCCTTTCCCACTCCAGAAGGTCCTGATAGGACCAGTAAAAACCCTCGTTCCATTCCTATTCCTCCTGTGCCACCGGCTTCATCCCCTGAATCCTTGCGATCATCGTCTCTGTCTGCAAAGCCGACAGGACGATCTGTCGATTGTCCAAGAAGAGTACCGATCGGGTACGCCTGCCAAAAGTGGCATCGACCAGATCCACCTTGTCCCTCTGATTCTGTATCAGCCTTTTAATTGGTGCGGAATCTGGACTGATGACAGCGATAATCCGCTTCGTCTGCACGAAATTCCCATAACCAACATTGATAAATGCGTCCATTTTTCACCTATTCGATATTTTGCACTTGTTCTTTGAGTTTGTCGATACGGGATTTCACTTCAATGACATCTTCCGTAATCTGCGAATCATTGGATTTCGCGCTGATGGTATTGATCTCCCGATGCAGTTCTTGGGCGATGAAATCCAGTTTTTTCCCAGATGGTCCACCTGTGGACATGGTCTCCCGAAATTGTCTGAGATGGGATTGAAATCGCACGATCTCCTCGTTGATATCTGAGCGCTCAGCATAGAACACCACTTCGGAATGGATCTTGTCCTGATCATAATCCGATAGATCCGTAACGAGATTTTGGATCCGAGCCTTCAATCTCTCCCTGTATTCCTCCACCATCAATGGGGCTCTCTGTTCGATTCGCAGAATGATCTCCAAGAGTTCATCTAGGATTCTACTCAAATCCCCAAAGAGCAATTCCCCCTCTCGCACCTTCATCACCATGGCAGCTTCGACAGCGGACTCTACCGCTGTTTGGAGAGTGCTGCGGATGATCTCTTCATCTAGTTTCGCAGGCTTAAACTCCAGTATTTCGTTATTGAGAAGGATATGGGAGAGGTTGATGGGTTCTTCGATTGCCAATTCGCTTCGCATCTCGTCTAGTACATCGTACATCTTTCGGGCCAATTGTCTGTCAACGGATATGGCGGATTTTGCAGTAGCGCATTTCTCATCCTTGACATATACATCGATCCGTCCACGCCCGATGACTTTCTTTATCGCAGTTTTTATCGTATCCTCATAGGGATACAGATATCCCGGCATTTTGACTTGGATATCTAAATACTTATTGTTCACCGACTTCAGATCCAGAGTGATCGTCAGAGCTTCGCTGACGCCGACACCCCTTCCAAAGCCAGTCATGGATTTTATCATCTCTTCGCCCTCCAATAGTATAATCATAGAAGCCCTGTCAAGAATTGTCAATCGGTTTGTTACGATTATGTAATATTTGTTTAAAAATCTTTGATCATGCTATAATGACACGGACAGGAGGTGTCGTATGAGCTACGATGGAATCACGACCGCCGCCGTCGTTCAGGAGATCTCTACAGAGATTCTCGGCGGCCGGATCAGTAAGATAAACCAACCCACCCCCCATGAGATCCTATTGCAGATCCATAGGGGTAAAAATCATAGATTGTTACTAAATGCTGGAAGCAACGCCCCCAGAATTTGTCTCATCGAGAATGTGCCAAAAAATCCACTGACGGCACCCAATTTCTGTATGTTGCTACGAAAACATCTCCAAGGCGGGATTATCACCAAAATCCAGCAGCATAAATTAGACCGCGTTGTCCAATTTGACATCAGCACCTATGATGAACTCGGCGACCCTGTCGTCAAGACATTGAGCATCGAAATCATGGGGAAGTACTCAAATATCATCCTATTTGAGGGAGAAGACCGAAAAATCATCGACTCCATAAAGCGAATTACACTGGATATCAGCCGCGTACGACAGGTGCTCCCCGGCAGTCTGTATGAAATCCTAGAGGATCACAAGGTCAATCTCTTGAATCAGGACCTGCTCCCCTCTGCACTTCGGGACAAATCACCAGCTGGTACGAAAATCTATAAATATCTCTATATGTCCTACACAGGTTTAAGCCCTCTCTCCAGTCGGATGATCCTATACCATGGAAATCTGGACCCAGAGCGAACCATCGGCACTCTCGTCGATTCGGATTGGCAACAGCTCGATGATGCCTTCACCTGGTTTCGAGGTCTGGTCCGCTCTGGGTCCTTTGAGCCCAGCCTGCTCTATGACTTGTCGGGAAAAAGCGTCAGCGGTTTCTATGTCTTTCCCGTTGCGCATCTGGGAGGGATCACCAAAGCCTTTCCGACGGTCAGCTCCCTAATCGAATACTATTATGGACTCAACCAGTCTGACGACCGCTTGAGCCAGAGGCGCAGCAATCTGAGAAAAGCGCTTCAGACGCGCATCAGCCGTCTGGCTAATAAGTTAACCGCCTCCAGACAAGCCCTGAAGGAGTCCGAAGACCGGAACCAATACCGCGTATTTGGAGATCTCATCTCCGCAAATGTACATCGGATCGCCCGGGGCTCTAAACAGATAGAGCTAGAAAATTTCTACTCAGAGACAATGGAGCCCATCACGATTCCCCTCGATGTGAAAAAGACGCCTTGGGAAAATGCCCAGAGTAATTACAAGAAATACTCGAAACTGAAAAAGGCCCACGGCCTCTTAGAAAGGGAAATTCCCCAATTAGAAGAAGAGCTTCAGTATCTAAATCAGGTTCTGGAGACCATCGATCACGTCGGCGAAGAGGATGAGCTCGATGAGATACGAGAGGAGCTTCAAAGAGGTGGCTATCTACGCATCTTGAGAACCGACGCAAAAAAGAAATCCAAACGCAAACCCTCACAGCCCCTTCAATACAGGACAGAGGAAGGATTGCTCGTCTACGTCGGTAGAAACAATCAACAAAATGATCGGCTCACATTAAAAGAGGCGGGAAAGTCCGACTACTTTCTCCATGCCAAGGGCATTTCTGGCTCCCATGTCATCTTGAAGACAGAGGGAAGAGAACCCTCCGAGTCCTCGATTTACGATGCCGCCTTTTTGGCCGCTAAATACAGCAGCTTGAAATTGGAAGACAGCGTCCCGGTGGATTACACAGAAAAGAAAAATGTCTACAAGGCAAAGGGTTCTAAACCCGGCATGGTCTATTACAATGACTTTAAGACCATTCAAGTCGATCTGCAAGATGCCAAGAGGAGTGAACGGCTGGAATCCACAAGGCAGTGAGTTTCATCATCCATAGGATCAAATATAAAAGGGACTAGAAAAATATTTCTAAGTCCCTTTTCTTTGTAGTGAATCCATGCCCAATCTCTCCAGAACCTGTGTAAATCCAGCGTCCAATTCCGCCTGAAAAGACACTCGCTCTCCGGTCTTCGGATGGCTGAACTCGAGGATCTGCGCATGGAGGAGCAGATGTGGTATTTGGATTTTTTCCCTTTTTCGACCGTAGATCGGATCTCCTAGGATTGGACAGCCCAGATATCTGAGGTGCACGCGAATTTGGTGAGTGCGGCCCGTTAAGAGGTCCAGGCGAATGAGGCTATATTCCCCAGTCGTCCCCAGCACCTCATATTTTGTAATCGCCGGTTTTCCACCCCTCTTGACGACGGCCATCGTCTTTCGATCCTTTGGATTGCGGCCAATCAGAGTTTCAATCAGTCCCTCCGACTCCTTGGGGCGTCCATGGACCAAGGCGAGATAGAGTTTCTTCACTTGGCGATTGGAAAACTGTTCAGCCAGATTCCAGTGGGTCGAATTGTCCTTCGCGATGACGAGAGCTCCTGTCGTGTCCTTGTCCAAGCGGTGGACGATGCCCGGTCGCTGCTGGGTGTTTAAGGTCGAGAGGGTGGTTCCATAATTCAATAATGCATTGACCAAGGTCCCATTGGGGGTAGCGTCAGAAGGGTGAACCACTAAGCCAGAGGGTTTGTTGATGACGAGGACCTGATCGTCCTCGTAGAGAATATCCAGGGGGATCTCCTCCGGTTCCAATAGGATTTCTCTTTCCAATAGAGCGCCTCTTATGCGGTCCCCTTCTCTCACCCGATAACTTGGCTTTTCGATCTGCTCATTTACAAATATCTGTTCGGCTTCCAATGCCTTGAGGATGCTATTTCGAGAGACTTCCAGTTCTTCCGCGAGATATCGGTCCAGCCGTTCTCCAGACTGCAAGGCGATTCGGTCAAATTCCATGTCGCTGCTCCAGATTTTCTATCTGCCAATCAATCGGCTGCATCCCATTGTCCTGCAGAAAATCATTGGCTTTCGAAAAATGTCTACAACCAAAAAAGCCCCGATGGGCAGATAAGGGGGATGGATGGGGAGCCGTCAAGATCAAATGTCTGGGATTTGTCAATAAGATCCTCTTATCGAT
Source organism: Tissierellia bacterium (assembly GCA_030538075.1). Classification (GTDB taxonomy): domain Bacteria; phylum Bacillota; class Clostridia; order Tissierellales; family Peptoniphilaceae; genus JAUNUQ01. Next base: position 64,555 of record JAUNUQ010000008.1, read on the forward strand.
CGCATTTCTACCCCAGAGGAGATAGACTACTGGCTCCGATCGCCCGTTAATCAACTGGATGATCCGATCCGTCAACTGTCTCCAACCCAGATTGCTATGGGAATTGGCCTGTCCAGCGCGCACCGTCAAGGAGGTGTTCAGGAGCAGCACGCCCTGCTGTGCCCATTTTAGAAGATATCCATTGTCTGGAATCTCCAAGCCTAGGTCTTCCCTGAGTTCTTTGTAAATATTTTGCAGAGAAGGTGGTGCTTTAATCCCCGGCTGGACAGAAAAACTGTATCCATGGGCCTGACCAGGACCGTGATAGGGATCCTGTCCTAGGATGACGACCCTCACATCCTCATAAGAGACGGTCTTGAGGGCGTTGAAGATATCGTGCATATCCGGATACACGATGCCCTTTTGGTACTCCCAATACAGATGGCGCCTCAGCTCCTGATAATAGTCCTTTTCCCATTCATCAGCTAACTTTTCATCCCAGGAATTACCGATGATCACCATTCCATCTTCACTTCCTTTGAAAACAATATGAGGAGCATCAAACCAATGGAGCCGATGACCACTGCCATATCTGCCACATTGAACAGGGGAAAGTCATAATAGCCCCAAAAGCGGACAAAAATAAAGTCCACGACAAAACCACGAGCAATTCGATCTATCAGATTGCCAATGGCGCCAGCCATGATTAAGATGAGGCAGAGTTTTGTCAGGATGCTCATCTCATCATAGTAACGCACCAGATAATAGGTGAGAATAATGCAGACCAAGAAGGTGACGATCAAGAAAAACCAGCTCTTCCCCTGTAGAATACCGAAGGCGGCACCTCGATTCTCCACATAACTGAATTCTAATAGCTTTTCAATGATTAATTTTGGTTCTCCACCCCTCAGGTGATTGTAGGCCAAGTATTTTGTGTATTGATCCATGCCGATAACGGCGAATAGCAGTATTACATATCCAATCATATCAAATCCTCTTTGCGTATTGTACGACAATTCTACCTTTCTTAGTAGTCCGCCCAGTATCTCCGATCGAAAATCGACCGACCCCTCGAACAGAGATCTCATCTCCTTCCTGGACCTCTCGATCCGGGTCTGTACAGGGGATGTGATTCAGCTTGACCCGTCCACTCTTGATGGTCATCTTCGCCTTTCCCCTCGAGGTGGAGAGCATGGGCGCCAATAGGGCATCCAGCCTCAATGAGGCCACGATGCACTGAAAGTCCTCTAATTGCGCGGGTCCACTGCTCAATTCCGGAGTGGATTTCAAAGAAAACCGGCACTTGTTACGGCGGATGCTATTTAAGTTGTAGATTACATTCGACTCTTCGGTCCTGTGAATTAAGAGCTCACATCCATTTTCTCCAAATTGGATATCCCCTATGGACCCACGATCTAAACCCAGGGATAAGAGGGCGCCCAGCACATTTCTGTGATTGATGTCCGAATCTAAGTCCTGGGTCTCGAGAGCAGATACAAAATCCGCAGCGTCAATATCCTCTCCAAATAGAAAGACCCTCCGCTCAGCCTGTTCATAACCGCCATAGGCCAGATGGGGAATCGCATATTTCGATAGGATACTCGTGAGGATATCCCCCTCTGAAGGATTTAAAAATTCTGTAGTCTCCGATTTTCCAGTACGCAAGGATCGGTTTAATACGGCGATGGCGTTTCGCACTCCACGCTTCGTCGCTCCATCCATGATGAAATCGAGTTTTTCTTCGATATACTCCATAATTCTCCCCAGCTAGAAAAAAAGAAAGAGGATTCGTATGAGTCCTCTTAAGTTGAACGGATATTAAAGTTGGTAAAAACCCTTCGCTTGGATCTGTTCTTTCAGCTTGCCATCAATCTCCACATCCTTTGGAGCGATGACAAAGATATCCTTTGTGACTTTCTGGATCTTACCATCCAATGCGTAAATGCCGCCACTGACGAAGTCAAAGATCTGCCTTTTCTTGTCCGTCTCCAACATCTCCAGGTTGAGTACCACCACTTTTCTAGAGACAATATCGTCGATAATATGCGGACCATCGTCAAAAGTAATCGGCTCATGAATATTGATCTTCTGTCGATCATAGGTATTTGACTGTAAACTCACGATATTACTCCTTTTTGTTGTCGCCTTGTCCATTGCAGCATAGCTGCTCTCCGTCTCAGGTGCTTTGTAACTCGAAGCCACTGACTCCGATTCCTCTGCCGACCTCTTCTCCTCGTATTCATAGTCATCGTCATAATACTCTTCTTCTATGCCGATAACTCCCTTCAATTTGTCAAACAAACCAGCCATATCGTCCTCCCATTAATAGTTTCTGTCCCCGAATATGTATGAGCCAACTCGAATCATATTGGAGCCTTCCTCGAGGGCTGCCTTGAAATCATGCGACATACCCATGGATAGATATACCATTTCTATATTATTATAGTGCATAAGGGCTAGTTGATCAAATATTTCTTTCATTTTTCGAAAAACCGGTCTTACATTCTCTAGGTTTTCACAGATTGGAGCCACTGTCATCAGACCCTTGACCCTGATATACTCCTTCGTCTCAATCAGTTCGATCAGACCCGGTAGATCTTCCTCATAGGCACCGGACTTGGTGTCCTCCTTGGCGATATTCAGTTGCAATAGCACATCCTGGACAATCCCCTTGGCCTTCCCTCGCTTTTCGATCTCCTCAATGAGAGAGCTGCGATCGACAGAATGGATCAATTCCACTGTACCGATGACATTTCTGACCTTATTTGTCTGTAGATGTCCGATCATATGATAACGGACAGCATCTCCCAGAGCAAGCTGTTTTTGATTGAGTTCTTGCACCTTGTTTTCGCCGATATCCGTTATACCAGCGGCGATTGCCTCTTGAATCTCTTCAATGGTCTTGGTCTTTGAAACGGCAATCAGATGCACCAATCGATCACCAGAGACAGATTGGATCTCATTCACCAGTGCTTGAATATTTTCTTTAATCATCGAATCTCCTTTCTCATCTCACTAAATCCCCCTCCTGTACGGCCTTTGGATGCAGGATGATCTCATCAAAACTGCGAACGGTCGCAACCATCTGGTCCCTCACCTGGATGAACCCATCGCTACCCGTGGTTATCAGTAGTTCTGCATCTCGCTCCGATAGGATCTGAACCGGGACCTTCTCCACAAATCCGCTGAAATTGAGGCGGTAGACATAAGCCTCGTCCCCTTCCAGCATCACGGCTGTCTTCGGAATGGTATAGGACCAATTGGTATCCAAAATCATCTCCGTCTGGATAAAGCGCAATTCCTCCACCAGATCATAGCCCTCTCCAAACTCCAGCTCAACCATTGTACCAGATTCACTGATTTCGGCAAAGAGCACCTTGCCCTTCAGGGGCTGCGAGTGGATCTGCAAAGCGATGGTCTCCCCAACTCGAAGGCTCTCCAGAGGATGATCAAGGTGAAAAATACCCCTCCAAAAATTATTATCTACGATTCTAAATCCATTTATCGCCATCTCAACTGGCTGTTCTTCCGAATAGACCTCGTTGAATTCCTCGGGAGCAATCCCAAGCTCTTTGTGAAACGGGAATCGGTCCTCATATCCATCTCGGGTAAAGTAGACGACCCCTGCCCTAGGGCTCTTCACTATTCCATCTTCGTCAAACTGCTCTAAAATAGTAGGCTGCTGAGATGGTAAAACACTGCCCAGGAAGCCCTCGATGGACTGGCCCAACGGTGCTCCCTTGTCGCCTGGGAGTTTGTCAAAAAAAGAGATTCCCTCCTTCGACATCAAAGGGGGTTTGAGCCCTGGAAAGCGGCGCAGCTCTCCAACCGTGGTAGCTGCAGCGATTCGTCCTTGTAATTCTCGGGGATTGAAGATCCCGACCCCTTGAAAATCATACAATATCTCATCGAAGATGAGGATGCCCCTTCCCTGAGCCGTATGGAGCATTCGGTTTTCCTCGCTGAGGGTTAGGGTCTGAAACTAATAGAATTTGAGATAGAGATTTCGCCCAAAGAGCAGGACTAAGATCATCAATACCCACAGTACTAGCCGAACATTCAACTGCCTTTTCATCTTTGAGTCGCCACCTGCTGATTATCCTATTAATCCAAACTCTCTCTTTTCTTTTCACGTTCCATCAGCCTTTCCACAGCCCCTGCTACATCCAGATCCTCGTAGAGGACCCCGTAGATTTCCCTTGTGATGGGCATGTCCACCCCTAGCACCTGGGCCTGTTCGTACAGGGCTTTGCAGGTCATAACCCCTTCCACCACCATATTTACCTTGTGCGTGGTCTCCTGTAAGCTATATCCTTGACCTAAGAGTACTCCAGCACGCCGATTTCTACTATGCTGACTAGTCGCGGTGACGATCAAGTCTCCCATGCCCGTCAGGCCATAAAAAGTCTCCTTATTCCCGCCCATTGCCGTTCCAAAGCGGACGATTTCATGCATCCCCCTTGTCATGAGTGCAGCCATCGTATTGTCGCCAAAGCCCAGACCACTTGCCACTCCCAGACCTAAAGCCAATACATTTTTTGTGGCTCCTCCCAGTTCTACGCCGATCAAGTCGCTATTCGTGTAGACCCGAAAGACGGAGTTCATAAACAGATCCTGCACCCTCTCACTACTTTGTTCAGAAACAGAAGAGGAGACGATGGTGCTCGGCATGTGAATGGCCACCTCTTCGGCATGGGTCGGCCCTGAAAGACAGACATATTGCTCCAGGGGAATATATTCTGAAAAGATCTCGGAGATGCGTTTATGGGTCCTAAGTTCCAGGCCCTTCGCTACATTGACAAAGATTGCAGATCCCTGATATCCAGAGAAATGCTCTTCCAATACCCCACGAATGCTCTGGGTGGGCAGGGCAAATACGATGAAGTCCATCTGATCATATTGATTGAGATCCGCCACAGCCTCGATCTGCTGCGAGAAGGAAACTCCAGGTAAAAATCTGGGCAGACTATGGCTTTTGTTGAACTCCCTGCGCTGCTCCTCATTGCGCATATAGATCTGTACTCGATGCTCGTTATCCGCCAGGACCTGTGCCAATGCACAACCCCAACTACCGCCACCTACGACCATTACCTTACTCATTTTTCTTCCCCTTAAAGCGAATTCGGCTCTCCTCTCCCTTCAGGAGACGAGAGATATTCGAACGATGTTTGTAGACGATGATTGCAGCGAGGATTAGTATCGTATAGACCAAAAACGGCTTTTCCTGGTAATCTATCAGATAGGCGATGATCGGTGCAGATACTGCGATTCCAACAGATGCAAGGGAGACATAACGAGTGATCAAAATCACCAATATAAAGACGATCAGGAGTCCGGTGAAGATCCGAGGATCCAAATAGAGCACCGTGCCCCCCGAGGTCGCCATTCCCTTTCCCCCTCGAAAACCGAATAATGCAGGCCAATTGTGACCCATGACGACTCCTAGGGCTGCTGCATAGCTCGCCATCTCACCGCCGAAGCGATCGGCGATATAGACGGCCAGCACCCCCTTTAGCAAATCCAGAAGAAGGGTCATCACGCCAAATTTTGCCCCAAAACTGCGAAGGGCATTGGTCGCTCCGGCATTTCCACTGCCCATTGTACGAATGTCCTGTTTATAAATCAACTTGCCCATTACATAAGCAGAGGTGAAATTCCCAATTAAATAGGCCATCAAAAAAAAGAGGAGTTCCATTATTCCCCCCTCGCTCTGAGTTCGAAGAGGATGGGTGTACCTAAGAACCCAAATTTTTGTCGGAGGTTGTTTTCCAAATACCGTAGATAGGAAAAATGCATCAACTCAGGTTTATTCACAAAGACCAAAAACTTCGGTGGAGCCACCGAGATCTGGGTCGTATAGAAGAGTTTCAGTCGCTGTGCCTTGTTGGTCGGCGGCGGGTTGCGCAAGACCGCTTCACTGACGATCTCATTTAACACTCCCGTACTCACTCGCAAATTACGATGTTCCATCACGGAATCGATCAAATCGAAGAGCTTTGGGATTCTCTGTCCCGTCAGGGCGGACATGAAGTGGATTGGCGCATAGCTGACAAAGGACAGCTTATTTCGGACAACCTCTTCGTACTGCCTCATCGTGTTTGTCTCTTTTTCGATCAAGTCCCATTTATTGATGACTAATATGATCGACTTTCCATTTTCATGGGCATAACCGGCTATTTTGGTGTCCTGCTCTGTCACGCCCTCAACCGCATCGATCATCACGAGACAGATGTCGGAGCGATCCACTGCGCTGAGGGTCCGTATGACGGAATAGCGCTCAACCAATTCGGTAATGGCGCGTTTTCTGCGAAGTCCCGCCGTATCGATGAAGATATAGCTCTGCTCCCCCCGTTCGATCACCGAGTCGATGGCATCCCTTGTGGTTCCAGCGATATCGGTGACGATCATCCTCTCTTCATTGAGCAGCCTGTTGATCAGCGAGGATTTGCCCACATTCGGCTTACCCACGATGGCCACCTTTGTTCGATCGTCTTCCTCTGATGCCGTTTGATCCTCAGGGAGTCGATCGATGATCTCGTCTAAGAGATCGCCCAATCCAAAACTCTGCTCTGCCGAGATTACGCAGACCTGATCAAAACCCAATTCGTAAAATTCGTAAACCTGATCAGGGGTCTTTCGCGTATCGATCTTGTTCACTGTAATAATCACTGGCTTGCCCGATCTTCGTAGGATTTCAGCGATTTCCCTATCCTCTGGCAAAATACCATCTCGACCATCCACGACAAAGAGGATCAGATCCGATGCGTCGATGGCCACCTGGGCCTGCATTCGGATATGCTGCATCATCACGTCTTCATCATTTGGTACCAAACCCCCTGTATCCACCAATAGAAAATACCTGTTTTGCCATTCAGCTTCTCGGTACAATCGATCTCGGGTCACGCCGGGTTCGTCTTCTGTTATTGCTTCTCTTCGTTGGATCAATTTATTAAACAGCGTCGACTTACCCACATTGGGTCTGCCGACGATACTGACCACTGCACGATTCATATCATCACCTCAATTTGCAACAATTCTTGCATCTTTCCATTCTATTATACTAAAAAATCCTTCAGAAAGGAAATATTCAAATTCCTTCGCCAATTGAAAACCCAGAGGCGAGTTGCCTCTGGGTTTCAATTGATATCAAGTGAATGATTTTTTCCTTGGTGATTAGTCGAACTGATACAGCGGGAATGCCTTCAACAGTTCCGATACGCGACCTTGTAGCTCTTCCACGCTCTGCTCTTTCTTCAGAGCTGCAGCGATGATATTCGCGATCTCTTGGAATTCAGCTTCCTTCAGTCCTCTTGTGGTCATTGCCGGTGCACCAAGGCGTAGTCCAGATGTGACAAATGGGCTCTTGGTATCATTTGGAATGGTGTTTTTATTGGTTGCAATGTGTACTTCTTCCAGCATCTTCTCAGCTTCTTTACCCGTGAGTCCAAGTGGAGTTACATCGACGAGCATCAAGTGGTTATCCGTTCCGCCAGATACAATACGGATACCAGCATCCATCAGACCTTTAGCAAGTGTTTTAGCATTTGCTAGGGTTTGAACTTGATATTCCTTGAATTCTGGTTTTAATGCCTCTTCAAAACAGACGGCCTTACCAGCGATGATATGCTCTAATGGTCCACCTTGGAGACCTGGGAATACTGCCTTGTCAATGCTCTTCGCATACTCTTCTTTACAGACGATGGCTCCGCCTCTAGGTCCACGAAGAGTCTTATGTGTCGTTGTCGTCACGAAATCGGCGTATGGAACTGGATCTGGATGGAGTCCAGCAGCAACCAAGCCGGCGATATGCGCCATGTCAACTAAGAAAAAAGCGCCAATTTCATCTGCGATTTCACGGAACTTGGAAAAATCGATCTGACGAGCATATGCAGAAGCACCAGCTACGATCATCTTCGGCTTTTCTTTCAGTGCCACTTCACGAACGATGTCATAATCAAGCATCTCGGTCTTTGGATCAACACCATACTCCAGGAATTGATAATACAATCCAGAGATATTAACCGGTGAACCATGGGTTAAGTGACCACCTTCAGAGAGCTTCATGCCGAGAACTTTGTCCCCAGGCTGCAAACAGGAGAGATATACAGCTAAGTTTGCATTTGCACCACAGTGGGGCTGAACGTTTGCGTGATCTGCCTTAAACAGTTCACACATCTTGTCTCTAGCCAGATTCTCGATCACATCGACGAATTCACAGCCACCATAATAGCGCTTGCCAGGATAGCCTTCTGCATACTTGTTGTTCAGTGGAGAACCCAATGCTTCCAACACAGGTACTGATACGAAGTTCTCAGATGCGATCAGCTCGACATGCTCATTTTGCCTCTGCGTTTCCTTGATGATGTTCTCATAAACCACCGGAGACGCTTTCTTCAGATTTTCATACTTCATACATATCCCTCCTAAATTTTTTTGGACTACTTGACCAGTCTTTCGACCACTCGGTTCATATACATCATCTCCGCATCTTGATTGCCCAATCGGCGATCAACCTGTCTGAGAATCAGAAACGAACCGGCAAAGCAAATCACACCGCACAAAAAGCTGTACAGCTCGTGATTTTGGACTCCCCTATCTCCAAAGAACTGAGAAGATAGAGCAATCCCCAATATGAATAAAGCCATGGGAATGCCATAGAGTAGCAGAGTGTACTTGAGTACACGCCCATTATTGGCGACGATTTCTACCTTGTCGCCAGGCTTTACGCCTAAATCATCGGGCAGTTCGACCAACATCTCGGGTGTATCACAACCAGAGCAGGTCTTACAGCCTCCTTTACATCCACTCGTCCTCCTCACTGCTACGCGCGCCATACCGGCGCGAACGGACAATACGATCCCTTCTTTTTCCATGGTATCTCCTAATCTATAAGATCCTTCACGACCTCTGAGGCGATGACTAAACCGGCCACAGAGGGGACATAAGCCACTGAACCCGGTGATCGAACCACATCTCGATCCGGTAACATAATGGGCTGCTCATCTGACCAGACTGCCTTGATCCCCGTAATTCCCAGGTCCCGCATCCCCTTTCGAACGACCTTGGCCAAGGGACACACCCTTGTATCGTTCAGATCCGTAACCTGAAAGCGGGTTGGATCTAATTTATTCCCAGCTCCCATAGCGGAGATCACTGGTAAGCCCTGGCGTCTGGCATAGGCCAATAGATCAATTTTCGATGGGACGCTGTCGATCGCATCGATCACATAATCATAATCTATAAGACGAAAACTCTGGCGATTCTCCGGTTGATAAAAGAGCTCCATGGTATGAATTTCCGCATCTGCGTCGATGCTGAGCAGCCTTTCACGCATCACCAAGGTCTTAAATTGGCCAATGGTATCCTGCGTGGCATGGATTTGACGATTTAGGTTCGTCTCCTCCACCCGATCATAATCAACTAATGTCAGATGTCCTAGACCTGTTCGGATCAGAGCTTCAGCCGCAAAGCTGCCAACGCCGCCAACTCCAAAGAGAATAACCCTCTTGGATTTCAGTTTTTGAATCGAACCGGGACCCAATAGCCGTTCTGCCCGTTCATATTGCCGCGCCGTCATTAAGCGTCCAATTTGATATGGGCTTCTTTTAGCTGCTTCTCATCCACTTTTGAGGGTGCTCCAGACATCAAACAAGTTGCCGATTGCGTCTTTGGAAAGGCGATAACATCCTTTATGTTATTTGTACCCACAAGTAGCATCACCAAACGATCAAATCCATATGCGATTCCACCATGGGGTGGTGTTCCGTATTTTAGAGCCTCGATAAAGAATCCAAACTTATTTTCGATGTCCTCTTGAGAGAGTCCCAAGGCTTCGAACATCGTATTTTGAAGGTCCGAATTATTGATGCGAATGGAACCACCACCCATTTCATCTCCATTGATGACGATGTCATAGGCCATGGCGCGCACTGCCTTCGGATTGGTCTTTAAAAGGGGGATATCCTCCTCCACCGGCTTAGTAAAGGGATGATGCTTCGCTACATATCTAGCTTCATCCTCATCGTATTCGAAGAGGGGAAAATCCGTTATCCAGGTCATCTCAAATATTTGATTATCCAAGAGTTCAAGCTCTTGGGCGAGATGAACCCGCAGATTTCCAAGGGCTGCACAGACCCTTTCGTATTCCCCAGCGGCCATTAAGATCAGTCCATTCTGGTCGATCTCAAATCGCTCTTTTAATGCATCGATCTGCACAGGAGTCAAGAATTTTGCCATAGAAGAGGACATCTCCCCTTCGTGAAATTTGATCCAAAATAGACTATTCACTCCATAATCCTTGACAAAGTCGACCAGCTTATCGATCTTCTTGCGACTGTAGGCGCTCTCGTGTTCACCGATTTGAAATCCACGAATCGAATGCTTTGCTTCCAGTGCATTGGCAAAGGGCACAAAGTCAGTGTCAGCGAATATATCCTCTAAATCCTTTAAGAGAAAACCAAAGCGTAGATCGGGTTTATCCACACCATAATCTCGCATTGCTTCCCCATAGGTCATACGGCGGATCGGAAGTGGAATTTCGACCCCTTTGATTTCACGGAAGAGATGGGCTATCAATCGCTCATTGATCCCAATGACATCCTCCATATCGACAAAGGACATCTCGATGTCCACCTGGGTAAACTCCGGTTGCCTATTCGCACGCAAATCCTCATCTCGAAAGCATTTTACGATTTGGTAGTAGCGGTCCATCCCGGAAATCATCAAAATCTGCTTTAGTAACTGCGGAGATTGTGGCAGTGCGTAGAACTCGTGGGGATTCACCCGAGAGGGTACCAGATAATCCCTGGCTCCTTCTGGCGTGGGCTTCGTCAATACGGGAGTTTCCACCTCGATAAAATCATGTTCATAGAGAAAATCTCGAAATGCCTTCGCCGCTTTCGCACGAATCTTTAAATTATTTTGCATCTGTTCCTTACGCAAATCCAAAAAGCGATATTTTAAGCGCATCGTCTCAGATGCGTTGTCCTCATCTCGAACATAGATGGGAGGTGTCTGTGCCCTATCTAAGATCTGAAAGTCAGAGGCTAGGACCTCCACCGTCCCCGTAGGTAAATTCGGATTTTTTGATTCCCGCTCTCTTACGATTCCTTCAACGGCAATCACAAATTCACCGCGCACAGTCTCGGCAATTTCATAGAGTGCAGGGGTCTGTTCCTTCGTGACAACGACTTGGGAGATCCCCGTTGTATCACGTAAATCGATAAAAATAAGTGCACCCAGATTTCTCTCTTTTGCGACCCAACCCATCAGACAGACGGTGCTGCCGATATCTGCTGGACGAAGTGTTCCGCACATTCTATTTCTCTTCAGTCTCATACAAACTCCTCTCGAAATTCAGATCATTGCTTATATTTTACATGAAATGTCCGAACTAAGCAACCAAAGTCTGAAAACCAGACATTTTCATTTACATAACTCTGATATTTGGTATACTATACCTAGAGTACAAAGAGCATAGCAAGGCAGGTGCCCAATGAAGATATCCATACACACCATAGTAAAAGAATTAACAGACTTAAGCCCAGAGCCAGTCTGTCATTTTGACATTGCGTTCTCCAGCTTCGCGGTATTGGAGTCCACTCCCACTGAAAACGAAACCCTAAACATTTGTGATGTGACAAAATTCGTCACCATGAACAATATGACTGACAAGAAGACCTATATCGTCATAGATCCCCTCAATATACTAGAGGAGGTCAAAATCTCTCCAAAGATCAATCTAATCGCAATAAAAGACAATATTCCGATGTCCACATTGATCAATCGCATCATCAAAATTTTCGAAGAGTACAATCGCTTCGAACAAGCCCTACTGGCCTCCATCCATCAAGGTGTAACCCTCGAAAATATCTTGCTCTATGCCTACAAGAACCTGGGACTGGAGATGTATCTATACGACGCCCGCGGCAATGTCCTGTTTCGAAACAGCAATACCTATAAATACTACCCCCAGAGCGTCATTCAGTCGAAGACCATTCGGGACGGAAATAAGTCCTTGGGTTCCCTTGCGCTGATGCAGAGCAAGACCCTCTCAGAGAAATACCAGATCGCCATGTTCACCTTTTTCTGTGAACAGCTAGATAATCTCCTCTACGAGTACTTCGATGATAAGAGAGATGCATACCAGGACTTAAACCGCATGATCATGGACAGCCTGAACTCAGGGATCCCCATTGATCGCGAACTGATCTCAAAAAAGCTCAGAATTTTAGATTGGACATTAGAGGATTCCTATCGACTTCTGCTCATTGTCTCTCCAAAATATGAGAGCATCCAGCGCATCATCGACTATTTAAATGAACAGTATAAAAGGGACTCCCTACTGCTCAAACACGACGGGAAATACGTATTTATCGTCAATAGCAATAAGGTCAATACCGATATCCTACTATCCGAGCTGAGATTGATGCTGGATGTGAAGTCCGATTTGAAAATCCTCAGTTCCATACCCTTCAGCGACCTCTCCGAAGTCACTCGAGTCTACAGACTCTTCGCAGCCCTGATCGGAGCGATCGGTTATGAACTCATCGACTTAAACACGGACGCCATCAAGGTTTTACTACTCCTCTCGAAGGACTTGGATAAGCGCATCTTCATCCATTCCGAGGTCTTAAAACTCCAAAAACTCGACGAGGAACAGGGCGGTGACCTACTCGAGACCCTCTATGCCTATATCTGCTATGAACGCAGTTTGCTGAAAACCGCAAAAAAGCTGAATGTCCATCGTAACACCGTAGTCTATCGAACCAGCAAGATCAGCGAACTCGTAGACCTAGATCTAGAAAACCCACTCACTCGTTACCATATTCTACTCTCCATCCTGCTCATAGTTGGAGACCGACTCCTAAAATACAATTAAAGAAAGGGCATTGGAGAAGATCCAATGCCTTTTTCTAACCTAATTCCTTCAAATACCGCTCTATCTGCACATCTCGTACTGAAGTCTCCTGAATGGATTCCCTCTTCAAAATGCCACTGATCGTCTGCGTCGTATATATGACGGCTTCTTCTAAACTCTTTCCCTGCATCATTTTCCCAGTCAACAGCGATGCGAAGATATCCCCAGTACCCGCAAATTTAAAGGGTACGACCGTAAAGGGGACGCGAAATAGTCGGTCTTCTCCACGATCATAGCCGTATACAAAATGCTCACCATTTAATTCTACACTCGTGAGCGCGATGGAGCCACTCGTCAAGCCCTTTAGTCCTTCGATCCAACCCACCACCTGCTCTTCGGTCATCACCTCAGGATACTCTTCTCCCAGCATCAGACAAGCCTCTGTCACATTGGGGAAAACCACGTCGGACAATTTGATCAGCTCCAGCATCGCATCGATCAGGCTCTCATCGAGTCCGTAATACAATTCTCCGTCATCCCCCATAATCGGGTCGGAGTAAACCACCGGACGCACCTGATGATAGGCGAGGATGTCCTCGACGATCTCCACCTGCCTCTTATCCAGTATAAAACCCGTTAATATCACGTCAAATTCAAACCCGAGTTTTCGCCAAACCTCCACTGAGCTCTCCATATAGCTCGTCAAATCGATCATCTCGACCATCTGATAGTCAAAAGTATTCGACACCAGAGCAGTGGGCAGATTGCTCACAGAATGCTGCATATTCGATAGGATTGGGATCATACTTGAAAGAGCAATCTTCCCAACCCCTACCATATCTCCAACCAGTAATATCTTCTTCATCCAGTCCCTCACTAAAAGAGCCCTATTGCTCTATGTATTCGCAGTATTATTTCAGCTTTTTTGATTATATCTCAATTGAGTTGTACATACAAGTTGAAAAAGGGAAAAGACAATGATCATGATCATTGTCTCATCAAAAAAATAAAGTACAACTACCATTTTCCCTAAATTGAATCGATTCGATATTTTAATCATAGACTCGATCCCATAGAAAAAAACAATCGATTCAATATGCTCCTCATAGAATGCTCGCTGGTCAGTTTCAAAATCTAGAGAGGGTTTTTATCCATTCGATCTCAAATATCGGATTATTTCTCCAGTAAGAGATGAGTAGCGGGATAGAACTCCGCAATTTCTTCGTCTGTAAACATATCGTTAATATTCTCCGCACGTTTTTGAAAGCTCTCATACCAGTATTCACCATTAAGAGCCCAATTATCTGGGATTTGCTCGCCCATACGCTGAACAATTTCCGTAGAGATTGCAGCCATAATACACTCTTCACGGTCTGTCCGTTCTTCCGATGCAAAAGAATCAAAGAAATAGTCCAAAGCGTATTTCCCATAGTTTTCAAGCACGACGATCTCATAACCCTTATCTTTTACATAGTCTTCCAGATCTGAAGACGCAACTGGTGCCTGCATAATATCTTCAAATAGCGAAGAGACAACCGGACGGGTATCCATCTGCCAATACTCGATCGCCTGGGCTAAACAATCCCGCTGTAAGTCATAAGGGGTTCCTCCACGAAGATTGAAGAGGAGATGCCAGATCTGCCTAGGAAATTTCTCTTGAATCGATGTCTGGTATAATTCCCCATCCAAAGGAACCCAGTAGTCGATCATTTCATATTTATCATCCTTCGTGACTCGTAATGTAATTGCCTCGTTTCCTCCTTTTCCAGTAGCTTCAATGAGCTTTCCATCATCATTATTGTATTCTAGATATAACATATCGAGATATACATGAAGGATTTCGTCACCCGATTGCCCTTCGACTTGTCGATCCGTTGCCAGCACGTGAAAGCTCGTCGTCTGAATCTCACCAACATCATTTTTATTCTTTTCGAGAATAGCCCTTCGGATCGCTTGATTGAGACCCTCATCAATCTTCGGTTCTATGCTTAGACCTAAGTCTACATCAGGAGCGTCAGCCTTCATTTCCCCAGATTCTACATTGGCCGATTGCGTAGCTCTGTCTTCATTCTTGAGCTCTGTTAAAAAGCTCATTGCCACAAAAATACAGGCGCCCAACGCTAACAGTACAACCCAAAATCCAGGTTTCTTATAATTCAACACTTTTTTTATCCTCTCTTTCGTACCCAATTCACCAAATGCCAAGGGGCATGCGGCGATGCTATTATGCACGACGCTCGCATGAAATAGAGCAGCTGAATAGGGTTTACAGGCAGCCATCCCCATCTCTCGAATCACCTTCTCATCACAAGCCATTTCGATATCTCTGCAGAGTAGGACATATCCCAACCAGATCAGCGGGTGAAACCAGTACATCGAGAGAATCAAGAAACCGATGGGCTTGATCCAGTGATCCCTACGAGAGAGATGCGCCCTCTCATGGGCTAAGATGTAAACTAGATCATTCTCCGGAATTTGATAGGGCGGGTAAATCCGCGGGGAAAACAGACCTAAGATAAAGGGGGTTTCCACATGCTCACTCCGCCAGATATTCTCCTTCCAGTAGATCGCCGTAGCCAATTTCCATCTCAGTCTTAGATAGCTCAGCGACATATAGCCCAGCATGGTGAATCGTCCAAATCCCCAGATCAAAGCCATGAGCCTAGCTCTTGTCCATATCGGTGCAGTTTTAGCCAGAGCCTGTTAGGTATCGGCATTCGGCTCAGTTTGCATTGCCCCAGATGGTCCGCTAGACATAGGCAGCTCTTCTCTTAAAATGGGGGTTCTCAGCTGCTGCTGAATGACCCTCTTTATAGGAAGATTTTCCGATCTTGGCACCAAACTAAGAGAACTCTCGATCGAAAAAGGCAACAGTAAGCGGATGGCTACCAGGAGCCAAAGGCTGGCATGAATCCACTTCGGAGCTCTGCGAAACACAGCTCTCATCAGCAATATGATGAACACCAACCAGCTGGCATAGATACTATTATTAAGGAGCCAAGAAAATAGAGCCTCCATCTCAATCCTCCACATGATTGTCGATCATCCTTTGGATCTCCTCCCTCTCCTCTTTCGTGAGTCTTTGATTTTTCGTAAAAGAGGCAATAAAAGCCGGAAGAGAACCTTCAAATCTCTTCTCAACCAGTTCATCAATCTCCGAGGCCTGCACTTCATCCTTCGTCACCAGAGATGAGACGATCGTATCCACATTCTGCAACACCCCTCGATCTGACAACCGCTTGATCACAGTATAAGTCGTCGTCTTAGACCACCCCAGCTCCTCCTTACACAGAGCAGCCAATTTTGAACTCTTGATCGGTTCATGCTCCCATAAAACCAAACAAAATCGATATTCACTCTCATGCACCTTCGGCGTAACCATCTTATCCACCCCTTATTCTAATCGATTAGACCTTTTCTTTATTCTAATGCGTTAGACCATAAATGTCAACATTTATTTTTCTGTAATCTCCATCCCCACCCTCTGTATCAAATGAACATATCCATTTCTTAATAGTATCCAAACAAACAAAAACCGCTCAATTTAAAATCTGAGCGGTAATCTATGGAGCTTCCGAGCGGACTTGAACCGCTGACCTGCTGATTACGAATCAGCGGACCAAGCACTGAAAACTGGTGCTTAAGCCATTTTCCAAGTAAATAAGGGTCAGATAAAAAGTCTTTTCTAGACAGTCTATCATATATATGTTTCTCCTTTAATCCTGGATTCACATAACTTAAGGGTTTGGCAATTTTAATCATCATATATTTCTTTTCGATGACCAATGGATATAATTAATATTATCAGTTTTTTATCCTTTATTTCCGCGATAAGACGATAGTTTCCAACTCGATATCTCCATTGACTACCTCTATCGCCTTTCAAAGGCTTCCCTTTTAGTCGCGGATCTTCACAATCTTCAAGATTCTTTTCTATCCAATGAACAATTATTTTTGCTATGCTCTTATCCAACTTTTTCAGCTGCTTAACTGCAATTTCACTGATTACAACAGTATATCCATTCATATTTCAAGCATTTCTTTAACTTCATCAAGGTTGTATGTCTTGGGATTCTTGTTAAACTCTTCAATTGCCTCTTCATAAACTTTAAGATCATATTCATCTTCAATCCTACTCAAAACAGATTGACGAACTAATTCCGAAACAGATATATTATTCAGTTTCGCATAGTTTCTAATTAATTCTTCTTCCTGCTTTGATAGCCTAGCAGATATAGCCATAACATTCACCTTCCTTTCATTCTCTATTCAATTGTATCACATTGTATTACATCCTTCAATTCACCTATTTGGAGTTATTAGCTATATTGAATTACCAGATCAATGGCAGCTTCTCTTATTTTGAGCTTGAAAATACCAATTTTCATAAATGAATGATGAAATGAGAGTCAAGCACTAAAAAACGCCCTAAAACGGAATTTGTACGTAAATGTCTGTTATCCAACTAACGGATGGGAAAAAGAAAAATCCCCATGCATGCCCCTGATCAGGCAGATCGCAAACGGCTATTTTGTCACATTATGTGACTATTTACCGTTTATTCTTGCCCTCGACTTGGCTCATATGAGGAAAAAAGATTGGAGCTTCCGAGCGGACTTGAACCGCTGACCTGCTGATTACGAATCAGCTGCTCTACCAACTGAGCCACGGAAGCATAAATATATTATAATCGATCTGTCAAAAAAGTAAACCCTTAACACGAGTTTTATTTTGATTTGGTCTACTACTACTTTTCCTGTTCTCGATAATGGAGGTTCTTGGTGCAGGACCTACTAGTGACTCAAGAAGCATTTCGTCGGGTTAGGTCTCGGGCAGTAGAATTCTACCAATCGCAAATGCGTGCTCTTGGGAATTCCTTGCATCGGACCTACCTACGGCTCGAAAGAACCTCGTCGGGTTAGGTCTCGGGCAGTAGCTGACATTCGCTCTTTTCTTACATAATTGACATAAGAATCTAATCCCTCACTTTCATCTTATCATAAGGCAAAAAGGGGTTGTCCCGATTCGACTTCGGAGCCTTTGGGAAGAAAATCCGGCA
>JAUNUQ010000050.1 GCA_030538075.1 Tissierellia bacterium
CGTGAAGGTGGAAGAACCGTAGGTGCTGGTGTTGTTACGAAGGTACTTGCATAATTAAAGAGTTTAAAAACCGAAGGTCTCAGTACCTTCGGTTTTTTTACAATTCTGGGGCATTATGGAGTGGTGAATTTCTATGGTAAAAGCGAAACACTCGGGTAGTTTCTTTATACTGTTAGCAGTCCTGCTATGGAGTTTCAGCGGTTTGATCATTAAAACCGTCGAAGCGGATGCAATTTGGATAACCCTGATCCGCAGTCTAGCAGGAGGCGCCTTTCTATCCCCATTCATCATTTTAGGAAGGGTTCGCCCAACGAAGACGCTCCTCTTGGCAGGGATTATTATGGCGGTCTTCCTGTTGTCCATCACCATCACAACGCAGTTATCGAGTGCGGCAATGGCCATTTCGATGCAATATACTGCACCTATGTATGTGATCGGGTATTCCTTCTTTCAAAATCGCAGAATCGATGGGAAGAAACTCATTGTGATGCTACTCATCTTTATCGGTATCCTCTTCAATATCGTAGATGGCGTTCAAAACGCAGATCCTGTGGTGATGTGGACGGGAATTCTGATCGGTTTGAGCTTTGTCCTGTACTCCCTATGTCTTCAGAAAATCCAAGGATCCCCATTGGGGGTGATCTCGATGATCAATCTGGTTGCAGCGGGATTCTGTCTTATCCTACTATTGTTGAACTACAGCCCGCCACCTGCTGCTCTTGGTGATATTATGACCTTGGTCCTTGCAGGTATTCTCATATCCGGCCTGTCCTATGCATTTTATCGGACGGGACTCCACAGAGTGAAAATCGAAAGAGCTCTGATCCTCTGTTTGCTTGAGCCCATCCTAAACCCCATTATTGTGTATTTCGGCAATGGAGAAATACCTGGCAGTTGGACGATCATCGGGATCCTCTGTATTCTATTGGGGGCATTGATGGATATTGTGCAGATGAGAGAGGGATCGTGAAAAGAATTAATAATCAAGGGTGGATACACGAGAACGCAAACCGATTCTGGCAGTGTATCCACCCTCTTTCTATTCATATAATCATATGATATTACGGATTGACCAATCACTGTTGAAATGATAGAAAATAGATCGGATGGTGGATTGACCGAGCTTAGCGAAGGGTCATCCGATCAAAAACCCCTGTAGTAAGTTAAAAGCATATCCCACGAGAATAATACCGGTGGTACATAGGAGAATAAATACGGTTAAGAGCTTCGGTTTAACGGCTCTTCTAAGCATGATGAGAGAGGGCAGAGACAATGTGGTGACTCCCATCATAAAACTGAGGACTGTCCCGAGCTGTGCACCTTTGGACAAGAGGGCTTCTGCGATGGGGATGGTGCCGAATATATCCGCATACATCGGTACCCCAACTAAGGTAGCTATTACGACTCCAAAGGGATTTTCATTGCCCAGTAGCGATTCGATCCAGTTCTGGGGGATCCAATTGTGGATCATCGCTCCGATTCCAACGCCGATTAATACATAGGGTAAAACCTTCCGGAAGGTAGAGGTCGTTTGATCCTTGGCAAACTGTATGCGATCCTCACGAGTCAGTTCTTCGGATTCGATATCCACAGAACCGGCGCTCAAGATGAATTCTTCGATTTCTCCTCTTAAATTCATTTTCTCGATGAGGGTACCGCTGGCAATTGCGATAATGAGTCCAAAGACGACATATGCGATGGCCACTTTCGCTCCAAAAATACTCATCAGGAGGATTAAGCTGCCCAAATCCACCATAGGAGACGAGATCAGAAAGGAAAAAGTGACCCCCAGAGGTAATCCGGCGCTCGTAAAACCCATAAAGAGGGGTATGGATGAACAGGAACAAAAAGGGGTTACCGTACCCAGCAATGCCGCAATGGTGTTTGCGCCCAATCCTTTAAATCTCCCAATGATTCGCTTGCTCTTTTCAGGTGGAAAATAGCTTTGTACATAGGAGATGGAGAAGATCAAAATACATAAGAGGATTGTGATCTTGATCACATCATAGATAAAGAATTGTATGCTGCCACCGACTCGAGTCGTCAGATCGACACCGATTATTTGGAGCAATTTTCCAACTAGATCATTGAGCCATCGCATACCCAGTATTTGGTTTTGAATAAAGGACCAGATCAACAGCATTCTCCTTTCTGGTTCTGATCACAGCGCAATTTTGCAATATAATCTCGAAAAGCCGTCATCGTCCTACAGTTCATCGAATAGTAGGTCCATTTTCCCTCTTTTCTCGTATGGATCAGATCGCAGTTCTTTAGGATCTTCATATGATGGGAGAGGGTTGGTTGGGTGATTTCAAAGTGTTCGAGCAAAACGCAGGCACAGCGCTCTTCTTGCGTCAGTAATTCGATGATCTTGAGGCGGTTTGAATCGCCCAAAGCCTTGCAAATCAATGCTACATCAATTTCATTCATGGTGCTTTCCCCTTATTTGCCCTGAAGTTGTTTCAGTTTTTTTTCGATGGTCTTCTGGGAGGGCACTTGTCCTGCAAAATAGAGTTTTTGATCGATCAATAGGGCAGGGGATGTCATTACGCCGAGTTTTACCATTTCTGCCAATTTCTCGATTTTTTCCACATTTCCCTCGATGCCCAAGGAAGATACGGCCTTTACTGTGTTCTCATAGATGGTGTCGCAGTCCTTGCAACCTGCACCAATAACTTTAATGTCCATGATACCTCCTCAATTTTTCAGTTGCATGGGATGGTCTGTCTTTGCCTTCCATACTTGGTCAATGGTTCGGATGACCTTTGGACCGACCTTTGAAATAAAGACGAGACGAGATTCTTCGCCATTTGCTTCAGGTATGAAGTCGATCTTGGATTCGACAGCATCAATCTTCATCCATCCTTCATCGGTGTTACCAAAGCCCTTAATCCGGAAGGTATCCTCAGATATCTCTTGGAGTATAGATTCTAGAACGGTGCGGCTTATGGCTCCTTCATAGTTCAGAGAAATCGTCTTTGGCTTTGTCTCTTCTCGGTTAGAAGTAGGAGAACTGGCCTTTTTTGGCTTTGTCGTCCACTCAGCCTCGAGTATTTCGATGGGTATGATTCCGTTTTGGATCGGCAGGATCTCAACTTCTGGGTTTTCCTCTCGGATCAGGCGAATGACTCTTTCTTTTTGCTCCTCATCAATCAGATCCGTCTTGGATAGTAATGCGAGCTGTGCATATTGAACTTGGCGAAGTGCAGTCTCCGTCTCGCTCAACTGTTCGGGATAATTTAGACCATCCACTAGACAGATAGTGCCGCGATAATCATAGGCTTCAGGGGCAAGTACTTCGACTCCCTCTAAGATCTCCGTTGCATTGGAGGGATCTCCCCAGCCGGAACTCTCAACGAAGACGAGATCTAAGGGCTGCTTTGCCATATCCACCAATGCCTCTACAAAGGAGAGCTGCAAACAAGAACAGAATATGGAGCCGCGGCTCAGTTCAATCATCGTAATATCATCATTGCGCAATACGTCCCCGTCAATGGAGAGCTTTCCAAATTCATTCTGGATGACACCCACTTTTTTATCTGGAAGTTGTGTCAATAGGTATTTGAGTACCGTCGTTTTACCGGACCCCAAAAAACCAGTAAGAAAATATAGGGGAATTCTTTTCACCATATAGACCACCTTTCATATAGATGTTTATCTATATGAATTATAGCATAGAGATTCTATTCTGTATAGGAAAATATTACGCCCAAATCCAAGCCGTGGCTTTTGATTTGGGCGTAATGTAATGCATTTGGTATTTATGGCTGATCCTTTTGATTTAGCCAATGCCACCGTAAAAAATACCGAGGACATAGACGATGATAGTCAACCCACAGTAGATATACTTTCCTTGGTTATGGTAACCATCGCCTAAGGGTTTTGTCGCCCCTTTATTGACCTCATTCAATGCAAAGTCCTTTGGAAGGACCCAAAAGAACATAATACCTGCTAATAGCGCTCCTAGGGGGATGACATAGATGCTGATGACATCCATCCAAATGCCTAGATTGTTGCCATCTTGGATGAAGATTCCGACGAGGAATCCAATTGTCAAGATGATCAGCACAGCTGGTGTTCTCTTGATTTTAAACTTTTCTTGTAGCATTTCGACGGGTGTCTCATAGAGATTGATCAAGGAGGTGACCCCGGCAAATAATACGGCGATAAAGAAAATAGCTGCGAAGATGACTCCGCCTGGCATTTGTTTAAAGACGACGGGCATCGTAATGAACATCAGTGGAGGACCGGCATTTGGCTCAATTCCATATGCGAAGACGGCAGGTAGGATGACCAGAGCAGCGAGCATGGCTGCAATAGTATCGAAGAGCGCGATGTATTTTGCACTGGATGGCGCATTTTCTTGGTTGCTCAGGTAACTGCCATAGACGATGGTCCCACTGCCTGCGAGGGACAGTGAGAAAAACGCTTGCCCCAAGGCGAATACCCAGGTCTTAATATTGAGTAATTGTGCAAAGTCCGGCTTGAACATAAATTCATATCCTGCATTGGAACCGGGAAGCAAATAGGATCGTATAGCTAATATGATGAACAGCACAAAGAATGTAGGCATCATAAATTTATTGACCTTTTCGATTCCAGATGCCACGCCGGCGATCATAATCGCTGCAGATACTCCCATTGCGAGGAAATGCCAAATCATGCTGCCATAGGGGCCTGCAATCGCTCCAAAATACGCACCGCTATCCGCTGCCCCGAGCATGGATCCGGTGAAAGCACCTACGGTAAAGCGAATGATCCAGCCGACTACGACGCTGTAGCCGATGGCAATCCCCAAGGATCCGATGACGGGGATCCAGCCTATGAGACTTCCAACATTACTCCCTCTGGTCTGTGTTGCCTTAGTAAATGCACCATGGGGGCCTGTCTTCATCGCCCTGCCAAAGCACATCTCTTCGACGACTCCCGTGTAACCGATCAGAGCGACGAAGATAAAATAGGGGATCAAAAATGCCGAACCGCCAAATTGTCCAACCCGAAAGGGGAACAGCCAGATATTTCCCATGCCGACAGCAGAGCCGATACAGGCTAATATAAAGCCCCATCTCGATCCAAATTGATCACGTTTTTGTAGATTATTATCCATAGCTCAACTCCTTTTCTAAAGTGGGAAGGAATGGATGAGCAGTGGCAAAGAGAGAACCACTGCTCCCTTCGATTTACTTAATGGGCTCTAGATGCGCTTGGAAGTGACGCAGGATGGGAGGTTCCCAGAGGATGCGGTAGCCTTTTACTTCAGAGGCTCTCTGTTTGATTTCCGTCAAAGCTTCGATGATCACATCCATATGAGATTGGGTGTAGACCCTTCTTGGGATGGCTAGACGAGCGAATTCGAATTCGGACTGAATCTGCTCACCAGTTTCAGGATCATTCCCAAGCATGAAGGATCCGATATCGCAGGTGCGTATTCCCGCTTCTTTATAGAGCTCTACACATAAAGTGTGCCCGGGAAATTCGTAATAGGGAATATGTGGGAACATCGCATTCGCATCGACATATACTCCATGTCCACCAGCTGGGTTTTGAATCGCAACGCCAGCTTCCATTAGACCAGATGCTAGGTATTCCATCTGCGCATGGCGATATTTTAAGTAGTTCTCGTCAATCCCCTCATAGAGGCCGATGGCCAGTGATTCCAGATCTCTACCAGAAAGACCTCCATAGGTGATAAAGCCTTCAAAGGAGATACAAGTCCCTTTGACCTTTTGATAGAGCTCTGCGTCTTCTTTGATGCCGATCAACCCGCCCATATTTACAATGGCGTCTTTCTTGGCGCTCATGGTGAAGGAATCTGCATAGCTGAACATCTCACGGATGATCTCTTTAATGGAGGAATCTTTAAATTCTGCTTCACGGAGTTTGATAAAGTAGGCGTTTTCTGCAAATCTCGCCGCATCGATATTGAGCAAGATCCCATATTTTTTTGCTATGGCTGCCACTTCTCGAATGTTTTGAATGGAAACCGCTTGCCCGCCTGCAGAGTTATTCGTAATGGTCATTACGATCATGCCGACATTTTCTCTTCCAAATTCTAAAATGAGTTTCTCGAGCTTCTCCACATTCATATTGCCTTTAAAGTCGGCATATACAGCGGGATTCTTGGCTTCGTCGCATACGCAGTCCAATGGTTTTCCACCGGATAGCGTAACATGGGCTCTAGTCGTGTCAAAGAACATATTCGAGATTGCGACCTGACCTTTTTTCATCACAATGGGGAAGAGAACCTTTTCACCGGCTCTACCCTGATGTACAGGCTGAATGAACTCATATCCAAAAATATCTTGTCCTGCATCCACGAGCTTGAAATAGCTCTTACCGCCTGCATAGGCCTCATCACCTATCATGACCCCGGACCATTGTCTGTCACTCATCGCATTGGTACCGCTATCCGTGAGCAGATCGATGTAGACATCTTCTCCCTTTAGGTTGAACATGTTATACTTTGCCTCTTTCAGAAAGACCTCACGCTCTTCCTTTGTGTTCATCTTGATCGGTTCGACCATTTTGATTCGAAATGGCTCTGGCATGTACTTCTTCATAGATTCCTCCTTTGTGTTATGGAAATATCTAACTATTTCTAAAATTATCCTATCATGGCGATTTCAAAATGTCAATATATTTCGCATATTATTATTAATGAGAGTGAAAATCCCGGTATTGACGAGAATAAGCGGCATAAAATGAGAATAAATTATTATATAGTGACAAGAGTTCGAACAAATGATAAAATATAATTAGTCAATTCATATATGAGTGAAGGAATAGATTATGGGAGGTGAAAAATGAAAACGGAACTACGGGAACAATATGTGAATCTGGTAAATGCGCTGGGACTGATCCTAGGGCCCAGCTATGAAATCGCCCTGCATGATTTGAGCATGGGGGATAAGACGATTATCGCAATCGCAAATGGACAGATATCCAAGAGGTCCTTGGGTTCTCCCTTGACTCCATTGATGCTGAATCTGATTTCCTCAGAGCGATATAAGACCACGGACTATGAAGTAAACTATATCTCCCTATCAATGGAAAACAAAGTTCTACGTAGCTCGACTGTCTACATCAAAGACAAAGAGGAACTGGTGGGACTGTTGTGCATCACCTTTGATGATTCAAAATACCGTCAACTCAGCTCGGAGATTTTGAGTCTATGCCACCCAGACGAACTAATAGGAGAACATAGCTTTGAGAGGATTGAGGATCTGTCCGCGCATGAGGAAACGGAAGTCATGAATCGAAATGTGGATGAGCTCGTCGATGAGGCAGTGGACTCGATCATTGCAGCGAAATTCTTCAATGGTGAGAGACTAAAAAAAGCCCACAAACTCACCATCGTCCATGAGCTTAAAAAGAGGGGAATCTTTATGATCAAGGGCGCGGTGATCGGAGTTGCAAAAAAACTCTCCAGTAGTGAAGCGACCATCTATCGGTATTTAAAGGAGATCGAATTGGGTGCCGACGAACTTTAGTAAACAATCGGTTCGCGATGAATAGGGATTTTTAGTTTCATTTAAGCCCATTCCCTTATACTCTACTTGGAGGTGAAAATATGAGGCTATTATTATGTGAAGATGAAATCGAATTGGCCAGCGCTCTAGCAGTGATCCTCAAACACAATAATTATTCGGTGGACATGGTTCATGACGGTCAGGCCGCATTGGATTACTTGGATGCGGAGAATTACGATGGAGTCATACTAGATATTATGATGCCAAAAGTCGACGGCATCACTGTACTTCGAAGGACTCGTGAGAGAGGAAATCAAATCCCGATCCTCATGCTGACTGCAAAATCTGAGCTGGATGATAAGATATTGGGGCTAGACGGTGGAGCTGACGACTATCTCACCAAGCCCTTTGAGACCAAGGAGCTCTTGGCCAGGATCCGCGCCATGACCCGAAGGCAGGCAGAATTTACCAATACCATACTGAGCCTGGGTAATATTTCATTGGATCGGGCGACCTATGAGTTAAAATCCCCAACAGGGGTCTTCCGACTGGCCAATAAGGAATTTCAAATGCTGGAGATGCTGATGACCCACCCAAAGCATCTGATATCCGCTGAGCGATTTATGGAGAAGATATGGGGATATGACAGTGAAGCTGAGATCAATGTGGTATGGGTGTATATTTCCTATCTGCGCAAGAAACTCACTGCGATTGGTGCGGATGTCCAGATCAAGGCCACTCGCAGCGTTGGATATTCCCTAGAGGAGAGAGCATGAAATGATAGATAAACTCAGGAGGAAATTCGTCGCCCTGACCGTCATCTCCGTGTCTATCGTACTGGCCGTCATCATCGGCATATTGCTATACTCCAGCTACACAGAGATCGATAGAAGGGCAGATGAGCTATTGAATACTCTGATGGATAATGATGGAGTATTTCCCACTCTGGAGATGAAACTTGAGAAGCCAGACCTCTCCCAACGAATCAGTCAAGAGGCGCCTTTTTCAACTCGGTATTTCACTGGTATTTTCGATGAAGATTACAAGTTACGTGCCATCGCAATGGACAATATCAACTCGATCGATGAGTCCGTCGCCAAGGAGTATTTGAATGTAGCACTGGAAAGTGATACGAATAATGCATATATAGATGAGTTTAAATACCAGATTACTAAAAAGGAATATGGCACTTTGGTCGTTTTCATCGACGCCGGTAGAGATCTGTATCTCTTTCAAGAGCTGGTAAAGAGCAGCTTGTCCATAGCCGTATTGACCATCGTCGCCGTCATGACCATCGCATGGGCGCTATCAAATAAGGCCATCGCCCCAATCATTGAGAGCTATGAAAAACAAAAACAGTTTATCACCGATGCCAGTCATGAACTGAAGACCCCCATTGCCATCATACAGACCAATACCGAGGTGCTGGAACTGGAGTATGGCGAGAGCAATTGGTCTAAGAGCATTCAAAATCAGGTGGTTCGGCTACGAGATCTGGTCGACAGCCTGATCACCTTAACTCGGATGGACGAGGGAGGAGAAGGGCTGATGAAAACGGATTTTTCCATCAGCGATGCGATCGCAGAAGCCATTAAACCCTTTGAAACATCAGCTGAAAACGCTGGAAAGACCATCCAACGGGACTTGGAAAAAAACCTGAGTTACTATGGAAATGAGGAGTCCATTCGAAGACTGTTGGGGATTTTGTTGGACAATGCCATCAAATACGCCCCTGAAGGCACGATAATAAATATCTCCTTGAAAAGTCAGGGAAAAAAGCGCCTCCTCCTCGTAACCAATGCAGTGGATGGAATCGCTCGTGGACGGCATCCAGAGCTCTTCGAACGCTTCTATCGATTGGATGTCTCCAGAAATAGCAGCAGTGGTGGATATGGAATCGGTCTATCCATAGCGAAACTCATCGTACAGCAGCATCGAGGTGTGATTGTCGCTGACAGTCCAGATGGAAAGTCCCTCGATATCCAAGTGATATTATGATATATCGGATGCGAATATTGACGAATGTATAGACTTCTTATTGGATTTTGATGATTCGCAAGTATATCAGGCGGACAATAGAATTCCCGGCAAGGGAAGGAGAGGAGATGGGTCACTCTAAATTTCTATAGAATCTTCTACCTGGTTTTTACTCCACTTCTAAATATATCTTCGGAACAGAGGACAAAAATCCGCTATTCTCATATGGACAAATTGAGAGTAGCGGATTTTTTTGAAGATTGATGGCTCTTCCGTTTATGGTTGATCGAGGGAAGGGGGCATGGACAAAATGCTTTTCTCAAGTTCCCCAAATCTCTCTATAAGGGGTATTGGCATCAACTATTTCAGCTTCTTATACACCCAATTTCCGACGAATTGTATGAATTGTACCATGCAGATCAATAAGATAATCGTAATGGCCATGACTGGCCGGTTGAAGTTTTGGTAACCGTACTGTAAGGCCACTGCACCAATTCCCCCAGCGCCCATAGTTCCTGCCATAGCTGTTGATCCGAGGATGGCGACCGTTGCCAATATGATACCAGATATGATGGAATCCAAAAGTGAATACTGAATTTAAAGTTCAATTAAGTTTCCTATCTTATAATCCTATTGAAAGGAGTGGGATATGGAACTAGAATATCGGGATTTTTATGGGGAATACTATGAAGATTTGCTATTTGCACAGACTGAAGTGATGGATTTTTTGATGGGGAAAATGTCTAAGGGAAGCAAATCTTTTGAACATTGCTATAGTCGGGTGAAGAGACCAGCTTCGATGATTGAGAAATTGAGGATGCGGAATTTGCCCATTGAACCAGAAACTGCAGTGCTGCAGATTACGGATGCAGTGGGGGTGAGGGTGATCTGTTCTTTTCTAGAGGAGGTATATGGGATTGCTGATGAGATTAGGGGATATGGTTGGGAGATCTACAAGTGCAAAGACTATATCGCCCACCCAAAGGGAAATGGTTACCGCAGCTATCATATGGTGGTCATGGTGACGACGCCAAGGGAGCTTGAGATCCCTGTGGAGATTCAAATTCGCACCATCGCGCAGGACGCATGGGCGAATTTGGAGCATCAGATGAAATACAAAAAAGAGATCAAGGACACAGCCTTGATCCAGAGGGAACTCAAAAGATGTGCGGACGAAATTGCATCCACGGATATTTCAATGCAGACGATCAGGGAACTGATTATGGAGGCGGCACTGGAGTAGTGGCAGGCCTTATTTCGGAGTATTGGTGATCTTTCTAGGTGGGTATTCAGGTAGAGGCATTCGATCATTACGATTTTTGATATTACTTAGATGAAAAGAAAGAGCGAATCAATGGACTCGCTCTTCGGATTCATTATCTTCCCATGTATTCTTTTATACGTGCAATGACAAATTCCTCTACGGGAACCCCGTCGATTTTCGGTGGATTATCGCCGAATAAGTCGACCATGATTCGGAAGAAGTTGATGATCAGCATATCATTTGTGATGTAATACGTTTCTAAATGCAGCGGCGCAAAATAGACGGTGATCTCCTCTCTGTCGAAGTTTGGAAATTCCTGATTTAACTCCTCAACATAGGTGTTCAGATTCATCTTCTTGATGGGAGCGGACATCATTTGGGGCATTTCTAGGTCTTCCATCATCCACATATTATTGTTCCAGAACTTTAATTCTGGCTTCGTTGCACCGGAGAGTTTTTCGCGGTTTTGGATTGCCGATAAGACTTTGCGGATGGATTCTGCATCGAATTGATCATCCAATACAGCTTTGACGGAATCCATATTCGCTACATCCGTAAAAAAGCTCTCTGCAACCTTTTCTCGATCTGCAACTGCGGACCAATAATAGAGCAGGATTTCCAATGGCTCAAGATTAATTTCAATACGTTTTAACATGATTTCCTCCTTAGGGTTATGAATTTATCCATAACCTTATTGTACTACTTTGGGAAGCAAAAGAAAAACATTTTAATAACGTCCGTTGGATTCGCTTTTGTAATCAATGGCCATTTATTTGTAAGCGCATTTAGGGGACTCTCCTAGAATTATCGGACAAGGAGCATTTCATTTGTTATACTCTTATATAAGAGGGGGGATGGAGATGCGAAGCTGGATCATACTGCTATGTACTATGATTTTTTTGGCCGGTTGCAATTTGAGCAGTGAAAAAATAGAGAAATCAGATGCGATGGAGTCATCAGAAACCCAAATATTAACAGAAGATGTGATTTCTAATACGGAGTCTACAACCCAGATAGCTGAGACAGAGGCGGAAGGGGAAAGGGAGCAGATGACAGAGAAACCCGCTTTCGAGTCGAATTTCTCTGAGGAAGAACAGAAGCTACTGCGATCGAAGATGACGAGGATCCTAGAGGATTTTTCAGCACCAGTGGATCTTGCAGATAAGGAATTGGTGTACACTCGAATCCCAAAGGATGATTCCTACTATGTCGACATCAGTTTAGCCTTATCGGAAAAGGCGAGGCTCATCGTCAGGTTGGATGAGGCAGAACAGCTCCTATCCTATTCCAATGTTCCCACTCGCCCTGTCGAGGATTTGGAATATGTGATCAATGAGCCAAAGGACACCGTCAAGCTCCAGGAAGGATTGATCCGAAAAGGTTATATTCCCGAAGAATATAGAATCCTTCGAGAGGGTATGGACCAAGCCTCTCCCATCGCTGGAGGAGAAGATCTCATCAACCGCTGGCGCATGCAGTTTTATCGGGAAGTGGATCCCTTCGTCTATGACGAATTCGATACGATTACTATCTTGCTGGATCGAGCTACGGGAGAGATCGTCTCATATACTTCTTCCTACGAATCTGACCAGAGGGATTGGGAAATCACAGCCCGAGAACCTGCGAGAATCCTCATTGAACTGAAGGAGATGGCCGGTCTGAATTTCTCTGGGAGTGCTGTTATTGAGACATATGTGATGGATCCAAGTATCATATTGGGCTTGGAAGAGAAGCCGGAGAATGAATCGGAACCTCTGCTCGTATATAAGATCATTGACCAAGGAAAGACCAGTTATGTCGATTGCAATACCTTGGAATTGATCGATACCTTTGATTTTGAATACCGTTGGTAGTACTCAGGGTAGGATGGCATTGTCAACCTACCCTTTTTCATGTTATACTCTTATTGAATTTAATAGAATGGAGAGTAGCGATGTACAGATAATCAGTATGGCAAATGAAATTGAGACTAGGTCACAGAGTTGGCCTTTATCTGGATGCCGTATTGAGAATCGAATCGCGCTCTTACAGAAGATTCTTCTGGAATAGCGGGGAAATCTGTTGTCACCTGGTCATTGCGATGAGCTAGGGATAATAGTCCCTTTTTTATTGCGCGCACTCCCGGCATCCCAAGGGAGGTACAATGTTAATTATCAAGAATATATCCATCTATTTGACGAAGGATCTAAGGATCCTATTGGATGGTCTAAATTTATCCATCACACCGGGAATGAAGCTGGCACTGATTGGAGAAGAGGGAAATGGTAAATCCACACTCCTAAAAGCGATTGCCGATCCTGACTCCATTTTGGATTATGCACAGGTGGAAGGAGAGATATATAGGGGAGATGAGATCCTTGGATATTTGCCCCAAGAGGTCTCGCAAGGGGATCTACAGATGACTACGAAGGCATTTATTGATTCCAGAAATTCTCAGGACCATCGGGACTATGGGAGATACTATGAGCTCTTGGCGTCAATGGGTCTGAGTGAGGACCGTATATCTGAGGATATCCTATTAGGGGAGCTGTCGGGAGGGGAGAAAATCAAACTCCAGCTATTAACGATTCTATTACAAAACCCGACAGTATTATTATTGGACGAACCGACCAATGACCTGGATTTGGAATCCATCCAGTGGTTAGAGGGCCTGATTCAGCGACTGCCAATCCCATTATTATTCATATCCCATGATGAGCAGCTGCTGGAGAACTGTGCAAATGCCATCCTCCATATGGAGCAGTTAATGCGAAAGAGCTTACCTAAGCACAATCTCGTGAATATGAAGTACTCGGACTACCTGATCAACCGATCTGAAAAGATTGAAAGGTTGACCCGGATTGCCAAGAAACAGAGAGAAGAATTGGATCAAAAACTCGATCGTTATCGAAAAATCTATCAAAAGGTGGAGAGGGATCAGAGGAATATCACGCGGCAGGACCCCGCCATGGGCAAGCATCTCAAGGATAAAATGCATACTATAAAAGCTATGGGAAGGCGTTTTGAGAAGGAGGAGCAGAGTCTGACAAAGAAACCCGACTATGAAGATTCGATTCTCGTGCGTTTTGATGAAGGGGTACAGATCCCACGCGGAAAGCGAGTCTTGGATTTCTCATTGGAAGAATTGACCATAGGCGAGCTAGTCCTCAGCAGAGATATCCATTTGGAGATCATAGGACCACAGAAAATCTGCATCCTAGGTCGAAATGGTGCGGGCAAGACCACGATCCTCAAGAGGATCCTAAGAGAACTGGACCATAGCGGTATTCCCTATGGATATATGCCTCAAGATTACCGGGACCAGATGCGTCCTGAGGAATCCGCAGTAGATTTTCTGGCAGCTAGCGGGACGAAAGAGGAGATCACCAAGGTTAGAACCTATCTGGGGAGCATGAATTTCACTGCCGAGGAAATGCATCATCCCATTTGTGAGCTCTCTGGTGGGCAGAGGGCGAAGCTATACTTCTCGAAGATGATCTTGGAGCAATCCCAAGTCCTAGTATTGGATGAACCGACTAGAAACCTATCTCCCCTGTCAGGGCCTGAAATTCGTGCGGCCCTAAGGGGATTTGGAGGTGCGATCATCGCAGTAACCCATGATCGAAAGCTCGTTGATGAGGTGTTTGACGAGATCTATTATCTAAAGAAATCCGGTCTGACCCGGATCATTCGAAAACAGATTTAATATTTTCTAAATGGAGCCCGTAAGAAATACGGGTTCTTTTTTATTAAAATATCTTCATCAACTATTCCATATCCAAGAATTTCTTGATATTTCCCAGGCATAAGAATCAGTTTGACAATAAAATGATGGATGACAAAGGATACATAGGAATCACTTATGGAACTATGAAATTGAGAAAGAGATATTGATTTATCA
>JAUNUQ010000009.1 GCA_030538075.1 Tissierellia bacterium
TACAGAGATCCTCTTTTCATGATTTCTTGGTCGAAACCATTGTATCAGAGCGGTCCTGTATGACTCTTTATTTCTGTAACATATCTATTGTATCTCTACAGACTGTAAATCCTTTTTGATGTCTCTTTGTACTTTTTCATTGGCTGAGCAAGAGAAGGACGATAAAGCCCGGAATACCAAAGACTCCGACCACCAATGCGTTTAGGATGTTGACGGGCACCTGAAGGCCAAAGAGTCCGCCGACAAAATTGAGCACAAACAGGAACAAGAGCCCTGTAATGCTGTTCACTAAAAGCTTCCAAAGGACCTTCGTAGAGAGCGCTAAGAACTTGACAATTACGATTACAATCACTATTCCAGCTAATGCAGCTAAAATTTCCATTGATTTCTCCTTTTTTGTAATTTGATTCAGTCTATCTATACCCTCAAGAATGGATGAGAAAACACAACAGTTTTGTAAGCTGATTCAGACTTTTCTATCTGGTTGATGGATTAAATGAAATCATATACAATATATCATAAAGGATTTATAAATACTTGGTTCACAATTCGATTCTATGGTACTAAAGATCGCGAAAAAGGAGAGTTATTTGATCCATGTCGAAGAATAGAAGGGGGAGGGTCAGTCTGAAGATGCCTCTTAACCAAAGACGTAGGGCAGAAAAATTACATAGGGCGAGAAAGGCAGCGAGGCACGAGGAGAGAAATAAAGCTCTTCGCCGAAAACGGGTTCGACTCAATGTGAGGAGGCTCGTACTGTTCTTACTGGTATTGTCACTCTTGATAGGAGGGGCAGTTGCCATCACCCAGCGATTGAATACGAGATCAGATGAGACGCTTGCGCCAGCAGATCCTGCAGGAACCGAGGATCTAGAGGTTTTCTCTGAGGCACAAGCACAGATTCCAATGGGAAGCAGCACGCCGGAGAGGCATATTGGCGTACCGAAAAAAGCATCTGCTTTGGAGAACCTGATCAAGAGCTATCTGCGCCGAAATGGAATTGCCTTTGAACAGATCGGCTTCAGCTATTATAATTTTGCCACAGATGTGAGCCTAAATATGAACGAGGATGAGATCTTTGTCGCCGCCAGCATCATGAAGGTGCCCATCAATATGTTGACCTATGATCTAATCGAATCGGGAGACATCGATGAGGACACGAAGCTCACCTACACGAGTAGAGATGTGGAAGGAGGCACGGGTATTCTCCAGGGAGAGCCCATCGGTGGGGATTACGAGCTGAGGGAAGTACTCAAGCTCTCGATCGTCGAGAGTGACAATGTTGCCACGAATATGCTCTATCGTTATTTGGGAGGAGTCAACCAGGAGTATCTGTTGGACTCTCTGGCTAGGGTCTATGGGATTCACAGCTATGGTGGAAATGAGATGACTCCATCCGATGCGATGAATATCCTGACTCTACTCTATGAGAACACCGAGGATGGTGGACATTATTCGGAGCTGCTCAAGGATATGAAAAACACCAATTACAACCAATATTTCAATCGCGATATCAAAGGGGTCAGTGTCGCTCACAAGACGGGGGACTATGATGGATACTTTAACGATATTGGCATTGTCTATGATCAAGAACCCTTTGCCTTTGCCATCTTCACCGATAATATTCCCTATCCGGATGAGGTGATGGCGAATCTGGGTAAGATTGTCTACGACTGGCATATTGAGGTCGAAGAACCTGTGACGAGTCCTGCGATCAATGATCAGAAGAAACCATAAAAAAGGCCTAGGGCCTCGCTAACTGCGAGGTCATAGGCCTCTTCATCTCAGTTCTGATGAACCTCATTTTGCTTGGTCCAATGCCTGCTTCATCGCTTCTTTAAAGCCATCTGTCGTAATCGTCGCTCCAGCGATCGTATCTACATCTGGACTGTTCTTTTCTACCGCTTGTTGAGCCAATGTGACTAAAGCGGTTCCGCCTAGTTCTTCCGTCTCGCTGTGACTGTCAACTTTGACATCGGCAATTTTACCATCTTCTCCGATGGTAACACTCACTTTGATATTGGCATCTGGGCTGTATCCCTTGGCCTCTCCCTGATAAGTTCCAGCTGTATAGCTACTCCCACAGGCCGTCAATACCATGAATACCATAACTGTCATCAGCGAAGCAATCCATCGTCTCATGGAGACTCCTCCTTTCTTTGTAAAAAAGTATTAATAATAGTCTATCAGATTCTGATTTATCGGTCAAATATTAAACATAGTCAGAAGATCTCCTTGCAAGCTGGTGTTTTCATCGTATAATAGAGGGGAAACAAATCCACGGAGGCGATATTGAAAACACCTATTTTCCATCGTTTAGAAACTCTAAGCGAAAATGAGTCCATCGACTTTTTAATGCCAGGACATAAAAAGAAAAGAGCAGCACTCGAATGGAATAAACTGCTGCCAGAATTTGATACGACAGAAACCTATGACACAGACAATCTCCATGACCCAACGGATGTCATCGGACAGAGTATGGATGAAGTAGCCCGAGTCTATGGGGCTCGCCGTTCCCTCTTTGTCGTGAATGGATCTTCTGGGGCATTGCATATTGCGATGGCCGCTTTGACCAGTCCGGGGGACCGGGTCTTGATTCAGCGGAATTCCCATATTTCCGTTTACAATGCTGCCATCTTAAATAGACTGAAGTTGTCGTATTTACATCCGATCTATGATGAGGAGAACCATATAATCGGCGGCATCACCCCACAGCATTTTCAACAGCAATTGGATCAAAATCCAGATGTGGTGGCAGTCGTCTTGCTCCATCCGAGTTTTTATGGAGTCTGTTCGGATCTGGAGCAATTGATTGAGATGGCACATGAACGGGGTATCTTTGTCATCGTCGACGAAGCCCATGGTCCCCATATGCACTTTTCTGATGAACTTCCGAAGTCGGCGATTGCTTATGGTGCGGATTTGATCATCCATTCCACCCACAAGACCTTACCTGCCCTGACCCAGACGGCCATGCTGCATGTGGGTTCAGATCGAGTGGATATGCAGCGCCTGCAGACGATGTCTCGAATGTTCCAAACGACGAGTCCCTCCTATATCTTTATGGTCTCCATAGAGGCTGCGGTCGCCTATATTGATCATCCAGAGGGGAGAGAGAGGCTGCATGATCTCATCGAGAGCATCAAGTGGCTGGAGAGGGAATTAGCGGACCTGCCCTATATCCAAGTCTTTCCGCGTATGGGAGGAGGCAGCTACCAGGATCGGGATTTCACGAAGCTCATGCTGGGCATAGAGGGCATGCGGGGAACGCAACTCCGTGAACTGCTCCACAGGCGGTATCATATCGAGATGGAATACGGGGATTACCACTGGGCGATCGGCGTTTGCTCATTGATGAATGATCGAGAGGACTTTGAGGAGTTGGCGAGGGCTCTAAAGGAGCTTGCTGCGGAGTTCGGCAAGTCGGAGGAACTCTTTGTCACTGTCCCCCATATTGAACCGATTGCCATAAAGGATATCACCGATGCCTTCTATAGTGGTCATGAACGCATAAATTTGATGGACTCGATCGGCCGCATTTCGGCGTCCTATTTGACGCCCTATCCACCGGGCATCCCGCAGTTGGTCCCGGGTGAGCTGATCACCTTATCCCATTTGGAGCTCGTTCGAATGCTACAGGCGAAGGGAATTCCAATCATCGGGTTATTTGGAGAAGAACACGACGAGATCCACGTCATCAAGTGAGGTGTGCATGAAGGGAAAATTCATCGTCTTTGAAGGTGCAGATGGTTCTGGTAAGACCACCGTATTGGAGTTGGTGCGTAAAGAGCTTGAAAAAAGTGGCATACGCCCGGTGATGACCAGAGAGCCAGGTGGGACAATTCTATCTGAGAAGATTCGGGATCTGCTCTTAGATGCAGATCATGGCGATCTGACGCCGGAGGCAGAGGCGCTGCTCTATGCAGCTGCTCGAATTCAACATGTGAAAGAGAAGATCCTCCCAGCGATACAGGCAGGTGAGCTCGTCATCTGCGACCGCTATATCCCATCCTCATTGGTATATCAGGGGATAGCCAGAGGTCTTGGAGTGGAGTCCGTCGAGGAGCTCAATCGATATGCCCTAGAGTCTATAAATGTGGATTTGACACTCTATCTCGCCGTGGATGCAGCCCATGCCGATTCCAGGCGCAGCGACAGAGGACAGCGGGATCGCTTGGAGCTAGAAGGTGATGCATTTCACAAGTCCGTGCGTGAGGGTTACGAGGCTGTGGTAAAATCCAAGAAAAACAGGTATAATATTTATACGATCGACGCAAATCAATCTGCAGAGGCGGTTTGTCAAGACTGCCTAGTACAGATTCGGATGGTTCTACAGGAGGAATAGATGAAATTATTAATTGTAATTGTCCAAGACGAAGACGTCCATATGCTAATGGACGATCTGATGGCCAATGACTTTCGCATTACGAAGCTGGCATCGACTGGTGGATTCCTGAAGTCTGGGAATACGACACTATTGCTCGGAGTTGAGGAAGAAAAGGTGGATCTGGCCCTTCAGTTGATCGAGGACAACTGTAGAGCAAGGAAGACGACCACGACATTGCTGAATGTCTCCATGCCAGGAGACGCCTATGTACCCATGCCCATGGAAGTGCAGGTTGGTGGGGCGACGGTTTTCATCCTGGACATCGAAAATTT
This sequence comes from Tissierellia bacterium, assembly GCA_030538075.1. Classification (GTDB taxonomy): domain Bacteria; phylum Bacillota; class Clostridia; order Tissierellales; family Peptoniphilaceae; genus JAUNUQ01. The sequence goes on from JAUNUQ010000009.1 coordinate 4,660, forward strand.
TGTTCGAGTATAGGAGGTTACCATGAAAATGATCCTAGCCATCATCAGCGATGGGGTGATCAATGACATTTTAAATGCCCTTGCAGGAACAAAATACCAATCCACCAAGCTCTCTTCAACGGGTGGATTTCGAAAGAGAGGGAACACCACCTTACTCATCGGGGTCGATGACGAGGCTGTGGATTCCTGTATAGAACTCCTCAAGCAAACCGTACAAAATAGCCAAAAACGGGAACGAGATGAAGGGGTAGCCGATGCAAATATCTTCGTTCTCCCGATGAATCAACTTCGCAGGATGTAGCTTTGGTTGTGATCCCCAACGAGATCCTCAGGGCACAGCTGGCAAGTGGACGACTATCCCATGCCTATATCTTTGATGCAAAGGACCCTACTAAAGCCAAGGAAGTCGCCCTAGCATTTGCCGAAGCACTTCTAGATCCCAATTCGCGAGGATTGGATCTGTCTGCATCAGGGGATTTGATGATGGTAAGTCCAGCTGGAAAGGTCATTCCCATTGACCAGATTCGAGAGATCAAGCGGTATTTTCTCTCCAGACCGATCCGAGGCGATTACAAGCTCGTAATAATCGAACAGGCGGAGAAGATGCAGCAGGAGGCATCCAATGCCCTGCTAAAGACCTTGGAGGAAATGCCAAGGTACGGGAAACTGATCCTCCTAATTCAAGGGGCGGAAAAGCTGCTCCCCACCATCCGATCCCGTTGCCAGATCCTACGCATCCAAGGGGAATCTGAAGCGATTGATGAGCTGGACGAGGACGAAGTACTCGATTTTATGGACCGTTTGCTGATGGGAGACCTATTGGTCCTCTATGAGAAGCGCAAGTGGCTGGATGAAGTGAAGTCCAAGGCAGGTAACTTCTACCTTCATGTGCTCAACTATTTGGCAGAGATCCATTTTTCCGTCACTACTGGGAGAATCACCTCACCGCGGATAGAACATCTGACAGAGGGCAGGAGGATCGACCAAAGGGCCTTGGAGCATGGCATAGAAGTGGCAGCGAGGATTGAAGCGCATCTTCCCGTCAATATCAACTTTTTACTCAGCACAGAAGAACTTGCTCTACAACTGCAAGGCATAATTAGGAAATCATAGCGAGGGAGCATCGCAATGGGATAGCTCCCGCGTTTTCATATATGGAGGTATAGAATTGAATCATGTAGTCGGAGTTCGTTTTAAACGATCCGGAAAGATCTATTATTTTGACCCCAAGGGGTTTGAGGTGTTAAAAGGACAACATGTCATCGTGGAGACGGCTCGAGGCGTTGAGTTTGGTACTTGTATCGTGGACAATAAACAGGTCCTCGAAGAAGAACTCGTCGCACCCCTTAAGCCCGTCCTTCGAGTCGCAGACTATGCGGATATTCAGATTCACAACGAAAACCAGCGCAAAGCCAAGGACGCCCTCGATATCTGTGCAATCAAGATCGGGGAGCATGGACTGGACATGAAGCTGGTAGACTGCGAATACACCTTTGATAACAATAAGGTCATTTTCTATTTTACATCGGATGGACGAGTGGATTTCCGAGATTTGGTCAAGGATCTTGCGGGAATCTTTCGGACCCGAATTGAACTGCGTCAAATCGGCGTGAGAGATCAGGCAAAGATCGTAGGTGGCTTGGGCCCCTGTGGGAAATGCACCTGCTGCAAACAGTTCTTAGGGGAATTCACCCCTGTATCCATCAAGATGGCGAAGGAACAATCCCTGTCTCTAAATCCATCGAAGATCTCAGGACTCTGTGGTCGGTTGATGTGCTGTCTAAAATATGAGCAGGACTGCTATGAGGAGAGTCTAAAACGAGTCCCCTCAACAGGTACTGTAGTTTACACTCCCCAGGGCAAGGGCGTCGTCATCGACACCTATGTGCTGGAGGAAGAGGTCAAAGTAAAGGTGATCTCAAAGGATGGGGTGGAGGATATCGCCAGATATCCCGTCAGTGAACTGAAGATCACCAGGAACAAAGATCAGAAATACTGCAGACATCATGACCCATCTAATTTTGACTATGAGGAAGAGTAGTTGCGCAAACGAACTTTGTGCGATATAATAAATTCGAATAAAACACGGAGGTGCTATGATGGCTCATGTAATTGATGAAACCTGTATTGCTTGTGGATCTTGCCAACCAGAATGTCCTGTGGACTGTATTTCTGAAGGAGATATCTACGTAATCGACGCAGAGGAGTGCACGGATTGTGGAGCATGTGTAGCAGTTTGCCCTACTGATTCCATTCGCGCAGAGTAATCGACTGGCCGTAGAGAAAAACTCTACATAAAAAGGGGAGCGCTCAAATATCTCTTCATCCAATTTGGATTGATTGAGAGAGATATTTGAAGGCTTCCCTTTTTTATGCATTGTAATTTTTAATGGATTGGAATGATATGATAAGAAAAGATTTTATACCGGGAACAGAATATGCAATCTATCAGGATGACGAGAAATTTTCCTTTGGAATCGATGCGATCTTACTCAGCGATTTCGCTCGGTTGCGCAAGGATAGCAGTTTGATCGATCTGTGTACGGGTGGCGGGATCGTGGCACTGCGCTGTCACGGCATCTACGGACTCTCCAGGGTATGGGGGATAGAGATTCAAGAAGATGTGGCCCAGCTCGCCCAGCGGTCCGTTCGTGAAAATGGACTGGAAGAGATAATCACCCTCCTCCATGGGGATTTGCGGGAAAAATGGGATCTCCCACAAGTGGATAGCATCACTGTAAATCCCCCCTATTTTGAGAGGGGAAGGGGAATTATCAACAGTACAGAAAATGACCGGATCTCCCGCTATGAAGTGGAGATGGAGTTGGAGGATATCTTCCTCTTTGCTCGCAGGCATCTCAGGGAGAGGGGAAAGCTCTTTATTGTACATCGTCCTGGAAGGTTGCCTGATCTGGTGGCCTTTGGTAGGCAGTACGGACTGGAGCCCAAGCGCATGCGATTCGTGGAGTCAAAGGAGAACACCCAGCCCATTCTCCTACTGCTGGAATGTGTTCGAGCGGGAGGAAAGAATTTCATCGTAGAGCCCGCCCTGACCATCTATCGGGATGGGAAATACACCCGAGAAATTGAGGAGATCTATTATGGAAAATAATGTGGGACTCTTATATATTGTACCGACACCGATCGGAAATCTTGAAGACATCACTTTAAGGGCTCTAAATATCCTTCGCAGTGTGGATCTGATCGCCTGTGAAGACACAAGGCATACCCTCAAGCTGTTGAATCATTATGGAATTCAAGCCCAGCGCATCTCCTATCACGAGCATAATGAGCGTCAGCGGACAGGGGAGATATTGGAGAAGATCGAGCGGGGAGCCAAGGTAGCCCTCGTCTCAGACGCTGGCATGCCCGTGATTTCTGATCCTGGGGATATCCTGGTGAAAGCGGCATTAGAAGCATCGATATCGGTCGTCGTATTACCAGGTGCGAATGCAGCTCTGACCGCTCTAGTGGGCTCGGGTCTCCCGGCAAAGAAATTCTCTTTTCAAGGTTTTATGCCCAGAAAAAGCACAGAGATAAAAGAGGTCCTGCAAAGAGCCATGGGCTTAGCCGACACGACGATCTTTTATGAGTCCCCCAAACGGCTCCTTAGAACTCTCGAGGAAATACAGATCCTCAACCCCGACTGGAAGATCGCCGTTGCTCGGGAGCTCACCAAGCTCCATGAGGAGATTCACAGGGGCAGCGTCACAGAGATATTAGACTATTTCTCTGAGTTCGGGGTGCGAGGTGAGATCGTCCTCTTGCTCGAAGGTGGTGCATCAAAACCCCCCTCCCAACAGGATGCGATCGAGGCGATGGAACGCTTGATGGAGGAGGGACTAAGCCACTCCCAAGCCGTTAAACAGGTGGCAAAGGAGCTGGGAATGAAGCGCAATGAGCTCTACGGACTGAGCATTCCCGGCAGGTCGAATTCCTAATATCACAAAAAAAGCGCCGCTGTGGGCGCTTTTCATCTAATTTAAGATATAAACTCGAACGGGTCTACGGCCAAAGTCCAATGCCGTCTGATGGGAATCATAAAACAGATCCACTATATTTCCGACAATAGCACTACCAGTGTCTTCTGCAACTGCGTATCCATAGCTGGACCATCCGTCTAATGATTCGATGTAGACACTTGTCCCCAAGGGAATCACCGAAGGATCCACAGCGATCACACCCGGTCTGGCGATGGTACCAGATGCCGTATAGGGTATCCCATCTGCCACGCTGGCATCATAGGCTGTCGCCGTACAGTCGATGTAATAACTATAACTAAAGCCGAGTTCCGAGCTGGAATTATTCTCCTCTGAGGAGTAGAGCTCTGTACTGGAATTATCCTCATCCGAGGTGGATAGATCTCCTGATAGGGATACGGTCTCAATGGGCTCTTTCGTCCCGACGAGAATTACCTCTTGGGTGGGTTCTTGAATGACTTTTTCCCCTATCAGCTCTTCTTTTAGGATGACATCATCCCGAAGATAGCGCTTGGTCACGATCTGCTTTTTTCCGTCTTGACCTTGGGATTGCGTGATTCGCTCTCCCACTAAATAGTCCTCAGAACTTCTCTCCTCGGAAGTAAAGGGAATACTCTGCTCCTTCGTGATCTCTTCCTCTTTGAAGTTCATGATCACCACATGATCGGTATTTTGTGTCAAGCTGTACAAGGAGGGAAATACCCTGTCCCCAGGCTTGAGTTCTATCCCTGCTTCGATCATAGCTTCTTCTACAGTCTCCTGTCCCGTCAGGAGGTGGAGGCGTTCATCGCCCCGAAATACGGTCAGTGTTTTCTTTAAGGGTATTGGCATCATTGGCTGGGCGTCCAATTCGATAAAGGGAAGTCCCTCCGTCAGTCGGTCTTCATCCGCAGATGCGATCGATTGAGCGTATAGGGGTTTTTGGTGATACTGATTTCCAATTACCGATAGGGCGAGCAGCATGATGAAAACGGCGAGGGTAAAAATCTCCTTCGCTCTTGATCTATCTTCCATTCTCTCATCCTCTCACTTTCTATCTGCATTTTATGAATTTTTACAAGTCTTGTCAATCAGAGCGCCGGTCTAGTCATCGAGTAAACTTCATTCTCGACAATTTAGGGGGACGCGCCAGAGCGGAACGTCAGAATAATGTCAATTCGATGAAGGGGACTCAAAATTAGGAAAAGGATTTACAGGGCTAAAAATTGGGAATAATTGACCTTGGAAAAGAGATTAACTTCCATTGAATTGGAAAATGTTACGAAAATTAAATATATTACAAAATAATTACGACGCCTGAGAAATATCTCCAAAGGGGCGTGAAATGGAGAACAAGATATGAACCGTTCATGAAAGAATCGCCATCTGTGGTATAATGATATACATAGTATGTTAACTGGAGGAAAAATGAAGAATAAGAGCCTTGTAATCCTATTGGTATTTGCTGTAATTTTTACCTCTTTAGGACCTGCTCTGGCTACGGCGGAGCTGGCAGAATCCCCCGAGCTACTTTCGGTGAGCGCATCTGGATATGTGGATGCCCTCGTGTTTATAGAGGATGATTTTCAATTAGAAGAATATAGCATTGCCTCAGAGGATATCCGTGACGAAGACAAGGACCGATCCCGATTGGAGCTGGTCGAGGGCCTAAAGGAGAGGGCAGAGACCTCACAAAAACCCATTTATGACTTCTTAGAGCATAAGATGGCCATAGGGGAAGCCCTTGAATACGAATCCTTTTATATCGTCAATGCGATCCATGTAATCGCCCAATACTCAGTATTAGAAGAAATGGCCCAACTCCCAGGGGTCATTCGCATTCAAAACAACGGTGAGATCGAGACACAGTCTTCAGCTGTGGACTTAGCGAGCAATACCGCAGAGAATCTGGGGTGGAATTTGAACCAGATTCAAGCACAAAATGTCTGGAATGAGATGGGTGTTATTGGGCAAGGAGTGACCATCGGATTTATCGATTCTGGAGTGAACTGGCAGCACCCAGCTATTAAGAGCAACTGGCGGGGATATGATCGGGCAACAGGAGCCGTGGATCCCAATGGCAATTGGTTGGACCTCGTACATAATTCCGACCTGCCAACAGATGGGTATTTCCATGGGACGGCCATCGTCAGCGTCGCTGTAGGCGGCACGGATAGCGAGGGCATGCACATTGGCGTAGCACCTGGTGCTAAGTGGATCGGCGTTCGGGCTTTTGAAGATAGAAACACCACCAATGTGAATATCATCAAAGCCGCCCAATGGATGCTCGCCCCTGGAGGAGATCCCACCAAAGCGCCAGATATCATAAACAATTCATGGGGTGGAGAAGCATCTACCAACCCTTGGTTTGTCGATATCCTAGGGGCATGGAAGGCCGCTGGTATCTTCCCGATCTTTGCTTCCGGCAATGCTGCGACTACAGTAGCCGCTCCGGGCACAATAGAGAACCCTGCCAATCTACTCAATGCTTTTTCCGTTGGAGCTGTCAATAAACAATTGGGATTGGCCAATTTTTCGAAGAGAGGCCCATCTCTATTCGACCCAACGGGAAGCGTCATCAAACCAGAGGTAGTCGGACCGGGATCCTCGATCCGCGTGGCCGTTCGAGATGACAGCTATGCGAATATGTTTGGAACTTCCATCGCTGCACCCCATATTTCTGGGATTGCGGCTCTCTTAAAGAGCAAATATCCCGAGCTGAGTGTATCGGCTCTAGAACAGTTGATCATCGACTCTGCTGTGCCAATGACCGACGGCAACTTCCCCAATTCTCCGAATATGGGATATGGTCATGGTATGCCAAATGCCTATACGGCCATGGAGCAAGCGGGTTTTATGGACCGTTTCCACCGGATCAGCGGTCCCAATCGATATGCGACAGCCGTCGCCATCAGTAGAGAGTATTTTCCCCAGGGAGCATCGACCGTCTTTTTGACCTCGGGCATAAGTCATTCCGATGCCCTAGTGATGACGCCTCTATCCAGCCTGCGAGAAGGCCCCCTGCTATTAACAGAGGACAACCGGCTCAACCCGGAGACTTTTGCGGAGATACAAAGGCTGAATCCAGAGAAAATTATCATCGTCGGCGGTGAGCGATATCTGCCAGAGACATTCCGCGAACAGCTCAGCGCTGCTGGCTATACCGTGGAGCGAATCCATGGTGAGAACCGCTTTGCGACTTCCCTCGAAATCGCCAAGGCGGTTGACGAAGAGGTGGACTTCACGGAGATCTTTTTGGTCAACGGATTCAAAGACGCTGATGCCATCAGTATCGCAGGCACAGCAGGCGCATTAAAGCAGCCCATCCTGCTGATGGATGGCATGCAGCTCTCCGGTGAATTGATCCAATGGATGGCAGAGGCGGGCATTAAAAAGGTCACTGCAATCGGTGGAAATGCCACCATCCCAGATTCAGTGCAGACGCAGCTCGAGGAGATGGGTTTGGAATTTGGCCGTTTTGGCGGGGCGAACCGATTTGGCACTTCCTTGTCCATCAATCGCTTTTTCTATCCCCAAGCCGCTGAGGTCTTTGTCGCCAATGGCAATGGCATCGTGGACGCTCTATCCGCAGGCCCAATTGCCGCTCTATATGGCAGACCGATGTTGCTCGTACAAAGGGACATCGTCCCGGAGGGTGTGATCCATTACCTATCCGAAACCAAGCATGATCGAGTACTCGTCTTCGGTGGAGAAAATTCCGTATCCGTACAGGTATTGTATGGGCTATTAAAAAAGAGATAAGAGAAAAGGAGCACGCAGAGTCTGCCAAGGCAGCACTGCGTGCTCCTTCCATTTCGGAATGAATTAATGCTCAGAAGGCTCCTCTTGCGTGCCCAGTTCAAAATGTGATAGCACATGCCAGAATACCTTAGCGGAAAAATAGACGACAAAACCGGGAAATAGCAATATATAAAGGGGCAGGACGCGAAAGGCAGCGGCTGGGAATAGGATATAAAACAGTATGGGCAGTCCATGGATGAGGGTGACGAGCAAAGTGTGGGGGATGAACCGGATGGACAGGTAGAGGGCATTTCGTAGCGTTAGTACAATCGTGTTTTCAATGATGCTGAGTAAGGGAAAAGAGTAGAAGAATACCCAGTGCAATAGGATGGACAGGATGAAAAAGATGCCGTAGAGACCGGATTGCAGAAGGCCTGGGGATAAGAGCTGGGGGATTAGTGACTGGTCGATATATAGGATGACAGCAAAAAATACCAGCAGAATCCACAGGGCGATCCCCTTTTTCATATTCTCTCGGAAGACGACGAGATAGCGGGACAGAGAAATATCTTCAGCCTCATCGAAGACTTCGAAGCAGAGCCGATAACCTGCAGTGATCGACAGTCCAATGGTGACCAAGGGCAGGCTGGTCAGCACCATAAATAAGCTCAACTTAATGATCTGGGACAAAGTGAGCATAAAATCGAAAAAGCTGGGGGTCGTCCTCTGCTCTCTAGGTTTTTTTATAGAGTTTGGTTTATTGATTTTCATATTGAGCTCCTTTTCCAATAGTATATTGACTCAGAAGAATTATTTCAAGGGCTAAGTCATAGGAATTGATTCCAAAACATATATCATGTATAATACAAGTTAGAAAAAGGGTGAACTCCATGCTGCTTTTTCAGCGAAAATCCATAAATATGGCACTTCGTTACTTTTTAAGGGGTTCAGAATTACTTGATTATGAATGGAAGGAACTAGATGCGATGATAGAATTGGTGGTTTGTGATTTGGATGGAACCCTGCTCGATCGAGATGAGCTATTGCCGGAGGAGGCGATCGCCATGGCAAGAGCCCTTAAGCAAAAGGGAATCGGATTTACCATTGCGACGGGGCGAACCGAGGAGATGGCAGAAGCCTATGTAGATGCACTGCAGCTGGATATACCCTATATCCTGAGTAATGGTGTGACAATAAAAGACAAGGATACTGTCTATCAGAGAAACACCGTTCCCCTGAGGGGGCTAAAGGCCTTAATGGAAGAAGCAGATACACTGGGCATGAGCCTCGTCTACACCGTCCAGGGAAAGGAATGGGTCTACAAGAAGACGCCTTGGATCGAGAGCCAGCAGCTGGCATTTGATCGCTATCATAATATTCACTTTCCCACGGCATCGGAATTCGAAACGCTACAAATAGATAAACTCATGGTGATGGATGACATTCGAGAGGGTGCGATTGCAGGGATTGAAAAATTATGTTTGGGATTGCCTGCAGAATATGGCTATACTCGCTATACGGACAAATCCGTTGAAGTGGTACATGCCGCTTCGACGAAGGGGTCTGCCCTAAAGATCCTGGCGAATTTGCTAAACATTGAGGCGGATCGAATCCTAGTCGTTGGAGACCACCAGAATGACGTGGAAATGCTAGAATACGCTGGTGTCGGAGTGGTTGTGGCAAATGGGATCCCAGAGGCCAAGGCCGTTGCCGATTATATTGCAGACTCCTGTTGCATAAAAGGCGCATTGGAGGGAGTTGTTAAATACTGCAATATTCAATTGAATTGAGGAACGGGGCTGGTCGAAAAGACCTTTTTAGCCCCGTTACCAGTAGTTTTTCCAACTCTTGAGGAAAACGATACCAATCATTCTGCAATAAATGGATTTGTTTGTTAATATCAGGCAATAATCACTTTGGTAAACATTTGGTTTACTAAATAAATAGTTTTACCTATTGATTTACTAAATTAAACATGGTATTATTTACAGCAAGTGGACCGTACTTATATGTAACAAGATACCTACTGACAAGGAGGAGAAAATGGCTAGTCTAACGCTCAAGAATATTGAGAAAATCTACGAGAACGGTTTCAAAGCGGTCAACGATTTCAACTTGGAAATCGATGACAGAGAGTTCATCATCTTCGTAGGCCCATCGGGTTGCGGAAAATCGACAACTCTGCGAATGATAGCGGGCTTAGAATCGATTTCCGGTGGTGTATTGGAGATCGATGGAGAGGTCATGAACGATGTAGAACCAAAGGATCGGGATATCGCGATGGTCTTCCAGAATTATGCCCTATATCCCCATATGACCGTCTATGACAATATGGCCTTTGGGCTAAAGTTGAAGAAGGTACCTAGGGAGGAGATTGATCAGCTCGTTCAAGATGCTGCGAAGATCCTGGATTTGGAGAGTCTCTTAGACCGTAAGCCAAAGGCGTTATCCGGTGGACAGCGACAACGTGTGGCGATGGGAAGGGCGATTGTCAGGCATCCCAAGGTCTTTTTAATGGATGAGCCACTTTCCAATCTAGACGCAAAACTACGAGTGCAGATGCGGACCGAAATCTCCAAGCTACATCAACGCCTGGGCGTCACGATTATCTATGTCACCCATGACCAGACGGAGGCGATGACATTGGGGACCAGAATTGTCGTCATGAAGGATGGTGTCATTCAGCAAGTGGATTCTCCGCAAAATCTTTACAATCATCCCAACAATCTATTTGTCGCTGGCTTTATTGGATCTCCCCAGATGAACTTCTTTGACGCAACTTTCTTCGAAGAAGATGGGAAGGGATTTGTGCGTTTGAAGGAAGGGGAGATTTTTGCACTCAATGCCAATAAGACGAAGAATATGCTGGATAAGGGCTATGCGGGGAAAGACGTCATCGTCGGCATCCGACCGGAGAATGTCTTTGATCTAAATGAACGCCCCAGCGAAGATCCCACAGAAAAGGTGGATACGACCGTGCGCGTGTATGAACTATTAGGAGCCGAGGTCTATCTGTATTTTGATTATGCAGGAAAATCCTATACGGTCAGAGTGAATCCACACACGCAGGCACGTGCAGGTTCACCGATATCTTTTGGTTTTGATAGAGAGCTCATGCATGTTTTCGACAAGGATACAGGGCTTACGATATCAAACTGAGGAGATTTTAGCACAGGGGCGAGGAGGTGACAATGAAACCAACCATTCGCAATATTGCCGAACTTGCAGGCGTCTCACCGACAAGTGTTTCCATGGTCCTAAATGATCGTCCTATTCGCGTGTCGGAGGAGACGAAAGCGAGGATCTTTGAAACTGCTAAGAGTTTAGGCTACAGCAAAAAAGTGCGGTCCGATCGAGAACAGGGCGGCGTTGGACTAAAAACCATAGGGCTGATCTATCCCAGTCGAGAGAATCACTATTGGAATGGATGTGTGTCCTCAATCGAAGAGTATGGTCTAAGCCACGATATCCATGTTTTGAGCATGGGCAATGGCAATCGATCAGAAAAATTGGTACAGATGATTCAAGTGATGAAGAAGATCGGCACAAAAGGCCTCATCGTCATTGCCCCTGATGATGTCAATGAGGATGAAAATCATACGATGGTGGGCAATGCATTATTTGATTACAAAAAGCCCTTCGTATTGGTAGACCGAGCGATTGATCGAGTCTTTTGCGATTTTATCACCATCGACAATCGGCAAACGGGCTATCTGGCCACAGAACAACTCTTGGCAGCGGGCTCCGATAAAGTCGGCGTTGTGATTGGGGAGAAGAGTCTCTATAGCACCCGGGAGAGAGTGACTGGATACAAAGAAGCCTTAAGCGATTCGGGGATCTCCATAAAAGAGGAGTATATCTTCTATGGAAGCTATGATGAACAGACCGGCTATGCCGGGGCAAAACAGCTCGTCGAAAATGGTGTACAGGCCCTATTTGCTGGATCCGACGGGATTGCAAAAGGAATCTATCGCTATTGTATGGATGTAGGAATGGACATCGGACAGGACTTGTCGGTGATCGGAGTGGACAATGATCCGATTGGGGAATGGATAAGTCCGCCATTGACTACGATCGGGCAATCCAGCGACGCACAGGGCAAGAAGGCCCTGGAGATCTTGATGAAGCGAATTGAAAAAGAGGAGATCGGTCCAGTAAAAGACCTCTTGTTTATGCCGCAAGTAATAAACCGCTCCTCTCTAAAACAGAACACGACATTGGAGGCTCACGGAGAAGAATGAGTCTAGAGCATTATGGAATCGCCAGAAGCATCGGCATGCAGACCTATCGCCTGGCAGTAGAAAAAGGACAATACCCCTTCATACCCGCTTTAGATGAGATGTTAAAGGGCGGCCCTCTACTTGATGAGAGGTCCCTAGGCACCATCGATGTGCCCTTATGCCGTGTCGTCGGAACAAAGGGAGCGGGCAGACAAAATGCCTTTGCCGCTGATTTTATGCCCATACTCCCAGAGGATACGGAATTTGCAGCCAAATGGGCTGCACTCTATCAGAGTCAGCTCAGGGAAGGCCTGCGAGAGCCTATTCAATGCTATGAATACATGAATCGGTTCTATGTTTCCGAAGGGAACAAAAGAGTCAGCGTGATGAAATCCCTTCATGCCATCAGCATTCGGGGTAGTGTCACTCGTCTGATCCCGATAGAAAATGAATCGAAGGAAAATAAGATCTATTTTGAATTTTTGGACTTTTACGATGCGACATCACTAAATATGATCTGGTTTTCAGAGCAGGGGAGATTTAAAAAGCTCGTCGAGATTTCAGGCAAGAAGTGGAGAGAGCCCTGGACCAAAGAGGAGATACAGAGGCTGAAAGTGCTTTACTATCGCTTTCGTGCCTTCTACAAGGAGTTGGGTGGAGATCGGATTCACCTGACGACTGGAGATGCCTTTTTAATCTACCTGGAGATATTCAGTGTCACCCATGATTTGGACGAACCCTTTCATAACCTAAGACAGGATTTGGTGCATATCTGGAGTGAATTTCAGTCCCAATCGAGGGATGATGGGATCAATTTACTATTGGAGCCCATCGATAAACAGTGGATGAATACGATCACCAGCTGGTTTTCCATATCGGACAAAGCCTATAAGATCGCCTTCATACATGAAAGCACACCGCAGTCCTCCTCCTGGAGCTATCAGCATGAAATGGGTAGGCTCAATCTGGAAGAGCATTATCACGGACAGATCGAGACGAGTGCCTATGCCATTTCCCTGGAGGCAAAGGATGTGGACAAAGTGCTGGAGAGGGCAATTGAAGATGGAAATCGACTCATCTTTACCACCTCCTCCACCCTTTTGCATCCGAGTGTGCGTGCTGCGGTCCGCCATCCGGAGGTAAAGATCCTCAACTGTTCAATCAACAGCAGTTATAGCGCCATTCGGAGCTATCATTGCCGGATCTATGAGGGGAAGTTCATCATGGGCTTGCTCGCTGGCGCTTTGGGCAAGAGTAATTCCATCGGCTATGTAGCCGAGTATCCAGTGTACGGAATGACGGCCAATATCAATGCCTTTGCTCTGGGGGTGAAGATGGTAAACCCTGCGGCCAAGGTGGTTTTAAAGTGGTCTAAACTCAAGGATTCCAGCTTAAATCCCAGTTTGCCCTGTGAGACTTCCTTTATCTCAGACCAGGACATGATCACCCCTGGGGATCATTCGATGGCCTTTGGCTTCTACCACCGAACCGAGGGCAAAGTGGAGAATCTGGCAGCTCCTCTATGTAATTGGGGCCGGTTTTATGGCAAGATCATCGAGAGCATTTTGGATCGGTCATGGAAAAATGTGAATCCTAAGGGCGCCAGTTCCCATAATTATTGGTGGGGATTTTCGGCAGGGGTGATCGATGTGATCTTCTCTTCTCGTCTCCCAGAGCCGACGAAAAGACTTGCGAAGACCATGATGGACGCTATGTCCAGAGAGGAGTTTCAACCCTTTGCCGGAGTACTAATAGACCAATTGGGAAATCTGCGGCTAAATGAAGGGCAGGTCATGGAGCCGATGTCGATTATCCAGATGGACTGGCTCATGGATAATGTGATTGGATTTATACCCACCGAGGATGAGGTGGTAGAAGAAGGGCGGCAAATCGTTCGCCTGCAGGGGATTCGATGATGAACCAGAAGCATGTGTGTATTCTTGCCATCTCCGATGTTCACTCCCGCTCCCTTTGGGATTATTATGATCGATCCAAGCTAAGGGATGTGGATCTGATCATATCCTGTGGCGACTTGGACTCGGACTATCTACAGTTTTTAGTGACGATGACGAATGTGCCCCTTCTCTATGTCCATGGCAACCACGATCAACATTATGCACATAGAGCGCCAGAAGGCTGCATCAACATCGAGGACCGTGTATATACCCATCAGGGAATCCGCATATTGGGCCTGGGGGGAAGTGTAAAATACAAAGATGGGCCCCATCAATACTCCCAGACCCAGATGATCTTTCGCATGTACAGCTGTATGGCCAAGATCGCCTTTCATGGGGGAATTGATATCCTCGTCACCCATGCGCCAGCGGTGGGGATCAATGAGGGTGACAGCCATGTACATGCGGGATTTCGGGCCTTTAATGTCCTATTGAACAAATACAAACCAAAATACTTTCTGCACGGACATGTTCACCTAGATGGATATTCATTGGACCGGGTGTCCCAGTGGGGAGATACGATGGTGATCAATGCCTTTGAGAGTTATCAATTTGATTATTGAGACCCATTGATCATTATGAAAGCAGCTATCATATAAAATCAACGAATCAGAATCAAAGGCGGATAGGATAAATACAAAAAATCTAGAATCAGGTACCACACTAAACGTATCTTGTATCGAATATGTTTAGTAAAAAAATAAAAGAAAGAAGGGTAGAAGTATGAAGAAGAAATGGATTGCATTGTTTCTGGTCTTCGCGATGCTGGCCACAGCTCTAGTGGGCTGCCAAGTGACGACAGGTACAGAAACACCGGGAGAAGGAGAAACTACCACTGGTGACGCGGCTGCTCCTGCAGCTGATCTAGAGGGTAGAGAGACGATTACAATGTGGTTCTGGGGAACAGAACCCTACGCACAAGAGGCGATGAAAGCCGCATTGATCGATCCTTACAACGCATCCCAGGACAGGTATCAACTGACGGTGGAATACCGACCGAGTGTGGACAGTGATATGAACACCGCACTCGCTGCAAATCAAGGTCCCGATATCGTATACGGATCTGGTCCCGCATTCGTCATGCCATTGGTTGAAGCTGGAAAATTGGAGAACATGGACAAGTACTCTGAGCAGTACGGTTGGAAAGAGCGCCTTCTGGAGCCATACTATGAGTCGGGAACGGTTCAAGGATCTCTGTACAGCGTTCCAAATGGAATCAGCACCATGGGTGTCTTCTATAACAAGAAGGTACTAGCGGACAACGGCTGGGAAGTTCCAACGACGATCGAAGAGATGGAAAAAATCATGGATGAAGCTCTCGCCAAGGGATTGTACGCTTCCGTCACGGGAAACAAGGGCTGGAAACCAGTAAACGAGAACTACGCATCCGTGTTCTTAACACATTATGCTGGGCCAGAAACGGTTTACAAAGCCCTGAAGGGCGAAGAGAAGTGGGAAAATGCCAAAGTGAAAGCCGCTGTTGAAAAGTCCAAGGAGTGGTGGGACAAAGGCTACTTAGCAGGCAAGGACTATGTGAACTTGAACTTCAGCGAATCCCTAGGACTGTTGGCAGATGAGAAGTCTCCATTCTTCATTGGACCTACAATCGCATACCAATGGGCGGCTTCATATTTTACTGGAGATAAGACCGAAAACTTTGGGTTTTTCCCATTCCCTGCCACTGCAGAAGTGCCAAACGAGACCTATACCCTCGGTGCGGCATGTACATTTTCCATCAATGGAAATGTAGCGGATGATCACAAAGACGAAGCTGCGAAGATCATAGACCGTATGCTTCAACCGGAGTTTACTCAGATTATTACGACGGCATGGCCTGGTTACTGGGGAACACCATTGAAAGACCTCACTACGATTGATACGAGTGAAATGGGATACCTATCCACGGAATTCATTGAGACTGTAAAAAAAGTTTCGGCGGCAGTAAACGAAGGGAACTTTGGGTTCTACACCAATGTGTTCTTCCCGGCAGCTACGCAGCAAGAATTCGTCAATATTGAAGAAGTATGGTATGACACCATCGATGTGGATTCCTATCTTCAACGGATCGACAAGACCTTTGATGAGGAACTTCAAAAGGGCTTAGTACCGCCGATTCCGCAACCGGCATTTTAAGAATTTGCAGAGTTGGGGGCATTGCCCCCTTCCTCTGCACGAACCATTAGGAGAAGTGAACCATGCAAAAGAAACGAAATTGGAATTATCTCCTGATAGCACCTGCGCTGTTGGTGAGTATCTCTATAATCCTACTACCTGCGGTATTGACGATCATCGCGTCCTTCACCGATTGGAACGGTATTTCTCCCAATATCAACTTAATTGGACTACAGAACTATCTCGAGCTCTTCGAGGATCGCGTCTTTTTTATCGCGATCAAGAACAATATCATTTGGGTCGTCCTATTCCTGACGGTGCCCGTCTGTATAGGGATGTTGGCAGCCATGCTATTACTGTCTAGAGAGAAGACGAGAAATATCTATCAGATCGCCTTTTTGATCCCCTATGTACTGGCACCAGCTGTAAATGCGATGCTTTGGCAGAATATCATCTTTAGCCCCGTTTCAGGTATCATCGGTTGGATTGGGAGGACCTATGGTATTGATTTGGGTTCGCCTCTAGCAGGCATGCAATCGGCGATCTTTGCCTGTGCTGGGGTCGATATTTGGCACTACTGGAGCTATTTGACGGTCATTTACTTAGCAGCCCTCAGGCAGGTGCCCACAGATCAAGTAGAGGCGGCGAGAATCGATGGCTGCACTGGGTGGCAGCTGTTCCGCTACATTTATCTGCCCAATATCCGCTCTACCGTGAGCTTAATGTTTGTAATGATCACGATTGGGTCTTTCCTCGCCTTTGATTACGTCAAACTATTAACAGGTGGAGGTCCAGCACATGCTTCGGAAGTACTGGGAACCTATGCTTATTCCTTCGCCTTTAGTTCGATGGACGTAGGGAAGGGCTCTGCTGTTGGGATTTTTATGAGTATTCTGGGTTTGATCGCCTCGACGATTTACACGAGGATGAGCAAGCGAGAGATGATGGAATAGGAGTGAGATATGAAGACTTCAACAAAGGGTAATCAGCTTCGATATGGAATAGCCATCCATATCGTCTTGATCATATTGGCCATCATCTGCCTGTTTCCGATCTTTCTAGTCATCGTAAACAGCTTTAAAGAAAATGCAGATATTGTGCGCAGCCCCCTGGAGATTCCCAAGATCTTAAATATAGGAAACTATATTCAAGCCTGGAAATACGGCAAATTTGGGAAGGGATTTCTAAATAGTGCCATATTGGTCGGCGGCACGATTATTATCGTGCTATTCTGTTCCACTTTGGCAGGCTATGTATTGGCTGGTCGAAAGATCAAGGGCACTTCGGGATTCATCACATATTTTATGATGGCAATGACGGTTCCGATCCAATTGTTCCTCTTTCCCCTCTACTTTATCTATGCACGCATGAACCTCATCGGCAATCTGCCTGCGACGAGTTTTATTTTGGCGGCGATTAGCATGCCGTTGGCAGTCACATTAATGCGTACGTATTTTATTAATGTACCTAAGGAATTGGAGGAGGCTGCTCGGATCGATGGAGCGACGACTCCCCAGGTCATCTGGCATGTCATGCGCCCTGTGGTTTCCCCTGGATTGATCACAGTATCGGTACTTGTGGGACTGCAGACATGGAATGAATATCTGATCTCTTCGACATTTTTACAGGGTGAGAAGAGCTTCACTGCCCCCTTGGGTTTTCTGGCGATGAACGGCGCCTATGGGGCGAGTATGGGAGTATTGATGGCCTCTGCCATGATTTTGATAGGACCCATCATCGTGTTTTTCCTACTCGCACAGAGAAGGTTTATCGATGGGATGGTTGGCGGAGCAGTCAAAGGATAAAAAAATCGCCCCACAGACTGCTTGTGCTTGGAAGCGGCAGTCTGTGAGGCAATTTTCTGTATTTTTTAATTATACAATATTTTGAGAAAAGTGACAAGAAATCTATATTGAATAAAGGAGTAATAATGGGCTTAAATAAATATTATGATCGAGTGTATTCCGGTGTACTAGGCAAAATTCTCGGCGTTTACTTAGGTAGACCCGTTGAGGGCTGGACCTATGAGAATATTCAAAAGACATTTGGGGAAGTGTATTACTATAAAAATCATATCACCGGCGCGCCACTGATCGTTCCGGATGATGATATCTCGGGTACTTTCGTGTTTTATCGTGCTCTCGCTGACAACGGTTGGGACCCCAATCTGAGCGCAGAGCAGATTGGCGAGGCTTGGCTAAACTATATCGTCGAGGAAAAGACCATCTTGTGGTGGGGCGGATTGAGCCGAAGCACGGAACATACCGCTTTTTTAAGGCTAAAAAATGGAATCAAAGCCCCCGAGAGCGGATCCATTGCCCTCAATGGGCGCAGCATGGCCGAGCAGATCGGCTCACAGATCTTCATCGACACTTGGGCGCTGATCAATCCAAACAATCCGGATCGCGCTGCTGACATGGCCAGAAAAGCTGCCAGCGTCAGCCACGATGGCATTGCCATTGACGCAGCGGTCTATTTGGCGGCGATTGAGGCGATGGCCTTTGAAGAAAAAAACCTGGATACCCTGCTGGACCGCGGCCTCGCCTATATTTCCCATCCACTGCTCATCTCCCTGATTGCAGATATTCGGGAGCAATGTGCGAAGGCGAAGGATTGGAAAGAGGTGCGCCAGTGGATCGCAGATCATCATGGCTATGAACGCTATCCTGGCAACTGCCCCATGGTGACGAATCACCTCGTCGTATTGGCGAGCCTTCTCCTGGGAGGAGACGACTTCCAAGAATCCATTATGATCGCGACGAGTATGGGCTGGGATACTGACTGCAACGCCGGAAACGTCGGCTGTGTGAATGGTATCCGCTTAGGACTGGAATGCTATGATCAAGGCACAGATCTGAGAAAGGCAGTTGGCGACAGGATGTATGTGGTGTCCAGTGATGGCGGCTCCTGCATCAGCGATGCGGTCTTGGAGACGAGAAAACTGCTCATAGACGCATCTGAATTATGCGGCGATGATTATCAGAGTCCAAAGACTCGATATGCCTTTGAGTTCAGTGGTTCCACCCAGGGCGTGATCCCATATGACTATGAGACCGAGGAGCAGAAATTAACTGGAGTAGAGCATGCCCGAGAGAATTACGGCTTGGATGGATGCGCTCTGGTGTATCAAGGCCTTGGGAAGGGAACACATGCTACGGCTTGCATCGATACATTTATCGACTTAAACCCAAAGGGAAAAGAGGGTACCAGCTATTTTGATGTCATCTGTTCTCCGACCCTCTACAGCGGGCAGGATGTCACGGTCACGGTTCAGGGTATATATGAGCAAAACCCGGACATGATCTTGTTCATTCAACATTTCAATGAAGTGGATGGATTAGAAGTCAAATACAGCGAGAGATTTCCCCTTGAAAGAGGTGAGAATACGCTGACTTGGACGATCCCCGATCTAGGAGGCCATTCCATCTATCGATTGGGATTACGCCTTTTGTCCGATCGAAGGGCAGACGGTGCCGTGATCATTAGGACCATAGACTGGGCCAATGCACCGAGGAAATACCATCTCCGAAAATCCATGGAAATGACGCCTTCGTTGACGCCATGGACGACCTCTACAGCCTGGCTAAAGACTTTCGTATCATCTGCGCAGCATTTCCATCCAGACTACACCACCACTTTCTCCATCTGTCACAATGAGGACAATGGTGTCGTCACGACGGGAACCCATGATTGGGACAACTATAGTATTCAATCCAAGATCACCTTCTCTCAGCAAAATGCGGCAGGTCTGGTGCTTCGCGCTAAGGGCCATAGACAGTATTATGGAGCGGTTTTCACAGAGGGAAAGGCCCGTATCTACAGACAAACAGATGGACTGCGAAGGGTAGTGGCGGAAGTGGATTATCCCTATGAGATCGACAGTACCTACGAACTGACCTTTGCATCAGAAGGTTCCACGCTGTCCCTCTATGTCGATGGGGCTTTGGTCCTTCAGGGTGAGGATTCTACCTATGCCCGAGGAGGTGCTGGCTTCGTAGTCGATGGAGGTGCAACTTTAGCAGATGAGATGACCATTGAACGTATAGGAGGATAGGTTTGACGGTAACTAAATACAGTGAAAAAATATATGCTGGTGTCCTTGGAAAACTGATTGGCGTCTATCTGGGGAGACCTGTGGAAGGCTGGAGCTATGAAAAGATCCAAGAGACCTTTGACGAAATCAAATACTATGTCCACGACAAAGTGGGGGCTCCTCTAATCGTGGCAGATGACGATATCTCCGGCACCTTCGGGTTTTTTAAAGCCCTAGAGGATTTTGATTATTCTAAGGACATTTCCGCTGAGGATTTTGGGCGGACATGGCTCAACTATATCATTGAGGACAAGACCATTCTCTGGTGGGGTGGTCTAGGTCGCTCTACGGAACACACGGCTTTCTTGAATCTTAAAAATGGGATTAGTGCTCCCCAGAGCGGATCGATCGAGCAGAATGGGAGAACCCTAGCTGAGCAGATTGGAGCGCAGATCTTCATCGACGCCATCGCGATGGCCTGCCCAGGAAACCCAGACCTCGCAGTGGATTTGGTGAGGAAAGCGGCTTCTGTAAGTCACGACGGGCTGGCACTCGATGCGGCTTGCCATTTGGCAGCCCTGCAGGCAATGGCCTTCGAAGAAAAGGATCTGGATATCCTATTTGACCGAGGGATCGCCTATGTGCAAAATCGTGAGCTGATCGAGATGATCGAGGACGTACGCCAGATTTGTAAACAGGAGCGGGACTGGAGGAAGGTCAGGGCCTATCTAGATCCGAAATACGGCTATGGGGTATGCCCGGGCTGTTGCCATATGATCCCCAATCATGCGATGGTAGTCGCCTCAATCCTCCTTGGGGGAGACGACTTCCAAAAGTCTATCAGCATCGCCTCTTCAGCTGCATGGGACACGGACTGCAATGCGGGCAATGTCGGTGCATTCAATGGCATTCGACTCGGCTTAGCTGGAATTGAAGCCGGCCTAGACTATCGCTCTCCCGTGGCAGATCGCATGTATGTCGTAAATTCCGATGGGGGCTCTGTCGTCTCCGACGCGGTGATCGAATCCAAGAAGATCTTGATCGCCGCTGCAAAATTGGCAGGTGAAGAGGCTCCAAGTCTCTCTGCGAGTCGATTTAGCTTTGAGTTCCCCGGTGCGACCCAGGGTTTTCAGTCCTGTCATTTCGACCACGGTTACAATACTTCCGTTGAAGTTTCGAATACCAACTTATATCTAGAGGAGCACGGGCTCGAGATCATAGTAAAAGACCTAGCAGACGGGGTGACGGCTTCAGTATCTACACCGACCTTCATCGACTTCTCTCAGATCGCTAGAAATTTCTCTACCGTTGCATCACCGTCGCTATACAGTTCTCAAATTGTAAAGACGAGGGTCAAACTGCTGAATGAGGGAGAGGTATCCATTCGTCCCTATGTGCTCTACTATGGTCTAGACAATGAAGAGGCCGTTTGCTACGCAGAGTATACTCCGCTATCTAAAGAGGAGATGACCCTAGAGTGGCAGGTGCCAGATACGGGCGGAATGCCCATCTTCAAGCTGGGCTTTCAGATCCAAAGCCAAAAGAAGTTCGCGGGCAGCGTGCAGATCAATTCCATCAGTTGGGACGGTGCACCGACGCAATTCGCCCAGAGGGGGATGTTGATGACCTCCATTTGGAATACAGCACCCCTTTGGTCTGCCAGTTTTGCCAGTTCAGCGAAGCATTTCGCAGCAGATTTTAAGCAGACCTATTGCGTATCCCATGACGAGAAAGATGGGTTAGCCACCATCGGAACGGAAGAGTGGAAAGACTATTCCGTCACCTCCACCTGCTTTTTCAGTTTGCACAGAGCAGGTGGACTAGTTGCACGTAGTAAAGGGCATAAAAGATACTACGGAGCGGCGCTAAACGAGTACAAAGAAGCCATCCTATACAAACAGCGAGACGAGGTTCGAACTGTTTTGGCAAGGGCGCCCTTTGTCTATGAAGAGGATATCGGCTATGAACTACGTCTGCAGGTGCAAGGTGATCAGCTACGGTTTTTTGTCGATCAACAGGAGATCGTAACCGCATTGGATGACAGCTACACCAGTGGCGGCGCAGGATTTACGATCTCTGAGGGGACGATGACTGCAAATAACTTCATTATAGGGAAGTAGTATATGGATTATGTAATTGCATCGATCATCGCAACGGATGAAATTCTCTTTCATGACGCGCAAGAGACGATTAAAGCGATCGGCGGAGCGGGTATCTACGCCTTGACCGGCATAAAGTGCTGGACGGATCAGGTGCTGGCGGTAACGGGAGTCGGAGCGGATTTTGATGAACGCAACGGGGACTGGTTTCGCCAAAATCATCTGAGTATGGAAGGGCTCATCGTAAAGGGAGAGAAGACGCCCCATACCTTGATTCACTATTTCGAAGATGGTGAGCGCAAGGAGAAGTCCATGTATGGATCGGAACATTTCAGGAATATGGAAGTGACGGCGCAAGAATTGGCTCCCTATTTTCAGACGGCAAAGGGGATCTACATCTTTAAGAATAGCAGTGCCGATTTTTGGGAGGAGATTCTCAGAAATAAAGCCAACAGCAGGACAAAGGTCCTCTGGGAGATCGCAAACGACGCAACGCAACTCGATAATTTGGAGTTTGTAAAGAGAATTGCAGAGCAGATGGAGGTGTTCTCCATCAACCTATCAGAATCGAAGAAACTATTGGGGACAGAGGATCTCTCTGAGATCATAGAGGCATATCAGAGCTGGAAGACAAAGATGGTCTTTTTACGGCGCGGTTCCAAAGGGGCCATTATGATTGGTTCTGGCCAGGCAGTCGAAGTGCCCGCTGCTCCCATGGGAGAAGTGATCGACCCTACAGGCGGTGGAAATAGTTCTTCCGGCGCAGTTCTGTATGGATTCTGCGAGGATTACTCCCTAGAGGACTGCGGCCGAATGGGTAGTCTGGCATCTGCCGTCTGTCTGAGTCAATACGGCGTGCCAGATCGAGTTCCCAGACTGTCTTTAATATAAGAGGTGAGAGATGAAGAGTGAAGAAATTCGAAAAAAACCATCCATACAGCATATTCAACAGCAGTATGAATACAACGACAATGTACCACAACGGGGCCTGATTATCGATGGTCGCCCTGCCATGACCCAGATTGATCCCGACAAGGTGGGGGATTATGTATTGATCACAGTACGGGATGCCCTGTGCGCTTATGAACAGGATCCGGCAAAACAAATTGCTGACAAGTTGGAAAATCCAGAATTGATCGGCGCCTCTGGAATGTTTACCTCCTATACGGGGACATACAAAAATGCGAAGATCACTGTAGTCAGCGGAGGTAGTGGCTCGCCGGAGATGGAACTGATCCTATACGACTATATGGAATACACAGACGCCTCAACCTTCATTCGGGTTGGGGGTTCTGGTGGTATTGGAGACCAGGCGAGACCTGGAGATATTGTAATCGCCAGCGGCGTGGTCCGGGAAGAGGGCATGACAAAGGCCTATATTCCAGCGGCATATCCAGCGGTATCCCATTATGAAGTGGTCACCGCATTAGCGACGGCTGCCGATCGCAGCAGTGCGCCCTATCATGTGGGTGTGACCCTCTCCGTGGACTCGGATTTTGTCGGTGGTGGTAGACCTGGGGTGGGTGGATATCTACAGCCCTGGAATACACAAATTGCTGGCATTTACAATCGAGCGGGAATTCTAAATGGAGACCGGGAATCTGCGGCAATTGTCACACTTTCCGCCCTATTTGGGAGACGCGGTGGATCCATCTGCTCTGTATCGGACAATTTATGCACCGGCGAAAAGTTCGAAGCGGGAACCGGTCATCACAATGCGATCGATATCGCATTGGAGGGATGCGCCATCCTATGGGAAATGGATCAGAGGAAGAAGGAACTAGGGAAAGATAACTGGGTTTTGTAACAAGCCCGCGAATAAATGGAGGTAGTGAATGGAAGCTTTTAGCAATGCAATGCAACGACAGGTGCTCTCCTTACCAGAACTCATTCGAACCCAATATGAGGATCTGGAGCCGAAAACCCGTAAGGTCCTCTCTTTTCAAGAGATCTTCAATGTACAGAGAATTGTACTCACGGGATGTGGAGACTCCCTAGCCGCAGGGATGGCCATGAAATACGCCTTTGAAATGCTCGCAGGAATTCCCACCGAAGTGGTCACCGCCATCGAATTCAGTCGATTTTATTCCGAAAAACAGATGGGAGTCGACTGCCAAAATCCCTTGGTGATCGCAGTGAGCAACTCTGGTACTGGGGCAAGGGTCTCAGAGGCGGTGCAGAGGGCGAAACAACATGGCTGCTATGTACTCGCCGTAACTGGAAAAGAGGAGTCACCACTGGGGATTCATGCTGATCGAATCCTCAAGTTGGACATTCCGCCATTTGAATCGGCACCAGGCGTCAGGGGCTATCTCGTCAGCTTGATGGCGCTGTATCTATTGGCCATTCGGTTTGGAGAGGTTCGCGGCAATTACACGATGGACCAGGCTATGGACTATCGCTACGATATTCAGGCGGCAGGGGATGCTCTAGGAGAGATGCTACCTGAGATGAATGATGCCGCATTGGAGCTCGCTAAGGAATGGAAGGATCTATTGTGCTATGATTTTGTCGGGGCTGGATTCGACTACGCCGCAGCTTGGTTTGGGCAGGCAAAGATATTGGAGGCTACGGGCAAACTGGCGATGCATATCAATAGTGAAGAATGGTTCCATCTGAATTTCTTTGCCAGAGATGCGAAGAATATCGGGACCTTTGTCGTCGCAAACACCGTCAATCCCGCGATGAGTCGAAATAAAGAGCTTCTCCATTACGCAAAGGTGCTGGGTAGACCTCTGTGCTTGATCACCGATGGATCCGATCGAGATTTTGGTGAAGAGGTTCGGGTAATTCGTGTTCCAAAGTCAAAATACCCAATGACATTAACCCTCACACAATTTGCGCCCTTAGCGCTAGTCCCCTCCTTTATTGCAGAGATGATCGGTGAAGAATACGGTCGTGGAACAAAGGACGAGTGGTCTTTTGCAGAGGGTGGAGCAGGCGTGATCAACAGTGAAATCATCGTTCGGTAGGAGGCAGTGATGTTAAAGACTTTTGATTTAAAAACTGGATACAATGAGATTATTGACATAACAGCCGAGGTTGAGCAGGCTGTAGAGGAAAGTGGTGTTCAGGAGGGGACTGTCATCGTCTACAATCCCCATTCCACAGCGGGGTTGACAGTATTTTCCCCCTGGGATCCAGCTGGTTTTATGGATTTGGATGACGAGATACGCAGGTTGATCCCGACTCGAATTGACTTTCACCATCAGCACGACACCCCTCAAGACGCGGCAGGACATCTGAAGTCCGCTCTATTTGGAGTGAGTTTGAGCTTTATTATCCATGGGGGCAAGCTGCTAATCGGAAGCTCTCAAAAGGTGTATTTCTTGGAATTTGATGGACCCAGAACCCGTAAATTTCAGGTTAAGGTGCAAGGGGATTAAAAGGAGGAAAAATGAAAAAAGTAATCATCGACTGTGATCCAGGCATGGATGACTCCATGGCCATCGTGATGGCTCTGAAATCCGGTCTATTGGACGTCAAGGCCATCACCACTTTGAACGGCAATTACCCAGTTGAACTGACCAGCACAAATGCTAGGAAGGTGCTGGAGATGCTCAATCGAACAGAGATTCCAGTAGCCAAGGGCATGGGAAATCCCATGGTGAGAAAGGCTCCTTCCGATCCCTTCTCCCATGGAGAAGATGGCCAGGCCGAGAACCATTTGCCCGCTCCTAAGATGCCCCTTTCGGAGAAACATGCGGTCGAGATGATCATCGACACTGTCAACGAGTTTCCCGGAGAGATCTCCATCGCCTGCTTGGGTCCCCTTAGCAATTTGGCGATGGCCATGGTGAAAGAACCGTCGATCATCGGAAAGATCAAGGAAGTCGTTGCAATCTCAGGCTCCTTTGGGACCAATGACTACGCCTTTTTAAACGCCACAGGAGATACCCCCCAGAGCGAGTGGAATGTCTATGTAGACCCAGAAGCCGCTAAGATCGTCTATGAGTCCGGCGTGCCCTTCGTGGCATTGGGCTTGGATGTGGCCACACATTTTGAAGTGGACTTTTCCGAGGAAGATATCCAGGCACTGGAGAATTCACCAAGACCTGAGGCAAAATTCTTGCGACAGGCCATTCGATTTGTCACTGGCAGGGGTTATGATCCCTACTGCACGATTATCGACTGTATGGCTGTTGCCTATGTGATGGATCCGAGTTTTGTGGAGACTTTTCAGGGCAGAGTAGGCGTGGAGACACTAAGCCCATTGACCCTGGGAATGACGGTTTTGGATCGTAGACATCACCATGTTTGGGAACAGCTTCCCATGATCACAATCGGAAAATCTGCGGACTATGGCAGGTTCTTGAAGACAATTGTAGAATATGTTCTGAAATAGGAGGGTTCAATGTATAAGAAAGAAAAAATCTATATTGCTGGACCGGAGTGCTTTTACACAGGTGGCCCTGAACTCCTCCGAGTGATGAAAGCCCGTACGGAAAACCTGGGGATGGGTGTCACCCTTCCCAATGATAATCCCCTAGATATGGAAAATCCGGATCTACAAAAGAGGGCGGACAGTATTTTCAAGGATCTGGAGACGATCATGTTTGATACGACGGGCATCATCGCCGATTTAGAGGCCTACCGGGGCAGCGAGCCGGACAGTGGGACCATTTACGAAATCGGCATGGCCTATGCAGAGGGATATAAATGCTTTGGCTATACCAGAGACAAGCGGAATCTCTACTGGAAGGATCAAAAATATCGATTGGTCAATGGGGAGATCCTAGATGAGCATGGTGAGGTGGCGCCTTATCCCGACCTGCCATTTGCGCCAACGATCATCGGTTCGACGACCATCATTGAAGGCGATTACGACGACTGCTTGAAAGCCTATATGCTGGCCGTGGAAGAAGATCATAAGAACGCAGGTCGCCGTTATACCTATGAATCCAAGATGGATGCCCCGACTCTTGCCCCCTCAGATAAGATCCGTGTCTATCTGGCCGGTCCTGAGCGATACGCCAGAGACGGTCGGGAGAAACTGGCGGAGATGAAGAAAAAATGTGAAGAGTATGGCTTTGAAGTCTACACCCCATTGGATTGGGCAGAAGGGGTCGTGGAAATCGAAACGGATAGCCCCTACACCAAGGCCGTGAATCTCTTCGACAACTTCCAGCAACATGTGCGCAATGTAGATGTAATCATCGCAAACCTCAATGATTATCGGGGCTATGAATGCATGAACGATGCCTCCTTTGAATGTGGAATGGGCTTCCAGTTGGGCAAGAAGCTCTACGCCTATATGGACGATGCGCGTCCGATGATCGAACGCATCCCCCATTATGGGGAAGAGGCAGAATTCCGTGACATGACAGGAGCCAATGTGGAAAACTTCAACTATCCTCTAAACCTCATGTTCAGTTCTTCGATGAAGGTCTTTGAAGGAAAGTTTGAAGAGGTCATCGATGAAATCGCCAAGGACATCGTGAAGGAGTAGTTATGAACAGCGTATACGAAAAACTATTGGCCTGTTATGAGAGTATTAAAGACCAGGTATCTGAGAAGCCACTTGTGGGACTCGTGTTGGGTTCCGGTCTCGGAGGATTTGCCGACGAGATCGAAGTGACCGGAGTCATCGACTACAATTCCATCCAAGGATTTCCCATCTCCACCGTCGCCGGGCACAAGGGACAATATGTATTCGGAAAGGTCTGTGGTGTCCCCATTGTGGCCATGCAGGGCAGAGTTCACTACTATGAAGGCTACCCGATGTCGGATGTGGTGCTGCCCATTCGACTCATGAAATTGATGGGTGCAGAAATCCTGTTGTTGACCAATGCGGCAGGAGGAGTAAACACGGGTTTTAAAGCAGGGGATCTGATGCTGATAAAGGATCAGATCACAGCCCTTGTCCCCAGCCCACTGATCGGACCGAATATCGACGAATTGGGAGTACGCTTCCCAGATATGAGCCAGATCTATGACTTAGATCTGTCGGAAGCAGTCCTGCGTGCGGCATCCGAGCAGAACATTCACCTTCAGGAGGGGAACTATATGCAATTTACAGGTCCTGCCTACGAATCCCCTGCAGAGATTGTCATGGCAAGGGGTATGGGGGCAGATGCCGTTGGCATGAGTACGGCCTGCGAAGCAGTTGCCGCCGTGCATATGGGCATGCGGGTCTGTGGGATATCCTGTATCTCCAATCTGGCAGCTGGCATGAGTGGGAAGCCCCTAGATCACAAAGAGGTGCAGGAGATCGCCGATAAGGTCTCTGCAGAGTTCAAAGGGCTGGTAGCTGCGTCGATAGAGAAGTTTGCTCAATTGTGATCGAGTAGAGGATCATATTGAATTCACTTAAAGAAGGCCTTTGGCTCCTCTGGAGAAAATACCAACCCTCCATCCGAATGGTGCTGCTGTTATTGGTGCTCGTCTTTGTCGCCGTACAGTTTATCAATACTGTTACGAAAAAGGCGGTGCTGACGGTGTTGATCGTGAACCCAAAGACCATAGAGACAGAGGCGCTTCGGCGGGATGTCGAAATCTATTTGGACGAAAAAGACCCCAAACACTATGTCCAGATCAATACCGCAATGCTACCAGAGGGGTCCGATTTTCAAACGACGCCTGCGATCAATGCGATGGTGGCATCCAATTCGGTGGATGTGATCATCGCTCCAGAGGCAGTTCACGAGATCCTGGAAGGGGAAGGACTGTATTTGCAGATAGATGGACTCTTTTCGGACCTGCCCATTGACGCTGTAAAACGAATCAACCCCCATAGACTGGACCTGAACGGCAGTACTATGATGAATGCCTATCAATTGTTAACAGAGGATAATGCCTATCTATCCGTACTTCGATCGAGTGAAAATCTCGAAGAGGTCAAGGGCTTTATCCAACTTATTACTGGTTACTCCCCCTATAAGTAACATAGAGTGATGCTCTTATTTCCCCAAGGCAATCACGAAAAACCCCTCCCTCTCAGATGGCACTGAAAGGGAGGGGTTTTTTATGGAGAAAGGGAGCCCCTAGCGGGCTCCAAGCATAGGGAGTATGAAGAATACTCTAGTTGTTGATGATTTGTTGGCATTTCTCAGCATAGGTGCTGAGCAGGGTATCAATATCGGCATTTGGATCGATGACGAACTCAGTCAACATATCCGTGACGGCAGTCAATACTTCAGGGCTCTTTTCCGTGTTCGGACGTTTCTGAATGAAATCCAGCTGGCTCAGAGATACTTCATATTGGGCCTTTTCTGCAAATAGCTTCTGAAGGGCTTCTGTCTCAACAGCTGCCTTCGTCGTCGGCGCATAGCCAGTCTTCTCTACAACATAGGCCACATTTTCTGGTTGGGATGCAAATTTCAAGAAATCGATGGCGGCCTGTGTCTCCTCTTCTGACTTGTTTGCAACTACGACTAAGTTTGCACCGCCAGTGGGCACTGCCTGGGTTCCACCTTCGGGAATGGGCATTGCAGCTGTTGCCAGCTCAAATCCATTCTCCTCAGCGACTCCCAAGAAGTAGCTGATGTCTGCAATTGTAGATACCAACATGGGGGTAGCGCCTGCTGCAAAGTCCGCCTTTGATAGGTTTCCGGCATCTGTACCAGTTAGGAAATTACAGTATCCATTGGATTGAAGTTCTCTCCAATATTCCAATACCTTCTTGCCAGCTTCATTGTTAAAGTTCACATCGGTTTCGTCTTCGTTGAAGATCGATGCGCCGGATTGGTTCAAGTAGCTTTCAAAATACCATTGGTTCACAACGGACATGGTGAGGGCGGGCTTGGATTGCTCTTGGAATTTTTTACCGATTTCAATGACATCTTCCCAGGTCTTTGGACCAGTGGGATCTAAACCGGCTTCTTCAAGCATCGTCGCGTTGATCATCAGAATCGGTGAAGAACGCATGTAGGGGATTCCATAGAGCTTACCATCGACGATTGAGTTTTCCAATAGTCGGGGGAAGAAGCTCTCTTGGTCAATTCCGCCTGCACTGATATCTGCGATCATGCCAGCTTTTTGTAGCATTTGGATGTTCTGTGGTTCGATGACTGCCACTCCAGGTGCATTATTTGCAGCCATTGCAGCTTGAAGTTTCGACTGTACATCCTTGTAGGAGCCTTGGTGCTCTGCGATGACTTCGTATTTGTCTTGGGACTCGTTGAACATTTTTGCCATTTCTTCATTGGCTTCTGCGATGGTATCCGTCCAAGCATACCAGAATTGGATCTGCACTCGGTCACCACCAGCAGGTGTAGCTGCCTCTTCTGTCTTCTCTTCTTCGGTTGCCGCCTCGGTTACAGCAGCTTCCGTTTGTGCTGCCTCGGTGGTAGCCTTCTCTTCCTCGGTCGTTGTCGTGCCGCCGCCAGAACATGCTACTAGCATCAGGGATAGGGCGAGGAGCAGGGACCAAAGCCTCTTGCTTTTGAATTGTTTCATTTTTTCTCTCCTTTTATTTTTGATTTTGAAACTACTTATCTTCAGTGGACACAAATCCATTGATGATCTTCTTTTGAGCGATGATATACAGGATCAAGATAGGTGCAACTAGGATGATATTTCCCGCCATTACGATATTCCAGGCAGTGGCACCCTCCGTCTGCGCAATATTTGCGACGCCAACGGACAGTGGGCGCATCGAAGCTTGGGTTGTCATAACCATGGGCCAAAAATAGTCGTTCCAGCGACTGATAAAGGTCAGTAGCATGACTGTGATGATGGTCGGTTTTGCTATCGGCAGCATAATCTTTCGAAGGATTGTCCACTCATCTGCGTTATCCAATCGAGCCGCCGATAATATGCTATCAGGGATGCTCATAAAGGTCTGCCGGAGCATAAACACTCCAAAGGCACTGGAAGCAAAGGGTACGATCAAGCTGGCATAGTGGTTAATCCATCCGAATTTGCTAAAGAGCAGATACAGGGGGATAAATACCAATTGCATTGGAATCATCAAGGTGATCAGGACGACGCCAAAGAAGAAGTCCCTTCCCGCAAAGCGATACTTTGCAAAGGCATAGGCCGCCGGTACGATAAAGAGCGCTTGAAGTACCATGGTTGCGAGGGTTACGATGATGCTATTCTTAAAATACTGTAAAAATGGTCCAGATGTCCATGCATCAGCGAAGTTTTTCAGTTGAATCTCGCTTGGGATGAAAACGGGTGGGAATGTAATCGTCTCGCCTGGGGTTTTCAAGGAGGTGATGACCATCCACAAAAAGGGGAGTATGAAAGTCCCGGTTATCAGCAATAAGGCCAAAATCTCAAGGATTCTCTTCACAGGTGAATATGTTTTTTTCACGGTAGCCTCCTTAAGAATAGTGAACTTTTTTGTTTAGTACTTTAAAATAGATAAAGGTCAATAGTCCTAGGACGACCAAGAGGATCACCCCTGCTGCTGAGGCGTAGCCCATCTTAAAGTAGCTAAATCCGTTCTGATAGATATAATAAACCAGTGAATTTGTCGAATTCAGTGGTCCTCCCTGCGTCATGATAGAGACAGTGTCAAACACCTGGAAATTCATTAGGGTGTTCATGACTACTAGGAAGAAGATGGTCGGGCTGATCATCGGTAGGATGATCTTAAACAAAAGTCGATGCTTCGGCGCATTATCGAGCTTTGCGGCGTTCAGTACATTCTTTGGAATCCCCTGGAGTGCAGAGATCAGGATCAGCGTATCGTAGCCGATCAGTTTCCAAACTCCGATGATGATCAAAGAAGGTAGCGCCGTCTGTGGTGATTTCAGCCACTGCAATTTATCGATCCCCACCAGACTCAAAATCCAGTTTAAGACTCCGTAGTTGGGCTCCATCAGCCACAGCCAAATAAAGGAAATGGAGACCCAGGAGGTGATGTGAGGGCTGAATATCGCCGCCTGCGTAAAGTTAAACCGATGGCCCTTTTGATTTAGGAATAGGGCAAACAGCAAGGACAAAGATATGGTCAGGACCACGGTCGAACCGGTGTAGATAAAAGTATTTGACATGACCTTGATAAAATCGGGATTGGAGAACAGAGAAGAGAAGTTCTTTAGGCCGATGAACTCCTTATCTGGACTGATAAAGTTCCAATCGTGAAAGCTCAGATAGATCATGTAAAATATCGGATAAATATAGCAGACGGCAAAGACCAATATGCTCGGTGCGATCATGAGATAGGGGAGTATCCCTCTGCCCTTTAAGATTCCAGAGACAGAAGGACTCTTTCCCTTTTGGCTTAATTGGGTCATTACAGACTCCTTTCCCAGGCGTAATCCCGTTCATCCTTCCCATCAAAGGCAAATACATGCTTCTTTAGTGCACTCAAGCGCACGGTATCCCCTACTTCATAATCAAATTGAGAATGGGACTTGACGCTCAAGGTCTGGTCTTCAAATTTGAGGGTATAGATGACCTCCGCCCCAAGGTTTTCTTTGGAGAGGATTTCCGAGTCGAATTGGAAGGCCTCTTCTCCAGGGGGGCTGTCGATCATCAGTCTCTCAGGTCGTACGCCAATCGTACCCGAATAGTTCATCAGGGATCCATTGAGGAAATTCATGGATGGAGTTCCGATAAAACCAGCGGTGAAGAGATTGGGTGGGTCGTTGTAGACCTCTTGGGGATTTCCTGCGGCCATGATCTTGCCCTTATCAAAGAGGACGATCAAGGTGCCCATGGACATCGCCTCAACTTGGTCATGGGTCACATAGACAAAGGTCGTACCCAATCTTTGATGCAATTGGATCAGCTCTTGCCGCATTTGGGCTCGGAGCTTGGCATCCAGGTTCGAAAGGGGCTCATCCAATAGAAAGGCATCCGGTTCTTTGACCAGCGCTCTGGCTAAGGCGACGCGCTGACGCTGCCCACCGGAGAGCTGTGCCGGTCTTTTTTTACTGAACTCCTGTAGGCCAACGGTCTCGATGACTTCAGTGATCCTCTCTTTTCGCACGTTTTCGGGGACTTTGTTGTTGATCAGTCCAAATTCGATATTGTCCCAGACCGTCATCGTGGGATACAGAGCATAGTTCTGAAAGACCATGGCAATATTTCGCTCGCCAGGCTCTACTCCCTTCATGGATCTGCCACTAATCGTGATATCTCCCGAACTGGGATGTTCTAGTCCTGCAATCATATTCAGCGTAGTCGATTTACCACAGCCGGACGGTCCTACCAATACAGTAAAAGACCCATCTGGTATGGTCAGATCGAGCCCTTCGATCACGTTGATCTTTTTATCATAAGACATCGTGATGCCGTTGAGTTGAATTTCTCCCATGTCGCCTCCTTTATAGTCGCAGAAGTTCCGTCATAACTCTTCCCTCTGCATAGGGTAGTGTTAGGTTGAGCAGATGAGCAAAGGTTGGAGCTTCATCGAGGATGCTATGCTCCGTATCATAGATTCCATTCTGGAAACTTGGTCCAACCCCTACAAAAACAGGTTGTATACCCAACTCGGGCAGATGGCCATGACCTGTGGAGGCATATTCGAAGTCCGGATCACCCATGACGCGAAGAATTCTGCCTTTGGCTCCGTTTTTAAAAGCCGTTCCCGTATCGCTGATCAGACAGTAAGAAAAATCGCCATCTAGATCAAATAGCTCACGGCATTCTTCGAGGGTATATAGATGATCAACCCCGAAGCGTGGCTCGCTCAGATACTGATAGAGCTGCTTTTCTAAGGCATCTTTGAACTCTGCGTCCTCGGAATTGCTGAGATTGACGAAGGCAGCAAGCCCTGCTCCTGAGATATAAGCCCCATAATCTTCGGTGCCTTCACGATAGAGCCCATGCTCTCTCAGATCAACATTTAAATTGAGCTGCCGATATACCTTTCTATGGCCATGATCACTTATCAAGACGAGGTTGTATTCCCCATCGCTATATTTCTGGTCAAGCAGTTGAATGATCTGCCCCAGATACTGATCAATGCGCCCGATGCTCTTGGTCACCTGATCACTGAACAGGCCGCTCTTATGCCGTGAAATATCCACACAGGATAGATGCAGGAAGAGTAGGTCCACCTCCTCGTTTTCAAGGACATCTAGAGTCAGTGCGACACCCAGATCATCAAATAGAGGTTGATTGTTCCATTCAATGTGATGAAGGTTTTTCTTCAGATATTTTTCGGTCATGATGGGAGAGGAGTTCGCCCCCAATACTTCAAAGGCATCGCTTTTTCCCTCCTTGACCCATATTTCTGGAACGAGGTAGTCCGCAGGCGCGTTTGCCGTGACCGGCCACATGAAAATTCCCGTCTTCAGACCGGCCTGCCTTGCTACGTCTAGGATGGTCTGCGTTTGAATGGCGTCATAGTTCCAAATCCAGTCTGGGGAATCCTTGCTGCAGTCGAATATTTCATTGTTTATCACGCCATGCTTTGCAATGGAATTACCAGTCAATTGGCTGACGTGACAGGGATAGGTAAGGGTTGGAAAAATGGACTTGATCTTGGGTAAGATCGCCGCATTTTGTAATAGTTTGTCCAGAGTTGGAAACTGCCTCGCGATGCGCAAATCCTCTGTAACCATCGCATCGATCGAAACTACGATTAACGGGTGCATAAAACCTCCTAGCATGTATTATATATAATACAAGTATACCCGAATCCCGTATGATTTGTAAATAGTTGATATGAATACAATGTAATTTCATTGTAAAACTTGAGATAAGATTGGGTCAAAGTCTGGTGAACATAAAATGTTTAGCATATTTCCTGGTTTTATTGTATGATACCATAGAACGGAACCGTCTCTATATTAGAGATAAATACATTTAGATGGAGTTATTATGACGAGACGAGAGAAAATGAATGAGCCCATCTTACAGAATGGGTCAACCAATAAAATAAATAAGAGTTCACCAATGCCGATATATTACCAGGTCTACGAGCTGATCAAAGAGGACATATTGGCCAAGGGTTTACAGGAAGGGGATAAGCTCCCTTCTGAGTCAGAATATCTTCAAGTTTTCGGCATAAGCAGAGTCACCCTCCGAAAATCCTTAGAACTATTGGAAAAAGAGCGGATTATCACCCGAGCCCAGGGGAGAGGCAGTTTTATCCATAAACTCGAGCAGCCGATCATTCACGACTTCAGTTTGCCAACGACGCAAAATCGTAGGATGCACCAGAGGAATATCGAATTTGATCGCAAAATGGTATCTCTATTTAAGATGCAGCCCTCAGAAAAAATCCAATCTCTATTGAAAATGGGCGACGAGGAGCATGTATACTATTTGGGAAGAATTTTTTATTATGATGATCGCCCGATCAGCTTCAACGAATCGTGGATGAGGGGAGTATTCATCCCTGATTTTGATCAAGTTTTTCAAAAGCCCTACAATCTGACCGAAACCCTAGATGAGCAATATGATATCGAAGTCAATCGCATTGAGAACACCATTTCTGCCGCACTTCCAACAGAAGAGGAGATTGAGCATCTCAGCATAGACTACAGCACACCCTTAATTGTATTGACCTCATTGAGTCTCATCCACGACGGTCAGCCCTTTGAGTACTCGAGAACCTCTTGGATCAGCTCTAGAATGCGGTTTCTTATCAGTTCCGATAATTGATGGATCAGACTCGAACAGAATCTTTGTTTAAATCAATTCGATACGCAGAGGGCTGGGGATTCTATGAGCTTTGGCTATGGGCATAGAATCCCTCCACCCCCAATTTTACCAATCTAATTTCGATTTTCAAAAAAATTTAGCAATCGATGTTTAAGTAACTGGTTAGCGGGTAAAATATAACTAGTTAGTGATAAAGACTCTGACGAGGATTCAATGGAAGGTGATGATAGTGGTCACTTATGGAGCAAAAAGTGATTTGAATCTCAAACTCTGGGTGAAGCTCAGTCGATTGAATATGGAGATCAGCAGAGAACTCCTAAAGGTCTTTAAGAGCCACGGGCTCTCCACAGCGCAATTTGCTGTATTAGAGGTCCTTTACCATAAAGGAGAGCTATCTATAGGTGAAATCATTGAAAAAATCCTGATCTCAGGTGGCAATATCACCGTGGTCGTCACCAATTTAGAGAAGAAGGGTCTCTTAGAACAGAGACCGGATGAGCTGGACGCCAGAAGAAAGAGAGTTAAAATCACGAAAGCAGGTGCGGAGTTACTAGAGATCGTGTTTCAAGATCATCTGGATACACTCAACCAATTGCTGGACTATTATGAAGACATTGAAAAAGAAGAACTGATTTATCTGCTAGGGCAGATCAAAGAGAGGAGAGAAAAAACACAATGACAAATGGAGTACGTGAAGTCGTACGAGGCGTGCCCGCTAGGGACGGCGCAGGTGTGCATCTGACTAGAGTACTAGGTCGAGACACCGTAGAATCCTTTGACCCCTTTCTAATGCTGGATTCCTTTGATTCGAGAGATCCAGAAGACTATATCAAGGGGTTTCCAATGCATCCTCATCGAGGCATTGAGACCTTGACCTACTTGGTCAAGGGGGAAATGGAGCATAGGGACAGCTTGGGGAACAGTGGTGTCATTCGAGATGGCGGCGCACAATGGATGACTGCAGGATCTGGAATCCTACATGAAGAGATGCCAAAGGCAGCAGAGCGTATGTTGGGAATCCAGTTATGGATAAATTTGCCCTCTGGGGAAAAAATGGCAGAACCTGAGTATTTCGACATCACAGAAGAGATGACAGGTGTGGCAGAATTGGAAAATGGAAGCGTCCGCGTAGTGGCAGGGGAATTCAATGGCGTGACAGGCGTCAAGCCAAGACATCTGCAAGTCACTTTCCTGGATATTGGATTGGAGAGTGGCAGCATAGAGATCCCCAAGAAACCGGGCGAGACAAGCTTTTTATTCCTATTGGAAGCCGATGCCATCGTAGATGGAGTGAACTATCAAGAGAAGAGTGCGCTACTCTTGGGAGATGGAGATTCTATAAAGTTAGATGCCTCCAATGACCCTGTGAGAGCCCTCTTTATCCAAGGACCACCCCTTCGGGAGGGCATTGCCTGGGGAGGACCCATTGTAATGAACACTCCAAAGGAATTGCAGCAGGCTTATTTAGATCTTAGAAACAACGAATTCATTAGACATTAATTAGGAGGAATCATCATGAAAAATGTAAAATTAGCAATTGTATACTATAGTCAAACAGGTCACAATTACCAAATGGCGCTTTGGGCAAAGGAAGCTGCTGAGCAGGCTGGAGCAGAAGTCCGCCTCGTGAAGGTAAAGGAATTACTGGAACTCAATCCAGAGAACCCAGCATGGGTGAAATATCTAGAAGACTCCAAGGATGTCCCCGAAGCCACAAGTGAAGACCTGCTCTGGGCTGATGCAATCATCTTCTCCTCTCCGACGAGATTCGGCAACGTGGCAGCTCAGATGAAACTCTTCTTAGACACGCAATCCAAGATCTGGGCAGAGGGCAAGCTGACCAACAAAGTCGTCACTGCTATGACATCTGCTATGAACAACCACGGTGGCCAGGAGATGACTGTCCAAGCCATCTACACGACCATGATGCACTGGGGAGCCATCATCGTCCCAGTAGGCTATACGGGAGACGCCGTCTATGCAGCAGGTGGAAACCCCTACGGTACCTCCGGCACTGCAACCCATGAGGGCTTCGCAAATGACCTCGAAGGCGCCGTCAAGCATCAAGCTACAAGACTTGTAGAAGTCGCAGGAAAACTATAATCTCAGTTACGAATACTGAGTTCTGGGCACTCATAGAGAAATCTATGAGTGCTCAGATTATTTATTCGAAAAAACCATGTAAAAATCTTTGACAGCTAAGCGAAACAGAGCTATAATAATCCTGTTATCAATTTTGCACCTTTAGCTCAGTTGGTAGAGCAACTGACTCTTAATCAGTGGGTCCAGGGTTCGAGTCCCTGAAGGTGCACCAAATTTTTTCCTCATATGAGCCTAGTGGGGGGCGTGAATAAACGGTAAACAATCACACAAAGTGATGAAATAGCCGTTTATGATCTGCCTGATCAGGGGCATGTATGGGGATTTTTCTTTTTCCCTTCCGTTAAGTGGATAATAGAAAATTACATGAAAAATGCCGTTTTGGGGTGTTTTTTGGTGCTTGACTCTCAGCTTGACTCTCATTTTGCAAGGGGTAATAGCGTCAATATGTACGATTTCTTGTTATGCTACCTTCTATTTCTCAATAAAGTATTATACTGACAACCTTGCATGATTTTTCAGATGTATATTTTAATGAATACCCGATCGAAAAAAACGTTGCCTCCTGACCTGTTCTTCCTTAAGCATTACTTTTATTTAGAATAATTCAATATACTTTCAGGTAAAATGCATCATTATGGACACTTTACATAATAGATCTATCTAAGGTAGGATCATCATCTTGGAATAGAAATTAATGTTACAATGTATTGTGTTTAACGTTTGCAGCGAATGAGTATGATCGCGTTAACGTTTATTTAATGCCCCTTACATATAATATGGACAAGTGCAACGAGGACTTTCTACTTTGCACAAATAATTTGAGAAAGTAGGTTGTGAAATGGAACAAAAGAGTTACGGATCAAATGTTGTCTTAAAAAGTGTAATCTTTAGTCTTATTGGAGTATTTGCTTTTTTTATCAACATGACTTGGAGAGGACGTACCACTGTGCCTATGGTACATATTATGGAGTTGATCAAGGAAATTTTAACCAGAGAGAATGTCAACAGAATAGTTTTACTGTCAACCATTATTGTTACGATTATGGCTACCTATGTCAGATTCAGTCCGTCAGAAAATAGATTTCTAAGTAAGTATTATAAAAAAGAGGGACTCATCACTTATCTAATGTATATCGTTGCAGCAATCTTTGCAGTGATGGTAATTTTTGGTGTTGGTCCAGCTCAGATATTAGATCCAGTTGTAGGAAATAGTTCAATCAATGTTGCAGGTGATGTACTGGTTGCCATAATCGTAGCTGGGAGTTTAGTTGCATTTCTGCTAGAGTTTGGTTTTTTCGAGTTCTTGGGCAAATTGATGGAGCCGATCATGCGTAGAGTATATAAAGTTCCTGGAAAAGCATCTGTAGATGCGCTGGCTTCTTTTGTCGCATCTGCTGCAGTTGGTGTTATGATCACGAATAACCTCTATAAGTCAAATGTTTACACTGAGAAAGAGGCTTGTTCGATAACAACGAACTTTAGCGTCTGTAGCTTAGGGGCATTTGCCTTTCTGTCTGCTACTGTCGGCGTTGAACATCTATATCAGAAAGTGGTATTGAGTAGTATGCTGTTAGCGTTTATATTAGCCGCAATTATGGTACGAGTCTATCCTCTATCAAAGAAACGAGATGTTTATTATGATGGTAGATTGCAATCGGAAGAGGAGAGAAAACCGGTGAACTACCATAAAGGGATCATAAAAGAAGCCGTTCATGAAGCTCTATCAAAAGCGGAGGGAACACCGATGAGTATCATTAAAGATAGTGCCGTATCCTCTGTTATGTTTGGGTTGAAAGTCGTATCCTATGTCGTTTCATTATCCATTATTTCGCTTCTTATCGCCAATTACACTCCGATTGTACAATGGATTGGTAAGCCGATTGCGCCGATCTTAAGCTTATTTGGATTGCCTGATGCTCAAATCATTGCTCCATCTACACTTGTAGGTATTTTTGGCCTTGCAATACCCAATGTAATTATTAAGGGATTGGGTGTCGCAGAGATCAGTGCGTTCTTCGTCGTAGTTCTATCAACAAGTCAAGTCATTTTCTTCACTGAAAGTGCTAATGCGATGCTTGAATCCGATATGCCGCTTACCTTTTGGGATTTGGTAATCATTTTCTTTGTGCGTACGGCGTTTTTGATACCATTGACTGCAGTTTTAGCGAGAATTGTTGTAGGCGTATAATAGGAGGAAAAAAATGTTTTATGATGTTTTACCGGACCATCCACAATTAGATGTGAATATTCGAAGAGCTCCCAAGAGATTAGGGGTATTATCAGAGGCTGAAAAACAATTAGCAGTTGATAATGCGCTGAGATATATACATCCTCAAGATAAGGAGCTAATGAGGAAAGAATTTGAAGATGAACTAGAACAACGTGGACGCATCTATGGATATCGATTTCGTCCTCAGGGAGAGATATTTGCGAAGCCTATAGATGAATACAAGGGAAACTGCTTAGAGACGAGAGCCATACAATTGATGATCGATAACAATCTAGATAGGAATGTTGCGCTATACCCCTATGAATTGGTTACTTATGGTGAGACTGGACAAGTATGTCAGAATTGGATGCAGTTTCGATTGATTAAGAAATATCTAGAGACCATGCAAGTGGACCAAACTCTAGTGATTGCTTCGGGTCACCCATATGGTGTATTTAAGACGACGAAGCAATCGCCACGAGTGATTCTAAGCAATGCTTTATTAGTAGGAAAGTATAATAACAATGACGATTGGAATCGGTTAGCAGCGCTAGGTGTTAGTAACTATGGGCAATTCACAGCGGGAGGATGGTTTTACATTGGCTCCCAAGGGATTGTACATGGAACCTATTCTACGATGCTAAATGTAGCAAGGAAACTATTTGATCGTGATAATGATGAAATGTTGAAATCAATTCTCTTTGTCTCATCAGGATTAGGCGGAATGAGTGGAGCCCAGGGAAAGGCATGTAAAATTGCGAAAGGCATTGGAATCATAGCTGAAGTTGATGAATCAAAGATCTTGGATAAAATCTCAAAGGGATGGATTGATGAGTACTCTAGTGATCTTGCTCAGATATTTAATAGCGCAAGGATCTGCCAAGATGAGGGAAAGCCTAGGGCGATCGCTTACCATGGGAATATATTGGACCTTCTCGAGTATGTTTGTAATCATGGCATTCACATTGATATTTTGACAGATCAAACTTCTTGTCACGTTGCATTTGATGGTGGATATTGCCCTCAAGGTTTAACCTACCAAGAGAAAGAGCAGCTGCTGCGTTCTGACAAGAGAGAATTTGATGAGCGAGTAAGAGATTCCATTCGACATCATCATACTCTAATTGAGCAGTTGAGAAGTAAGGGAACGTATTTCTTTGACTATGGGAATAGTCTGACTACGACGATGTACGATATTGGAATTAAGGATGTTTGTGCGAATGGGAGAGATGATAAAGAAGGATTTATCTATAAATCATTCGTAGAAGAATTTCTTGGTCCCAATCTATTTGACTATGGTTATGGTCCTTTTCGTTGGGTCTGTCTTAGTGGAGAAGCGAAGGATCTGGAACTCACGGATATTGCGGCTGCAGAAAGTATCGATAAGGACAGAAGACACCAAGACTATGATAATTATGTCTGGATTAAAGAAGCTAAGAAGAACGATCTGGTAATCGGGAGTAAAGCGAGAATCCTATATCAAGATGCAGAGACAAGAGTTCGCATTGCTCTACGTTTCAATCAAATGGTAAGGAATCGAGAGATAGGTCCTGTGATTATTGGAAGAGACCACATGGATACAGGTGGTGTAGACGCACCTTCGCGAGAGACATCAAATATCAAGGATGGGTCAAATCTAACGGCAGATATGTCCGCTTTAGTTTTTGCAGGGGACACAATGCTAGGTATGTCATTTACTAGTATTCACAATGGCGGGGGCACGGGAATTGGAAATTCCCAAAGTTGTGGCTATGGACTAGTGTTAGATGGATCAAAAGAGAAGGACGAAATAATTCAAAGAGCAATTTATTATGATGTGATGGTAGGAGTAGCACGAAGGGCTTGGGCGGGAAACCCAAATTCCGTTGAGTTGATTAAGGGCATTAACGATAGTCGATATTCTTTTACATTACCTAGGTGATTTACAGAAAGGGGCGATGAATATGTACCCGCTTCAAGGCTTAAGAGTGATTGATATGTCAACCTATGTAGCAGCTCCTAGTTGCGCTCGATTTTTCTCCGATATGGGAGCAAAAGTATTAAAAATTGAATCGCCAAAGGGTGATCCAATGCGATTAATGGGGCGGATGGTGGGGATGCCGATAGAGGAGGATGAGAATCCAGGATTTGATATGATGAACTCTGGAAAAGAGTTGATCCAGCTTAATATTAAGAACTCAGCAGAGCGTAGTTTCTTTTTAGAGTTGTTGAAAAATACGGATATTCTAATTACCAATATTCGAAATGACTCCTTGAAAAAAT
This sequence comes from Tissierellia bacterium, assembly GCA_030538075.1. Lineage (GTDB taxonomy): Bacteria > Bacillota > Clostridia > Tissierellales > Peptoniphilaceae > JAUNUQ01. The sequence goes on from JAUNUQ010000009.1 coordinate 46,862, forward strand.
TAGGATTAGATTATGATAGCCTTAAAGCAGAATTCCCAGCCTTGATCTACGCCCATATTACGGCATACGGAGAATCTGGGGAGATGGCGAATCAACCAGGATATGATTTTACAGCGTATTATGCTCGCGCAGGGATAAGTGGAACTCTGTATGAGAAAGGCACATCTCCTATGATTACGGTTCCTGCTTTTGGAGACTTTCAAGCAGGTATGTACCTTGCAGCGGGAATACTGAGTGCTTATATCGGGTCTTTAGAGAGTGGGAGAGGCACCAAGGTCACGACGAGTCTACTTGCAACAGGAGTATACAATATGTCATATATGATAGCATCAGCACAATATGATCAATCATATCCCATTTCCAGATATGACAATTTAAATCCCCTACAATGCATCTATAAAACGAGGGATGGGCGCTGGATCCAAGTTGCCTATGCAGTTTATAGTGAAGGGTTTAAAACATTTTATGCGGCGATTGGAAGAGAAGATCTACTCAACAATCCGGTATTTACTGACATAGCTTCTCTACAGGAAAATGCTGACGAGATAATCAAGATCATTGAGAAAGAAATCTTGAATAGAGACTTGGAAGACTGGATTGAGATATTTAGAGAGAAACAGATTCCATGTGATCCACTACAATTGTTTGAAGATGTTGCTAAGGATGCCCAAGTACTAGAAAATGAGTATTTAATCGGACTAGACTACAAGAATCGAAGGATAATGATGCCAAATGCTCCAGTACAGATCCAGAATTACAATATGAATCATGCCACCTATGCGCCGAGAGAACCATTGACGCAGGAAGAGGCATTGGAGTGGTTTGAAGTAGAGCGGGAGTGATGATTTGAAATATTTTGGTGTTGATTTAGGGTCTACAGCAGCAAAAGTAGCTACCTTGAATGAAAAATTAGAAGTACTGGACCTTCATCTTATTGAAAACGGTGCGAGTGTACAATCTGTTGATAAGACTTTAGAATATCTTGCATATTCAGTGGACGAAGAGCACTTTATCATTTCTACAGGGTATGGTCGAAAGTTAATTACAGATAGGTATGGAGATTCTTCTGAGATCATTTGTCATGCTAAGGGAGTTAAGTTTTTAACTCCTGAAGCTCGAACGATCATAGATATAGGTGGTCAAGATATTAAGATTATCGAGTTAACAGGATCAGGTAAAGTACAGAATTTTCATATGAACGATAAATGTGCTGCTGGAACAGGTCGATTCTTAGAAGTGATGGCAAGACTCTTAGGAGTAGAAGTCAGTGATTTATCTAATTTGGCTGAGAACTCGGTAAACAAATTAAGTATAAGCAATATTTGCACAGTTTTCGCTGAATCGGAAGTGATATCACTCTTGGCAAAGGGACACAACAAAGAAGACGTAGCAAGAGCAGTGAATGAATCTGTGTCGAAGAGGATAGCCTCTCAATTAATGAGATCCAATCCACAAGACAGAGTAATTATAACAGGAGGTGCTTCTCTTAATCGAAATCTTGTGCATCAACTAAGTAGTTTTACAGGAAAGGACATCATGAATTCAAAGTATTCTCAATTCACTGGTGCCATTGGAGCAGCTATCATTGGAATTGAAAGGAGTAGAGATTAAATGTACGAAGAGCTTTCCGCTAAAGATTTACTTAATGCATTAGTTAATGATCACTATGAAAAAGCATTTCATGCTAAAGAACAAGGTAGACCTGTCGGGTGGGTGTCTTCAAACTTTCCACAAGAATTTATTGAAGTATTCGATATAGATGTAGTTTATCCAGAGAATCAGACGGCTGCAATATCTGCAAAACATGAATCAGAGGAAATGATTAATATTGCAGAGGGTTATGGATATTCGAGTGATATATGTGGTTATGCTAGAGTGAATCTAGGTTTCTTTAATAAAGGTCACAGCGAGGCGATGAATATGCCGATGCCAGATTTCATCCTCTGTTGTAACAATATTTGTAATCAGCTGATTAAATGGTTCGAGAATATTGCTTTTGAACTGAAAATTCCTATGTTTTTGTTGGATATTCCATTCAATGTCAATTATGAGATCACTGAAGAGCGACTTGAATACATGAGATCTCAAACTGTCGATCTCATCCATTTCTTAGAGGGGATATCAGGTAAAGAGTATGATTCAGCTCGCATGAAAGAGGTAATGCGAATATCAAATGAAACGGCAAAACAGTGGAGAAGACTCGAGGCTCTTAGCCAGAGAACTCCAACTGCAGTAAATGGCTTTCACCTCTTTAACTATATGGCGTTAATGGTCTGTGCTAGAGGAAAAGAATCAACGACAGAATGTATACGTAAGTATGCCGATGAAATTGAGAAAAGAGGAGAAGAGGGAGGATCTTTCTTCAAAGGAGAACAGAAATATAGACTTATGATGGAAGGTATTGCATGCTGGCCCTACCTTCGTCATAACGCAAAATACTTAGAATCAAAGGGCATGAATATTACTGGATCGATATACACGCAGACATGGGGAAGGATGTATAACAATCTGGATGAGATGCTGATATCATATTCAAATGTCCCCGATTGCATTAATCTAGAGAGGGCAGTGGATCGTAGGAAGACAATAGCTGAGCAGGCTAATGTCGATGGTATGATGGTCCACATGAATAGAAGCTGTAAGATTTGGGATGGGTTTCTGCTTGAGATGATGAGACGTGTTTCTAATGATTTAGAATTGCCATATATCACATTTGATGGTGATCAATCGGATCCAAGGGTGTTTAATGAAACTCAATTTGAATTGAGAATTGACACATTAGATGAATTGCTTGAAGAAGGGAGAAACAGCGATGGAATTTAATAGTAATATAATTATTGATAAGTGGTTAAGAATACAAAAAGAGACACCTCAATACCTAAATAAAATGAGCAAAGAAAGGGAGTTGATAGGTTGGGTGTTAGAGTATTGTCCAGAGGAGATCATCCATGCTCTCAATTGTCATCCGATCCCATTATGGGGAGAGGGATTAAAAATCACTTTGAGTAATCGTTATTTTCCATCTTTTTACTGCCAACCCATTCGGTCTATTCTTGAGCAGGGAATGAGAGGTGAACTGGATCATCTTAAAGCAGTTCTAGCTCCAAGCTTATGTGATTCTTTAAAAGCTTTTGGACAAAACTGGAAAGTTGCCGTCCCACAAATACCGATCATTCAATTTGTTCACCCACAGAATAGAAAGGCAGAATCAGCAATTAGCTTCTTAGTTGGAGAGTATCAATCGATTATTGACCAGTTATCCATGGTCATTGATCGCAAATGGAATCTAAAGAGACTTTCGGAATCGATTCAAATCTATGAGTTGAGGAACAAATTGGTACGAAATTTAATAGAGACAATAGCAGAACGTGACGATTGTCCCTATTCATTACAAGTACTCGTTTACCATATGAGTCGGGTGCTACGAGTTGAGGATTTTGTAGCTGATGCTGAAATACTACTCAAGGATCTAGACAGTTTTCTTCCTTCTGGGCGGTTAAATCCGTCAATTATGTTGATTGGGATCACTGCTGATAACAACAAGATAATTGAGGCTATTGATCAATCTAGACTTAAGATCGTAAGTGATGATTTAGCAAATGGGAATAGGCAAGTGCGCACAGCAGTAGATCTTAAAATTACGGATCCCATAGAGGCCTTAGCGATTAAATGGAGAGATCATATCGGTTGTTGTTTAGCATATAGTCCGGAGAAAGAGAGGATAGACTTCCTTAAGGAGAGAATTCTTGAGAAGGGAATTCAGGGCGTGATCTTCTCGCAAATGTCATTCTGTGATCCTGAAGAATACGATTATCCTCTCATCAGGGACATGTTGGTAGAAAATGGAATACCTCATCTAACGATCCAATTGACAGATGATGCATCAGAAAATGAACAATTATCCAATCGTATTGAAGCTTTTGCAGAAGTCTTAAAAGCGAGGTGAGAAATGGACATATTACAAGGGATAAAAGTTGTTGAATTGGGGAAATATGTTGCGACGCCGATTGCAGGGAGATTGTTATCAGAATGGGGTGCACAAGTAACCAAGGTTGAAATAGGAAGTGGGGACCCTATGAGAAAAGTAGGAAAATTAGTTGGAATGCCCACTGAAGGTCCAAACAATCCCGCTTTTGATATAATGAATGGATATAAGAAGATAATTAGTATTAATACCCGGACTGAAGAGGGCATACAAGAACTGCAGGATACTATTTTGGAAGCGGATATATTCATCACAAATTATCGACAAAAAGCACTAGATGGACTCTTGATCGACTACGAAAGCATAAGAAAGATCAAACCAAGCATGGTATATGGGCAAGTGCTCGGATTTGGGAAGAAAGGAGCTGAATCAGACAAGCCAGCTTACGACTTTACTGCGTATTATGCACGAGGTGGTATCAGTGGAACATTACACGATAAGGATTCCCCGCCTTTAAATGCAGTACAGTCCTATGGAGATGTACAATCTGCAAATTATCTCCTCTCAGGAATACTAGGAGGATATATAAAAAAATTAAACACTGGTATAGGTAGTCATATTGCTGTTGGATTATATCATACAGCGCTCTTCAATATGGGTTATTTAATAGCGGCGTCTCAATTTGGATTTAAGTATCCAATTAGCAGATTTGAAAATCCTAGCCCCCTCCAAGGTAGTTATAGAACTAAAGACGATCGGTGGATCCAACTAGCAATAGCGCTTCATCAAGAGAGCTTTGATCATTTTTGTAATGTGGTCGGACATCCTGAACTAATAGCGAATGAAGAATTTAAATTATATGATCGGGTCTCTAACAATCCAAGTACATTTGTGAAAGCATTGGACAGGATATTCTTAGAAAGAGATGCAGATGAATGGATCGATTTATTTGAAGATGCAGACCTTCCTTGTGAGAAGTTAATGTACTGGGAAGAAATATTGAATGATGAACAAGCATTGGACAATAGATATATTGGGGAATACTACTATGGAGATAAATTGGTCAAGATGATACATAGTCCCGTCGTTTTTAATGAAAGAGTATGCAAGTTACAGTCGAGCTTAAAAACTCAATGCGAGAGTAAAGGATAAGGAAAAGTGATGAATTATAAACTGGAGCTTATACGTGACTCAGTGAGAAATTTTGCAGAGCAGGAGATCAGACCATACACAAGAGAGATCGATGAGGGGAGATTCTATCCTGACAAGCTACTGAAGATGATGGCTGATCAGCAACTAATGGGTGTGACGATTCCAAGGGAATACGGAGGAGCTGGCCTAGGTTTTCAGGAGCTATCCGTTGTTTTAGAAGAGATAGCTAGAGTATGCGCATCTTCCACTATGCATATCACCAGCTCAAATACTCTAGTTGGACAAGTATTCTTAGAGTTTGCAACAGAAGAGCAAAAAAAACAATATCTTGTGCCACTCGCAAAAGGAGAAGTTACAGCTACTTTTGCTCTCTCAGAACCTGAGGCCGGTTCTGACGCTCTTGCAATGTCTACGAAAGCAGAGGAAGACGGTGATAACTATATCTTAAATGGGAGAAAAACATTTATCACCAATGCACTGGAATCGGAATTCATAGTGGTTTTTGCCGTTACCAACAGCACGAATATTGCAAGAGGCACCACTGCTTTTATAGTAGATCGAAATACAGAGGGTATGATTATCGGTAAGCCCGAAAATAAGATGGGGATGAATGGTTCCAACACCAGTGATGTCCTGTTGAGAAATGTGGTCATTAATAAGAATCAAGTACTTGGAAGAATCGGATCCGGATTTAAAATGGCTATGAAAAGTCTTGATATGGGAAGAATTGGTGTTGCCGCCCAGGCTGTGGGAATAGGACAATCCGCAGTCGATGAAGCCGTTCAGTTTACGAAAAAAAGAGTTCAATTTGGGCGGTCAATCTCTTCGATGCAGGGCGTGCGTTTTATGTTAGCGGATATGCAGACAAGACTAAGTGTTGCTCGAGCAATGGTTGAGAAAGTAGCTAGAAAAATTGATGAAAAAGAGAAGATCGGAGCAGAGGCTTCGATAGCAAAGTATTACGCCACAGAAACATGTGTAAAAATTGCGGGTGATGCACTTCAGTTGCATGGAGGCTATGGATATACTAAAGACTACGCAATAGAGAGGATTTTTAGGGATTCAAGAGTTACTACCATTTATGAAGGCACAAGTCAAATTCAACAGATTCTCATCGCCCGAGATTTGTTAGATTAGGAGTAGAAGATGAAAATAAAAATACTGATTAAGATTGTCCCGGCTACACAATGCATACAGATTGACAGAGTGACTGGTAATCTACTTCGCGAAACTACTGATTCTAAACTGAACCCTAGTGATGAAAAAGCCCTGGAGATAGCGCGAAACTATACCTATCATAATCCGGACACAAGTATTGAATGTATTAGCATGTCAGCTAGATATCTTGAAAAATTACACCGACAAATCTTGGCTTTAGGCGCAGATAAGGTCACAGTGTTGACAGATGATGCTTTCATAGGTAGCGATGCTTGGGCTACATCGAATGTACTATACACATATTTAAAACATGAAAATGAATGGGATCTTCTCCTGGTTGGTGAACAATCCATAGATGGAAGTACCGGACAAATACCAATCAGATTATCAGAACGATTACAAATCCCGTTAGTATTCGATGTAATTGGGATAAATCGCGTTGACAATCAAACGATCGTTGTCTCTTCGGATAAAAAGGGTGAAAAGCGATTTCTGTTAAAAGGTAGAGCTATTCTCGTTGTATCGAGCGAAACGATCATCCCCTATTATCCAAGTCTAACAGACTTGTCAGACGCTGGAATCTCAGGGTCCGTAAATTATTTAGATAAAATAGATCTGGGACTTAGCAATCAAGATATTGGCCATGAGAATTCAAAAACTAAAGTCATAAATACCTATATCAAAGAATGTAAGAAGCAATGTATGTTATTGAAGAATATTGATGATTATCAGAAATTACTAAGTAAATTGAAAGGATAGAGAAATGTTAGAATCTACAAAGACTCTGGTCATTAGCTCCATGTCCGATACTGTGGTCGGTCTAGAAGACTTAATATCGGAGATCTCCGATATTATGAAAGACAATCTCGAAAACACATATATAGTCATTAGGGAGGATAAGCTGGATTTATGTAAATGGGTTGAGAAAAAAGGGCTAAAAGTGATATTGGTGGAACAACCAAATTTTTCTATCGAATATATCGATACACTTTATGAAACTATCAAAGAGGAAGATTTTTCTTATATGGTAGCGAACAGCAATCGAGAAAATAATGAAATAATTACTAGATTAGCAACGAGATTCGATGCCGGCGTAATAAATGATGTAAGAAGCTGCGAAATAATAGATCATGGAATTCATTGTGAAAAACCGGCTTTTGGAGAAGGCTTACACTGTGAGTGTGTTTTCAATGCATCACATAAATATTTTATTACGTTCAAGACGAATAGTGAAAAAAAAATCCGAGAAGGCTCCTCTTTGATTAAACGGATTAAGTCGAAGAAGAGGCAAATATATATGGAAGGACTTTCCCTTCTGTCTGAAGAACCGAGAATACCAACAGATTTGCCGCAGCTCGAAAGTGCTGAAATCGTCGTCTGCATTGGGAATGGCATAAAAGACAAGATAGAGTTTGGACTTGCAGTAGAGTATGCTAAGAGTATCGACGCAGCCATAGGATGTACTAGACCGATTGTTGAAAGAGGCTTCATGTCAAAAGAGTACCAAATTGGACAATCCGGTATCCTGGTCAAGCCTAAAGTATATATCGGCTTAGGGATATCAGGTGCAACACAGCACATTGTCGGTTGTACAAGCCCGGTAATGATTGCGATCAATAACGATCAAAAAGCGAGGATATTTGATATTGCTGATTATGGTCTTATTATGTCTATTCGTGATTTCTTAGATCAAGTGCTAAATTAACGAAATCTCCTCAGAGTTCCATAACAATTTTTAAACGGATCATCTAAGTGCGATTAAACGCAAAGGCAATTTGCAAATTATGATATAATTGTTTGAAGATTACGAATGATCACTGTATCGTGCAAAAACAGATTTTCAGATTGCCTACCTGTCGATAGCAGGGGTGTGTACGTTTAAAAACGTTAATTTAATATTGGTGGAGTGAATAATGGAAATTACTATTAACTTTTTTGGTAAGCCAAAACTTTTTATCAATGAAACAGAAATAATCATTTCTAGCGAAAAGATGAAGGCTGTACTTTTCTATATCTTGTATAAAGGGAGCGTTTCAAGAGATGAACTGATCCATGTATTCTGGTCAGAGTTTCCCGAGGATAACGCAAGGTCAAACTTGCGCAATGCATTGTCAAGGTTACGAAGTGCACTGGACCTCGACTTGATTACCACTCCAAATAATAGATCGGTAGTCGTAAATAATGATTTTCTATTCCGACGAGATATTGACACACTAACAGATTATAGAAGTACTCAGATTCTGGAGTTTCAATCATATATTTTTTTAGAAGAGTTAGATCCTATTAATACTGAGGAATTCGTTTTCTTTAAAGAAACGGTACAGTCTACTTACGAAGAAATTATTATTAACAATCTAGAAAGACAGCAGGACCGCGAGTTAACGATTAGTGAAGATTCTAGAACTATTGAAATCGCAGAGAAAATTCTAATGCTAGACCCATATAATGAAAAAGCATATAGAAATATTATGATCTACCATGCAGAGCAAGGAAATTATCACAAGGCACTGTTTGAGTTTAAAAAGCTCCAACAAATATTAAATGATGATTTGGGTATAGAGCCAGAAGCAGAGACGAAACGAATATTGGAGAGTCTATCGGCAATACATGGATTACAGGATGAAGGGCAAAACGAAGAGAGAATATTTCGAAATGGATTTATCACAACCTTACTCACTGAATATGATAACTATCGTAAAGGTGACGAATATAATGCGATAGTTTTCTATGGTGATTTTGGAACGGGCAAAAGTACCCTAATCAACAGATTCTCCGACTTGATAAAGAGCCAATGCGTTGTCAAAAAGATGGATCTAGACTCTAATGATTTGTTAGAGGTGATGTTAGAGATTGCTTTGATGAAAGATTTAGAACTTGAGTCTAGTAGAGAAAGACTAATCATAATCGAAAATCTTCAAACCCTCAGAATACAAGAAATGGAAGAAATGCTTTCAGAAATTCGTAAGATGAATTCTTTCATCGTATTCGAATACAATAATACAGTTGCAATAGATTTTGAAGGATTTCGAGTATTACAATGCTCTAAAGGTGTAAGGCTGATTGAAGTAGGATGTTTAACGGATACTGAATTCATAGAGATATTTCAATCTCCCATAAAAAACAATGAAAAACTTGAGTATAAGAAAAGCGACCTGGACGAGCTCTATATGTGCACTTGCGGTAATTTTTTGCTTGCAAAATCGGCAGGGATGCATTCAACCGTTGAGAAAAATACTAAGCAAAGAATAGAACGAGTGATGAATCAGTTGTTATTCCTATTAAATGATACAGAGAAATTTGTTTTGTCTATGATAGCATGTTCATACGGTGGCGTTGGATTTGATATTTTTATCCAAAAATATGAACTAAAACTAGACGCTTTGGCAAACATTGTAGACAAATTATCGAATCGTGGATTGGTTGTCGTCCATGATAACAATAAACTTCCAATAATTGATTTAAAGTATCCTATTCTTCGACCTGCCTTTATGAAATTCTTCTATCCAGGAGTATCCACGAAATTTACATATGAAATTTTGAACTATTTAGATATTGACGATAAACAAACTAGATCAATAAAGTATTATGATCGGATGATTGAAATGTCAGAGTATTGTGGCTCTGAATTCGAATTCATTAAGTACAATATCAAGAAGCTCAGATATGTGCTTGACTTTGTAGATGATTTTTATCCAAATATTAGATATTATCGAGATGTTTCTAATCTAGAATATGTAAATAAGAAAGATATTTATAAAACATTTGATGACCTTTATGAACGTATCGATAACACAAGAAGTATTAGCAAAGCTAAGCTGATAGGACTTTCAGCGGAGCTATACTACTTAAATGGAAGATCATTTATTCGAGACGGCTATAATGATCAGGGTCAATACTTTATTGATAAGAGCATATTGTTAATGCGTGACTTTGAACCTGCGTTTGTAGATAACTTTCTTTATATGCAGTGTATGTTGGAAAAGGTGTATTTAGGTCTTAGGATGGAAGATGCGGACCTTATGGATTTGTATCTATCTAGGATAAAAAATGAAAACTTCTTAGAATGCTACCCAGATTATAAACCCGTAATTACACGACTTGAAGGTTACAAATATTTCACACGAAAACTGTATTCTGAATCCATAAAGAAATACGAAGAGTCAATTGAAAGATATAAATTTGGAATGGATGCAAACAACAACATATTCGGAATAGCAGCGAATCATAATTATTTAGCAATGTGTTATTCTGCAATGTCTTCTTTTGACAAATCTTACCAACATCACGATACTGCAATTAATTTATGCAAGAGCGTTGGATTGGAAAAACCTTTTGGAGAATTCTATAAGGAATATGCATATACGGCTTTTCTATGTGAAGAATACTTAATGGTCAGAGAACTCTGTAATATAAGCAAGATATACTATAATAAATACGGCCTGCATTGGGAGAGATCGGTTGTGGATAATTTGTTGTCCTTAGTAAACCTGAAGGAGGGGAATTACCCCGATGCATTGAAAAATCATCATATTGCGGAGGCGTATTCGATAAAAAGCCCAACGAAAAAAGAAATCACGATTCACGCTCTAGTCGAAGAAGGCCTTAAAGCCTATAAGAATAATCGCACATAATGATCACGAAAGGATGTATTTTCTATTAGCAAGTACAGTTTGACCAATCAGTAGTCTGGCTTTATCCAAACGCACAAAAAAGCACTGGAATCATATGGGTTCGCCATATGTTCTAGTGCTTTTGATTATGAGATCGTTCTATAATCTTATTTATTGATTCTAGTATGACGATTCATTAAAATCCAGCGCCAATAAACAAGTTCCATTTCCAGAAACTATCTGCCTTCTTCCAATGACCAAGGTCCGGGATACCATTCAGGTTCTTTATAGTACTGCTCCATTAACGGTCGGTACTTCTCCATGACCTCTTTGTTTAAGCCTAGTGGTGGCTTGATGCCTTGTACTCTGGATTCGTATGGTCTTTCGGCCTTCAATTCATTGAACTCTGCCCATGCCGCGTCAACCAGTTTTTGATCTGTCAGGAAGTCTAGGGCTGTCGCAGCCATTACTTTAGCGCCAGCAATAATCCCTTTGTGTGCAATCGTTGATCCGGTACCTGCCACAGAGGTCCAGTGATGGCTGTCCCCAGGGCCGTTAGAGGGGAAACTCAAACTGGCTGTCGGTCTGTACAAAGATGCACTTCCCATGTCTGAGGATGCACCTCCGACGAATGTAGCAGGTGGTCCAGTTGGTGCATCATTGATCTCAGTGCGCAAACCGGTTTCGGGTTTACCCAATTCTTTTTGGATCGCTTTTGCGAATAATTGTTCTTCTTCACTCCACTCTGGCATTCCGACCTCTTTGATATTCTTATACATGGCCTCTGCGATCACTTTATTTCCGTACCTTTGGTGGATACCTGCCAACATCTGGACATCATAAGTAGTTCCGGTCGCGATAGCAGATCCCTCTGCACATTTTAATACTCTATCCAACATATCATCGATTCGATCATCGTGTTCTCGGATAAAATACCAGATAGTCGCTTTGTCGGGCATGACATTCGGCGCTTCGCCACCATCGATGACAGCGTAGTGCATTCGATGCGTATACATAAGATGTTCTCGCAACAGATTTGTTGCATGCATCATCAACTCTACAGGCTTTAGCGCACTGGTACCAGTCCAAGGTGAAGCGGCATGTCCGGTTTTGCCCTTAAAAGTTACTAGGAACGAATAAAGTGCTGTTCCCGTTCCCACTTTACCACTCCAGCTAGTGCCAAAGGAACCACCACCATGATTATCGATGATGATGTCGACATCATCAAATAGGCCAGCATCAATAAAGAAAGGACGGGGAACCAAAGACTCCTCTGCTGGGCTTCCATAATAACGCACCGTCCCATTGATATTAAACTTGTCCATCGCCTTCTTTACTGCAATCGTAGCGGCAGCACCTGCAGTAGCCATGGTGTTATGGGTACATCCATGCCCGGGGCCACCTTCTACTACAGGATTACGGGTGCTGTCAGAGGCCTCTTGGGAGATGAGGGGCAATGCATCAAATTCACCCATGATCGCGATAACTGGACCATCACTCCCCTTTTTATATGTAGCGAGCAGTGCGGTGGGCATATCTGCTACGCCTCTATCTATTTCGAAACCCTCCTGCTCCATTACATATTGTATCAAATCGGCAGTATTATACTCTTCTAGTCCTAATTCCGCATAGGACCATATTGCATCACTGATTTCAGAAAAATACTTTTCAGTCTCTTTCTCATTCAGCCAGTCGTATACAAATTTCTTTAACTGTACAGTAGCATTCGCATTTGGAGCATTCGCTTGTCCAGAAGCATTTTTATTGGGTGTTGCATAAACGGTAGCAAATGTAGAAAGCAATAAAACGACCACAAGTATGAAGCTAATTATCTGTTTCTTTTTTCCTTTAAACATTTTAATCCTCCTCTCAAAATGTGACTCATTGTGTGCTACATGACCGAATTGCCTAAGGACTAAACGATTACCAATGGTCTCACCTCCATCCTAAAAGAATAGCTTGATTCCAACTTGACTTACCACATACCAGAGCAAGTAAACGATTGCATATGGTTGCTGTGCTCCATCACGACTTATTAAAATTAGGTTAACATTCTCCAACTCTATTGTCAAGATTATTGGATTATTAAATATTACAATATACAGAATAGAAAACAAGTTGGATGTTATATTATCATTATTCTGAAATTAGTGGATTTTTGCTGTTATCCAGACGCGATAATTTGTTCGCAGTACCAAATAGATTGAAATCATCTTATCGAAATTACATCACTTTTCAATTTCTGCATAATGCGTATACATGCCACCCCATTGATGAGAACTGTGAGAACAGGTCACAAGTTCTTTGAAAAAATCTATATGACAGATGGTAAAATTACCGAAGACACACAAGTCCAGGTTCCCTTGACTGTAATGAGAAAGTGTAATGGAGTAGAATTTTTGCGGTGTGCTTTTATTCGCTTACTTTGTTGATAATGAGATAGTCTACCTAGGTTTCTAGATACTATCGCAGAGATGTTTAACTTCAAAATATAAAAGCACTATAGTAAATAGGATAATATTGTTAAATAAAAACAATAAAAACGTTGACATTTGAAAAGAAAGAGGTGTATAATCGTATCAATACAATGCATTATGCATTATTACGATGGAGGTGTAGTATGGATTACAAAAAGTACCCGGCAGAACCATATCGAATCAAGGTGGTTGAGACGGTCCAGATGGTGGATTTGGCTGAGAGAGAGCGAGTGATTCAGGAGGCGGGCTACAATACTTTCCTGATCCCATCCGAGGATGTATATATTGATCTATTGACCGATAGCGGTACCAACGCCATGTCAGATAGCCAATGGGCGGGGATGATGAGGGGGGATGAGGCTTATGCAGGTTCTCGTAACTTTAAGCATTTAGAGGAGTCCGTCCAGGAGATCTTTGGATTCCCATACTTAGTTCCCACCCATCAGGGCCGGGGTGCAGAAAATATCCTGTCCAGAGTGGCGATTAAACCAGGTCAATATGTTCCAGGAAATATGTATTTTACGACGACTCGATATCATCAAGAGGCCAATGGGGGGATTTTCGTAGACATCATCCGAGAAGAAGCTCATGACGCAGCGGCAGACCTTCCCTTCAAGGGAGATATTGACCTTGCGAAGCTAGAGGGCTTGATTGAGGATAAAGGAGCGGAGAATATCGCCTATGTATGTCTGGCAGTAACGGTAAATCTGGCGGGTGGTCAGCCAGTCTCCCTAGGGAATATGAAGGCAGTGCGGGAACTGACGAATAGACATGGGATAAAAGTGTTTTTTGATGCGACTCGCTGTGTTGAGAATGCCTATTTTATTAAAGAGCGAGAAGAGGGCTATCAAGACAAGTCCATTGGTGAAATCCTCCTGGAGATGTTCAGCTATGCCGATGGGGCGACGATGTCTGGGAAGAAGGATTGCATCGTGAATATCGGGGGATTTTTAGCCCTACGAGATGAGGAGCTCTTTCTAAAAGCCAAGGAGCTGGTCGTCGTCTTTGAGGGCATGCCATCCTACGGTGGTATGGCGGGAAGAGATATGGAGGCGATGGCCATCGGGCTCAGAGAGGCCACCCAGTTCGAATACATCCAGCACCGGGTTCTCCAGGTGCGATATCTAGGGGAACTCCTGAAGGAAGCTGGCGTACCCATTGTGGAGCCTGTTGGTGGTCATGCTGTCTTTTTGGATGCCAGGCGATTTTGTCCTCATCTAGAACAAGAGGAGTTTCCAGCGCAGTCTCTTGCAGCCGCTCTATTTATCGAGTCTGGGGTCCGATCCATGGAGCGAGGGATCGTATCCGCAGGTCGAAATCAGGATACTGGGGAGCACCATAAGCCAAAGCTGGAGACCGTACGACTCACCATTCCAAGAAGAGTCTACACTTATAAACACATGGATCTGGTCGCCGATGCGGTGATCAAGCTCTATAAACACAAGGAGGATATCAGACCTCTACGCTTCGTCTATGAGCCGAAACAGCTGCGGTTTTTTACAGCTCGGTTTGAGCCCTTTGACAAGTAGGAGAGAGTCGTTATTATGAAATGGATGACCGAAGGGAGACCTCTATGGAGAGATCCCCTTCGGTTTTTAAATGTACTTATATTTTATAAATTCCTTACTAAAATATGATAATCTAAATCTAAAAGCACGGCGATGCTGCTGTCTAAAGGGAGAAGAAATCATGGCCTTATTGTTAAAATACATATTTCGCAGCATAAGGGAAAATAAACTGCGAAGTCTATTGATATTAGTGTCTTTGATGATCTCCACCTTTATTCTGTTCTTAAATCTCGTGTCTCGAGAGGATATTTTAAACAGATACGATGCGATGTATGGGATGGCATATGGAGACTTTGACCTCATCATTCGAAAGATAGATGAAGAGGATCCGTTTTTTTACCAGCAGGAATTGAATACTGCGGGTGTTGATGTTTTGACGAGACTCACTGCAGTTATATCCATTGGAAGCTACGAAGAGGAGACTACTATCCCGATGCAGTTTTATGGCTGTGATTGGGGTGAGTTTGAAGAGCATGGTCTATTGTCATTCGACACGAAGCCAGAGTTTTCGCCTAGTCGTGAAGATGGAATTATTCTGAGTCCATATTTAGCGGAGTTATATGGATTGAAAACTGGAGAACATGTAGTGTTCAATACGATCACTGGGTTGAGGGAATACGAAATTCTAGCCATAGCAGAAAAAAGTGGACTCTTTTATGGAATAGACGGAGAAAATCGTGTACTTATGACTCCGTCTGCAGTACAGCGAATGATGGGTAAAGACGGACAGATCTCCCTAGAGCTATTGAATTTGAATCCGTCGGGAGAATTGGAACTTGGGAAAAATATCTTAGAGAATCAGAATCCTGACTTTCAAGTTCAAAGTTTAATCGATACGGACATGAAGGATTTCAGCGTCAACATGATCAGTCAGGTATTGATGATCATCTTGCTATTGGCAATTCTCATGAACTACTATGTCATCTCTTCAAATGCGAGAGTTCTTCTGCAAGCCCGAATGCCTGTAATGGGGACTTTTCGTAGTTTAGGAGCCAGCCAAAGGAGAGTAAATGGAATTTTATTTCTAGAAAATACCATCTACGGCTGTATTGGTGGGGTCTTGGGAGTGCTATTGGGAGTTTTTCTTCGCGAGCCGGTTCTTAGCATATTATCTCAAGGTGTATCCACTTTTAAAATGCCGACAATAGCTTCTTCATCGGTACCTTGGACCTATATCCTCTTATCTCTTCTCTTCTCGGTGAGTATTCAACTAATCAGTGTCCTGCAGATCATTCATCAGATGGGAACGACGGGTATTAAAGAGCTGCTCTTTCGTGAGAGCAGTGTTCTTCAGAGGATATCCTTATCTTCGACAATTTTAGGTGTATTGATGCTATTGGTTTCTGTTGTGATATATCTTAACAATAATCACTATCAAGTATTGCTGTCAATACTGTCCCTCGTCTTTGGTTTGACTGGAGCGATTATCATAGTCCCACAGCTCGTGGCTTGGGGAACAGGATTCTTTAGTCGAGCAAATCAGCGGATATTTGGACCACCCTCCTCCCTTGGAGCGCGAAATATTCGCGATTCAAAGATTCTCCACTCCAATATTAAACTGGTGGTGCTGTCACTTTCAATTATTCTGATGATCTTTGTCACTTCAACCTCCCTACAGGGGATTATTCTGCAAGCTAGAAATGCTTTTCATTCGGATCTTGTCATTTACGGAGTGGGAAAAGAAAAATCGGAGTATGATCATATAAAGAAATTATCGGGCGTGGAGAGGATCCATTTCAACTATTCGAAAATGCAGGAGATTAAGATCAATGGTAATGCCGAGACGCTCAGTCTGCTAGGTGAGACCGAGGAAAGTGAGAGGACAGTGAATATCCAAGGGGATATTGCGAAGTTAAAATCCGGTGAAGCCATGATCGACGAGTATTATGGGATGAGAAAGGGCTATCAGATCGGTGATTGGATCGAAATTGAGTCCGAAGACTTTTCGAATCGATCAATTCGAGTTCAGTTAGTGGGTACAGTGAATGCTTCAATGGAAGTAGTGACCAGAGCGGTGATCGTCCTATCTGAAGAGCAATACTTGGAGGATGTTTCGGTAGTTCCAACTTCCATTGGAATAGATGCTAATCGCAATTTGGATGATCTAAAAAAGGAGTTATACAATTCGATACCAGGCGAGAATGTGATGATACAAACTGTGACCGAGTTCTTTGCAGAGCAAAGTGCCCGCGTACAGAGCATTTTAGCAATTGTATGGATATTCCTTGCACTATCTGTGCTGCTCGCCTCCATTGGATTGATTAACAATCAGGTCATTGGCTTTATTCAGAGAAAGAGGGAATTTGCAGTACTAAATTCTGTCGCGATGAGCAGAAGTCAACTATATATGATGATCTTCTTTGAAGTGGCAGACTCCTTTTTGATCGGTTGTGGAATTGGGCTGGGTCTGAGTATTTGGATGAATTTGCTACTAGAGAGGCTGTTGGCTTCGATCGGGCTTTTTGTGGCATTTGTATTCCCGTGGAATTCTATTCTCGTCGTAGTAGCTGTAGTTTTTGGGATTCTAATACTCACTTCCCTGATACCAATTCGCAAAATATCGCAAATGAATTTAGTCCATGAAATCAAAGTAGATTGAGGGTTGAGCTATGAAAAAGATTATTGAAGCGAGGAATATTGTTAAGGATTTTGGAAGTGGTAATACGATCACCCATGTCCTCAAAGACATCTCTTTTGAGGTTGAACAGGGTGAATTTCTTTCGATTATGGGCCCTTCCGGTTGTGGCAAGAGCACGCTGCTTTACCTGCTTGGAGGTCTAGATGAACCCACCTCTGGAATCATCATGATTAACGGCAAAAATCTCAAAGATCAAAATGATCAAGAGCTCAGTAGAATTCGGAGGCAGGAGATTGGATTCGTCTTTCAATTCTATAATCTGGTCCATAACTTGACAGTGGAAGAGAATATCTTGCTCCCCATTGTCATGGCGGGGAAAAATCCCAAGGAATATGAAGCCAGATTAGGGGAGATGTTAGAGATCGTCGGCCTACAAGAAAAAAGGAAAGTCATTCCTAGTCAGCTTTCCGGTGGGCAACAACAGAGGGTCGCCATTGCACGGGCAGTAATGACAAATCCAAGTCTGATCCTGGCAGATGAACCCATTGGAAATCTGGACAGTGTATCCGGCATCAGAGTGATGGAGCTCTTTCAAGCGATTAATCGACAGTATGGGATTACTATAGTTCAAGTTACCCATGCACCGGAGATGGCGCTTTATGGCACTAGGGTCCTCCGGTTAAAAGATGGAGTCGTACAAGCAGATAATAAGATTATTGAAGAGGATCGGACGATAAGCTAATTGTAGCCGAATACCTGTGATCAATAAAGTCTCCGGTAGCATGATTGAAAGCCGGAGATTTTTTTGACCAATTGCTGTGAATCTCGTCAATATAAAGATCCAGTCAGAGATTTTGGCAATATACCTGTATATCATGTTTTACGAATAACTAGACGGAGCTATTATTCATAATCCCTCCCAGAATACATCATGATTGGAGCGCAGATATTGGAACAGACAATGCGGATTGAGTTTTCATATCTGTGGATAGCTCCTTAAGAACTGGATAAATTCTTCTGCATAGGTTGGCATTTGTCTGGATCTTAAATAGATGATGTTGAGATAGCGGTCGAAGGTAATTCCCTGTACATGGATTTCTGTGAGAAGGCCACTTTGTATTTCATTCTCCACTAGTTTTTTTGGCAGTATGGAGATGCCCAATCCCTGCATGACCGCATTGATAATTGCCTTTGTACTTACACTTTCCCAAATCGGCGTGATCTGAATATGATGTTTTTCCAATTTCTTATCCAAAATCTCCCGGGTCCCGCTTCCCATCTCGCGCAGGATAAAATGCTGCTCCGCGAATACTTCTGATGTGATCTTGTCTGCACCTGCGAGGGGATGCTTTGAACTGGCGACAACGGCAAGGGAATCGTTCATAAACCGTTCGGAATGGATCTTATGATTATGTACCACACCTTCAATGATCGCCAGATCCAGATCATGTTCCAATACTAGGGTTTCGATTCGATCGGACTGGTCGATTTGCACATGGAATTGAATATGGCTGTAGAGTTCATTGAAGGTTTTCATGATAAACGGGAGGTATACGGTGCCAATCGTAATGCTGGAACCAATCTTTATGGGATTTGTCACATAATCCAAAAAATAGTCGTCCATTTCCTGGTAGGTTGTTACGATTTTTTGTGCAAATCTTTGAAAAGCGTGGGAGGCCTCCGTTCGAACCAGTCTCTTTCCCACGCGCTCAAATAGTTTGATGCCATACTGTCGTTCAAGCTGCTGAATTGCTTGTGTAACCGCGGGTTGAGAGATGAAGAGTTGATTACCAGCCTGGGTCATATTGAGCAGATCATAAACGACTAGAAATATTTGCAGCATTCGTAGAGGCATGAGTTTCTCCTTTAAATAAGTAAAAGCTTATGGATATGATCAAATTATACTATTTTTATTATCTTTAGGCAACTGGTATACTGTATACAAAGCCGATCATTATGCGGCTTTGAAGGGAGAAGTATGGACAGAAAGAAAAAATTGAGTCTCATCTTCGTAAATACACTTCGAATCAGTGCCAGTACTTTTGGCGGTGGTTTTGTGATCGTCCCTCTGCTGCGCCTTGTCTTTTCGGACAAACTCAAATGGGTCGAAAAAGACGAGATCATGGAGCTGGTTACGATAGCGCAATCCGCACCAGGTCCTATAGCTGTTAACTCATCTGTGATTATTGGATATCGGATCGCTGGAATAACTGGTGCTCTCTCTGCACTGATTGGTACGATTTTACCTCCATTTTTTATCATCACCATCATCACTGCCACTTCCTCACATTTCCTCTCCATATCCTTTGTGCAAAATTTTATGGAGGGAATGCAGATCGGGATTTGTGCAGTGATTCTGACTGTGATTATCGATATGTGCAAGAGTATTTTAAAGGATGGAAATCGCCTTAGCTTATTTTTTGGATTGGCATCTGTGATTGCTCTGGTCGTATTTCGTGCGAATGTAGTATGGATAATGCTCGCATGTATCGCAGTATATTTTATGCAATACATTGTAATTGAGAAGGAGAAGAGGCAATGACTTTGTATTTGCAACTATTCCTGACCTTTTTGAAAATAGGGGCAATTAGTTTTGGTGGGGGTTATGGTGCGCTCTCGATCATTCATTCCGAAGTGGTGTTGAGTCACCAGTGGATTTCCTCTCAAGAATTCATGGAGATATTGACCATTGCTGAGATTACGCCTGGTCCAATTGCGATCAATTCTGCAACCTATGTGGGAATGAAAATTGGAGGGATTTGGGGAGCTGTTGTCGCCACTACGGGGAGTGTGATAGTACCTTTTTTGATCGTCATCCTTTTGAGCGTGCTGTATGAGGGGCAAAGGGAGAATCTCCTGCTCAACAATATCGTAAAGGGGTTAAAAACGGTAGTACTAGCCCTTATTATCTCTGTCTTCATCACGATGGGGCAGGCAGTTATTTCACCCTATTGGCTTGAACAGAAGAACTTGGCATTTCTAGTCATTAAGCTGGCATTCTTTATTGGTAGTTACTATCTGATGAGAAAAAAGGGCTTTGCTCCCATCCGAGCGATGTTTCTCTGTGGTGTTCTCTTTGGATCGATAAAAACCATAGTTGCAATATAGAGGAGGAAAAATGGAAAAAAGACTGAAGTTTTTTAATGAAGTACAGATTATGAGAAATGGAATGGAAGAGGTACTAGAGAGTAATGGACATGTAGAGTTGTCAGTAGAGGAGCTCACCTGTGGCGAAAGTTGCTCCTTGGAAATCATCTATACCACCGGTGAGGATCCAATCTACCCAGGAGGGGTTTTGCGTTTTACCATCCCCTTCGGTTTCACCAAACCACAGATTGGGATGCCCGTCTATCCGGGGTATACAACAGCCTATTCAAGAGCTTCCGGTGTGACCGTGAAGACCAAAATCGTAGAAAACGATTGGTGGAAAAGGGGACCTGATCGCACGAAGATGGAGAATGTTTCAGAACATGTTGGAACCCATGTCTGGGTTGAAATCATGGGGAATACACTTCGCCAGGGAGATCAGATAGTCTTAGTGTATGGGGATCTGTACTACAGTCAATTTGGGGCGGGGGAGACCTGCTTGACCACAGGTCCCGTTCAATTCGACGTCGCCACAGATCAGACAGGTCGTATGGAAGCGCCTTATAGTGGTTTTTATCTGACAGAGAATCCACCGACAATCATGATCAAACCGAAACAAGCCGTTGCTTACGAGGTGATTCTACCCTCTGACATCATCAGGAATGAAAACGATTTGCTGCATGTATTTGCCAGGGATGAATATCGCAACTTGGATATCCAGTATCGAGGAACAGCGGTGGTGGAGATAAATGGAGAACTGGTAGAGGAGATCTCTTTCCAAGAAGAGGATTGCGGCATTAAGACCCTTCGGATTCAGACTCGTCATCGTAATAAAATCTCTGCCATTGTGCGGGGAACCCAGGATGGTCTCATCGGTGAGAGTAATACCGGCATCGTGCATGAGTCGAGGCCAGAAAAGATCCACTTTTGGGGAGATCTTCACGGCCATACTGGAATTCAATGGGGCAGGGGAAGTGGAAGATCCTATTATGAGTTTGCAAAGGAAGTGGCAGCTCTCGACTTTTGTGCTCTGACAGATCCTGACGCCGGTAGATATACAAATGATAATAGGACGGCGAAAGAATCCCTTAGTTGTATTATGTCGGATGAACAGTGGTCATTAATTCAGAGTATCAATCAATCTTTTTACACACCAGGTGAGTTTGTGCCAATCTTAGGCTATGAATATCATAATGATGCGCCCAATCCAGAGTTTGGAGGGGATCGAAATGTCTACTTTGACAACTACAAAGAGAAAATTCTCCGAAATGTCGATGAAGGCAGTTACTGTCCCAGCGAGATGTGGGAGACGATGCGAAGAGAGGGAATCAACGCCATCACGATCCCCCATCATCCTGCAAAAAAAGTGATGCTCGGCAGTTGGGATGTACATGATGAGGAAATTCAAAGACTTGTGGAGATCTATTCGAGTTGGGGCAATTCTGAATGTGATGGCTGTGAACGTCCGATCATAGGCGGGGCAGTCTATGACGAGCATTCCGTTCAATATGCCCTTTCTAGGGGATACCGTTTAGGTTTTGTCGGTGGAAGCGACACCCATGCGGGGAATCCAGGATATGCTTTTTGGGTTTTCTCAGAGCATGTCAATAGCTATCGCGGTGGATTGACATGCTGCTTAGCTACAGATTTGACACTGCCTTCAATTTTTCAGGCTCTTCAAAGCCGGAGTGTCTATGCGACGACGGGGGAAAGGATTCTCTTAGACTTTAAGATCAATGGCGTGGGCATGGGTCAGGTGCTATCCTATGGGGATAATCAGAGGCGCTTGTTAGAAATAGAGGTATATGGAACAGCTGAAGTGGATAGGGTAGATATTATTTCAATGGGTCAGATCGTATATTCCCTTCAAGGCGATGGAAAAGAACTGTCATTTTGTTGGGCAGACGAGAGATATCTACCGGATGGATGGACCTATTATTATGTGCGGGTTCATCAAAAAGACAAGGCTATGGCATGGTCAAGCCCAATTTGGGTCAGCTAAAAGGACCATCGCCGATCAATAGAATTATAATTCAATAAACAAGGAGGAGAAAATGAAAACTGAAGAAATGAAGAGGGGAAAATCCCTCTTGGTTCTACTGATAGCCCTTGGGATACTGCTTTTTGGCGTGATCAAACTGAAAGCAAATCCAGCGATCTCCCTGATTTTATCGGCTCTCATCGCGATCTACATCGGCATGTTATTGGGCCATAAATGGGAGGATTTTGAACGTGATATCGGTGATACCATACATAAGATGTTTGTAGGGATGCTGATCATGATGTTCGTGGGGATTTTAATCGGATCTTGGATGGCTTCAGGAACCATTCCGCTATTGATGTACTATGGGCTCAAGTTTTTACCAGCCCCCATCTTTTTAGTGGCTGCCTGTATCCTGTGCTGCATTATGTCACTGATGACGGGTACATCTTGGGGGACGATGGGTACGATTGGCGTCGCTTTGATGGGGGTAGCGGAGGGTTTGGGTATTCCAACTTCCTATGCTGCTGGTGCAATTGTTGTTGGAGCGATCTTTGGAGACAAATTATCTCCCCTTTCGGACACGACAATCGTCGCTCCCTATGTCTCAGGGGTTCACATCATGGATCACATAAAGTCTATGCTCTATACGACCATACCCTGCCTGTTAATATCTTTGATCTTGTATTTTATCTTGGGAGCGAAGTTTCAGAGTGCAACCATCCAAAGTGGAGAATACTTTGAAATTCTAAGTACCCTAGAGAGCAATTTCCAACTGACGCCGATTCTCCTGTTGCCTCCTATTTTGGTCTTAGTCCTAATCGTATTGAAAAAGCCCACGATTCCGACTTTTGGAGCTGGAATTATCCTGGCAATGGGCTTGGCTATGATATTTCAACAAAAGGGAATAAAAGATGTATTGGACGCATTATTAAATGGTCTGAAAACAGAAACTGGTATGGAGCTGGTCGATAAAATGGTAAACCGAGGGGGACTGCTCAGCATGATGCCCTCCGTGGCTTTGATCATAGGAGCTGCACTCTTTAGCGCAAGCCTCAAGACCAATTTAGTGTTCGATGTGTTCTTGGATACGATTCAAAAATATGCTCGTTCACGGAAGTCTCTGTTGTTGTTCTCCTATGCTCTGCATTTAGTACTCGCTTCTTTAACGGGAGTGTATCTGGTCACATTTTCCATCGTTGGACCGATGTTGGGACCCCTCTTTGACAAGATGGACTTGCACCGTAAAAACCTGTCGCGCATGTTGGAAGACACCGGTACGGCATTCTCGCCGATCATTCCTTGGAGTAATATTTCGATTTTCATCTTGGGTACCTTAGGAGTGAGCTCTTTCGACTATGTGCTATATGCTCCGATCACTTATCTAGGTGTTGTCTTTGCCCTGATCTATATTTTCACAGGTTTTGGAATCTTTGATAGCAGTGGGAAGATGCTCGTTGGAAAGACGAAATGATCGAATAGATGAATTGTTTTTAAATAAATAGAAATTGAAAAGAGGACCCTTTCTGCTGATGATCGCGGAGGTGGGTCCTCTTGGAATTCATAGGTCAAATTGGTTTTTTTCATTGTATAAGGTCTGATATCCCAGATACAAAGAGCCAAATACCGAGAGGCTGGTCACTGTGGTCAGGGAGACCATCACTGCGATCTGGTAGAAGATGGCCGTAGTTGGCAATGTACCCGCTAGGATTTGACCGGTCATCATGCCGGGTAGGGACACAATCCCCAGGCCCAACATGGAATTGATCGTCGGCAGCATGGCAGTCTCTAAAGCCCGATTGACAAAGGGGAGTAAGATATCCTTCGGTCTTGCGCCGATGTTTAAAAGGGTCTCAATCTGCAGTTTTTCCGATTTGATATATTCCTGAAAGGTCTTTAAAGCCAGGTTTAGTCCCGTCATCATATTGCCCATGACCATGCCGCTGATGGGGATGACATATTGGGGGTTAAAGAGGCCCTGATTGGCTACAATTCCCACGAAATATGCCAGGACGAAGAGGCCGGAGACAGTCATCGAAGTGGCAATGATCCCCTTGAACCGATTGTTTAGACCTGGGTTTTTCGATAGGACTCTATGAATGGCGAAAAGGAGCATTGCTGCCACATAGGCGAGGGTAAACAGGGGATGGGGATTTTGAAAGATATGGGTGAGAATGAATCCGGCGAGCATCAACTGAATGGTCATTCGCAGGCTGGCGACAAATAAGAGCTTCGTCTGATCGATCTTTGCCCTCTGCAGGATGAACAGGACGATCAGCAGCAATGCATAGATCAACAAAAAGCGTGGAATGGTGATTGGAGCAGGTCCCAATTTACTCACCTCCCAGTCGGTAATGGCGCTGGACAAAATCGAGAACCATCTCGGCATGGTGGGAGACGATCAGAATTGTCATTTCATTGGCCTGTCCATATTGAAATAGATTGGAGAGCAGCTTCCTCGAAGTCTCATCATCCAAGGCCGAAGTGGGCTCATCTAGGAGGAGCACCTCAGGCTCCATGGATAGCAGAATGGACAGGAAGACCCGCTGCTTCTCCCCTCCGGAAAAGTTGGAGGTATCGGCACTTCCCTCGAAGGGGGCTTGGCAGATTGCCATGCATTCTCTCATTCTCTCTTGGCTTGGAGGCATTCGTTCGATACGGTGGAAATACTCCTTAAAGTTCTCGTCGATTGTGCCGGCAAAGAGATAGGGGGTTTGTCCTGCCAATAGAATTCTGCGGCGCAGACGAATGGTATCGGATTCTTGGACATCTTCTCCATGGAAATAGATACATCCACTTGAAGGAGCTATAGTGGCGTTGATCATTCGCAGCAGTGACGACTTTCCACTGCCGCTTAGTCCGGTGATCAGAAGGGATTCTCCTCTTTCAACACATAGATCCGGATAGGAGATTCGGTTTAGGAACTCTAGCCCCTTTGTTTCGAGAATCGGGTTCATTTGATATCTGCACTTCCTTTACTGGCATAAATTTCGTTATATTCGAGTAGTGTGCTCAACACGATGCCGATATCCTCCTGTATGAGGAGACTGCGATCTTCGATCTCTGGTAGTAGTCTACCGTGGTTCGGGTTAATGCTGATATATTGGGATTTGGGCATGGCGGCGGTCATCTTCATAAAGGGATATTTGATGATGCCCGGAGTATTGTATCCGACTCCCAGCTCTAGAAATAGAACTGCCTTTTCCCTATTGGACTCTACAAACTCCACATATCGTCCCTTGGCAGAATGCCATCCCTCATCTTCCACAAAGCGATCATCGCTGCGCAGATTGGTGGTCATTGGTGCATTGCATCTGGGGCAATGGGGAATCAGATCGGTCGGGATCTTCATACCCCTTTGTTCGGCTACCATCCTGCGAATCAGCTGCTCATTGTCATAGGTCTTAGGATGACAGGGAATAGGGCATTGCAATAATCCGTAGTCCCCTTGGGTATAGAAGAGTCTCTCTTTATCTATGCCAGCAGCTTGAAACCGGTGGTCGACATTGGTCGTGATGACAAAATAATTCCGTCCGTTAAGCAGAGTCAGCAAATCCTCATAGGGTTTACCTATGGGTAGGTCATATCGATTGACCAGGATCATTCTGCTCCAAAAAGCCCAGTACTCCTCTAGGCTGGGAAAGGGGTAAAACCCGGCGGAATAGTAGTCTGTAAATCCATATTTCTCGATAAAATCTGGATAGACCGAAGTAAAGCGGGGACCCTCATAGAGAAATCCAGCAGAAGTGGACATACCAGCACCGGCACCGACCAGTATGCCATCGGCAGATTGCAAAGCCCGATTGAGTATCATAATTTCCCTTTGATGATCTCGCGTTTCATTTTCTCTCATTTTCAACTTCCTCGACTCATTATTCTCTTACAGATATACCCAATCTATCTCAGTTCATATGGGGCATATAAAGGTTACAATCTGGAGCTGGACGGTCTATGCTACTTCGAGCAAGAGGATTATCCTTCGACAGAGGCTTCCATCTCTCTCATCTTCTGATTGAAGAACCGGAAAAAGAAGATGACCGTGCACATGGCGGCCAATAGGTCTGCGACTGGTTCAGCGAGAAATACGGCGAAGACCTTGTCTTGGAAGAAATTTGGCAGCAGGAGGATCAATGGGATGAGCAGGATGATCTTTCGCAGAAGGGCGAGAAACAGAGAGATCCTCGCTTGACCCAAAGCGATAAAGGATTGCTGGCAGGCGATCTGGGCGCCTAATATGAAATAGAGTGCCATATAGATGCGTAGCGCCCAAAGGGTGGCATTGATCAGGGTTTGATCTGCGGTAAACAACCGGACGATCGGCGTAGGGAAGAGCATGATCAGCACATAGAAGAGCATGCTATAGCCCATACAGCAGGTGAATAGGACCTTGAAGGCCTCTCGAACTCGCTTAGGATCCCGGGCACCATAATTAAAGGAGAGGATGGGACCAGCTCCTTGTGTGAAGCCCACCAGAGGTAAAAACATCAGGGATGACACCGTGGCCAAAATGGACATGGCCCCCACATAGAGGTCGGAGCCAAACTGCAGGAGTTGACGATTGAAAGTCACTGTGAGTAGACTCTCGGTGCTCTGCATGATAAATGGAGAGATCCCCAGCAGCAGAATCGAGCTGACAGTCTTCAATTGTGGCTTCAGCCATCTTCTGCGTATGCGTATTTTGGATTTGTGACCGACCAAAAAGCGAATGACCCAAAAAGCGGATACCGCTTGGGAAAACACTGTGGCAATCGCCG
Source organism: Tissierellia bacterium (assembly GCA_030538075.1). Classification (GTDB taxonomy): domain Bacteria; phylum Bacillota; class Clostridia; order Tissierellales; family Peptoniphilaceae; genus JAUNUQ01. The sequence goes on from JAUNUQ010000009.1 coordinate 74,152, forward strand.
CTCCACGGACTCCCATGTCAAAGCCGTAGATCAGGATGGGGTCTAGGATGATGTTTAAGACGGCTCCAATGGTGACGGTGAGCATACTGGTCAGAGCGTATCCCTGGAAGGAGATCATGGGGTTGAGACCTAGGGCCAACTGGACGAATACCGTCCCCAGGACATAGATCTCGGTATATTCCAGTGCATAGGGCAAGGTGTTTTCGCTCGCTCCAAAAGCCGTTAAGATAGGGACTCGAAAATAGTAGAAAATTGCGGTCAAAATGATGGAAAAACCAAGCAACAGACTGACAGAATTCGATAGGATTCTCTCTGCCTCGTCGGTCTTACCCTCTCCCATGCGTATGGCTGCTAAGGGGGATGCGCCCATGCCGACGAAGGAGGAGAATGCACTGATCAGTGTGATGATGGGCATGGACACGCCCATACCCGTTATGGCGAGGGCACCTACATCTGGCATCTGTCCTACAAAAATCCTGTCGACCATATTGTACAAAATATTGATCACCTGCCCTACGATGGCAGGCAGGGCCATGGCGAAGAACAATCTTGGGATGTTCATCGTGGCCATTTTGTTTTCATTCAAGACTTACCTCCGAAAATCAGAGGGGGCGCTCAATTCTGCGGCCCCCATAGAATTGTCATCAAATGAGTTACTAGGATCTGTTATTTAGTATAACATAGATTTTCACAGCTGTATTCGTGCGCTGACTGGTGAAATATGATATTATATTTAAATAAATACCTGAGTGGCAATAACCACTGGAATATTTGGAGAAAAAGGGGAGATTCATAAAAATTTTTATACATTTTTGCTGTAAAATAATTTCAAATGGGTATAATACATTAATAATTGGAGGAGTAAAATCATGAGATTAACACAAGCTGAAAGAAGCGGATTGGTGCTTGAGATCGTGAATTGGATCCGGGAAAAAATGGAGGGGATCGGAGCGACGCAAGGGGTCATTGGAATTTCAGGCGGAAAGGACTCTACCGTTACCGCTGCCCTCTGTGTGAAGGCATTGGGTTCGGCAAATGTACATGGGCTTATGTTGCCGAATGGCTCCCAGGGAGATCTACAGGATGGAATTGATATCTGCGATGCATTGGAAATTCCCCATCATATCATAGACATCCAGCCAGCCTATGATTTCTTTGTAAACCAGGTAGGACGAGTCAGAGGGTCCGTTAGCTCCCAAACTGAACTCAATATACCACCGCGGATTCGAATGACCATGCTCTACGGATATGCTCAATCCCTGGAGAATGCCGTTGTCATCAACACATCCAATCTATCAGAGGACTGGGTCGGCTATGCGACGGTGTATGGGGATACTGCCGGTGCTTTTGCACCGCTGGGCAGTCTCACTTCCGACGAGGTGGTACAGTTGGGTGCGCAATTAGGTTTGGATGACAAATTCATCACAAAACTCCCCGCCGACGGTCTGACGGGACGTACGGACGAGGAGGTCCTTGGATTTTCATATGAAGTCCTCAACCGGTATATCCGGGAGGGGTTCATAGAGGATCTCGAGGTAAAGACAAAGATCGATCGGCTTCACCGGTTATCGAGATTCAAATTTCAACCGATCCCTCTTTTCCCGTCGAATTTGCCCATTGCTATCGAAGATTTGGCCGGGATATACAAATAGCAAGGGGAATGGGAGGATGACCAATGAACATATTACTTAGAATCCAACAAAACTACAATAGTCTGACAAAGAAGGAACGCTATGTCGCCGACTATATTCTGAAGGAAAGGGCAAATATCAAGAATATCAATATCTCCATCTTAGCGAGGGAGACCCAGGTATCCGTCGGTACGATCACCAAGGTGGCCAAGAAGCTGGGATATGGAAACTTTGTGGAGATGAAGCTGGCGATTGCCAAATTGGACAATGAAAACCAAGGGAAGCACGGAGGCAAGTTTAAAGATGTCTATGAGTTCTACTCAGAGACCATTGACCGCTCCAATGAAATTATTAAACAATCTACTTTAGAAAAAGTTATTGAGCGCATCAATCAGGCCAGAACTATCCACATCTATGGAATCGGATCCTCGGGGCTGACGGCGATGGAACTCCAGTATCGTCTGGCGAGATTGGGCTATCAAGTCCAAGCGGACAAGGAATACCATCAGATGATCATCAACAGTTCGGTATTATCAAAGCAGGATTTGGTCATCGTCCTCTCCATCTCTGGAGAGACTAAGGAGATCGTGGAAGCGATGAAGGTGGCTAAGATCAGAAATTGCCATACGATCGCCTTCACTGGGTCTTCAGATTCTCCTGTGGCAAAAGAAGCGGATTTCCATGTTCCCGTTGTGAATGCGGAATTCGTCAAAGAGGAGCGGTTTATCAATAACCAGTTTTCCGTATTATATGTGATTGATATCCTGTTCATGCTGCTATTAGAGGATGAGGAGAGATACGAGAATTACTCCCGTACGATTCGCCATATTGTCGAGCGGACTCATGTCAACGCATACCGGGAATAGGTGAGTGGGATCAAAAAAACGGGGCGCCTTTCGGCGCCCTTCGCTCTGTGATCTATTGGATGAGCAGAATCTGAATGATTCCAAATAGGAATAGATGTACGGGATAGAACCAATAAAAAGCTCTTTGTGCCCAGGAGGGCATGCTCCCCTTTTTCCCATTGTAAAGCAGTAGGAGCAAGATGGCCAGTAGACCGAAGGTCGAAAAGCTGATCAGATTTGGAGCGAAGGGATAGGTATATAAGACCCAGATAGCTCCAGCGATGGCCTGTAGATGCCGATTGTTTCGCAGCAGGTAAAAGGCGCAGACGATAGCCAGCCCAGAATATCCATAATCGGAGTGGGCACAGAGAAAATAGCAGATCCCTGCAGCGGTGAGGACGGCTAGAATCCCCTTTGGAGTGATCCGTAGGGACCCATTGTCCACTATTCGATCGATGGCAGCAAAGGCGATGGCCCCAGAGCCTAAGGTGTAGAAGACATTTAGGTGATTGGGACTATTGAGGAGGACGCCGCCCAAGAAGATCTCTTGCTGTGATAAAAACAGGGCAAATCCCAGGGCGATAAGCTGGGTTGGTCGCATTAAAAGCTCGGAGAACCAACTAATAGCAAGGAGAGCCAAGATAAGAAGTGCGCGAATTGCCAGTTCTGATACCTGGATCATCGGCATAGGTTGGGGCGCATGGAGGCTCTGTAGGCTAAAGAAGGATAGAGTAAATGGGACCTGGGAGAGGACCATAAATAGGAGCAGGCGCTCGAGGTATTTCTCTTTGTCGCGGGTGTGCTGCCAACCATTGGAGATCGTGAAGGCATAGATGGGAAAGGCTGTGCGGCCAATCGCCCGCAGGACAAAGGTCTGATCATAGGGCAGATACCCTAGATGGCCAGCACCGAAGACAGCGCCGATATGATCGATCAACATGGTAATTGAGGCGATGAGCTTTAGGATTGTGTAATTCATATGGACCTCCCTTCATGTCTATTATTATAAGCATCTGGTGGGAGATCTGCAAGAAGAGAGCTTCCCGTTCCTAGGGTTAATTGGTATAATCAGATAGAATTTATTTATTGATCAGGACATGGGTCTAAAGAATTGGAGGAAATATGAGGGTATTATATTTTGATGCCTTTGCAGGCATCAGTGGGAATATGACATTAGCTGCCCTGCTTGGATTGGGCATCGATCGCGATTGGTTTCAAGAGGAATTAAAAAAACTCAACCTAGGGAATGTGGAATTCGCCTTCACTGAGGTCAGCAAGCATGGAATCGCTGGACTGCATATCGAGGTGCTACTAGACGGACAGCCCGTTGAGGAGCAGGAAC
>JAUNUQ010000010.1 GCA_030538075.1 Tissierellia bacterium
ATCTCATCCACATATGGTGCGATCAAGAGGACCGGAAGCATCATCTCAGCGAGTCCTACGGGAAACGAGGCTGCGATCTGTGCAGCATCCGGCACCTTTAGCAGGTTGAGTAGTGGCAAAAAGATTAAGCCCATCCATTCAAATAAGGGTGTGTTTTCTGCGATGATCATTGCGCCTGTGCCGATTACACAGATCGTCGTCACAACCTTGGGGATGACTTCTGCACTGTCGAGTAAGCTCCCCTTGATCTCACCGAGCAAGGGTGGAGCCATAAAAGCTTTCTTGATCGCTCGGTCCACGCCGGTTTTTAGCACACCTGCGCCTTCAGCAGATCGTTGCGCCTTGATGTCTTCGATGGTTTGCTCTTGTCCATCGAGGTAGATATCCCTCTTTTTATTAAAGGGAGGTAGACGAGCGATGATCCCGGAGATGATCAGGGTTACGACCGCCGAAGACAGATAGACAAAGACAAAATGTTCTTGTAGGCCTGCCGTCTTGATGACCATGTAAGCGAAACCCACGGATACCGCCGAGAATCCCGTTGCGACGAGAACGGCTTCTTTCTCCGTATAAACTCGTCGTCTATACAATTTATTCGTGATCAAAACCCCTACCGATGAGCTGGATAAGAATGAGACGATGGCATTGACCGCAGCTCTACCGGGCAGTTTGAAAATCGGTCGCATCAAGGGTTCCATCAGAGCGCCAATAAAATCGATGAACCCGTAATTGATCAAGAAGGGCATCGCAAAGGAGCTCACAAAGATGATCCAAAAGACCGCCACGGCGATACTCGGGATAACTGTCCCACCAGTTGCCGCCCCGACGATGATCTCTGGTCCCTGAAATGAGGTCGTCGCCGTCAATGAATACAGGAGACAAAAAACTGCGCCGATGATATAGAGTATCGGATGGACGATCGAATCTCCTGCGAAATAGTCGTGGAGTTTTCCCTCTTTGGCGATGTATTTACCATAGACGGAGGATAATGCAGTGGCAACGACCATCAGAGTAATCATCCAGAGCCCAAAGTTCCCCGCAAATTTTTGCAAGCCATTATAGATCAGTCCAAAAGTGATATCGGTTTTTCCATCGATGGTGATGGGGACAAAGAAGATAAAAATGGCGATCATGGTAAAGATCACAAATTTTATGGCTCCTATTCGGACATCCCCATTGGCGATCGAAAACGAATCGATGACCGGGAGGTCCTCGAGGTCTAGATTTCTATCGAGGATCTCCTGTTTCGATAAGACTTCCTTTTGAGCGGCGGACATAATTATTCTGCCTTCTCTTTTTTATCAATGGCCAAGATCGATAAAAATTCGAATACGATATTCGCTGCTAATAGAGAAGTGATCTCAGCGATGTCATAGGGAGGTGCGACTTCCACGATGTCCATACCCACAAAGTTCAAGCCCTTCAGATCTCTGATGATTTGAATCGCTTCCAAAGAGGTGTAACCTCCAACTTCGGGAGTACCTGTGGCAGGAGCATAAGCTGGATCCAGAAAATCGATATCGAAGGTCAAAAAGACTTTATTGTCTCCGATGACCTCTCGTGCTTTTTGGATCGTCTCTTTAATTCCCATCTCGCGAACTTTATGGGTTGGGATCAGGGTCAAACCTAAATCCTTCGCCAGTTTGAATTCTCCAGCATCGTAGATGGATCCTCTCATGCCGATCTGTACGGATTTATGGGGATCGACCAGACCTTCTTCAATCGCACGTCTGAAGGGAGTTCCATGATTGTATTTTTCGCCAAAGACCTCGTCATTGATGTCCGCATGGGAGTCAAAATGGAGCAGACTGACTGGACCATGTTTTTTTGCTACAGCCCGTAATTCGCCCAATGTGATCGAATGGTCTCCGCCCAGGGCAATGGGGATCGCCCCTGCAGCTAGAATTTCAGCGGTAAAAGCTTCAATGGCATCATAAGTGGGGTGAATGTAACCTGGAATGATATTGACATCCCCCAGATCTCCACCTTTTAAGTAGTCCAAAATGTTGACCTCATGTACGGGGTTGTTGGTTTTCATCATTACGGATATGTTTCGAATAGCCTGTGGACCAAAACGTGCACCTACACGATAGGAACAGGCCGTGTCGAATGGAATTCCATAGATTGCAAAATCCAATCCCTCTGCATTGTCAAATCTCTGCATCCTCATAAAGTTTCCAGAATTGCAAAATCTCGGTGAAGCAAATGCGGTTGCCGGTTGAACGATTTCCTTAGTCATAATACATCCTCCAATGTCATATTTTGTTACGATAATGTATTATGCAATTCGCGTTCCAAGATGAAAACCGCTGGATTCAACCTCCAGCGGTTCCATTGCTTTCCCATTTTCGGAATTATTTCCAATAATCTTCTCTTCCCCATCAGAATTGCCGACTTTCCTGGTCTTAATATCGGAATAATTTCCATTTCATCTGCCATTTTTTCAAGTTTTCTTTGTAAAATCGATATCCAGATTGAATCGCTCAATCTTTTTTCTCAGCGTTGATTCGTTGATTTTACCGAGTTGGGCCATGGCTTTAATACTATCCGATTGGGCGTAAAGCGCTTTTATTAAGTCCATCTCATAGGCTTCGACCTTGTCCTTAAAAGATTCATGATGGCTGATCAGTGCACCTCGTCTACTCAATGCCTCTCGAACATCACGAGCACATAGTCGAGCTTCACCGCATGTGACCACTAATCTCTCGATGACATTCTCCAATTCTCTGACATTGCCCGGCCAGGAATAATCCAGCAAAACGGAGATGGCTTCCGGCGTCATTTCAACCTGCCGGTTATAATAGTTATTAATCCTCTTGACGAACAATTGAATTAAAGGGACGATATCCAGTCGCCTCTCCCGAAGAGGTGGGATCCTGAGGGGAATGACCTTCAAGCGATAATACAGATCTTCACGGAAAGTCCCATCTTCAATCATCTGTTCCAAATCTTTATTGGTTGCCGAGATGACCCGGATGTTCACCGTTTCCCTCTTCACCGAACCGATGGGCTGAATGGTCTTTTCTTGTAATAGAGTCAAGATCTTCACCTGAGATGCTAGAGGCAAATCACCGACCTCGTCCAGAAAAAGAGTACCGCCATTTGCCTCCATGACTAGTCCGACTTTGCCCCCTTTGAGAGCTCCGGTAAAGGAACCTCCTTCATATCCGAACAATTCTGATTCAATCAAGGTCTCAGGAATGGCAGAGCAATCCACTTTGACAAAAGGACCCTTCTGTCTGGACGATCGATCATGAATCGCCTTGGCAAACTTCGTCTTTCCTACGCCGGTCTCTCCATCCAAAAAAATCGTGGTGTCCACATTTGCGATCTGGTCAGCAAGCTCGACCATCTTCGTCATCTGGGGACTTTTTGCAACGATGAGATCCCCTTCCAGGTATTCCGCTCTGTACTTTAACAAGTCCTCTGCCATCTCTCGGTTGGCAGCCTGTATTTCCTTTACTTGCTCTTGGAGCTTTATGATGGATTCTATATCCCTGACATAGACAATGACCGCAGTCAAGTCCTGTCCCTCACGAACGGGGATTCCCGTAGCCAAGACATATCTTTGATTGACCCTCTGCGTGATTCTCATTTCCGAGTTCAATCGGATCACTTCTAAAGCGACGGATCTGGAAAAAACTCCTTCCTCGACCATGGTGTACATGCTTTTTCCCAAGATCTGATCTTTTTTCAGACCATCGACCTTTTCAGCTGCTTCATTGTAATAGATACTGTAACCCTTAGCATCCACGACATGGACACCTGTATCCATCCTGTCTAAACAGCGTATCGGTAGGCAGCTATTCTTAAAAATACTATTACAGAAAACAGAGTTCATAGATTTTTCCCCCAAACCAGATTTTGTATAGCCAGACTCGAGCTTTGGCAGTTCGTTAGCAATGACAACATTTATGCACACAAAAAGACACTTTTCATTACAAACTAAAGACTTGGAGGCGAAAATTCTCCGAAAGCACTTTGCCCCATTGGAGCACAGGTTTCCGATTCGTTAAGAAAAGCATTATCCATGGTATATTCTACAATGACTAAGGTTATATCATTATACCACCATTTTTATAGGAATTAACGTACCCAAAATTTCTTTTATAAAAGAACTTATAGAACTTCAATGAAAAGTTGCCATGGAAAGTAGCAAGCTTCCATGACAACTTTAGATCTCGATCATCCTGTGAAATCGAGTCGAGGGACCCAAAGCCCCACTCGCACCATCTATTATACTAATCTGCTCAAGATGATTTCTTAATAATAGCCGAAAAACGGCAAGCCCTCACTCTGCGAGAATCTCTTTGGATATTATCCCGTCATTTTGCAGCAGCTTTCGAATGTCCTTCGAATCTACAACGGATTAGCAATGCCGAACGATTGGACTTTCCCGCTCTTTTCAATTCCACCCATACTTTCTGCCCCTCCAGCCTTCATATGTGATAACGCTCTCATCCACTCAATAAACTTTTGCCAAACCTGATTGTCGTGTTAGAAAAACCCAGATCCATAATCGGATCTGGGTTTTTTTAGTAAATGACGACGGGAGTATTGATCTCCACATTATCAAAGATGAGCTTGGTTGGATCATAGGGTAGGTTAATGCAGCCGTAGCTTCCACTGCCGTTGTAGATGCCTCCTCCAAAACTGGTTCTCCAGCGGGAATTGTGAATCCCTACGCCGGACCAATTGACCGGCATCCAAAAGTCCACATAGGAGGAATAGTCGGCGCTGCCCTCTGGGACGATGCCCACGAGGGAGCGGTCTTTTTCTCTGGACCATACTTTGCCTACTCCAGTGGGGGTTGCCACCCCTCGAGTCGGATCTCCGGAGACGATATTGGTGTCGGTGATCAGCTCTCCCCCTTTATAGAACCAGAGATGCTGTCGATTTAGATCGATTTCGATATAGGTGTTCCCAATATCATTGAGTCCCGGTTCCAAGCCTTCGTTCAGGTAGATGGGTGTCATCTCTTTGGACTCCCTTGCCATAAGAGCGGTCACTAGCTCTTTTGCGGATTCTTCTACATCCATCTGCCAGCCGTAGATGCCGCCCTGTACTGTGATCTCGCCAATACCCGTGGCCATGAATTTTCGTTCATTAGAGGGTCCATAGGTGTCGTATTTGATGGCGAGTTGCCTGAGATATTCGTGGACTTGGTCGTAAATGGGTTCATAGCCCTCTCCAGTGTATCGGAACATATCGAGGAGACGGTCGCCTTCCAGTACTTCCTTGTCTTCGCCAAAGCTATAGGTGAGCTTCAGTTTATGGATTTTATTGATTTCTTCCGCTTTTTTAATCAGACTAGGATCCTCTTCTGTCACCTCCGGCTTCATGTATTCCTGATCCAAGGTGAGCTCTTCTTTTCCATCTAGAAAAGCCTGTAAAATACTCTTTGCGGCATCGGTTTTTATCAATGTATCCCCAGGTTCGCTAGGCTGAACGATATATGCGTCATCCTGTAGGACGATGACTGCATTTTGTGGCTGCTTATTATCCTGCATCAGAGTCGATGCACCGATAAAATCCTCCAGTTGTTGTTCGCTGTAGTTGTAGTTATACTCTGGGTTATGCTCATGTTTTGACAGCCAGGCAAGAGGCCATAGAAACTGGTTCTGCTGGATGACCTCACCGCTCTTTACGGACTCCGTATAGCTGAAATCCAGCGCTTTAAGCTGGAGCTCTTTGCCATTTCTACCGTGGATGATCAGTGTTCTCGCCTCGGGATTTCGGTTAAAGGCATCCTCCATCCGCACATAGCTTTTTTCTACCCCGCCTATATAGGTATTTGGGAAGGTGATCATAGTGAAGATGCCCACCCCTACCAGATAGACGATGAGTAGGACGACGATAAATCGAAGAATTATTTTTTTCATAGTTCCCTCCTGATTTACAATGGTGAATCGGTAAATCCCCTTTATCATAACATAATTTTTAAATGGGTTGCAATGGCGCATACCCGTGGATACCGACCCAGAATAAACTGCATTTGATGCAAAAGCCTTTACAGCGTATAATATACCCAGAATAGAAGATAATGAAAGGATTTATTAAATATTTATGAAAAGAGTGATCTTGGGAATGAGTGGCGGTGTGGATTCCTCCGTGTCGGCCGTCCTATTAAAAGAAGCAGGCTACGATGTGATCGGATTGTTTATGAAGAATTGGGACGAGAAAGATCCCAATGGAGTTTGCACGGCAACAGATGACTCCATGGATGCTCGAATGACTGCGGGCACCCTTGGAATTCCCTTTTATACGATTAATTTTGAAAAGGAATACTGGGAGCGGGTGTTTCAGTATTTTCTCAGGGAATATGAAAGGGGTCGTACACCGAATCCAGATGTGATGTGCAACCAAGAGATCAAATTCAATGCATTTTTAGATTATGCGATGACTTTAGATGCAGACTATATCGCTATGGGGCATTATGCCCGAGTTCGCCGAACGCCCGAAGGCTCCCAATTGCTCCGTGGATTGGATCAAAACAAGGACCAGAGCTATTTTTTATCGAGAATCACCAGTCAGGCTCTGGACCGTAGTCTATTCCCCATTGGTGAACTGGAAAAAGCAGAGGTGCGCCATATTGCCCAGCAGCATCATCTAATCAATGCCAATAAGAAGGACTCCACGGGGATCTGTTTTATCGGTGAGCGGGACTTCAATGCCTTTTTGGATCAGTTCTTACTGACCAAACCGGGAGAGATTATCGAAGTGGATACGGGAAGAGTTGTCGGTAAGCACTCCGGGCTACTCCACTATACCATCGGGCAACGTAAGGGACTCGGCATTGGTGGAGGCGGCAGTGGAGAGCCATGGTTTGTCGTGGGCAAACACCTAAAGCGAAATGAGATCTATGTCGTCCAAGGAGAACTGCACCCAGCCAATTACGCCATAGGCCTCTATGGTGAAGATCCTCACTGGATCAGCGGTAAAGAACCGGACCTCACAAAAGACTACACAGCCAAATTCCGCTATCGCCAAGGGGACATCCCCATCACCATCGAAAAACTCGAAGATGGCAATCATCAACTCCATTTTCCAGGCGTCAAGGGCATCACACCAGGACAAGTCGCCGTGATCTATGATGAGGAGGTCTGCCTCGGCAGCATGATTATCCGAAAGAGTATTCCGATGGAAGAGAAATACGAATTTTTGACGGATATCGAATAGGATGATCCTCTGAGAGACAAAAAAATCAATGGATTTTTGCATATGATAATAGCTCCCATCTCTTTAAAGAGTAGGGAGCTATTGTCATATACTTGGTTTCTTATTGAAAAAACTTCTCCCCTACTCCCCGATTAAATTGGTCATATGCAGTCTATATTCAACCGGATAATCAATCCAAATATTTGCGTGGGAACTATCTTCTACGGTCCAGAGTTCTTTTTCACTTCCTCTGATGGCTTGAAAGATATCCTTGCCCATAAATTCTGGGGTGACGGTGTCTATTTTACTGTTGACGACGAGTACGGGGAGCTCAACTTTCTTCATAGCCTCTGGAACATCGGCGTCGTCATAGGAGAAGCCGAAACGCAGGCGATTGACTAGATCTCCGCAGAGGACTAGGTAATCTGCGGGAAGACCTGCGTCTAAATTCTTCATCTCCTCCCGAATCATCCATTTCATGCTGCCTACCGGGCAGTCCAGGATCATAAAATCCAGTTTATCTGCGGTGTCTTCATACCCAGCGGCAAGCCCTGCTGTCGCCCCTCCAAACGAGGTTCCCCATATACCGAGCTTCTTCTGTGGTGCTCTCTGCTTGATATAGTTGATACAGTCGATTAAATCAAACTTTTCCCAAACTCCAAATGTGGTGTACTGGGCGGTATTCTCCCCCGAACTCCGCTGATCATATGCGAGCACATTATATCCTGCCTCCAAAAAGAAATTGGCGATTGGATAAGTGGATTCGCGATTTCCTCCTAATCCATGGACTAGGATGACCGTATCTCGATCCGATTGGGTGGGATCGCCACTCGCAAAGAGGAGATCTGCTGGGATCATATGATCCTGAAAAGTCGATGGGATCGAGGCGGTCTGCAGGCCATAGCTCTGTGTAATGGCCTGTTTTTCAACACCGAAATTAGACCAAAAGCTGTCTGGAAGCTCCCTGGTCTGATCATTTGTGACGAGCTGTGTAGACCCTTGCACCACCTGATCTCCAATATAATAGGAGAAGCCTAAAAAGCTAAGGCCCAACAGCAAGAGAATGACGATGAGAATCTTCCGTAATTTTCCTTTTTTCATAAATCCCCCTAAATGCTTAATTCAATTGAGTATATCAAATCTAAGACAACATTAGGATAATACCATAAAATATGCAGGTAAATTTTGCATTTTAATTCCCTTTGAGCTGCACTTTTATCCGCGATTGTCATTTATTAATAATCTTTATATCGATGTAATTTATAGTTTAACAGCATTATTCTTTAATAATTATCACTAATATATTACTAATGGGAATTATATGAAATAATGTATCAAATCATTGCAGATCGTTACAGAAAACCTTTTTTTATCAATTGAACTGTGCTATAATTAAGCATCACAGTGAAATATATATGTTGCTATCTATGGAAATATGATGTCCATTGACATCTAAAAATAAGGAGGGGGATTCTATGGTATCACAAGAACAGCGAAAGAAAGTCGAGAGTTATCGATGGCTCATCTGGGGTGTTCTCGCCCTGATGTACATCTTTGTAACTTTCCACAGGATGGCGGCAGGGGTCGTCCGGCCGATGTTAGAAAGCGATTTTGGAATTGGTGCATCCGAATTTGCCATGATTGGATCTATGTATTTCTATGCATACTTTGTCATGCAAATCCCATCGGGGGTCTTTGCTGACACTCTGGGGCCTAAGAAAACGGTTACCTACTTTTCGATCCTAGCAGCTGTAGGCTCTATCTTGTTCGGGTTTTCATCAAATCTATATATGGCATATTTAGGGCGTTTTTTAGTTGGAGTTGGAGTATCCGTCGTATTCGTCTGCATTATCAAAATCCAATCCCGTTGGTTCTATGCAAAGCAGCTGGCATTTATGATGGGAATGATTGGATTAACAGCAAACCTAGGTGCATTGCTTGCGCAAACTCCCCTATTGATCGTCTCCCAGATGATCGGTTGGAGGGCCACCTTTATCGGCATGGGTGTGATCATGTTTTTCTTTGCAATCATAACTTGGTTTTTTGTGAAAAATGATCCCACCGAGATGGGCTTGCCCAGCATGGAAGAGCTCGAAGGCAGACCGGCACCGGCGAAGACGGCTGCCAAGATGACCATCGGTGAATCTTTAAAATCCGTCCTGAGTAATCCGAGAACTTGGATCATCTCCGTCGCATTTATTGGAATGTATACGGGATATATCATCCTGTTGGGTACCTATGGAGGCTCTTTCCTATCTGTAAAATACGGATACACGCCTGCTGTATCAGCCACTTTAATCATTGCAGCTGTTATTGGTTCTGCATTGGGTGGATTGTTTATCGGAGGATGGTCGGACAAGCTCAAGAAGAGAAAACTCGTCTTGGTCGTATGTGAAGTGTTAACACTGGTCGGATGGCTCATCTTCTTATATGTAGATATTCCAAATACCATCCTATTGGGAATCTTCTTATTCGTATTCGGCTTTATTATGACTGCATTTACCTTGACATGGACTCTGTCGAATGAGAGTAACGATAGAAGACTACCAGGTATTGCGACCGGAGTGGTAAACTGTGTGGGTTTTGCTGGAACGGCGATCATCCCCGTTATGATGGGAGGTAAACTCGATACCATAGGAAATACACTAGAGGGTTACCAAAGTGCATTTCTCATTTTTGTAGTCGTAATGGTCGTCTCCGTAGTCGCTTCTTTCTTTACTAAGGAGACGAATGCGACGAATATCTACCAAGAATAATGAATTTTTTGACTGAATGGGTTCGACCAGCTTTCTGATCAAACACAATGATCTTCTATACCATAACAAATACGAAAGAGAGAGAAATGATGAATATTTTAGACAAAGCCAAGGCATTAGATCGGTATATTGTCGAATTTCGCAGGGATCTACACCGAAATCCTGAGTTAAGTGGAAAAGAAGTACGCACTCAGGAGAGACTGATGGAAGAGCTGAGTAAATTGGGGATCTCTTATCGCAAAGTCGGTAATACATCCTTGATTGCAACTCTAAATGAAGGCAAGGGAAAAGTCGTCGCACTGCGGGCGGACACCGATGCACTACCGGTATTAGAGCAGGCTGATATTGATTATAAATCTGAGATTGAAGGACTTGCCCACGCTTGTGGTCATGATGCGCATACGGCAATGCTGCTTGGAGCAGCTCGTATCCTCTCAGAGATGAAGGATGAGATTCCCGGTGAAGTTCGCTTCTTTTTCCAAGAGGGTGAGGAGACCTTTACTGGAGCTAAGCTGATCGTCCAAGCTGGCGGCATGGAAGGTGTCGATGTCGTTTTCGGTATGCATGTCTTCACCTTCTTCAAAGGGGTATATCTGCCCACTGGTACTTTTGACTTAACCCCTGGCTACAAAATGGCCGGATGCGATACGATTTTTGTCAAATTTGAAGGGGTCTCTGGCCATGGTTCTGCACCAAATCTCGCGAAGGATACCATTCATCCCGCAGCGCTATTCGTAACGGATCTGCAGGGTATTGTGACAAAAAATGTAGATCCACAGCAAGCTTGCGTACTCAATGTCGGACGATTTAGTGGTGGCACCAAGGCAAATATTATTTCTAAGTATGCTGAAGTCGATATCTCTATGCGCTATTTTGATGAAGAGGCCAGGGAAGCATTGCACGCTGGCATCCGTCGGCACGCCCAGGCCATCGCAGATATGTATGAGATCAAAGTAGATGTAGATATCCAAGAGAGTGCCTTGAGCTTATACAATGATGAAGAAGTCTCGCTACTGGCACAAGAAGCCGGATATAAGATCTTCGGTGCAGATAAGCGAGTCGAATTTGCCAGAAGCATGGGTTCTGAAGACATGCCCTATTATCTGCAGCATGCCCCCGGTTGTTATGCCTTCTTAGGGATTTACAACGAGGACATCGAAGCTATTTACTTCCCGCATCATGAGCGATTCAAGGTAGACGAAGATGCATTAAAGCTCGGTGCTGCCTACCATGTTCAATTCACTCTGGACTACTTGAACAGCGAAGCTGGCAAAGAATAGCTACTAAAATGGTCTAAACCATATAAAACAGGACCCCTCATCACAAAAGGGGTCCTGTTTTTACATCTTATGCAAGAATAGGCCATTTAACAGTTTTGGCTCAAACCAGGTGGACTTTGCGGGCATTAGATCCCCTCGATCGGCAACTGCGAGTAGGTCTTGGATATCCGTCGGGTACATGGCAATTGCCATACCGCCCTGTTGGTCTACCAGATCCTTCAGATAGTCCAGCCCGCGAATTCCTCCGATAAACTCCATATCGGGATCTAGGCGCGGGTCTCCCATATGGAAGATGCCCTCTAATACGATCCTCTGCAGGTTGTAGACATCGAGTCCTCTAAGTGGGTCTGGATCTCTGTACTCGGGCTTCAATGTAAGACGATGGGAATGTCCATCGGCATAGATGGTAATCTGATATTTTGCCAGAGGTTCTGTGAATGCAGACAGCTGCTGAATCTCGCAGAACTTCTCCATCTGCGAGAGAAAGTCCGAAAACTCAAGTCCCTTCAAGCTCCGCAGATATCGGTGATAGGGCAAAATGCTCACTTCGTCCGATGGGAAAGCCACGGAGAGAAAATAGTCAGATTCCCTGATCACGCCCGACTGCTGATCCCTATCGAATACATTGACAGCGGATTTGCTGCGATGATGTCCGTCGGCTACATAGATGGCATCCAGCTTTTGGAATTCTTCAATGAAAGCAGCTGGATTGGGAATGCGAAAACCTCGATGTCTGGTCTCGTACTTTACAAAATCAAAGATCGGTTCTCCCTCTTCTACTCCTTGATCTAATAGTGCTTTGATCTGTTCGCTAGCCCGATAGATCAAGAAGATGGGTCCGATATGAAAGCCAGTGCGATCGATGTGATTGGTACGATCGGCTTCCTTCGCGGGGATGGTCTTCTCGTGGATGCGGATGATGCCTTCCAGATAATCCTGTACAGAGGACAACCCCACTAACCCCCTTTGGACACGGCCACGGAAGGTTTGTTCGTAAAGATAGAGGTTCTCCTGATCATCAAAGGCCAGCTCCCCCTTCTGGATCATCTCCTCCAGGAGAGCTCTCGCCTTTTCATATACGATGGGATCATCGAAGGCCACGCCATCTAAGGTGGACTCCGCCCGATCCACTTTTAAGATGCTACGGGGATTGTCCTGCAAGATGGCTCTCGTTTCCTCTGTGGAGACCACGTCATAGGGATGATCTGCAATCGCCTCTGCCTCTTGATAACTCGGTCGAACCGCTGGAAACGCCTTGATTTTTACCATTAGAAATTCTCGCGAATGATCTGGACGATCTCTTCTCCGATTCGTTTTTGTGCCTCCGCTGTCGCTGCGCCAATATGGGGCGTAACCGCCACATTGGGATGGCATACGAGCTCCATGTTCTTTGTGGGCTCCTCTTCGAAGACATCCAGTGCCGCTGCCTTCACCTTTCCGGAATTCAGTGCACGGAGGAGGGCTTCTTCACTGACGACGCCGCCCCTGGCCAAGTCAACCAGATAGACACAGTCCTTCATTTTATTAAATTGCTCATCATCGATCAGGTGGTAGTTCCCCTGTCCCCCAGGAATATGCAGGGAGATGAAATCCGCCTGTTCAAAAAGCTCGTCCATGGTGACTTTTTGTCTGCCATTGGGTTCGACTTCGCCGATGTCCGTGAAGACAACTTTCATGCCCAATGCCTCTGCTTTGTCGGCTAGGGATTTGGCAATGCGTCCATATCCTATCAGTCCCAGAGTTTTGCCCATGATCTCAACTCCGCTGTACTTGGACTTGTTCCAAGCACCGTCTTCCATCTCCGCATTGGCCAATGGAATATGTCTTGCGATATTGATCATCTGCGCCAATGCCAATTCCGCTACGGAGTTGGCGCTGGAGTTGGGTGTGTTGTATACGGCGATGCCCTTTTCTGTTGCATAGGCTACGTCGATATTGTCCAGTCCAATTCCCGCACGGATGGCCACTTTTAATTGTCCACCTGCTACAGCTGCGTCAACGACTTCCTTCGTGATCTTAGTTCTAGACCGAATGATGACTGCATCGACTTCTTTAATTCGCTCTAAGAGCTCTTCGGGGCTCACTTTTTCCTCGATGAGGGTATGGCCCATTTCCTTGAGTTCTTGGGCTTTTTCTTGGTCCATGCCATCTGTAATTAGAATTTTTGCCATCTCTATGCCTCCAATCCCAATACTTCGATCATGGCATCCAATAGGCCACGTACGTCTTCCACGGTGTAATCGCCCATATGGGAGATGCGGAAGGTCACATCCTTCAGGTCTCCATATCCATTGGCGATAATATATCCTTTGGGTTCTAGCAATTTGTTTACCTCAGAGATATTCAATCCTCTGGTGTTTTCGACACAGGTGATGGTATCTGAGAGATATTTTTCATCTTTGACTTTTAATGCAAAGTATTTCTTTGCAAAAGCTTGCACCTCAAGGGCCATCTCATGATGTCTCTTGAATCGATTCTCCAGTCCCTCTGCTTCCATTCGTTCCAATTGGTACTCCAGTCCAAAATAATGGGGCAGTGTTGGAGTTGAGGGGTATTGATCTTTTTTAAGTATGAAATCGTATAAGGTCACATAATCAAAATAAAGCCCTCTGTTCTCAATGGTGCGTGCTTTTTCGATGGATCTCTCGGTAACCCCTGCAAAGGAGATGCCTGCCGGCAATCCAAAACACTTCTGTGAAGAAGTGATCAGGATGTCAATGCCCCACTCGTCCTGGGGAATATTCATCCCACCCAGGGAACTGACTGCGTCTACCACGGTTATTATCTCCGGAAACTCCTCTTTCATCATGGCCATAATCTCCCCAAGGGGATTGGTCAGGCCGCTAGAGGTCTCATTGTGCTGCAGGGTGATCAGGTCATACTTGCCTTTTAGCAAGTTCTCTCGAACATAGTCCGCAGTGATGGCTTCTCCCATCTCCACACGGTACTTGTCCGCTGGTATGCCGTTTAGCTTGCAGATCTTGTAGAATTTGTCTCCAAAGGAACCGCAGGAAAACACGGCTGCTCGTTCTTTGGTACAAGAGCGTACAGCACCTTCCATCAAACCCGTTCCAGATGAAGTCGAAATCAGAATCCTATTCTCTGTTTGGAAGACTTTTTGCAGACCTTCCTCCAGCGTTCGCTGAAGACGGGAGGCCTCCGCACCTCTATGGCCGATCTGCTGTGTAGCAAACTTGGCCAAGACATCTTCTTGTACATCGATTGGTCCCGGTATAAATAGCTTCTTGTGCACGTTTTTTCCCACCTTTCCTCAAATTTTCTTCTATTGTACCACAACATCTGCGAGAACCACAAACAAATTTCTTTATTTCTATACTACTTCCTTGTAAAAAAGAGGCAAAGTGTCTAGATTCCAATCTCTTCGAGTGTTAGATTTGAAAGGGGCTCAAACAAAAGCGCAGTATCTTCCCCTAAAGAAAAATGCTGCGCCTCTTTGCGTATTCGATTTATTCGCTGCTTAATGGGATCTTGTCTAAGGTCTCGATCTGATAACCTGCCGTTTGGATCCGGTCGATCAGATCGGGCATGATCGCCACATTGGTATTGGACACGGTATGGAGCAAAAGGATGGACCCATCGTGCAATTGGCGAATGATTTGGTCTATGGCTTGGGCATAACTCGGCTGGTCGTTTACATCCCAGTCATGATACCCAAAGCTCCACTGCACCGGCACATATCCCAGCTCGTGGAGGATGGCCAGGGTCCGCTCGCTATAGTCCCCGTAGGGAGGCCGCATATACTTAGAGAGCTTTTGTCCTGTTAAGGCCGCGTATTTCGCATTCAAAGGGTCATAGTCCTGAATAAATGCAGTGATGGAGCTCTGCGCCACCTCTGATCCCCTCTTGTGATTGACGGAGTGATTTCCGATGAGATGTCCCTCTTGGGCCATGCGAATGACCAGTTCCGGACTTTGGTCCATAAACTGACCTGTGATGAAGAAGGTCGCTTTCACATTCTTGTCCTTCAGGGTATCCAGGAGTTTGGACGTATTTGATCCATATTCATAACCCTCATCAAAGGTCAGATATACGGTCTTGGTGCCAGTGGACGGGGCTTGCCATAAACTATTATAGCGATTGAGTAGGACCTGTTTATCCTCGTCAATGGTCGTCTTGATCCCCTGATAATACGACTCTGCCGGTCGGAACCACCACTCTGTACCATAGCCACTGAGTCCCCAGAAGTAATCGGTATTGATATTCAAGCTACCGTCTGCGTTTCTGGAGATATGAGTGCCTCTGGGCACTGGCTCTAATGAGGCGGGTTTCCCCGTCAAGACATAATCCGACAGAGATTTTTCTCCTCCGACCAAGATGATCTTGGCATCTGGGGTCCTTTGGATCTTCTCTCGAGTAAATGCTTCCACTTCCTCTGAATCGCTCAATAGGAGGATCCCCTTCGAGCGGTGGATCAAAGAAGAGGCAGTAAAGGCATCCACCATTTCCCTGGCATTGACCAGAAAGATCTGACTCGCAGGGAGTCCCTCCGCTAATTTGACTGCTGTTTCAAAGCGGTTGCTACCGCTGATCCGCTTACTTGCTCCTAATTTTTGATATAGCTCTTGGTCGATTTGCATCTCGCCACCGATCACTGTCTTTTCAAAGGGCAGGTCGATGACCGCTTGGGAGGGATGGTTGCGATTGACCAAGATCAGCGGAATCTCTGCGCCCCTTCTAGGGCTTGATGCCAGGGCATCCACTTCATTGGCGGCGATTAACAATTCGAAGACTTCCACATGCTTTACAATCTCTTCATAGACTTTGAAGGAAGTCTCGTAGCGATCCTGACCACCAATTCGCTGCACCTGATAACCCTGTGACTCCAGCTGCTGTTCAACTTTTGCGCTCAGGGTATTCTCCCCGCCCAATAGATAGATCTGTTTTACACCCAATCGCGCCAGCTCCGCTTTTGTCCCTCCATCTACCCCATCTCTCTGTGACAATAGGATGGGGGCTTGTAGTATATTAGCCAAGGTCGATGCCGCCAAGGCGTCCACGTATTGTGTGCCATTTGCCAAGATTGCGACTTGACTGGAAGAATAGCTCTTTGTGCTGATTTGGACCGCGGTTTGCTCCCGATTTGCCCCAGATATCCGCTCTATGTCCCGGTCTCTGATCGGTGCTGCAGTGGCAACCGTGGTCGCCAGGATGCAGAGTACCAGTAGGAAACTGATCTTTTTCATAATTCCTCCTGTTGAATTTGATAGCTCCATTGTATCATATTGCCAGTGGATCCCCCAGATAGAATCTCTTTTTTCGTATTCATGAAATCCCAATAAAAGTACCCAGGTCTGATAAAGTCACAGACCTGGGTACTTTTGCTTTCTATTTCTATTGGAATTCGGTTAAATATTTGGCACTGGCGCCGCTTTTTGTATTGGGTTCCAGATCAAATACAATAGGATGGTCGAGATGACCAATTCGACGCCCATATAGCTGCCATTGTACTGGATGGCGTAGAACCAGGGATTCATCGTGCCCGCATATTCGCTGAAGAACACCACCCCGGAGAGCACATGAAAGACTGCCCTCCCCAGCATCCCCAAAAAGGAGGCACCGAGGACCCAACCCATTCGAGTCTTCGCATTGTTTAAATGTCCCCTGGCGATGCCTGCTAAGCCCAAGGAGCCAAAGGCCAAGGGATAATCCAATAGTAATTGGATCGGAGAGACCATAAACGGATCCATAATAAATTGTATCAGTCCATACAGAGTCCCAACGACCAGCCCTCTACCGGTGCCCCATCGCATTGCAAATAGCAGGATGGGAATCATCGAGCCCGCCGTCACTGAGCCGCCCTGGGGCATCTTAAAGAGTCGGATCATACTGAGAGCGGTTGCCAAGCCGATCATAATGCCCCCTTCAACCATCATTCTGAGTTTGTTTCTGTCCATTTCTACCTCCAAAACCGTATTACAACAAAACACCCCATACCATGAGCATAGGGTGCTTAAATAAGCCACTTTCCTACGCTGGTATTATCCAGTTCAGGTATCGGGGTTACGTTCACGTTCTCAGCCGGGTCAAGCCCAGCACCCCCAGTGCCATAGGTATTTGGTTTTGTTGTTAGATTTATTATATCTGACCTGAGCCGGATGCGCAATACTATCCCGGACTCGCCTCTGAAAACTCCGTCCAGTAGAGATATCTCTCCTTAACTGGAATCCCCGTAGCCAGTTCTAGGGCTCGCTGGTAGAAATCCAGTTGCATCCGGTATTTCTCCGGATCGATTCGGGCGTCCGTCTTAAAATCGAAGAGTACATAGCCACCTTCTTCAAGGAAATAGCAATCGATCTGCCCATCTACATAGATCTCCCTTCCATCGGCTGGATCGGTCACTCGCATGGTGAAGGAGGTCTCCCGGCGGATTTCGCTACTTCTCATCATCCTCTCTCCCAGGTCACTGGAAAAGAAAGCTGCGATCCGCTCTGTCACGATGACGATGCGCTCCTCTGGAGTCAACAACTCCTGAAAGACCAGTCGGTCCAATTCAACATCTACGCTTTGGGGATCATGTCTGGCCAAGGAGATATTCTGTAGGACGAAGTGCGTGATCGAGCCGATCTCTGCCTTTGTAAAATCCCGGATGCCCTGGAGAAAGCGAGGGATCCGCTCACCAATCCCTCGGCTGCTGGCTTGACTCGAGAAATAGAAGGGAAAATCCGCTAGATCAAGGGACTTTGTCTGATTTCTCTGGGTCAGTTCCGAGACCGTCTTCTTGTAGGGGAGAATTGTGTCCTCCTGATGGGGGTATTGATAATGAAATCGACGATCGAAGTAGAGCTTCGCTTCGTCTTTCAATTCAGGTTCCATCTCGATTCCCAGGATCGGGGTCTCCCTTTGGGTCGATAGGGGCTCATATTCGCACAGAAGGACCGAATAAGGTGAAGTTCCTATGGACCCCTCCACTGGACATAGCTGTGGATCCTTCGCCGCAATGCTGCATACCCAGTCCAAGAAGTTCGAGGATTTCTCCAAACTCAGTCCCAGTGGTTCTGCAGCTTTCCCCTCCAGATAGTCCCCTAGACTCTTCACGCTTCCCACGAGGATCAGCTTCTCGATCGCCCGAGTCATGGCAACATAGAGGAGGCGCACCTCCTCGGATCGAATGCTTCGCCTCAATTGTCCTCTGATTCGCATTTTGCGCAAGCTGTCATATTTAATATCCAGCTTAGGGTCGACGACATTCATTCCGATCCCCAACTGGTTGTCCAAGATCAATGGGCCATTCAGATCCATCATATGAAAGCGGGACTGCATCTCAGACAAGAAGACCACTGGAAATTCCAGCCCCTTGCTCTTATGGATGGACATGATTCTGACCACATCATCCTCGTCCCCCAATAGCTGAGAGGGCTCCAAGCTATCCCCCGGCATTTGGAGGAGCTTGTCCACGTATTTTAGCAGGCCCACTAGCCCCGTATGGGAGATCTGGTCGTATTCTTGTACCCTCTGTAAAAAGGCCTTCAGATTCTCCACTTTATTGAGCCCCTTCGGCTGAACCTCCAAAAAGGCCATATAGCCACTGTCTTCTGCATAATAGATGGCAAAATCTGCCAGGCTCATCTGGAGGAGATCCTCCCGGTATTTGGCGATCCGACTCTGAAATGACCGGAGATCATGTAGGATGGGATCCCCCTCCGCAGCGGTTTGAGAATAGGAGACGATGGCCTCATAGAATGTGCCCTCCCGATTCGCAGCGCGGATGGTTGCCAAGTCCTCTTCGGAACAGCGACCCATTGGAGAGAGTAGGACGGTGATCAGGGCTGGATCATTCTTTTCGTTGTTCAAGATGCGGAGCATATCGATATAGGTGGAGACTTCGATATCCGTCAAACGAACGGTACTGGTATCAGAAAAATAGGGAATGCCATATGCCCCAAAGGCCTCCTCGTAGCCGCTGATCTTGGAGCGGACCGAACGCATCAATAGTACAATATCTCGATACGCATAGCCCCCTTCCACTAATCGCTGGATTTCCTCTGCAATGGCGACGGCATTGGGGCTGAGTTGATCCCCAGGATGACTGCCGATCCCTTCCGTTAAGAGCAGCTTAACCCCATTTCCCTCTCCATCCTCTGCCTTTCCTGGTATTAGGGCTTGGCCTGGCTGTCTGTAGTCGATTTCTCCCAAATCCTCACTCATCAATTCTGAGAAAATCCGATTACAATACTCCAGAATGGACGGGGCGCTTCGAAAATTGTGGGAGAGGTCAACGGCTGTTCCCCTGTTTCCATCTCGCTGATAATCGCCATATCGAGCGGTGAATAGCCTTGGATCCGATAGGCGAAAACTGTAGATGGACTGTTTGATGTCGCCGACGAAAAACAAATTCTCTTCTCCTTGGATCTGTTCGATGATATGTTCCTGTAGGGGATTGATGTCCTGGTATTCGTCAAAGAAGATATAGGAAATCCCGGATCGGATCTGCTCACGGATATTCTCCTCCTCTAAGAGGCGCACCATCAGATGCTCCACATCGGAGAAATTCAGACTTCGCTGCTCTCTTCTCTTCCCTTCGAAGAGCTGATCAAAATGACATAGTATCCGATAAATGGTCTTTAGATAGCCGTGGCTGAGGACGAACTCCCTCAGGATGCGCTCAGGGCTCTTTTCGCCCAGATCCTGCAGCAAGGCCTTCAAATCCTTCTTGACGGCATCTCTCAAGTCCTTCGCAGCGTTTTTCTTGTCCTCATCGGCCTCTTTTGCAGGCTTTAATCTGGCAAATTCGATCTGCTGGATTCTCTCGAGGGCAGTCTGGGGTGATAGGCTCAGCAAGTCAGTCTCTAAAGCCCTCAACTGCTCAAGTTCCCGCGCTAGATTGTCTCCATAGGCAGATGGACCTCCCGGGGACTCTGCAATGGTCAGAGCCTCTTGAAGTCGATCCCTTGCTCTTAGGAGCTGTGTTTGGATCTCTCCCATCAAATCCCCTCGTATCAGATCCGCTGTCTGATCCTCTGCCGCCTTTCGGTAGAGTTCGACCTGATCCCTCAGCCAGCCCAAGGGGTCGATCTGAGCCTGTATCCGGTAGTATAGATCCTCCAGGAGTTGGGGGAGCTTTTCTCCCCTTCGGCCTCCATAACCCTTGAGTAGTGCTACGAAATCCTCTTTCCTCTCTTTGTATTCCCCTTCCAAAGCCTCATCCATGGCCTCCTGGCGCAGGACGGCTTCCTGAGCAGAGCGGGTGATGCGAAAATTCGGATCGATCTGTAAATACTGATAGTATTTGCGCAATTGATCCATACAATAGGAATGCATCGTCGAGATCTGCGCGCTATTGATCTCTCGAAGTTGACGGAGTAAAAAGGGGTCTGGCTCCTCTGCCCCTCGGATCTCCTCTTCGAGTTTTCCCCGAATCTTATCTTTCATCTGCGCAGCTGCTGCATTGGTGAAGGTGACGATCAACATGGATTTCAGCTCCACTCGCTCCTGGATCATCAGGCTGAGGATTCGATCCACTAATACCATGGTCTTTCCAGATCCGGCGGCAGCCGACACCAACAGATTCGTCCCCCTTGTGTATACCGCCTGATATTGGGCGGGAGTATATTGAAAATCACTCATCTTCCGGATCCTCCTTTGGCTTTTGCGCCGCCTTCCCCACATAGCGATATCTACGATCCCCAGCCTCTTTAAAACGACACATCGAGGCGTAGGGACAGTGCACACAGGCAAAATCATTTGTGGTCATGGCATAGGGGTAGGCGGAGATTTCTCCATCTAATAGGGCTTGTATGCTGTCTTTTGCCCCGAGGTAGACCCCTTCTAAAAGCTGATCAAAATCCTCTGCATCCACTAGGTTTTCCTTTGACATCAGATCTCGGGCGCGCCCCGTCAATCGCAGCACGGAATTATTCGAAAAAATATCCCGATCATATGCCTCGAGTACCCGCTCTTCCCTTCGAACAATACCGCTGAGCAAATAGTTCTCCTCCGATTTTTTGGCGATGGCAGACCCATCTGCCGTATCCAAATTCAGGGGTTCGTCCCGCAGGGGTAAATAAAATACCCCGGCGGGCAGGGCGCCCTGCATTCCCTTCAGAACGGCGAGGAGATACAAGAGAAGCTGTAATTCCAGGCCTGCCTCTACCTTTTCTCTGTCAAAGAGCCTGCCCCCCGTCTTATAGTCTAGGACGCTGACATAGAACTGTCCATCGAGCCTGGCTCCATCCACCCGATCAATCACTCCCTCGAGCAGAACCCTATGCCCCCCAATGTCGAAAGATACCGCAGGGATTCCCCTGTTGTTCCCGAAAGGCAGTTCTAGGGCAATGGGTCGAAACTCGCCGGCGGATAACTGACGGGTCACATGTCTGGCACCTTTTCCGATGAGTTTTTTGGCCAAATCTAAGATCAACAGATTTTTAGGACTATGGGCTCGCCTCTCATCTGTGATTCGTATACGTTCTTGCTCGAAAGACGCATCGATCAATCTTTCGAAGTCCATGTCGGAATATTCTGCAAAGGGATTGGGGTCTTGGGTATAGAGCTCCAGAATCTGGGACAATACCCCATGAACCAATGTACCCAATTCCCTATACTCCAGATCAAATTCTTCCGGTTCGTGGGGATGCAGGCCATAGCGTATGAAATGTCGATATGGGCATGCATTGAAGTCCTCGATGCGAGAGGCGGAGGCGCTGGGCATACCCCCATAAAGGGCCCTTGCGAGCTGTGGATCCAGCTTCTTACGGGCTGTGGATCCGCTATTCCCTCGGTCGATGGCAGTTAAAAGATCCTCATAGGCTCCAGTCTGACTGAGATAGGCATAGAGCTGAGCGCTCATCTGGGACAACTGACCCGTCCCATCCCTTAAGACGGTTCGCAAATCCGTCAGGAGTTGACGGATGGGATGCCCCAGAGACAATGCCCCTGCCTGAAACATTTTGTCCTGGGTCTGCATCAGAGCACCTGGTAAAATCTCCTGGGCACTCGTAAAATATCTGGACGGGCGCTGGTTTTCCCCTGCTGTGGTCCGATTGGAGACAGAGAGATAAAGCCGGTCCTCTGCTTTTTGTATGAGGGAATAAATCGCCATCATCTCCTCCTGCTCCATCCGCTGCTCCTCCTTCGGCAGATGCATTTCATGCTCTTCCAATAATCCCTTCTCTCCATCACTTAAAAGAGAAGTCATCTGGCGCTTTTTGGGCAAAAAGGAGTCACTCATTCCCGCTAGGAAGAGGGCTTTTGTCTGATTGGCTCTGGTTCGCATCACCGTTCCAATGACCACTTGGTCCTGGGATGGAGGAATGATCCCGATGGACATCTCCTGCATGCCATCCAAGAGGAGCTGGGCAAATTCCCTGCCATTCATCTGCTGGGGCACGAATTCCGTCAGCTCAGCCGCCTCCTCTAAAAGGGATATAAACATCTCCCAGACCTGTTCATTCTCCGTCCTGATGGCTTCTATATGAGACAGCTTCTCGATATGATTCCCCAAGGTCTCCAGGATTTTGGGTTTCATCAATAGGGCATAGAGCTCTCGTGCATGGTCAATAGCCCCTTTTTTAACATGGGATCCCAAAAAATAATCTCCGATCAGCTCCAGTAGCTGGCTGCGAATTCGGTTGACCATCTCCAATTCTGAGAGGAGCCGTTCCTGTGTAGATGGGCGCTGTAGTTCTAAAAAACCCGGCTCCATCTGGAAGACTTCATCTCTGAAATACATATTTCCATGGATGCGCCTTCTGAGGATATAATTTTCAAAGGTGAAGATCTCCTCAGAGGGGAGGTCCAAAAAACCGAATTTCACGAAGTAGAGCACATCCTCGTCCACGAGCTCTCTCGCTCGAAGGTTCAGGATGCAGATCAAAATCTTGGTCAATTTGTTTTCGAAATAGGGCTTTCTCTGATCTAAGAAATAGGGGATCCTCTCTCGCTGAAATGCCCTCTCCAGATAAGGCCCATATTCCTCTTGACTGGTTGTGATCACGCTGATATCTCGGAATCGATATCCCCCATTTCGCACAAGTCGTAGGATGGTCTCTGCGATATAGTCCCCCTCTTCCTCCGTGCGATTTCCCTGAAAAAGTTGTACTTTTTGTGTAGCAATCTCTAAGGTCTCTGGGCGATAGGAAAAGAGATTGTCCGCTAGGTGGATAATTTCTCCGGATCTCTCTGGTGTGAGCCCTTGGATCTGTATATCCTGCGTGAGGCCCAATAGCTTTTGAAAGAAACCATAGGTGGTGGCAAATAGCTCACCGTCTCCCAACTGTTCCAGCCGAGGGGAATTTAATAGCTTTGGATCCAGGGTGAGTGCGACACTCAAATGACAACCCAAATCCAGCAGGCCTTGGAGCACCTGGATCTCTCTCTGGTTCATATCGTGAAAAGAGTTCAAATAAAAATGGATGTCCCTGAGATAGGACGCAGACTCCAACTTTTCTGCGAGTAGATGCAGACGATCCGCCCCGTCCAAATACTTCCCCTGGATCCTCTTCTCATAGTTTTGAAAAATGAGGGCGATCTCCAGGAGTTTTTCTCGAAGCGTACTTGGCAGGGACTCCTCTTCGGACAGTTCCACGATCCTCTCGGCGGATATTCCCTCATTCTTCAGTTCATCGATGCTCCGTAAGATCTCTTGGACTCCTCCGGTGGTCATAGAATCAGAGGCATATAGGCTAAGCTGATCCCCCAGATCCTGCAGGATTCCACGGATTAGCATAGACCGGCCGGACTCCCCTAGGACGCGGCGCTTGATCCCCCCTACTTCGGATAGCACTTCCCTAGAAAAGCCGGAAAAACTCTTTACCTTGACGTCGAGAATTGCATCTAATCCAAGGGCATTCATCAGATTGATATCGCTGAGCAGCGTATACTGCTCCGGCACAAAGAGATAAGCCTGCCTCTTTTTCTTAAGGTCTCTATGAATGGAGGCGTAAATCTCTTTTGTATTCATTTCATTATCCCGTGAGAGGATGATTCGTAGCATATTGATCTCCTTCAAGTCCTTTGTCCCATTTTATCATAAGAAAAGGTCGACGGCGAACCCGGTGGGCTTTCAGTCGACCTCTTATTATTCTCCTTCTCGCTGAGATCGCATCTCTTGGTAAAAGGAGAGGACTTCTCCTAACCTCTCCAAGTCCATTATCCTGCTCTCTCGATGAACTTCTCTGCCATCCATCTCCAAGATCAGAGTTGGAAAGGCAAATATGAGATTTTGTCCCGCTAACTCCTGATTTTCAGCCTCTTTTAGGACTACCAGTTCGATATCGGGAAATCTCCTCTGTACCCGCTCCGGGGCATCTCGACTGACTCAGCAGCCCTGTGTCGTAAAGAGCAGCAGCCGAATTCCGTTAGGGCTTTGTCCCTGTTTTTCCATATGCATCTCCTAACAATTCCCTGGATCGAATTTCCCAGATATTTTTGCCGATTTGGTTGGGTCTACGGCCTTCATGTCTTCAAAGAACCGGATAAGGTTTCCCAAATACCGAATATCTGCCCCCAGATAGTCCTTTGTCGCCGCTTCGATATCCATTCCAACCTGGCATTCGGAGGAATGGACGCGGCAATGGCGACATCTTGCCAGAGCTCTTTCGAGAATCGCGGCTCTTTGTATGCCTCGGTTGATCCCGTTTCGATAAAATACGAAGACAACCGCGGTGGTAACTGCGATGAGAATCCCGATGAAGATCCTCATATCCAATAATCCCAAACGGACTGTGCCGAGCAGGGAAGTAAATCCGAAGAGGATGAACACCACTCCGGCGATGAGTTTCATGGTCACTTCGGGGATCTTTTTTCCCATGACGCGACCGACGACGATGCCCAAGCTACTGACGAGGACCATTCCGAGGGTGGTGCCCGCCAGCACCATCCAGGGCAGCTGGGATTCCAATCCCAATGTCATCGCCGTCAACTGGGTCTTGTCTCCCAGCTCTCCGACGAAAAAGGCCAGAGCGACTGTAGCCACCGGATCCAAACCCTTACCCTTTCCCTCTTCCTCCTCTTCATCGTCATAGTCGATCTTGAAAGAGAGGATCCCAAATATGAAAAACATCAATCCTGCGATGATTTTTAAATAGTCCATATTGGCAAAGCTGGAGATCAGCTGTGCAAAGGCCACGGCGATGCCGTGATTTAGAAAGGAGCCGAGCATCACACCGAGGAGCACCTGTTTCGTCTTGTATTGGGTCGCAAAGGCGAAGGCCAAAAGCTGCGTCTTGTCCCCCATCTCCGCTAAGAAGATCAATAAGAATGCCTTAATAAAGTCCGCCATATTCCCTCCCTGTTTTATGCAATGATTATATCACGACCACAATCGAGGGCTCAAGAGGCTCTTACAAAACAACACCCTGCCGAAGCAGGGTGTTTGCACTCTATTACTGAGCAACTTCCGGGGTGTCGGACAGAAGCTCGATATTTTCCCAACTAAAGTCTGTCACTAGACTGATGTCATATGCCTTTACGCGGTTGTTGATGATACTCAACTGCAGTCTGTAATGGGTGGGAATTACAGGCACTTCCTCTTGCATCTCTTTTTGCCAATCGGAGT
Organism: Tissierellia bacterium; assembly: GCA_030538075.1. Classification (GTDB taxonomy): domain Bacteria; phylum Bacillota; class Clostridia; order Tissierellales; family Peptoniphilaceae; genus JAUNUQ01. The sequence continues at coordinate 25,710 of JAUNUQ010000010.1, forward strand.
AGGCTCCATAGAGGACGGTTTTATCTCCAGCCAACATAGCTTCTAGGGCATCCGAAGATGCGATCTTAGCAAGGGCTGCATCATTTACATCCGATGCGAAACGAGAGAAGTTAAACTCTGCTTTTCGGCCATAAAGTCCGACTGGGTCTGGATTAGAGCCTGTGTTCCAAGCGCCCATGAAGATATCAATCTCTGGGTCATCATTTTGGACTTGCTCATAGAAAGCGTTAAACTCGAGGAGTCTTCCACCTGTCAGTTGGACATTGAGTCCGATGTCTTGCCAGTATTGGATATAGGCTGTAGCCAAAGGCTCTGCGATCTCTCCTCCGGCCATGGAAGCGAAGTTGATCACCAGTGGTTCGCCATTTTTGTCTTCTCTAAAGCCATCGCCATCCACATCTGCATAACCAGCTGCATCTAGGATTTCCATTGCCTTATCGGGATTGAACTCGTAAGGTGGGATGGTCTCATCATGGAAATTGTAGTGGAAAGGTGTGATCAATGTGTTCGCCGTATAGCGCAGGCTATTGTAGAACACTTCTGCGATCTCATCATTGTTCATGGCATGGGCCATTGCTTTACGCAGCTCCACATCTGCCATCTTTGCATTTGGATCCATTTCTACTTCTTCGGTATCTGCATTCCACTTACCGAGTTTGAATCCGATATATCCATAAGCTCTGCTCATTGTGCTCAATAGTTGAATATTGGATAGATCTTTGTATTCTTCATATGCATCCACGCTGACGCCATCGATGATGTCGAAGGTACCACTCTTGATCGCTTGTACGATGGTATCCGACGGAGTTCTCGTCATGACGATACGCTCTACCTTTGGTTTTTCAAAGGGCCAATGTGGATTGGGAACATATTCTACGGACTCCCCTTCAACGATATTGCTCATCATGAAAGGTCCACATGCCAGTGGAGTCTTTCGTACGACATCGGAAGTTTCCAATTCTGCAACTGGGATGTCCTTTTGGACATGGGCGGGTTCTGGGTTATAGGGTAGACCTGCACCCCATGAAATGGAGGGTGTGAATTCCTTAAACTGAATCACGAGGGTCTTGTCGTCTGGTTTTGATAGACCAGAGATGGTCTCTGCTTCCCCGGCGTTGTACTCCTCGATTCCGACTACATTGCGGTAGTCATCGTCATATCGTACACCTGTGTAATCTGGATGTGCGATCAGAAGGTATTGCCATTCTAGGTCATCTGCGGTGACGGGTACGCCATCGGACCAGGTGAGCTCATCGGCGATCTTGATCGTGGCAGTCTTCGCCTCTGCATCGAAGCTGACTTGGGACATTTCACCATCAACGATCTCCACGTCAGGACCACTCTGCATAAAGGCGCCCAGCATCGGTCTCATCAACTCATAGTCTGGGTTCGCAGAATACAGGCTGGTGTGAAAAATTCCCGTGAAGGGTGAGTCGGCAATCAATGCCACATTTAGGGTACCGCCTTCAATGGCATCCCCGTCTTGCTCCACTGCTTGAGGATATGGCAATGCATAACCGTCAATCGTCGTGTCGTCCGTTACTCCAGCCGTAGCCGTAGTGGTGGGTTCTTCTGTCTCTTCTGTGGTCTCATCTGCTGGCTTTTCTGTCGTCTCAGCAGCTTCTGTCTTCTCCCCATCTGTAGCCTCTGTCGCCGGAGCTTCCGTCGTCTCCTTCGGTCCACATGCTACCAGGATCATCGATAGAGCCAACATCAGCGCTATCAAAACTCTCCATTTGTTCTTCAAATCTCATTCCCCCTTATCCTAGTCTTTGTTTTGCGTCGGAGGCGCGTTTGATCGCCTGACCGACATAATTTATACACAGCATCATCACGAGCAGTAGCAATGATGCAGGTAACCATACCCAAGGCTTGCTGGAGATGACCTCCGGCCTTCTAGCGTAACTGATCAGTGTACCCAAGGAGGGTACAGATGGTGGTAGCCCAAACCCGAGGAAGGACAGTCCCGTCTCTATCCCCAGATTACCGGCGAAGCCCAAAATCGCATCGACGATGATGATCGAGCTGATATTAGGTAATATACCCCCGAACATGATCTGTAAATCACTGGTTCCCATGGTCCGCGATGCATTGATATAGTCCTTACGGTTTTCTGACAGGGCTTTTGATCGGACCAGCCTCGTGATTCCCACCCATAGGAACACCGTCATGATGAAGATAAAATGCCAGATACTATTTGCTTGTAGAGCGACCATATAGGCGATGACGATCATCGTAATGGGCAGTACCTGAATGAAGTCACATATTCGCATGATGATATTGTCCACCCATCCACCATAGAATCCGGCGATGAGTCCGACGGATATCCCGATGACCTCGGTCAAGATGGTGATGAGTAAGCAGATCAGAATGGAATTTCTCGCTCCAATGAGCAGCAGTCCATCCACCGGCCTGCCTCCAATATCCGCCCCTAGGACATATTTGACTCCTGGCTCTGAATACTTGTCTCTCAAGGAGACCCGCTGGACGAGCTCTTCAGGGTAGATCGCAGAGCCGATGAAGACGAAGAGCAGGATGGCCACCAAGATGATCAAGGAGATCAAGGCCACCTTATCCTTTTGAAATTCCCGGACTACGATATTTAAAAATGAAGGGGCCTGAGAGCTGGTTTTCTGTACAGTCTTATTCGTTTCTGTTGTCATGGCCGCCTCCTATTCGATCCGGATTCTTGGGTCAACTATGGACATGATGATGTCTGATAGGAGGGATCCCAGTAGTAATAAAAAACCAAACAGCAGTACCAGAGCATTGATGATGGCATAGTCTCGGCTGTTGATCGCAGAGATGAACAGTTCACCCATACCTGGGTAGGCGAAGATCGTCTCCACGAAGATGGAGCCAGAGATCAGTCCATAGAGCGTGAATCCGAAAAAGGCCGCCACAGGCAACAGAGAGTTTCGGAAGATGTGGTGGGTGTAGACTTTGTTAATGGGCACACCCTTGCTCCTAGCGGTCTTCACGTAGTCCTGGGTCTTGGCATCGATGATCTCGTTGCGCAGATACTGGATCGTACCGGTGGTGCGCAGAATCGCCGCCGTGATCGCAGGTAAGATCATATGATGCAATTTGCTCAGATAATAGTCTAGAGAACCTGGAGCCAAGCCGATCTCAACGGAGCCAGTAGTGGGAAACCACCTCAGCTGGTAGCCAAAGACCAGGAGCATGAGCAGATAGAAGACAAATGCAGGTATGGCATAGCTGATAAAATTATATGCCACAATGGACTTGTCCAGTGGACTATCTTGATATCTCCCCGCCAGCACCCCCAAGGGAATGGCGATCAGATAGGTTAGAATCAAGGTCACGAAAGACAGGGCGATGGTATTTCCTGCCCTCTCCCCAATCTTTTGTGCTACGGGTACTTTATAAGTGTAGGATTTGCCAAAGTCTCCTTCGGTGACGATCTTTGTGATCCAATCGATATATTGTTCATGGGCAGGCTTATTTAAGCCATATTGCTCCCGCATCTTCTCCAATTGTTCCCCTTTGATATCTCCAGAAATCAATCCAGTGAAGGGATCCCCTGGCATCATCAGACCCAGGGCAAAGACGAGCACACTGAGGATGAGCAGCTGCGGAATCATGATCAAAGTCCTACGCAATATGGTTTTCCACATAGTTTAAGCCTCCTTCGTCTTTGATTGCCACAAAATGGGTGTCGGTAACTGGAAGTAAATCATAGACCTTGCCCTGTTCATCATAGTAGAGATGCTCGAGTTTTCTGTACTCCTCCTCCACCTCAAGTCGCCTGATTCTGAGCTCATCCCGAATCTGTGCATTGATCTCGGGAATGGCTGCCATCAATTTCTTGGTGTAGATGTGGAGGGGATTTAGATAGATGTCCTCTTTTGTACCACATTCCACAAAACGACCTCGATACATGATATAGATATAATCACACATATGCTTCACGACTCCCAGGTCATGGGATATGAATAGATAGCTCAGATTAAAATCCCTCTGGATCTCTTTCATGAAGTTGAGGACTTGGGCTTGAACTGATAAATCCAGAGCAGAAACTGGCTCATCGGCTACGATCAGTTTGGGATTGACCGCCATTGCCCTGGCAACCCCGATTCGCTGCCTCTGTCCCCCTGAGAACTCATGGGGATACTTATATAGTGCGTCATCTGGCATGCTTACGATGTCCAGAAGTTCTTTGATCTTATTGAGCTCCTCTTCGGTTGAGAGCTTATCATAATTGCGGATGGGCTCAGCGATGATATCCCGAACCCTCTTCTTTGGATCCAAACTGGAGAGCACGTCCTGAAAGATCATTTGGACATCCTGATTATAGTTGAGGCGGCGGCGCTGCGACTTCTTGTTGACGGGCTGACCATTGTATAGGATCTGTCCACTCGTAGGATTTTCCAAACCGACGATGGCCTTGCCAATCGTCGTCTTCCCTGAACCGGACTCTCCAATTAAACCATAGGTCTTACCCTCTTCAATTGTGAAGTTCACTCCATCTACAGCCCGTACATAATCCTGTATGGTGTTGAAGAAACCCCCACGGATGGGAAAGTGTACCTCCAGATCTCTAACTTCTAGAAACGACATGATCTCCCCCCTCTCCTTCAAAATGAAAATGCTGATGACAGCTGCAGCGGACAAAATGACCTGGTTTTACCTGATGGAGCACCGGGTTCGCCTCGTGGGCGTCCTGGGGTATCCAGGGAATCCGCGGAGCAAAGCGGCATCCTTCACGTGGAAGATAGCGAAGGGAGGGCACAACCCCTTGGATCACGTGTAGCTCCTCGTCATCGTCGGATTGGGGTATGGACTTCATCAGCGATCTGGTATATGGATGAAGGGGATTGGAAAAAAGCTCCTTGGCATCGGCGAGCTCAACAATCTGCCCTGCATACATAACCGCTACCCTGTCTGCCATCTGGGCGACGACGCCAAGATCATGGGTGATCAGGATGATGCCGGCTCCGATCTCCTTTTGAATCTCCACGATAAGATCTAGTATTTGTGCCTGAATTGTGACATCCAGCGCAGTCGTCGGTTCATCGGCAATAATGATATTGGGTTTACAGGATAAGGCCATCGCAATCAAAACCCTCTGGCGCATTCCTCCGGAGAGTTGGTGTGGAAACTGACGATAGGTCCTCTCTGGATAGGGTATGCCCACCTGCTCCAGTAATTCGAGGACTCGATCGTATCTCTCCTCTTTGTTTAGATCCGTATGATAAAGGAGAGCCTCCTCAATCTGTTGCCCCACTCGGTGCAAGGGGTTTAAAGATGCCAAGGGATCTTGGAAGATGAAACCAATTTCCTTCCCTCGGACTGCGTTTAATTGCTCTTCACTATAGTGTAGAAGGTTTTCCCCCATGTAATTGATTTCCCCAGAAACCCGGGTATAGTTTGGATCGTGGAGCCCGACGATCGAAGTGGCGATTGTGCTCTTGCCACAGCCAGATTCTCCAACAATTGCGAGGAACTCATTTCGATACAAATCCAGGTCTACGCCGTCCACTGCATCGAAGTACTCATCCTGAAATCGAAAGCCCGTATGCAGATCTCGAATGCTTAATAACTTTTCTTCACCCAAGTTCATCACCTCCATATGATAATTCGAATATATATATAAATAATTTTATATATATTTACTATGAATGTCAAGTTATTTGCATTACAAACAAGATATTCATAACTATTTAACATATATCCACGAATTTTTAGCCATTTTTTTCTCGCTCGATCCCATGTATTGCATTATACCATAGAATGAGAAGGTATGTAAACGATATTCTAAAGAGAAGGGAAGAACAAATACCAATTATGAATAGTTAATCACGAAACCCTTTGTCGGTTCAATAGTTTGAACCGACAAAGGGTCCTTGAATAATCAGATTCCATTGACTCTTGCTCAATCTTGGTGTAGTGCCAATTGTTCTTTGATCATCTTCGACGATTCCCCTGTGAGGATCTCCTCTGCTAAAGGCTGCCATTTTTTTTGATCTGCGCTTCTGATGATGTCCTTGGTTCTCGCACAGTTGGCTGAAGCCACGCTGAACTCATCTAAGCCGAGACCCAATAGCAGTCGGGTCGCCTTTGGATCCGCCGCAAAACCACCGCACATGCCGGTCCACTTGCCCTGACGATGGGATGCATCAATGACCCTCTTAATGCTGCGAAGCACCGCTGGATGATAGCTGTCATAGAGATGGGCGATATTCTGATTGCCTCGGTCCACTGCCAGCAGATATTGGGTCAGATCATTGGTGCCGATACTAAAGTAGTCCACATATCGGATCAGCTCATCCGCCATCAGGACAGAGGCAGGTGTCTCAATCATAATGCCCAATTCGATACTGGTATCAAAGGGGATGTCCTCCTCCTTTAGTCGATCTTTCATCTCTTCTAAGATCTCCCTAGTGCGGATGATCTCTTGCACGCTGATGACCATCGGCAGGAGGATGAGCACCTTGCCGAAGGCTGAGGCTCTCAGGATCGCCCGCAGCTGAGTTTGAAAGACTTCAGGCATATCGAAGCAGATGCGAAGCGCTCTCCAGCCTAAGAAGGGATTCTCCTCCTCTGGGAATTGAAAATAGGGTAGTTCTTTGTCGCCGCCTATATCCAAAGTCCGAATGGTGAGTGCCTTGCCCTCCAGCATCTCTGCTGCTTTCTTATAGACCTCGAACTGCTCTTCCTCAGTGGGGAACTGACTGCCACGCATATAGAGGAATTCCGTTCGGAAGAGTCCCACCCCATCGGCGCCAAGCTGTAGTCCTACTTCTAGATCCTCTAGATTCCCGATATTGCAAAATACATCAATCCTCTTCCCGTCTAGGGTGATGGCCTCTTCAAAGCGCCTCTGCTCTACCCTCTTCTTCTCCTTTTTCCAATTCTCCATTCTCTGGGTGAAGAGCTGGACTTGGGCTGGATCGGGATCTAGAATCACCTCTTCCTGATCCGTATCCACTAGGACGAGCTGCCCCTCTTTCAATTCATCAAATATATCTTTCATACCCACCATGGCGGGGATATCCAAAGTCTGTGCGATAATAGAGGTATGCGAAGTCTTTCCCCCCAGATCCGTGATGATTCCCAGGACCATTTGGGGATCCATCAATGCGGTATCGGAGGGGGTCAGATCCCGAGCTGCGATAATCGCTGGGGACTTCATCTCCGAAAAATCACTAATGGGGATGTTCAAAATGCGGTGCAGCAGCTGCATCTTCAAGTCGCGGTAGTCGGATGCCCGCTCCCGCAGATACGGGTCATCAATGGCTTCCATCATCAGGGCAAGCTCTTCGCCTGTCTCTTCCATGCTCCAAGCCGCGTTTTTCCCCTCACCTAGGATTTTCTGCTCTACAGTCTCAACGAAAAATGGATCTTCCAGCATACCGATATGGGCTACGAAAATATCCGATTGCTTACTGCCTTCTTCAATCTTTTTCTGTAGGAACTCCATGGTGCCTTGAAGGGATTCCCGGAAGACAACGATTTCCGACTCCGCCTTTTCCCCTTTGACAATCCCCTTTGGTATCCGCAGTTCACGGCGTTCGAACTTAAAAATTGGTCCATAGGCCAGGCCATCCGATGCACAAATCCCCTTGCGTACTCTGTTCATTTCCAAATGATCTCCTCCGTTGATTAACCCGAATCTAGACAATAGCTGTTGTTTGAAATAACAAATAGGATGTTCTCACATCCTATTTCTGTCCTTAGCCTTTTAAATTCTCAATGAAATCTATCAACTTATCCAGATGAGCTTGCTCGTCCTCTCCACTCACTCGAACGATGACTTCTGTCCCCTTGGAAATACCCAATGCCATCACATTGAAAATGCTCTTCGCATTGGCCACTTTACCGTCTTTCACAATTTCTACAGACCCCGGAAAATTCTTTACAAATTGGACCAAGGACGCTGCGGGTCTAGCATGCAATCCCGTTTCATTTTGGATGACGATAGTCTTTTCAACCATATCAATTCCTCCTATCTATTCATTTCAAATATTTGTATTTCTCTGATGTATTGTTATTTTAACAGATACCTGCCGATAAATCAACCATTGTCCCTACCCACAATCGTTGTCCCGTTCGCAATCCCATTCCCTAGACTGGCTTTTTTTCTATATTACGATTATAATGAATGAGAATTAATTATTAAAATTTTGAATAGGAGGTAAGAAATGGACATTCGGCAATTAGAAACTTTTATTAGTGTAGTGCACCATAAGAGTTTCACAAAAGCGGCAGAGACCTTGTATTTGACCCAGCCCACTGTCTCCAACCACATCAGCAGTTTGGAGCGGGAGCTGGACTCCGTGCTCTTCATTCGAACACGCAAATCCGTCTTCTTGACGAAGTCTGGAAGTGTTTTCTTCGAGCATGCTCAGAACATCCTGCGCAATTACCAGGAGATGCTCGATGGATTAAACTGCGTACGGGATGCAATGGATGGTCATATCAATCTATACGCCAGTTCTGTGCCAAGAAAACATTTTGTACCGAAGCTGATCAAGAGCTTCTCCGATCTACATCCCCAAGTCACTTTTTCTCTGGTGAACGAGGACTCTGAGGCGGTATTGAACAGCCTTATCAGCGGAGAGACGAACTTTGGCTTCGTTGGGATGAAACTGAAGTCATCGAAGCTGGAGTTCACGGACATCATGAAGGATGAACTGGTACTGATCACTTCACTGGATGCCTATCCTCAGCTGGAGAACTACAGTGCGATCCCCATCGAGGAGGTCTTAGACCATAAGCTGATCCTCAGAGAGGAGGGTTCGGGAACCAGAAATATCTTTGAATCTGCACTCTCGGAAAAATCCATCGCCCTCAGTGAGCATCAAATTCTGGGCTATGTGGAAGATCCCTCAACGATCATCGAAATGGTGCGCACTGGCATCGGCTACTCTGTCATCTCGATTCATGAGGCGAGAGACCTCGTTCGATGTGGACTACTTAAGGCCTATCATATTCAGGATTTGGACCTGAAGCGCAGCTTTTACTTCGCTTACAGCCCAGATATGCAATATGTACCCATCAATCGAATTTTCAAGGCCTTCGTCCAAGAGAATTACAGCAAACTTTTCTCGGATGAAAAGACCCCACTAGAGTGACTTGACCCAAACAGGATCTTGGATCCTAAAAATGGAGCTGCCTTCTCCCATCAGGGTCAAGATGCAGCCCCAAATTTGAATATGCCTCTAGGAAGCGCATGGAATTCCGGCGCCTACTCTTCTGTGGGCGCTGGTTTTTTTGCCCTGCTTCGCTTTACCTTCGGCTTGGCACTCGATGCCCTCTCCATGATCTGGGTCGGTAGATATACCGTATCCTCAATTCGATCCTCTTTCTTCAATGCCTTGATCAATCTGCGCATCGCAACTGCCCCTATATCATAATAGGGCTCTTGTACCGTGGTCAGAGTTGGACGGTAGATCGACGACAGATAGCTGTCTCCAAAACCCACTACGGTTAGATCCGTAGGTACTTGAATGGACTTGTCATAGCAGTAGTTGATCAATCCGATGCCTAAATTGTCCTCACTGGCAAATACCGCAGTAATTCCATGCTCTTTGACCATTTTCAGAACCTCATCTCCAAGATCATAGCCGTCGTTCACATCGACCCCCTCAACGGTAATGCTATAGTCCTCGAGACCGGCTTTTTTAATCGCCTGATTGTAACCATCGTATTTCTCTTTTCCTATGCGAGAATTGTGAAATTCTTTGATGAATAGGATTTTTTTATGCCCTAATTCAAATAGGTATTCCGTCATATTCAGACAAGCTTCGCTGTAGTCGATGGTGACAGTATTGATGATCCCGTCATAGAATTTATCTAGCTGTATGAAGGGCGTCTCATTTTCCTTTAATTTGACGACGACCTCAGCACTCACGTTCTCGGTGACAAGGAGAATGGCTTCCGCCTGCTTGCGGAAGAGAAAGTCCACGATATTCTTTTCTTGTTCCGAATCCCCATATGAGCTCGACAACAGGATATCATAGCGGTACATACGGCCGATCTCTTCAACCCCTCGGATAATCTGTGCCATATAGGGTATCCCGATATCCTTGACGACGACTCCAATCACATTGGACCTTTTCATTACAAGACTTCGCGCGAGTTCGTTTCGCTTGAAATCCAGTTTTTTAATGGCGTCTTCTACTTTCCTTCTGGATTCTGGACTGACGGGTTTCGACTCGTTCATAACTCTTGAGACAGTCGAAATGGATACACCCGCCAGTTTCGCCACATCTTTAATAGTTGGTGATGACACTTGGATCACTCCCCTTATTCTTATTGTTTACAACCACACGAAAACCTCTGGGTATTGTTGAGAATTGGATGGGTAGAATCCCACCATGTTCCCCATCTATATCAATCTCCACTTCATTTTGTGACAGGGATTCTACAGTGAGCCTCTCGGTTTGAAAATACAATACATCTTCGTTTTCCGTATGTTCCCCCGTCAAGGACTTGAAGAATACATCTGCAATGCTGAAGAAATTCGTCTTCTTTATCAAGAGTACGTCAAATTTTCCATCACTTAAATCCGCCTCAGGGGCCAGATTCGTGAATCCACCGATGGATTTTGTGTTCGATATAACGAGAAGCATCGCCTCCCCTTCAAAGTGGAATTCTCCACTTTGAAGCCTCAGATGCATCGATTCCGTGAGCAATTCCGGTAGTTTTCTAAGTCCTTGCAGATAATATGCCATGGCTCCAAATCTTGCCTTGGTTTCCTTGTCGACCTCATGGGCGATATTTGAAGCGGTGCCCATAGCCGCTACATTGACGAAATAGGAGTCGTTGATCCTCCCCAAATCCACATCTATGGTATTGCAATTCTCAATCATCTCAACGAAGTCTTTGGGATCGGAGGGCATCTCCAAGAATTTCGAGAAGTCGTTGACCGTCCCATTGGACAATATGGCGACTGGTAGCTGGGAACGTTTGTCCCCTATGGAATTTGCAATCTCATTAACAGTCCCGTCCCCTCCAGATACGATCAATAGGTCAACCCCATCTCGGATGGCATCGTCGGTTGCGAGTGTGGCATCATCTTTTTTCTCGGTGTAAAACACCTCTAAGACATGCCTTTCTTCGAGCATCCGACAGATCTCCTCGATCTGTAAGTCGTGATCCTGGGAACCAGAGGACTGATTGATGATAAATTTTATCCTCATTTATTACTCCATATAATGTTTTATTGCTATATTTCTGTTTATTCCGTCAGCACTAATAAAGAGAGCCAGCTGGCTCTCTTTATTATTTTTTACCAAGTGCATTTCGAACAACTTGAATGACCTCGAAAATCAGAGCTAGGTAATCGGTGACCGAATCCACTCCGTATTTGATATTCGATGTGGTATCCGCAACAGAAGAAGAGATAAAATTGACCGTATCGGTGACATTCCCCGTCGCGGCCTCCGCCTTGTCGACGATCTTGGACACCTGATTTGAGATATTGGAGACATTGGGCTGGATCTCTGCGATCATCAGATTGGATTGTTGCGTGATCTGATTGATGTTCTCTGTGATCTCAGGCAGGTTTTTTAGCACTTCGTCCAATTCGCTCTTATTGCCATCTAATAGCTCATTGAGGGACTTGATGGTCTTCGTTGCATTCATAAATAGATTTGCCAGGAAAACCAGTGCCGCTATCCCGGCTAGGGATAAGAGGATTAGGAACAGATCCCCCAGTGTAATACTCATCTGCATGTGTTACTCCTGTCTTCGTTCGTATTTGTAGTGCAAACTCGATTATATTTTCTCTTCGTCCTTGAGTTCTTCGTAGACTTCCTGGGCTTCATCTTTGACTTCTTCCACTTTGTCTTCTGCTGCCTCTTTAACTTCTTCTACCTTGTCTTTTGCAGCCTCTTTGACTTCCTCAGCGCCAGCTTGAATATCTTGGCCCAATTCTTGAATCGCGTCCTTTGTTTCGCTGATGTCAATCATATGTCGATCAGAAAACTGCTGATACTTCTCTTGAACCGTATCCGACAGATCCTTGGATTTTTCTTTAATCAAATCACTGACCTCGTGGGATTTGTCTTTGAGGCTGTCCACGGTGTCATTAAATGCCTTTTGCGTATTCTCTGCTCCTTCTTTCGCGAGTTTCTGAATGTCTTCTCGCGTTTCCTTGCCTGATTTTGGCGCAAATAGTAGCCCGGCTGCTGCCCCTACGACGGAACCTAGAATCGTGCCAACAGCAACTTTTTTGGCTTTATTGATTTCTTCTTGACGCAGTGCGCGTTCTCTCTCTCGCCGTTTCGCTTCTAATAAATCTCTTAGACTCACAATCATCACTCCCTAATTTATTTATGTTTCTTAAATAATTATACCCAGCAAGTGCTGGTTCAAACTTGCCCAAGCAGAAAACGTCTGCATTCTAACAGAAAAAAAGACATTGCCGAAGCAACGTCTGTCATTCTCAGCGGCAGTTAACCCTCTAATTTAAGACCTTCTGTTTGTGAAGGTGGGTTAGCTGTCAATTGTTTTCTGACTTCCCTTCGTAGAGGGCTTGTCATCCACGTTCGAACAAACGCTGTCCCTTATAATTAGCGTAGGTTTAATTATACAGGTTAACACACCGATCTGAGAACATAATCATTATACAACATTCGAGGAAAAGGTTCAACCCCTCATCTCAGATTCGCCCATAATTTTTCCATGTCTTCCGGCAGTTCTGAAAACACTTCCACAAGCCGCTCCTCTCGTAGGGAATAAAAGGCGAGATGGCTGGCGTGGAGGGCTTGTCGAGTCATCTTAGAATCAGCTCCTCCATAGAGGCTATCTCCGAATATCGGATGTCCTATTGCCGCCATCGCAGCTCTGATCTGATGGGTTCTACCGGTCTTTAGCTCAATTTCTAGCAGACTCGCTGCCTTGGAGCTATCCATCGTCCGATAGTCGGTGATTGCCTCTTTCCCCTTATCGGAGAGAATGTATTGATGGGAGCTGGGGTCCTGCGCAAAGCGCTGTTTCAATAAGCCGGATTTCGGCTTCAGATGACCGACGACGACTGCGCGATAAGCCCTTTTCATCCCCCTCTTCTCGATGGCATGCTGCCCATAGGGATGCTTTGCGATGAGCACGATGCCCGAGGTGTCCATATCCAATCGGTTGACAAAGCGAATCTTTCTCTTTAATCTCCTCTCGTGAAATAAAAAGCTGATCCCCTCCGTCAAGTTGACCCTATGGCGATAGGAGTGCATACAGAGTCCAGGGGGTTTATCGATCGCCAAAAAGTCCGGATCCTCATAGAGTACTTTGAGGCCTAAGTCCACCGGTTCGTAATCATTCTGCTCATCTTCTAATAAGATGTCCAAGCACTCGCCCTGATATAAATAATCGTTTCTCTTTAGAATCTGTCCACCTCTTTGAAATAGACCTCTTCGAAACCCCTCGAGCATGAGATTCGTAGAGATGTCATTCCCCTTGAGTAGATCCCCTGCCTTACAGCGTTCTTTTTCACATTGAAATGAGATAAACGGTTCCATACAGCCCCCTTTGAAATTCATTTGGATCATGCTATAATCGATGCAAGGAGGCAACAGATGACCCCGCATGCATTCAATATCTATTCGAACAACAATCAGCGTTCCCTGGCCATCCGAGCTGTCCTCATCGACAAGCTCCAGTACCGCGCCCTTCAGGTCAACCAGGATCCCCGACCAGACGCCGACCTAAATATCTGTATCGGCGGCGATGGCTCTTTTTTGCGAGCCGTACATAGCTCGGGTTTCTCTCAGGTGCCCTTTGTTGGCATCAACACAGGCCATCTGGGTTTTTATCAAGAGATTTTGGTATCCGAGATCGACAGTTTTATCGATCAATTCATCCATGGGGAATATATCAACACAGAACTTGGCCTATTATCGGGTCGAATCGCCCATGGAGATTCCTCACAGGAGCTCTTTGCACTCAATGAATTCGTCGTGCGAACCCAGAACAGTACGATTGCCCACATGGAGGTCTATGTGGACGACTATCACCTGGAGAATTTCGCAGGAGATGGTTTGATCGTGTCTACACCCTCTGGAAGCACCGCATATAATTTTTCCGTCGGCGGCTCTGTCCTCTATCAGACTATGAAAGGCTTCCAAATGGTCCCCATCGCCCCTATCAACTCCAGGGCATACCGTTCCCTCCTAAACCCATTGGTGATGCCGAATACCACGAAGCTCCGGCTCGTACCCACACCGAGGGAAGGCGACAATATTCTCGTGATCGCCGATGGAATCAATTTGGACTTCAAGGAAATTGAGTATATCGAATTCACCTTCGGTAAAAAACATATCAACCGAATTGTATTCAATCCGATGTGGTATTGGATCAATATCAAAGATAAATTCTTATGAGATTGAAATAGGGACACAGACCGAGCGAAATCGCCGGTCCGGGTCCCTTTTTTTAGTCTATGGTGAAATAGCCCTGTTCCAGCATCGCCGCTCCAATTGGGGCTGCGGTAGTGCCGCCGAGGGTTCCGTCCTCCTCTAATACGACCGCTACGGCGAATTTGGGGTCCTCTGCAGGTGCAAATCCAATATACCATGCATGGGATAATCCAGAAGCCGTCTCTGCAGTACCTGTCTTGCCTGCAGAGCTGATGGAACCAATTTGCGCCGTGGAATAGTTCTCCACCACATTGGTCATATATTCTCTGAGTTCATTGGCGACCTCGGGAGTCGTCACTGTGGATAGTACACGGGTCACATTGTCTCTGAGCAGTTCTCCGTCCGCTTTGATGATGCGACTGACCAGTATGGGTTTGACCATTTTCCCCTCGTTGGCAATCGCCGAGGCGACCATGGCCATATTGAGTGGGGTCACTAGGGTCGTACCCTGTCCATAGGAAGCAGCAGCTAAATCCGTGATGCTCATCCCCGCTTCAAAGGGCGATTGGGAGACTTCTACCGGGATGTCGAATTCGATCTCCTTATTAAAGAGATATCTCTCCATGACTGCTTTCATTTTTTCAGAGCCGATCTCCATTGCCTTCTCCACAAAATAGGTATTGGAGGAATGGATCAATGCCCATTTTAGATTGATGTCCCCATGGGAGAGGAATTCAAAGTTGTTGATCGTATAGCCCTCTACTTCGATTTTTCCCTCATCATGGTAGTTGAGGTCGATCTGCCCCTGTTCTTCCAGCAGAGCCGTCGCCGTAATGACCTTTATGACGGAACCGGGAGTGTAGAGTCCCTGGGTGGAGCGGTTGAGCAGCGGTGCAGTGCTATCGGTGATCAACTGTTCCCAGTCCTCAGAGATCTGGTTGGGATCAAAATTCGGATTCGCCACCATGGCGTAGACTTCCCCGGTCTTCGGATTCATCAATACGATGGACCCCTTGTGCCCATCCAATTTCTCCATGGCGAATTGTTGGAGGGTCACATCCAATGTGGTCATCAGATTGTTCCCATCTGAATTCTCGATCATTTTGATCTTGAGCTCGTCGATGGGGGTGTTGCGACTGATATTGAGAAGCTCATTATTGTATGAGGATTCTAGGCCCGTCTTGCCGTATTCTGTCGAAGTGTAGCCGAGTACATGACTAAATAGTCTGCCGTAGTAATACTGACGTGCGATCGTCCCATCCTCTGCCTCGGTGGATTCTGCGAGGACGGTGCCGTTTCGATCCAGGATCTTACCCCGGAAATACTTGGACTCATCCACCCATAGCCTCGAGTTATAGGGGTTGTTGACAATGGTCTCCGCTTTGACGACTTGAAAATACGCCAGATAGAGCACCAGACCGATGAAGACTAGGACGATCCCAGATAAGACGATGATGACGCGTTTATTCTCCTTCTGCATCCATATCCTCCGATCCCGGAATAATCTCCGAAGTGTATTGTAGTACCCCTAAGGCGATAAAACTGGCCATGATGGAAGAGCCGCCATAGGTGACAAAGGGCACGGTGATCCCCGTCAAAGGGATCAGTTTTAGCACTCCCCCCACGATGATGAAGGCCTGTATCGCAAAACTCATGGAAATTCCGAGTGCTACGATGCTGAAAAAGCGGTTTTTCTGGGACAGGGAAATCTTAAAGCCACGATAGACTAGGATTAAGAAGAGCATGATTACTCCAATGCCCGCAAAAATACCCATCTCTTCGCAGATGGCGGAGAAGATGAAGTCCGTATACGCCCTGGGGATTAACTCCGGCTGTCCCATGCCGATCCCCGTTCCAAAGAAACCGCCACTGCCGATGGCAAAGAGGGACTGGGTGATCTGATATCCCGTGTTGTCGATATCCGACCAGGGGTCCAGCCAAGTGTGTACTCGTATTTTGATATGATCGAAGAGAATATAAGCGGCAATTGCTCCGATGACGGCTAAACCGAGGTTGAGCAGGAGCAGTTTTTTATCCTCCTCGTAGATGAACTGATTTAGAAAGAGTAGACCATAGAAGATAATGGCCGTCCCCAACTCCGCTTGGAGGAATAGCATCCCAATAAAGAGATAGATGCTGCCCATGAGTAGATATTTTCCAATCTTGAATCCACGGAAGGAAAATTCCTTCACTTTTTCATAGTTGGCATAGTGATAGGCGATTAGGAACACCAGAATGATCTTGATGAACTCTGTTGGCTGTATGGAGATGCCATTTTCACCGCCGATGATAATCCAGTTTTGTGCCCCACCTCGCACGGATCCAAAGACCAATGTGACGATGAACAGCACAAAGATCAGGATGAAATAAGCCACTCCCCATTTCTCCCAACCGCGAATCAGCTTCAACATAAAATAAGTAGCAAAATAGGCGAGAACTCCAACGAGTAACCAGATCACCTGCTTGACTGCCAAGGTGGGCTCGAGTCGGTAGATCATGATGGAGCCGATGGAGAAGAGCATCAGGGCGATGAGCAGGATATAATTGTCTCCATTGGTGAATTTAGGGGTGTAGAGATTGGTCAAATAGACCCCTCCCACGAGCCCAACAGAAAAGATCAGGCGATGGGTATAGGGGATCTCTGGATGCAAAAAGAGCACGGTGATCAGAGCCAGCACCTGAAAGAGGACGATCAGCTCACGAAGGGATCTCGCATTGGTCATCCCCCTCTTATTCATCGGCCTAAGCTCTAGCGATGAGTTGATCTGCGGCGAATTATTCATAGTCCCCACCGTCCACAAAGAGGAATTCTACCTGACCGATGTCGATGATATCCTTGTCCTTGAGTTCTATTGCATCGAAGATCTGCTGTCCATTTAAGAAGGTCCCATTTGCCGAACCCAAATCCTCCAAAAAATAGATGCCCTCATCCCGGATGATCTGGGCATGGGTCTTGGAGATAAAGCGATCCTTAATGACGATGTCGTTGCTATCCTCTCGGCCAATGAGCACACTATTGGATAGATAGTAATGCTCCATGACCTTGAAGGGCAGCTGTTCCTTGCGATTGATCAGCTTTAGATAAGTATCGGATTCTTTTCCCACCGTCTCCGTGCTGGAAATATCCAGATAGATCATCTTGATGATATTGTATATAAAGTAGAACACGATGAAGACGAAGATATATTTGAAGACCGTGGAGATCAGCTCATATAGCTGAAAATCTCCGAAGACCTTCATCGTAAACACGCCTTCTAGTGTTTTAAACAATGATTCCATATTCTCACCTCTTGTACATATTACCATATTTACAGGCGGATTTAAATATAAAACGGCAAGATTACAATATTGTTCGATTACAATTTCCATCCGAGTGGTATAATGATCATGAAGACGAATGAGCTTGGCCTCATCAAATCAAATTGCAATAATTCTCTAGGAGGAGAACGATGAATCGACTCACCAGATCGACAAACGATCGCATGGTCGCAGGTGTATGCGGCGGACTGGGACAGTATTTTAATATTGACCCGACAATTATCCGAATTATTTGGGGACTGATGATCTTCAGCGGAGTCGGGTTGCTCCTGTACATCCTCTGTGCCATCATCATCCCTAAGGATACGGCCATCTATGGCCCCTATGGCGATGAACGTAGAACGAATAGCTTTTCAGATTATAGAACTGGATATACGAACAAAAACAATTCCTCCGGCGATGGTTGGGTGGACTGATCCCTGGCGCATCTATCATTAATTGAAATGGAGACTTCTATGATTTAGGATGGAAATGGAGAACCGATGAGACCGATCGAAACGATCGGTCTTTTGCTTTGAAGTATTCCAGTATCGATCCGTATATTCATTGACTTTAGCCCTGAGATTCAATATAATGAAACGTAGAAAGACAGGGACCATAAACCGCCAAATACAGCGGTTTATCTGGTCTATCAGCAATTGGAAATCCCAGAGAATCCGGAGGTAAGTATGAAAAAATATGATCTTTTCGACATTCTGGGACCGATTATGATCGGTCCATCCAGCTCCCATACCGCGGGGGCCGCACGCATCGGCAAGATGGCTCGTACCATTTACGGAGCTCCTTTCAAGGGAGTGCGATTCTATCTCCATGGTAGCTTTAAAGAGACTTATCGAGGCCACGGCAGCGATCGCGCCCTGATCGGTGGCGTATTGGGCATGAATCCCGACGACGAAAACCTCGTTCAATCCCCAGAACTGGCGGAATCCAACGGCGTATCCATCGAGTTCATCCCAGCTGATTTGGGTTATGTCCACCCCAATACGGTCAAGGTCGCATTTCTTGGTGACAGTGACGAAGAGAAATTCTATGTAATCGGCTCCTCCGTCGGTGGAGGGAAGATCGAGATCATCGATATCGATGGTGTAAAGGTTCGCTTTACTGGTGAATATCCGACCATCATCGGCGAATACGCAGATCGATTTGGAATGATCCGCGATATTTCCACGATTCTGACGGAAACGGGCTTAAATATCGCAGGGCTCAAAGTAACCCGAGAAGATGGGATGGCCCAATTGGTCATGGAAATTGATCAAGATTTCCCAGACACCACGATCGACGCCATAAGGCAGTTGCCGAATATGCGCTATGCCATCGGCATTAAGACCATCTAAGGAGGAATAGCATGTATAATAAAGCAGAGCAACTCTTAGCGATATGTGAAAAAGAAGGCATTTCGATCGCTGAAGCCACCCTCCGCAAGATCGTTGAGGAAGATGGCAAGGATCGACAAGTCTATTTGGATTATTGTAAAAAGGTATTGGAAGTCATGAAATCCTCTTCCAGCAGAGGACTAGAAGAAGAGGTTAAGACCATGTCTGGGTTAACCGGAGGCAATGCAAAGCGCCTCTATGAATACGGAAAAACCGGTCAAGCCCTCTCTGACGAGCTGCTTTTGGATATGATGGCAAGAGCGCTCTCCACCCTAGAAGTCAACGGGGCCATGGGCAAAATCGTAGCGGCACCAACGGCGGGAGCATCTGGAATCCTACCTGCCTCTTTGGTCAGTATGCAAAATAAATACGGCTATGATGACGATCAATTGGTCCAAGCCCTCTTAACGGCTTCCGCTGTAGGTGCGATCGTGGCAATGAACGCGACCATCGCAGGTGCAGAAGGTGGATGTCAAGCAGAGACCGGTGCCGCAGCGGCCATGTCTGCAGCTGCCCTAGTTGAACTGACGGGCGGAACTCCCGTGGAGGCCTTCAATGCAGCCAGTTTTGCCATCGTCAATCTGTTGGGCCTCGTATGCGACCCGATCGCAGGCCTAGTGGAATTCCCCTGCGCCTTGCGAAACGCCTCTGGTGTCAGCATCGCCATGATCAGCTGTGATCTGGCGAAAGCAGGTGTGCAATCCCTGATCCCCTTCGACGAAGTCGTCGAAGCCATGTATGCCGTCGGCAGATCCATGCCAGCTGCTCTTAGAGAGACAGCCCTCGGAGGACTAGCCGCAACAAAATCCGGTCGTGACCTCAGTGAGTGGGTAACCTGCGGAACTTGTACTAATTGTAGTTGATTATATCAGATTGAAAAAGGGCATATGCCAGAAGAGAGATCTCTGGCATATGCCCTTATCCTTTATCATATCCTCTTTTCATCTAACGAAAGACGACCTTTCCATCATCGAAACGGTCAATGACGGCGAGGGAATGGACGTCATAGCCATTTTCTCTGAGCTGCTTGCCCCCCGGCTGAAATCCCTTTTCGATGACGATCCCAACTCCGGCAACTTCACACTTCGCCTGATTGCAGATGTCGATGAGGCCGAACATCGCCTGGCCATTCGCTAAAAAGTCATCGACGATCAATACCCTTTCTCCTGCTTCGAGAAATTTTGCGTCGACGCGAACTTTATAGGTGGTGTTTTTCGTGTAAGAAAAGACATCGGTCTCATAGCAGTCCACCGACAAGGTCTTTGAGACGGTCTTTTTCGCAAAGAGCACCGGCACCTGGAGTATATAGCCCGTCATCACTGCAACGCCAATACCCGACACTTCCAATGTCAACACCTTGTCGATTGGCTGACCTGAGAAATACGTAGCAAACTCCTTGCCAATCTCCATAAAGAGCTGGGGGTCGATCATATGGTTAATAAAACTATCGACCTTGAGAATATTACCCGGAAGCACCCTGCCATTTTCCACAATACGCTGTTTTAATAAATCCATCAAAGCCCTCCTGCCATAGATTGAAAAGATGAAACCGAATACTTAGCTCTTATTGTAATGCTTTCCCAACAGAATTACCAGTAAAAGGTGCTGCGACATGCTTTTTTGCCAGCTATTTCTCCAATCACTTTATAAAATATACGATGTGTAGTATAATATATGAAAGAAAGTGAAAAAATAATGGAGGTTGATACTATGCACGCAATGCTACAAAAGAACATCGATACTGGATTTATCACAGAAGAGCAAGGCAAGTACATCGAGGAGGCCATCAATAACGGTGAATCTCTAATCGTATCCGGTCACCGCTCCGCAGGCGTACGTGGATTCATGGCAGCCTGCATGGCCATCGCAAAAGGCCAATATGACTCCGTTCAAGTAAAGAACGAAGACGCCATCGACAAAGATGCAAAATACTATCTGATCCCAGGTCAAGAGGGAATCGACTTCGAAGCACTCGTACAAAAGGCATTTAATAAACCAAACGCCGCATTTGTCACATTGAAAGAGCCCGAGCTCCCCTACTCCATCATGAAGATCATGAAGAAGGGCTTCAAGGAAACGGGAGATGCCTCTAAGGTCGTCACTCTCCTCGAGTGCCGTAAGATTGATGATGTACCTTACATGATCAATTTGACGAGAACTTATTATGATGAGAAGGGCAAAATCCTCAAAGAGGACATCGAAAGAGTATTCGAATAACAGAGATTAGATTTAAAGAGATCCGCTACGGTCAGTGACCTGCAGCGGATCTTTTCAATTCACTCACTATTCAACTGCGTCGATCCTCGCCTCGGCCGTCTCTTTGATCATGCGGATCTTGTTCTTCGAATCCTCAAAATCCTTGCCGATGGTATAGATATATAATTTGATCTTGGGCTCTGTACCGGAAGGTCTGAGTGCAAACCAAGATCCGTCCTCGTAGTAACACTTCAATACATTGGACTTCGGATTGCCCGTCTCGTCTAACAGATAGTCAATGACCTTGGTCTGTTTGATACCACCGATCTCAGCAATAGGATTCTTGCGCACTTCCTCCATAATTCGCTTGATCCTCTGCTGTCCATCAAAGCCTGCCAAAGTGATGGAGATCAGATCTTCATCATAATAGCCGAATTCCTCGAACAGTCCCATCAGGACCTCCCAAAGGGTAATGCCCTTGGACTTGTAGAAGGCGGCCATCTCAGCGATCATCATAGAGGCGTTGACGGCGTCCTTGTCCCTAACGGAGTCCCCATAGGTGTAGCCGATACTCTCTTCGTAACCGAATAAGAATACCTTCTCTCCTGTGATGTCATATTCGTTCGCCTTGCCACTGATATTCTTGAAACCGGTCAGGGTTTCGATCATCTCCACCCCATATTTTTCTGCTAGAGCAGTGGAGAGATCCCCGGTGACGATGGATTTCACGATGACGCCATTCTTTGGCAAATTGTCCATTTTCGCTCGTTCCGATAGAATATACTGAATCAGCAGTGCACCAATTCGGTTTCCATTGATAAATACATATTCCCCGTCGGGATTTAAAATCTGAATGGCGACGCGGTCGCAGTCTGGATCTGTGGCTATCAACAGCTCCGCACCGACCTCCTTGCCCAGCTCGATGGAGAGCTTGAATGCCTTGGGGTCCTCTGGGTTGGGATAGCCTACGGAAGTGAAGTCTGGGTCAGGATCTTCCTGTACTGCGACGACATGTACATTACTAAATCCTCTGCGCTTCAACACATCCTGTACGGGCACGCTGCCCGTTCCATTTAGTGGAGAGAACACGATGCAGATGTCCTTGGCGATGTCGTCATGGATACTGTAGTTTAGTACGTCTTGGATATAGGTCTCATAGACCTCTTCTCCGATATACTCCACCATGCCCGATGCCAGTGCCTCATCTAAGGGCATTTTTTTAATGGCACCATAGTTTTCCAAGGCATTGATATCCCCTAGTACTTCATCCGCCAAATCCTCTAGGATCTGTGAGCCCTCTTCCCAATAGGCTTTGTATCCATTATAATCCCTTGGGTTATGGGAGGCAGTGATCATAACTCCAGCGATGGTCTTTAGATGCCGAATCGTATAGGACAGGATTGGCGTCGGATAGCAAGTGGTATGCAGATAGACTTTGATGCCATTGGCTGCAAAAACGCTGGCGGTCAAGTCCGCAAATTCTTTCGAACAGTGACGCACGTCATAGGAGATGGCAACACCGCGTTTCATCGCTTCTTCTCCCCTCTTCGCGATGGTGTCTGCAAACCCCTGGGTAGCCAGTCCAACTGTATACTCGTTCATGCGGTTTGAGCCTGGTCCCAGCTTGCCCCGTAAACCTGCAGTGCCAAATTCCAGATTCATATAGAACCGATCTTTGATATCCTCTTCATCCGTCATCTCGCGAAGCTCAGCTTTCGTCTGCTCATCGATGTTTGGATCATCCAACCATTCTTGGTATCTCTTCTTATAGTCCATATTCTCTCCTCCTCTGTGTCCGTTTTTATGTGAAATAGATTAAACTACGATGTATTGAGAAGCCGCGAACCCAGTTTGCAAGGGCATATCGATAGCGAATCCCCCAGTTCGAGGCGATCAGCATCCTCTTATCCTCTTCTAAACCGATCCCCGTGATGCTCACCCAGTGATTTCGAAAGGACAGATCATGATGATTCCAAGTCAATAGGAGCACCGGCGTATTTTCACGGATGCCACCATGGATAAATTCAAAGTTCTCCTCCTCTCGCCAACTACCGCGATAGAGATGTGGGTTTAAGGTCAATCCCTTGGATCTGGCAAAATGCTGGACACCGCGAATCATCTGACGAGGTAGAAAGATCCCAGCATAGGTCGGATATAGATGCTGCGTCAAATCCCGTAGATATGCCATATAGTGATCCCTCGTCAAAGGGGAGCCAGGCCATAGATCGGCGTATGCCTCTCTTGTGAATCCCAGATACAAAAGTGCATGAGAGGCAGCTATGATACCACAGCCGCGCTGTGCGAGATACTCCCCCCTCTGCCCCTCTAAAAACCAGCTCTGCCTACCCCCATAACTCTGCAGATGCTGGAATATCTCCTCAAAATCCGGGAGCTGATAATCAGGCATCGTCAGCATCCTTTTGAACGGATAAGATGGTGGTGGCAATCCGGTCCAGATAGAAGCTCCCCCTTCGGTTCATCCTGCGATTGCAGTTGCCGGATCCCCCAAAGATCATCTTCACCTTTTTCCCCAGTTGGATATCATATGCCTTCTCCACCGATTCCAGCAGCTTATCCATATCCTGCTCCGTTACAGCCCATCCAGCATTGTGAATGACCAAGAGCATTTCATTCTCTACGAGGATTGAAATACCCACCATATATTCCGGCAAAGTCGACAGTATTTTAATGCGTTCCTTGATCTGGAACCGGTTCATCAACTTGAAGTGGGGATAGTTTTTTCGCAACCATATGATATCTCGAGTGTAAGTGAACACATCGTAGTATTTGCTTTTTAGTGCCCAATCAATCCCATTGATCGTCAAATCCGAATTATAGGTATTCTTGACGAGTTTTTTATCTCTTGCAAATTCATTGCCTGCATGGAAAAAGGGGATGCCTTGACTGGTCAACAACATAGACATCACCAGCTTGCTCATCGATGCAAGCTCTGGGATATCACCAAACCACTGTTTGAATTTATCCATGACGATTAGATCATCATGGGAATTAAAATAATTAATGCTCTCCTCCGGCTCTTTGCAGAATCCGGAATGGTGATTATCAAAGTGGATGGAACCCAACATCCCCGTCTCTACGGCATTTTTTGTCTTCTTCTCTCCTTGGACAAAGCCATTCTGCATGCTATTGCCATCCCCTTTAAGGGCGTCTCGAAAATATGGGTTAAAGAAGGCAAAGCCCTTTCCTCTCTGGGCTCCAAAACCACATCGCTCAGCCTCTGGTAAGGGTGAGTTCTGGGCAACCCATGGTTCTCCGTAGATCAGACAGTTCGGGTCTTCTTTACGAAGTACCTTGATCGCCTGATAGATGGTCTCTTTGTCGATGAGAGCCATCAGATCAAAACGAAAACCATCCAGTCGATATTCCCGCTGCCAATACAGTAGGGATTCGATGATAAAGCTCCTTGCCATCGGCTTCTCACTGGCGATTTCGTTCCCAGTGCCCGAGCCATTGGAAAAAGTACCATCATCAAAGCGGCGGTAATAATAATTGGGGACGAGGGTGTTGAAATTGGAATCAAAGGTCCGATAGGTATGGTTATACACCACATCCACCACCACATTCATTCCAGCTTGATGGAGATGCATAATCAATGTCTTCAGCTCGATGATCCGGTTTTCAGGATCATAGGGATCCGTGGCATAGCTGCCTTCTGGCACATTGTAGAGCTCTGGGTCATAGCCCCAGTTGTAGTTATCGCTCTTAAAGAAGTTAGCCGGTTCCTCGCGAACGGTGATAAAATCGGCTACGGGTAGTAGATGTACATGGGTCACGCCCAGTTCCTTTAGATGTTCAATCCCCGTACTCAAATTCTTGAACTTGCCCTTTACATCCACAAAGCCCAAGTATCTCCCCCGATGATGCACTCCTGAAGTCATATCCACCGTAAAATCCTTGATGTGGACCTCGTAGATGATGGCGTCCTTTCGGTTATTCTTTGGTTTTTCATAATCTCGAAAGCCAGCAGGGTCTGTATTCTCCATGTCCATGACGACGGATTTAAGACTGTTGATCGAAGCCGCCTTACTGTAGGGATCCGTCACCTCATAGGTCTCGTCCAGGCGATAGGTATAGAAAACCCCGTTGAGATCTCCCGATATCTCCGCTTGATAAACTCCATCCAGCTTTCGATACATGGGATATGATCTGCGCCTAACCTCATTGTATTCATCGTACAAGAGGAGCTCCACTTTTTTTCGAGTCGGTGCCCAGACTCGAAACACGGTGGAGTTCTTTCGATAGATCACACCTAATTGCCGACTTGTAGGTCTTGAGCTCTGATTAAAAATGTTCATTATTTATTCTCCATACTCGGTCTGAAAAGTCGAGGATCGTGTGGTCCATCGTAAACTGTCCAGAATTGGCAATGTTCACCAAGGACATTCGATTCCATGCCGACTTGTCCGAATATCTCTTTTCCAGTTCTTCCTGTGCATTAATATAGGACAGGAAATCACGCATGACAAAGAAACTGTCATTGTATTTGATCAGCATATTGTAGATGGTCTTAAAATCATAGGGAAAAATCTGCCAGGGCAAACTCAGCAGGCGATTGATCAGATCCCGGATCTGAGGAGAGCCATTGTAGTAATCATAGGCATTATAGGCATTTGATTTGTTCATCTCCTGGACCTCTTTCACAGATAGGCCGAATGGAAAACAGTTGTCATTTCCCAGCATCTCAAATACCTCTTTGTTGATCCCGTCTCTCGTGCCAATCGTAATCGCTCCGTTCATCATGAACTTCACCGTGCTCAGACTGGTGGCCTCCTTCGAAGCGGTGGCTAAGCTCTCGTTGATCTCTGCTGCTTTGATCAAATACTCGGCTTTCTCCATATTGTAGTTCTCAATAAAGACGATGCGCAGTTTATCTTTGATCAGGCGATCCTTGTTGACCATGTCCTTCACCGCATTGATGAAGGAGATGATCTCCTTGGCAAAGTAATAGCTCGAAGGCGCCTTCCCACCGAAGAAATAGGTTCTGGCAGGCAAGTCGTAATTGGCATTCTCCTTCAGCCGAAAATACTCATAACAAATGTGTAGAGTATTGAGCAATTGGCGTTTGAACTCGTGGAAGCGCTTGAATTGAAAATCATAGATCGAATGGGGATTGATCACCAGATTCATCTCCCGTTTTACACAGGCCGTGATCTCGATCTTATTCTGCATTTTCACATCCCCCAGTCGATCTAGGAAGGATTCGTCCTCACTATAATCCAATAGATCGATCATGCGGTGAGAATTGTATCGATATTTGTCACCGATCGCCTCGGTGATCAGGTTCTCCAGTTTTCCATTGTCCTTTAAAAGCCATTTTCTATGGGATACACCACAGGTACGGGCTTCGAATTTATGTGGAAATAGCTGGTAATATCCTCGCAATACATCATTTTGCAGGATCTCCAGATGGGATTGGGACAGACCACTGATATGCCTTGCCACATAACAGGCCAAGTTGACCGAGTTGAGATGAGAGCCCTGTATGATCTGCATTCCATAGCGATCCGGATCCGGCACTTTCTTTTCTGCAAAGTATTTATTCGCTTCTGCATCCAACTGTCTTATGGATTCACACAATTGGGGTATGGTCTCGTCGATTAAAGCCATATCCCAGAGTTCAAAGGACTCGGAAAGGACGGTGTGATTCGTATAAGTGAACAGCTTCATCGCGATCTCTCGGCTCTCGTTATAACTCATCCCATAATCCACTTTGAGGCGGTAAAATAGTTCTGGTATGGCCAATATGGGATGTGTATCATTTAGATCAATACAGATCCTCTCCCCCATCTTGCTGATATCTTCTTTGTATTTGAAATACCTACGAATGATGTCTTGGATGCTGGCTGAGATATAAAAATACTCCTGCTGCAGACGAAATTTCTTACCATTTCTCGTACTGTCGTCTGGATACAAAAACTCAGAGATGGACTTGGCCCGAATATAATCATCATAGGCATCCATCAGATCTCCCTTGGAAAAGGACTCGAAGTTCAAGTCTTCCACCGGTTCTGCGCCCCATAGGCGCAGAGTGTTGACAGAATTGTTCTTATATCCCAAATACGGGATGTCATAGGATTGCGCGCGCACCTTAAAATCCCGATATTGGATCGTATGATTGTAGTATTTTCGAATCTCCCAGACATTCAGCTTTTGAAGCCAATTATCCGGTTGCTCTACCTGCGCTCCGTTTACGAATTTTTGCACCATAAGTCCCCTCTCATACCGCATCCCATAGGCAAAACCGGGAAACTCCAAGGTTGAAAGGGAATCTAAATAAGAATCGGAGGTAACTCCGAGCCCGCCATGGCCTATGCCGAGCTCGGATTCCTCCTCCAATATTTGGTGTAAGTCAAAGCCCATCTCCGCCAATACTTCTGCCGTGAGCTTTCGTAATCCCAGATACATCAGGTTTTTCTCCAGCATCTTACCGGGTAGGTATTCAAAGGAGAGGATATAAACCGTCTTGAGATTGTTATAACGGGTTTTTGAACTCTCCCAATTCATTCCAATGATCTCCCTTAATATGAAGCAAAGGGCGATATAGATGTCATTGTGATTGGCCGTACGCTGGTCTTTCCCCTGTATCGAGTAAAGATATCGAATCAGTTTGTCCTTCATCGACTCTCTTGTTAATTCAAGCATGTTCTCACATCTTCTCGTAAAGTTGTATATACGCTTTCGATGAATCGTCCCAATTGTGTTCACTGGTCATGGCATTCTCGACGATCTGTTGAAAATGTTCAGGATCATCGTAGAAGCTAAGTGCTCGATCAATGGTGTACATCATGTCATGGGCATTGATATTTGTAAAGCTAAAGCCATTGCCCTTGCCCGTGTCTTCCAAGTAGGGCTGTACAGTATCCTTTAAGCCCCCTGCCTCGCGAACGATGGGGATCGTCCCATATCGCATGGCGATTAACTGGGAAACTCCACAGGGCTCAGATAGAGATGGCATTAGGAAATAGTCACTGCCCGCATAGATCAAATGCGATTCATCATTGTTGTAATAGATTCGGGCTCGCATCTTGTCAGGGAATTTCCATTCAAAGTACCGCAGGGAATCCTCATACATAGCGGTGCCAGTTCCCAGTACGACGAATTGAATATCCTTTTGTAACAGCTCCTCTAGAGCATGATTCACTAGGTCCATTCCCTTCATCTCCACGAGTCTCGTAACCATGGAAATGATGGGGACATCGTCTCTTTCTGGCAGTCCGTATAGCTTTTGTAAAGCCAGTTTGTTTTGGCGCTTTCCTTCCAGGTCGTCCTTGCTATAATGATGGGGTAAGAAAGCATCGGTCTCTGGATTCCACACTTCATAGTCAATGCCATTGACGATACCCGAGAGCTTGTAGTCGTATTTTCGAATGACCCCATCCAATGTCTCACCAAAGAAGCCATTTTTAATCTCTAACGCATAGCTACCAGAAACGGTGTTGAAGGCATCACTATAGATAATGCCCCCCTTCATAAAGCTGATCACGTCATAGAACTTTAAGGCATCCTCACTAAAATAATATGGGTTTAAGCCCGTCAGCTGCAGTAGATCCGGTGGAAACAACCCCTGATATTTCAGGTTATGAATCGTAAAGAGCAATTTGATGTCGCGATAATAGGGATCACCTATGGCGAAATCCTTCGCCAATACATTGACCATGGCGCAATGCCAATCGTTAGAATGTATGATGTCCGGTTTGAAATTAATCATCTTCGGCAACATGGTGACGGCTTTGGAGAAGAAGATAAATCTCTCCCCATCATCAAGCTCACCATAGAGCTCTGACCGATCAAAGTACTGCTTGTTATCGATAAAATAGAAGATGGTATTGTCCAGCTTGTATTCGTAGACACCAGCGTATTGATGTCTCCAATCCAGGTCCACATAGAACTGGGCTATTAGCTCCATTTCTTCTGTATACTTTCGGTCAATTCGACTGTATAAGGGCAGAACCACTCTCACATCCTGTCCCATATTGTTGAGGGATAGGGGCAGAGAACCGGCTACATCTGCTAGGCCGCCAGTTTTGATAAAGGGATAGGCTTCCGCCGCTGCATATAGAATTTTCATCACTGATTCCCCTTGACGATGACTTGTGATTTTCCGACGACATAGGGCTGCAGCGGATTGCCGACGACGGTGACTCCATCGCCGATGCTGGCGTATTTGTCCGTGATGACATTTACGACGATGGCGTCAGAACCGATTGAGGACTTTTGTATGATGATCGAATTGCGAACGATGGAATCCTTCCCGATCTTAACCCCACGGAATACGATGGAGTTCTCCACATGACCTTCGATTATACAACCATTGGCGATCAGTGAATTGTTGACCTTTGAGGTGCTTTTATAGGTCGTGGGAGGTTCGTCCTTCGATTTCGTATAGATCATATTTCGACCAAAGAACAGCTCATGATAGATATCTGGATTGAGCAGATTCATATTTGCTTGATAATAGGTTCTGGTATCTCGGATGACTTCCACATGGCCGTCTAAATGGTAGGTCCCAATCTTTAAAATATGCTTATTATTGATGATGGCCTGTCTGAGATTGTGGGCATTGCCCTTTTCTACCGCTTCCTTGACCAAAGTGATGAACAGGTCCTTCTTGATCAACATCTTCCCTAAATACAGATTGAACTCATTCTCCGTACCCAGATTCATGCCGATATTCAATAATTTGCCCTGCTCATTGAGTATGATTTTACTCGTATTGAGATAATATCCATCCGGATCTTTTTGTGTCTTATAGAAGAGCATGACATCAAGGTCCTCTTCAATGAACTTTTCAAAGGCATCTTGAAGGTCCATCTTGACGACGGTCATTGGATTGTCTATGAACATATTCTTTTGGGTGGAATGCTCATAGAAAGTCAATGTGTTGTAATAGTTGGCGATATCCGTCGGTACGATCATATCTGAATGATAGATAGGAGGGAAGACGAATAGACCATTTCGTCTGCGGTTCAACTCCCAAGATTGACCATTTCCAAGATGATCCAAGGTGGATCTCAAGTTCTTTCCACCATATACCACGACATTGGACACATTGTGGTTGGACATATTGGACAGAGCAAAGTCTATGAGGCGGTATCTGCCTGCAAAGGGGAGCATATATGTGGGTCTTGTCTTACACAGGGTGTCGAAAATCTCTGTCGTCACACCGCTGTTTATCACGCCGATACAT
Source organism: Tissierellia bacterium (assembly GCA_030538075.1). GTDB lineage: Bacteria > Bacillota > Clostridia > Tissierellales > Peptoniphilaceae > JAUNUQ01. Next base: position 56,126 of record JAUNUQ010000010.1, read on the forward strand.
TTTTCCATGGCTTCCTCCTATTCGATATTGATCCCTTGATCTGAGACCAAGTAGACATTTCCTTCTTCCCCCACGCCGATCTGCTCATCTTCTTCGATGACAATCCCGTCCATAACGACCGCATTATTGATCGTTGCATTCTTTCGGATATGGCAGTTTGGCAGCAGAACACTGTTGGTGACAGAAGCCCCCTCTTCGACGATGACACCGGAGAAGAGTACGGAATGATTCACTTTTCCGTAGATCTCGCAGGCCTCATTGACCATCGCATCCCGGACCACTGCATCCTCAGCAATATAATGTGGCGGTAGGTTCAGACCACGGGTGTAGATTCTCCAGCTCTTGTCGTAAACATCCAGATCATTTTCATCTGATAACAGATCCAGGTTTGCTTCCCAATAGGACCGTACCGTTCCAACGTCCTTCCAATAGCCATCGAATTTCCATACGAACATCGGATGTCCATCATTTAAAAGTTTCGGTAATACATTCATACCAAAGTCATGATTGGACTCAGTATTTTCATTGTCCTCGATAAGAGCTTGGCGCAAAGTGGGCCAATTGAACATATAGATGCCCATGGAGGCCATATTATTCTTCGGGTTTTCCGGCTTTTCATCAAATTCAACGATCTTGTCTTCTTCATCCACATTGACAATACCAAATCGAGAAGCCTCTTCCCATGGCACTTCCATTACGGCAATCGTGACGTCGGCGCCCTTTTTCTTATGATACTTGAGCAGTTCATTGTAGTTCATCTTGTAGATATGGTCTCCCGAGAGGATCAATACATAATCCGGACCGAGTCTCTCCAGATAATCCATATTCTCATAAATTGCATTTGCAGTACCCTCATACCACTTTCCACCCTCTTCCGTGGAATATGGAGACAATATACGCAGTCCTCCATAATTGCGGTTGTAGTCCCAAGCCGCTCCAATTCCCAAGTGCTCATTAAGGAGGAACGGTTTGTATTGTGTCAGAATACCGATGTCTCGAACATCCGAATTTGTCGAATTACTCAGTGCAAAGTCGATGATTCGATATTTGCCGCCGAAGGGCACGGCTGGTTTTGCCTGATCTTTGGTCATGGCCTTTAATCTAGAACCCTGACCTCCGGCTAAGAGCATGGCAACTACTCTGTTCGTGTTTCTCATGTTTGCCTCCTTTTACCCCTTGTTTACTTTATTTTCTTTCTGATGAAGAAGCCACCAAATGGTGGTATGTCCACATTGATGCGGAACTTACGCCCATGAACCGGATCGTCAATCGAACGGAAATACTTATTTCGTTTGGTATCCCCTCCGAATTTCGCATGATCCGTATTCAGTATAATGCTGTAGTTTCCGCTTTCATCGACTCCTATGGGATATTTCTGTCTCGCTACGGGAGTGAAGTTAAAAACACAAATTACCTTATTTCCCTTTCGGTCAATCCGCTCAAAAGCGATAATAGACTCCTTATGATTGCCATGTTCGATCCATTCGAATCCATCAAAACTGTCATCAATCTCATAAATTGCTTTTTCTTTGCGGTATAGCTTATTCAATTCAGCTACATAGGTTTGCATTTTTGCATGTGTCTCGTATTCTAACACCTCCCAAGATAATTCTCCCCACTCATTCCATTCATCAAACTGGGCAAACTCATCGCCCATAAACATCAGTTTTTTGCCTGGGTGGGAGTACATATAGGCATATAGTAGTCTAAGCTGTTTAAATCGATCTTCATAGCTGCCAAACATCTTATTGATCATGGAACCCTTTGCATGGACCACTTCATCATGGCTAAAGGGTAGGATGTAATTTTCAGAAAAGGCATATGTCATTGTAAAGGTCAGCGCATTTTGATGGGCTTTTCGGTAGATGGGGTCCATATTCATGTATTTGATGATGTCATTCATCCAACCCATATTCCACTTAAAACTAAAGCCCAGCCCCCCCTTGTCCACTGGCATAGTGATCCCTGGATAGGCGGTGGACTCTTCCGCTATCATCATCGTATTCGGGTAGTGGGAATAGATCATGGTGTTTAAGTGCTTAATAAATGCAACTGCCTCTTGGTCGATATTCGTCCCATCGGGGTTTTTGTAACCGGTGTTACCAAAGTCCGTATATAGCATGTAGGCAACAGCATCCATGCGGATTCCATCGATATGAAAATAGTCATGCCAATACAGGGCTGAAGAGAGGAGGAAATTGACTACCTCCTTTTTACCGTAGTCAAAATTCAATGTGCCCCAAGCATAGTTGTTCGCCTTTGAAGGGTCGAAGCTCTCATAGCAGAAGGTGCCATCAAAGCGTGCCAAGCCATGGTCATCCTTGCAAAAATGTACAGGAACCCAATCCAAAATGACGCCTATGCCATTTTGATGTAGCTGATCAATCAGATACATCAGATCTTTAGGGGTTCCAAATCGAGAGGTCGGTGAGAAATATCCAGTTGCCTGATATCCCCAAGACCCGTCATAGGGATACTCTGTCAAGGGCATAAACTCCACATGTGTGTAATTCATGTCCTTCACATATTTCACAAGTTCCTCCGCGAGCATCCGATAGGAGTAATTGCTATTGTCATCCGTCTTTTTCCACGAGGACAGATTCACTTCGTAGATAGACATGGGCATATTGTAGAGATCTACCTTTTTCATCTGTTTTTGCCATGCCTGATCTCCCCATTCGTAGCCCTTGATGTCGTAGACCTTGGATGCGCTCTTCGGTCTCTCCTCGGAATGGAAAGCATAGGGGTCCGCTTTATATCGGATCTCATCCTCCGGTGATACGATGCGGTATTTATAGGCGTCGTATTGTTTCACCCCTCGAACGATGATCTCCCATACCCCACTTTCGGAGATTCTCCGCATTGGCAGATTGAATTCATGCCATTCGTTGAAATCGCCTATCAAATTTACAAATTTAGCGGCCGGTGCCCATACACAAAACCGTACGGTATCCTCCGTCTTATCTGTATCTACAAAATGTGCTCCTAAAAACTCATAGGATTTGTCATGTTTCCCCTGATGAAATAGATGGGCATCCAATGACAAATCGTCTGAATAAAAAAACTCGAAGTTTTCACGTCTCATACTGTCCTCCTGACTCATAAGTCTATTCCTTCTGTTATCCCTTTTATATCCGTTTTACATAAAATGAAACAAGATTATTCATCCTGTTATAGTGGTCAAATCATAAAGTGCTTGAAAATGCACGGAATGATCGCCACTTGAATACCTCAGCTTCGACTAGTCTTCCATGTTATATGTATTGTCTTCATGATGCCCTCTCACCTTTTGGGCCGGATATGAGCCCATACTATTTCCGAGATGATCTCCAAAATAGTGGAAAGCGTTTTTACGCCCTTGACGAAAGATCTGGTATAACATATTTAGACTGTATCGAAGGGATTTCGACAAAGTAGGCATAGCACCCATCGTCTGGATCAATTGAGGAATCAGTGGCTCGCAAATTTCCTTAATATAATATTCTCCCTTTTCTATTATCTACTATAGCATTTATCAGAATTGATTTCAAGCGTAACAATCCCTTGGATCTCACCATTCATTGACTTCCCAGTAAAACTCGTGTAAAATATTCATGAGGGGGCGAGCTTGGTTTCGACGGGGATGTGGAGCCAAGAGTAGCGAGTCGCTGTGCCAATCAGCGTTAAAAGTGGCAACTAAAAATAAACGCTAAAAACGAAACTAATTTTGCACTAGCTGCTTAATTGCAGCTAAGCGGTCACAGGTAGAAGGCCCACGAGCTCCTCTGACCTCAAATTGAGTGGGGAACCGCACACGGCTAAGCTTTGCACCGTGGACGGAATTCATGAAGCTACCGAGGGCGAAATCCTTTCAGCCGGAGTTCGTCTAAGGGAATAAAAAAAGACTGAATGCACTCGGAGAAGCTCTTGAGGAAGTGTTTCCGGACGTGGGTTCGACACCCACCGCCTCCACCATAGTCTGCGTGTTTTCTCGAATCGTCAATGATATGAGAAAATGCGCATTTTGTTTTTATGGCATCTCGTAACTTCTCGTGTTTTCTAGCCCGGGTAGCAACACGTAGCAGGTCAACTCCCTAGTTTTCATATTCTCTTTTTCGCATTGTCCTTAGTAGTGAATTTCATATAGTTTTGAGAACTGCTCTCAATAACTGCATATTCTTCAGATTACCGGGTATGAATAGCACAAATGACGATAAAACAAATGAAATGAGAGAGGATAATATGGAACTAAAGCCAATTGGAAGGATTACCAGCCCCTATAAGACCCATCAAGATGCACCTAGGCAGGGCAAAATGTCGAAAGAGGAAATGATCGTAGAGATTTTCCCAGAATATACCGATGCCATGCTCGGCATGAGAGAAGGAGATCCTATCTTCCTGATCTACTGGGGTGATCGTGCAGACCGCAGCGCTCTGAGAACCGTACCGCCAGGCCACAGTGAAGAGCATGGGGTGTTTACGACACGCTCCCCTCATAGACCCAATCCCCTAGCTGTCAATATATGCCGAGTAGTTAAAATCGAGGGAAATATCTTGACCGTCGTAGGGCTTGATGCCTTGGATGGCAGTCCCCTACTAGATATAAAAAATCATGTACCGATGCTGGATACCCATCTGGATGTCCAGTGATCATTGCCTGGGGCAATGATTTTCTTCAATCCCATGCTGCTGAAATAGCATGGGATTCTGTTATTAGATCGACACCCATTGCTCTTATAAGTGAAAATATTCCCGATATAGACAGCTCCAGATTTCTACTGTGATAAATCAATCGCCATTATTAGATATTTCAATCTCATTATGTTTTTCCCATTGAAAATATTATGTATTTATTGTAAACTATGGTGTAGTGAGAATTCACAAATACTTTTAAAGGAGCAATTATATGAACTCATCAAAACCTTCTATCGCCAATCCGAGTCCCTTGGGCCTATTGGGCTTCGGAATGACCACCGTGCTGCTGAACCTGCACAACGCTGACCTCATTCCCCTGTCCGTCGTCATCGTAGCCATGGGATTCGCCTTGGGAGGCGCCGCACAGATCATCGCTGGCGTCATGGACTTCTTAACAGGAAATATGTTTGGCGCCACTGCATTTACTGCCTATGGCTTCTTCTGGTGGTCTCTGATCTTTATTTGGATCGCACCCTTTGGCGTACAAGCAGCTGACCCCATGAGCATGGGCTTCTATCTGCTATTATGGTGCCTATTCACCCTGTACATGTTCATCGCCACTCTAAACCATAATAAGGGCATTCAAGTGGTCTTCGGATCTTTGACCATCCTCTTTCTACTATTGGCGGTGGCCAATTTCACGGGATCTCATTTGATCCATGTGATTGCTGGGTATATCGGTATTTTCTGCGGACTGTCTGCCATCTACAATTCCGCTGCACAAATTCTGAATGCTGAATACAATAAAGTGGTTCTCCCATTGGATTAATTTCTTCTACTACTTAGCTGCGCAGTTCGCGCAGCTTTTTTTGTCTTATTTTCATAACGTATTCATTAATTACTCTAATGATCTATTCTCTATTGATAGAATATCCAAATACTTATTCCCTAAAGCACTATGCTATACTTGAAATTAATAATGAAAAAGGAGGACTGGACTTGCATTTTATTGGGATTGATATTGGCTCCACCTCTACCAAGGTGGCTATTCGCGGGGACGTGAATGCCGAATTCCTACTGCCCACAGGATGGAACAGCAAGGAAACAGCCCTATCCGTACAGCAAACCCTCAGGGAAAGTTATGGGATCGACACTCAGGGACCTGATGCCTATGTGGTGTCAACGGGCTACGGCAGGGTCTCCGTACCCTATGCCGATACATCGATCACGGAGATCACCTGTCATGCTAGGGGGATCCAGGACTTTACGGATCTGGAAAGCTGCACCGTCATCGACGTGGGAGGACAGGACACCAAGGTAATCAGCATAAAAGATGGCATGGTGGAGGATTTCATCATGAACGATAAATGCTCTGCTGGGACGGGCAGATTCTTGGAGATTATGGCCAATCGACTCAGTATGACCTTGGAAGAGCTCTTTCGCATGGCTCATACTGGAGAAGTGATCAAAATTAGCTCTATGTGTACGGTTTTTGCGGAGTCTGAAATCATCGGATTGATCGGCATTGGCGAAAAAAGAGAGAATATTGCTGCTGGCGTCGTGGACTCCGTCATTCAGAAGGTCTTACAGTTGGCCCATCGCCATGGTATTGAAGGAGATGTCGTCCTGACAGGAGGACTTTCTCTCAATCGGGATTTCATAGAGATCCTGTCCGAACAATTGGGCAAGGATGTCATAACCGGTCCGAGGGCAATCTATGCTGGCGCCATCGGAGCAGCTCTATTGGGCACAAAAAAAATGAAAAGAAGAGGTGTAAAATGATCGATATTCAAAAAGAACTCCCCGAAATATTTGACGATTTTGCAGATAGTAGAAAAGAAGCTTTCTTAAAGGTAAAGGAAGTTAAGGACCAGGATATACCTGTCATTGGACAATTCTGTACTTTCTTTCCTCAGGAACTGGCTGTCGCCATGGGGGCAACTTCTGTATCCTTATGTTCTACGAGCGACGAGACGATTCCCGAAGCGGAAAAGCATCTTCCAAAAAACCTCTGCCCGTTGATCAAGTCCAGCTACGGATTTGCCATCACGGACAAATGCCCCTTCTTCTATTTTTCGGATCTAGTCGTCGGCGAAACGACCTGTGATGGGAAGAAGAAGATGTACGAATATCTAGCAGAAGTGAAGAATGTCCATGTCATGGAATTGCCGAATAAAAATAATGAAAATAGCTTGATGCTCTGGAAAGATGAGATCATCAAGATGAAGGAGATCTTAGAGGAGCAGTTTGGCGTTGAGATCACCGAAGAAAGAATTCGAAAAGCGGTTCGAATCAAGAATGCAGAACGCAGCGCGATGAAGGACTTCTACGGTATCATGAAAGAAGATGAGCTGCCCATGATGGGTCTGGATCTTTGGCATGTCCTCTATGGAGTACAATTCGTATTCGATAAAGAGGCCATCCCAGGACAGATGAAAGAACTAAAGAAAAAAATCCTGTCTGAATCCAAAAAGATCACCGGCAAGCCCCGCATCCTGATCACCGGTTGCCCCATCGGTGCAGCGACGGAAAAGGTCATCGAAGCTGTAGAAAACAACGGAGGGGTTGTCGTTGCATATGAAAACTGCGGTGGAGCCAAGGCGATTGATGAGAATGTAGACGAGGGCGCAGAGGATATCTACGATGCGATTGCCCGTAAATACCTAAATATTGGATGCGCCTGTATCTCCCCCAACAAAAAGAGATTGGACCTATTAGACCGAATGGTCGACGAGTACAAAGTAGACGGTATTTTGGATATGCAGCTCCAGGCCTGTCAACCTTATCAGGTGGAGTCCCTTGCAATCAAACGCTTTGCCAATAGAGACAAGGACCTGCCCTTTATGGCCATCGAAACCGACTACTCCCAGTCCGATATTGGCCAGCTGAATACTCGTATTGCAGCATTTATCGAAATGATCTAGTCTTTAATCTGAGTGTATGGATGTGAAGGGCCCTCTGTCTACGTGACAGAGGGCCCTTCATAAATTGGAAACAATGAAAATCTATCTATACTTCTGTCTCTCCAGCATATGCTTTGCATCGAGATAGGACAGGATTCCACTGAAGATAATGACGGCCATACCGATATAGCTGGTCAATCCCAGGGTCTCTTTGAACATTAACAATCCAATGACTGCAGCAAAGATGACACCTGTGTAGTCAAATACGCTGATCTCGCTGGCATCTGTCAAGCTATAGGCCAAGGTGACGAAGTATTGGCCTCCTGCTGCAAAGATTCCGATCATCAAGAGCATCAGGAGCTGAATTGGTGAGGGTGTGACAAAGCTCGGCATCATTAGGGGCAGAGCTAATACCGTAGAGAAAAGGGAGAACAGAAAAATGATGGTCAAGCCACTTTCCTTATTCTCTTTTCGAGAGATATAGCTGATCAGCACATAGGATAGTCCCGCACTAAAGGCAGACAGCAAAGCGATCATAGCGGGAAAAAGCTGTGCGTTGAAGGAGGGATTGATGATGATCAGCGCTCCAACAAAGGAACTGATTAGCGCCAGGATGCGGATCCTAGACAATCGCTCTTTCAAAAAAACCACTGCCAATAATGTGACTGCAAAGGGCGAGAGTTTCAGCAGTGCTTGGGCATCGGCAAAGTAGAGATGATTGGTCGCATAAAAATTTGTCAATACACCTACAAAGCCAGAAGTGGAGCGAAGGAGTAGAAGACCGCGGTTTTCTGGATGCCCAAAGAACCGAACGCCGCTTTTACGGATCCAGTAGGCGCTGATAAATACCATCACCAGGTTTCGAAAGAAGACCTGCTCCATCAGGGGGATTCCTCCCCCAGTCAACTTGACCATCATTCCCATCACTGCAAAGGACAGGGAGGAGGTGATCAGAGCCAATGCCCCTTTCGTCTTGTTATCTAGCATCCTATGACTCCTTTGAATCCTCAGCGTCATGCTGAATTCCATATCCCTTGTAGTCCTCGGAGTCTACTGGTAGATTCTTCTTTGACAATTGGTCTTGCACGAATTCCCGCACGATCGAATAGATGAGTACGAAAAAGGGCACGCCGATCAGCATTCCCGGTACGCCAAACATCGCCCCACCGATGAGCAATGCAAATAGGATCCAGAAGGCAGAAACCCCCATGGAATCCCCGTGGATTCGGGGAGCTAGAATATTACCATCGATTTGTTGTATGACGAGTACGGCAATGGCAAACCAGACGGTTTTGATCGGCGACTGAAACAAGATGATGATTCCAGCCGGTATGCTACCGATCCATGGCCCAATCCAGGGGATCATATTCGTGAAACCCAATATGAAGGCCATCAGCCCTGCATATTCCACCTTCATTATCATCAGCACGACTAAGAATGCAATGCCCACGATGGTGGCTTCCAATACCTGGCCTGCCAAATATCTCTTCATCAAGTGATTGATGCGAGCAAACAGGGATATGGTTGTATTTGCGACCTTCGTCGGTAATAGAGAATAGGCCATCATCTTGCTCTGCGCCCGAAATTTCTCCTTATCCACTAAGACATAAATGGATATGATGAAGCCCAGCACCAAATTCGTCACCCCAGACATCAACCCCCGTAGGAAATTGCCCATCTTGGGGATCAAACCGGCCAGGAACTGCTGTAGATTATTCAGAAAGCTCTGGGTTACCCCTTTGAGTCTCTGGTCAAATTCCTCATTGAGCTCCAATCCATCGATGGTCTTGGTCAGCCATTCTGTCGTCTGTCTGGCATAGGCAGGTGTGTTGTTCACCAGCTTTGTGATGGAGTTGATCGAGCTGGGGAGAATATTGTTAATAAATGCGATCGTTGCGAGGATGATCAGCAGATAGGAAATGGCCATTGCCAGATTTCGAAGCCCTCTTTTCTTCAATCGATTCGACAAGCCCAGTTTGGGAAATAAGCTGTTTTCGAAAAACTGTAACAGGAAATTCATCAAGTAGGCGATGATCATTCCGACGATAAATGGACTTAACATCCCAATAAAGGCCTTCACTTTGTCCCAGACTAGATCAAAGCGCCCGATGCCCATGATAAATAGAAAGGCAGCAGCAATGACCAAGAAGGCATATACGGCAATTGTATTATACTTTTGATTCCAATTGATTTTCATTCTACTCTCCTTGTGATAGTTAGCTACTTAAAACCCATAGTAGCCTCTTCATCTGATTATACTATAAAACCCTCCTCTCGGCTCCTTCAATTTATTACATTTGATCTCATCCGTCAGACTTGTCAATGGTCTGTTATTTATGTTAATATGATGAGTATGGTATTTCTATGGAGGTAGACATGAATAACAAGCATCAAATACGCGATTACATAACAAAAGTGCTGAATGGCATGGCTTGGGGGCTCTTCTCCTCCCTGCTGATCGGGTTGATCATCAAACAGATCGGCGCTCTGTCAGGGATTCATTTCCTAGTTGAAGTGGGCGATATCGCTCAGAGGATGATGGGACCGGCCATTGGCGTCGGAGTCGCCCATATCCTAGGAGCTCCGCCCCTTGTGGTCATGAGCTGTGCTGCCGTTGGAGCGATTGGCGCAGGGACCCTGCGCATCGAGGATGGCATGTACTTGGCGGTCATAGGAGAGCCGGTTGGGGCCTTTGTAGCTGCCCTAGTCGCAGCTGAGGCCGGTCGAAGGATCCAGGGTAAGACGAAAGTCGATATCGTGCTGGTCCCGATGATGACCATCATCGTAGGTGGAATCACCGGTTATTTTGTCAGTCCGGTCATGTCCGCCTTTATGAATACCCTGGGACAGATGATCAACCGCGCAACAGAATTGCAGCCCTTACCCATGGGGATCATCCTGTCGGTGGTCATGGGGATCATCCTGACCCTACCGATCTCCTCAGCTGCCATCGCGATCTCCCTTGGGCTATCTGGACTCGCTGCTGGAGCGGCCACCGTCGGCTGCTGCGCCAATATGATCGGCTTTGCCGTCGCCTCCTTTCGTGAAAATGGAGTCGGCGGACTGATCGCACAAGGTCTGGGCACCTCCATGTTGCAAGTGCCCAATATCATCAAAAAGCCTGTCATCTGGTTGCCCGCCATTATCGCCTCCGCTATCCTAGGACCCATCTCCAGTGTCATCCTCAAGATGACCTCCAATGCCTCTGGGGCAGGTATGGGTACCAGTGGTCTCGTCGGACAATTCGCGATGATCGAGACGATGGGCAGCTCTCCTGAGGTGATCCTGCAGATCTTGATCATGCACTTTATCGCCCCTGCAGCCCTCTCCCTCCTCATCGCAGAATTCATGCGAAAAAAAGGTTGGATCCAATTTGGCGACATGAAGTTGGAGAGCTGATTCAACAGTGAATTGAAAAGAGCCCACTCTGTAAACAGAGTCGGCTCTTTTTTTAGTTAGAAGGCTGGAACAACAGCCCCCTCATATTTCTCTAGTAGGAATTCTCGCACCTTTTCAGAGTGCAGCGCTTCCATCAGTTTTGCAAACTTCTCTTCTTTCTCTTCTCCCGCTCTCACAGCGACGAGATTCGCATAGGGGCTATCCCCTTCTTCCATGATCAGACCGTCGGTGATCGGGTTTAGTCCAGCGCTGATCGCAAAGTTGGAGTTAATGACCGCTCCATCTGCATCTGCATAGGCCCTTGGAATCGCAGCTGCATCCATCGGAGTAAAGGTCAAGTTCTTTGGATTTTCTGTGATATCCTCTTCCGTGGCATTGATATTGCTCGGATCCTCTAGCTTGATCAGCCCAGCCTTTTCCAGCAGCAATAGAGCTCTTGCGCCATTCGTTGCGTCGTTGGGGATGATGATATTGGCACCATCTGGTAGTTCGTCTACAGCCGCATACTGATCAGAGTACAGGGCAATGGGCTCGATATGCACAACGCCGATGGATACGAGATCCAAGGAGTTCTGTTCCTTGTTCGCTTGGAAATAAGGATCATGCTGGAAGAAATTCGCATCGATCTCCCCGTCATTCAATGCAATATTGGGTACCACATAGTCGTTGAATTCTACGAGCTCAAGATTGATCCCTTCTGCTGCCATATCCTCTTTGATAAACTCAATGATCTCCGCATGGGGCACTGGAGTGACGCCAATTTTGATCGTCTCCATCTCGCCAGTCTCAGCCCCTTCGGTTTCGGCGGTCTCCGCCTTCTCCTCTGTTTTTTCCGTTTCCACTTGGGTGGTCGGTTCTTTCTTTGCCGCTTCTTCCGTCGTCGGTGCCGTCTGATTGCCGCAGGCAGTCAAGGCCAATGCCATAACTAGAAGAATCGCCAGTATTGTTTTTTTCATCTTTCCCTCCTGTGATTTTCTATATCAAAAGCCCTAAAGATCCCCTAGAGCTTCGATACCATTATTTTTTATTCAGACCCGTTGAAATCCTCGTCCCGGCAAATTGCACCAGTTGAACTAAGAGTACGATCAGGATCACCGATACATAGAGCTTATCATTTTCGTATCGATAAAGCCCAAATCGCAGGGCGATCTCCCCAAGGCCTCCCCCTCCGATCACTCCCGCCATCGCAGTGTAGCCGATGATATTGATCGTGGTAATCGCCAGCATATTCACTAGAGAGGGCATGGATTCCGGTAGTAGTACTTTTCTGATGATCTCTGTGTTGGTGGAGCCCATCGCCTTCGCCGCTTCGATGACCCCACGATCCACTTCGAGTAGGGTCTGTTCTGCCATTCGAGCCACAAAGGGCGCAGCTGCAATGGACAGGGGTACGATGACACCCTTTGTGCCGATCGTCGTACCCACGATGATTCGCGATATGGGAAAGAGCACGATCATCAGAATGACAAAGGGTACAGAACGAAGGATATTGATCACGCTATCCAAAATGCGATACAGGACCAAGTTTTCAGATAGTCCGTCTTTTCTCGTCATAATCAAGATAATTCCAATGGGTATGCCGATCAGACAGGAGATCAAAGTGGAGAAGAACACCATGACCAATGTATCCCGCAATGCTCCAATCATCAATTCCGTCATTGTAACACCTCCACATTGATGCCCTTCTCCTTCAGGTCAACCAAAACCCTTCGGATCTCGAGTTGCTCACCTCGCAGTTCGAGAAGCAAATACCCGACCCTCGTCGTATGGAGCCGGTTAATATTTCCCGAGAGGATATTCACTACGATATTGTATTCCTTGACCATCATGGAGACGATGGGTTCTTGGGCAGTGGTATCATCAAAGGTGAGCCTTACTAAGAGGCCATCGAATTGGTCGCTCGTGTATTCGTCTTCCTCATAGATTTCCTCTTCAATATCGTCTTGGAGACCTTTGATAAAAGATAGGGTACGCTTTTCCTTCGGGTTTCGAAATAGTTCCGCTACCGTATTTTCTTCTATGATGCGTCCATTTTCCATGACGGCGATCCGGTCGCAGATCTCCTTTGCCACTTCCATCTGATGGGTGATCATCACGACCGTCAACCCCAGTTCTTTGACGGTTCTTCGAATCAAGTCCAAGATCACTTGGGTATTCGCAGGGTCTAGAGCGGAAGTGCCCTCATCGCTGAGGAGGAGTTTGGGTTTTGTCGCCAATGCTCTAGCTATGGCGACTCGCTGTTTTTGGCCACCTGAGAGCTGGGCAGGATAGGCGTCTTTCTTTTCCTTCAGATCGACGAACTCCAAGAGTTCATCCACCCGGCTTCCAATATCCCCCTTACTCAAACCACTGATTTCCAAGGGATAGGCGATATTCTTGGCAACGGTCTTTTGGTGGAACAGATTAAAGCTCTGAAAAATCATCCCGATCTGTTTGCGATGGGACAATAGATCCGTATGATTCATCCCGACGAGGTTCTCTCCATCGACATAGACGTCGCCACTGGTCGGTTCCTCCAATCGGTTGATACAGCGGATCAACGTGGACTTTCCCGCTCCGGATAGACCTATGATCCCATAGATCTCCCCTCGGTTCACGGTAAAACTCACGTCTTTCAGGACTTCCAACCGTCCAGACTCCGTTTCAAAATGCTTATAAAGATGTTCAACTCGAATCATAAAGCCTCCAAAAACAAAAACCTCTGCTAAACAAATGAGAGGTTTTTAAAATTCTCATCTACCGGAATTGGCACCACATCGAAATAGGTTGCCGGGCATCGCAGGGCCGGTCCCTCCGCCACTCTAGATAAGGAGTATTCAATTTCGTTTTTATATCATACCCTATGAAGCTGCCCTTGTCAAGACAGCTACAGGCCAATTTCATACCCCTAAACCCGCATTTACGTGCGTTTCACAAAGACATGCTGACACTTGGGACAGGTGACTTTTAGCTTGCCTTTTCCCTTTGGCAATCGGAGCTCCTCTCGACAATTGGGGCAGCGAAAATAACTGTGGGTCTTTGTGCCAAAAACAGCCCTCTTCAGAGCGCCGAAGGGCTTCGTGATCTGTCCTTTTACTTTGTAATACCTCATCAGCTCTCCTCTACGAGCGGGGATATTCTTAGAGAAGGTCCGATAGTTCACATAGAACATCAAAAAAAGAGGTAGAAAACGAAGGATCCCATTGGCAGTACTCGGCTCTCGAAAGAGAATTCCAGTAGAACCCAATAAGAGTATCGCTACGATTAGTATGAAATAACTCAATTCGTCATTTCCATATCTTCCGATCATAAATTGATACAATCGGTTCTTAATTCGATCCATCCAGCACCATCCTTCCCAGTAGATCGGAAATATCTCCATGGATGACATAATCTGCCAAGCCATCTTTGGGCGTGGGTTCCATATTCATCAAAATCAGCTGATCTCCACGATAATATCTGAGCAGCCCCGCAGCCGGGTACACCACAAGGGAGGTTCCCCCCACGATAAATACATCTGCCCCAGCAATCGCCTCGACAGCGGCGAGCATCTTCTCCTCGTCCAGGGGTTCTTCATAGAGCACCACATCTGGCCGGACGATTGCCCCGCAGGAGCCGCAGCGGGTCAACCCCTCATCCCCTAGGACATATTCTTGGTCATAGGTCTTCCCACAGCCCACACAGTAATAATCCAGCAGATTTCCGTGGATTTCAATCACTTTTTTCGATCCTGCCTTCTGGTGAAGACCATCGATATTTTGGGTGATCACCGCCTGCAACCTCCCCTGCCGCTCCAACTCCGCCAAGGCATAATGGGCGGAATTTGGTTTCGCCTCTGGAAAGATCAGATTTTTCTTAAAATAATTCGAAAACTCCTCGGGGTGCTTCGAATAGAAGCTATGACTTAGCATATACTCAGGAGAATAGGTCGTACCGACACTCTGATTGTACAGACCCGTCGCCGAACGAAAATCCGGTATTCCCGAGGCCGTTGAAACCCCAGCTCCTCCAAAGAATACGATTCTGTTCCCCTTAGAAATAATCTCTTTCACTTCGTCAAATACTGGATTCATCCTCTCTCCTCCCCTTCCTCTCCATAGAAGAGTCGCCATTCCTTCTCTAAGATGGAGAAGATATACAGATCTCGATACTCTCCGTGGAGTTTCTGGTGATCTCTAAGTAGTCCGTCGTATTTAAAGCCCAAACGCTTTGGAATTCCCTGGCTCTTGAGATTCGTATCCACCGTCATAATGGTGATCTTGTGGAGATGGTATCGTTGAAACCCAAGCGCTAACAGCTCCTTGACCAAAAAAGTCATGATTCCCTTTCCGGTATACTCCTCTGCTAACCAATAGCCGATCTCCCCGCGATCATCCGAAGCGTCAATTCGAAGACCACACATGCCAATAAATTGGCCTCGCAAGAAGATACCAGCCTCAAAACCTTCCCCTTCCCGGTAGGTCTGCTTCCACTTTTGAATTGCCTGCAATTGGCTAGTGAGATTCACATTGGGGATAAAATCCAAATACTCTATCAAGTGGTCTCGATTCTCTTGAACCACGCGAACCACCTCTTCATTATCCCCTTCCTCTAATAGGCGTAACTCAATATCCTCAATCTTCAGTAGCACGATCCACCTCAATAGAAGGAAAAGGGCGAGAGAGTTTTCCCGTCCCAATGGGCGATCCCCTCAGTAATTTCATCATCTAAATAGATGCGCATACAGTCGTCCATGGAAAAGGATTTATGGGGGCATCGAATGAATTCATCGAAGTCCATCCAAAACACATCCCCTTCGCGGGTAGTAGACAGCATCTCCCCTTCATAGCTGTCCGTATAATACAAAAGCCCCACCTGTCTGGTATGGGTCACCGTATTCATCCACTCTACAAAGCCTTTAAAAATTGGATTTACAATGGTCAGTCCCGTCTCCTCTTCTACTTCTCGAATGACAGAATCCCGGAAGGATTCAAAGGGCTCGACATGGCCTCCTGGAAAGGTCAGCCCCTCCCATCCCTCTTTTTTTACTTTATCTAATACAAGCAACCGATCCGTCTCCAGATCGTGTATCATGCACATATTCATCAGTTCTACATTCACGGCATTCACACTCCTATTGGGTATTATAGCATAAGAGCACAGCTCTCGGGCCAATGTCCATGTCCGATCATATGAGAAATTCAGCCTCATTACACCATAGCTAATTATACCCTAATTTAACTAATCCTTTGATCCGAATCAATTTCTTCTCAGGTTTTTGTGAACGGGATCAGCATGAAAAAACCCACCACTAGGGGCGGGTTTCTACGATGAAGCTCTCGTATTTGATTGAATCCTAATATGTCTCTACGAAGATCTCGAAATGTGCTTGGGGATGATCACAAGCTGGACATAGATTTGGTGCACTCTTGCCGGTATGGACATAACCACAGTTGTTACATTTCCATTCGACGACTTCGTCTCTTTGGAATACGCGGTTGTTTTCAATATTTGCTAATAGCTTATTGAATCGGATCTCGTGTCTTTCCTCTACTTCTGCTACCTCACGGAATACTTTGCCGATCAGAGCAAAGCCCTCTTCCTCGGCAACTTTTGCAAACGCAGGATACATCTCTGTGTGCTCTTCATTCTCCCCTGCTGCAGCTGCTGCCAAGTTGGCCTTCGTATCTGCCAGAGCGACTGGAAAAGTTCCATCGATATCAATCGTCTCACCGAGCATCTCTGCCTTTAAAAATTTGTAGAACCGCTTAGCATGCTGCTGCTCATTGAGGGCCGTTTCCGTGAAGATATTCGAGATTTGGACATAGCCTTCTTTTTTTGCCTCAGACGCATAATAGAAATAGCGCATCGCCGCTTGGGATTCCCCTGCGAAGGATTTCATCAAATTGACTGCCGTTTTTGAACCCTTTAATTCCATTTCACATTCCTCCTATATATTTCATGTATAGTACAGACTAATTATAGCGCAATGGGATAAATTTTTCAAGGATTAAGATCCATTCTTAATATAGAACCACCGTCATAAACAGTTGTAAATACATGCAAGATAAGACTTTGTTGATATGCTCAATGGGATATTTAGGTTTCCCACAATATGCAAATATCTACGAATCCTATTTGATCCTATGCATGACAAGGCCTGCTGTATCGAATGACCAGCAGGCCCAATTGAAAACTATCCTATTTTTATTCTATACTCTCGCTAGTGCGATAACGCCCTTTTGTCCATTTAAGTCCACCTCTTCACCGGTTCGCCCTTGGACGAATCGCATCTCTTCTGCTAGTATCTCCGTGCGAATAAATGCATCATGCTCCTCTATGGCAGCTTGTACCTCGGGCCCAAAGCTGAACTCTACTCTAATGTGATCTGCCACTTCAAATCCACTGTTCTTACGCATCTGCTGAATCTTGGAGATGAACTCCCTGGCATAGCCTTCACTGAGCAGCTCTGGAGTCAAAGTCGTATCCAGAATGACGAAGACATTCCCCTCCATAGAGACGTCAAAGCCCTCTTTGGCATTGACGCGGATCTCCACATATTCCTCTGGAATCTGGGTCTGTTCTCCGCCTAGCTCTAACTGGATGGGGCCCTTCTGGAACTCTCCCAACAGCTCCAATGGATTCGCCTCGGCTAGATAGGCTCCAAATGCCTTGATCTTTTTGCCGAGTACTTTTCCAGCTTCTCGGAAGTTGGGTTTTAAACTGTAGTCCATAAACTCGGAGAGATCATTTTCAAAGATCACATCTTTGATATTGAGTTCCTCTTTCATCAAGGGTACTAAGTCCCCGATCAGCTCTTCGTATTTCCCATCCACGACGATATCTTGAAGTGGCTGTCTGACCTTGATCTGAACCTTCTCTCTAGAAGCGCGGCCCAGCGTGACCAGTTTTCGTACGAGCTCCATCTTCTCTTCTAGTTTATTATCTATGAGAGCGGGATCAGCCTCAGGCAATAGCTCCAGATGCACGGATTCTCCACCTACGAGCACATTGTACAGCTCTTCGGAAATAAAGGGAGTGAAGGGCGCAATCAGTTTCGACACCCCTACGAGGATCTCGAAAGTGGTCCCATAGACCGCTTTTTTGTCCTCATCCAGCTCTGTCTTCCAAAATCGCCTTCGATTCCTTCGGATATACCAATTCGACACATCCTCAATTACGAAATCGGAGATGGCGCGGATGGTCTTGGTGTACTCGAAGATATCCATATCGCGGTGATAATTCTGGACCAGGCTATGATAGCGAGAGAGAATCCATCGGTCGATCTCCGCACGCTTTTCTACGGGCACATCAAAGTCCCTTGGATCCACTCCGTCGGTATTCGCATAGAGCTGGAAGAAATTGTACACATTGCGCAGGGATCGGAAGAATTTACTGTCCGCTTCCCTCAACCCATCCACATCGAATCTCGTTGGTACCCAAGGAGGGGAAACGAATATCGAATAGAAGCGCACGACATCTGCGCCGTATTCGTCAAATAGCTCGATGGGATTCAAAGTGTTGCCCCTGGACTTGGACATCTTCTTGCCCTCTTTATCCAGAATTAAGTCATTTACTAGCACATTCTTATAGGGTGATTTGCCCGTAGTCAACGTGGAAATTGCGATCAGAGAGTAAAACCAGCCTCTGGTCTGGTCAATCCCCTCATTGATGAAGTCCGCTGGGTATAGTTCATCGAAGTTCTCAGCATTTTCAAAGGGCCAGTGATGCTGCGCAAAGGGCATAGCACCGGAGTCAAACCAGACGTCGATGACGTCCTTCTCACGGGTCATCCTGCCACCACAAGAACAAGTCAAATGCACATCGTCTACATAGGGGCGGTGCAGTTCTATGGACTCGTCAATCTCCTCGATCGCTCGCTTCACCAGCTCTTCTCGGGATCCTATACTCGTCGTCTCGCCACATTCCTCGCATTTCCAAACGGGGAATGGCGTTCCCCAATACCTGGATCTGGAGATGGCCCAGTCGTTCAGATTCTCCAACCAATTTCCAAATCGCTTCTCTCCAATGAAATCTGGGAACCAGTTGACCCCATTATTATTTTCAATCAATTGCTCCTTGAGCTTGGTCACTTCGATATACCAGGACGGCTTTGAGTAATAGATCAGAGGTGTCGTGCACCTCCAGCAGTGGGGGTAATTGTGCTCCACTTTTTGTTTGCGAAGGAGTTTGCCATTTTCTCTGAGGTATTGAATGATATGGGGATCTGCGTCCATGACGAACATCCCGTCCCATTCTCCGCCGTCAAATTTTCCCTCTTCATTGACCGGGTTGATCAGCGGAAAATCGTAGCGTCTACCGGTTTGATAGTCTTCCTCTCCAAAGGCGGGAGCCGTGTGGACAATCCCCGTACCATCTGAAGTGGTGACATAATCTGCTAAGACCACAAAAAATGCCTTTTTATTCACTGGAAAGAAGGGGAGTAATTGCTCATACTCCATGTATTCTAGATCCTTCCCCTTCATTCGCTCTAGGATCTCATAATCTTCACCCTCATGGCCAAGGACATTGTGAAGGAGTGCTTCTGCCAAATAATAGACCTCATCATTTGCCTTCACCTTCACATAATCCAGCTCCGGATGAACAGTCAGGCCCACATTGGAGGGCAGGGTCCAAGGAGTCGTGGTCCATGCGAGAAAATAGGCATCTTCATCCTTTTTCTTGAATTTTACATAGACCGTATCCGTCTTGATCATCTCATATCCCAGAGCGACCTCATGGGAAGCTAGTCCCGTTCCACATCTGGAGCAATAGGGCAGGATCTTTGCCCCCTCATAGATCAGCCCCTTCTTGAACATATTGTCAAGGAGCCACCAGACCGATTCGATATAGTCATTATTCAAAGTGACATAGGGATTGTCCATATCCGCTAAGAAGGCCATCCGCTCAGACATCTCTCGCCACTGTTTCTCATAGGTGAAGACGGAGTTTCGGCATTCCTGATTGAACTTTTCAACCCCATACTCTTCGATCTCTTTCTTGCTGGATAGTCCCAGCTTTTTCTCCACTTCAATCTCCACCGGTAGTCCATGGGTGTCCCAACCGGCCTTCCGATTGACACGATAGCCCTTCATCGTCTTATATCGACAGGTCATATCCTTAAGGGTTCGCGATATGACGTGATGGATTCCCGGAGTGCCGTTGGCGGTGGGCGGTCCATCATAGAAGATATACCGATTGTCCCTCGGCCTTTCCTCCACCGATCGATGTAATAAGTCGATTTCATTCCAATACGCTGAGGTCGCCTGTTCCCTCTCCTTGACTGTACTCTTAGATAAATCCTTAAACTTTGCCATACTCTCCACCTTTCCAATAAAAAACGTCCCCATTCCAAGGGACGAAAAATCGCGGTACCACCATTGTTGTAGCCAAAGCTACCACCTCTTCTTGCGTAACGTGCAAATACGAACCAGGTTACTGATTTCACGCCGGCCTGCTCCCGAATGATCTTCAAACCCATCTTCGTCAACGGTTCACACCGACCACCGTCTCTCTGAGACATAGATGAATCCTACTCTTTCGTTCTGCGCATTTCCCGTTTAAATATACAGGAAATGGTAGAAAATGTCAACAATCACAGGGCATTTCCCCACCAAAAAAGGATGGAGTACATCTGCTCCATCCCTCAACTCATTCCAACCTATCTTGAATATCCTCTGCTCCATCTATTCCCTGTAACAATTCACCATTTGCTGTGATGATCGTCGGCACCGAGCGAACTGCATATCGCCGAACGATCTGTAGATCCTCTTTTTGTCGGGTCATTGCCTCCTGTGAATCCCCATAGGCAAATGCCTCCGTCGGATCCTCTCCAACCTGCTGGATCATATCTGTGAGCACATCCCGATCCGCAATATTTCGCGCCGTTTCAAAATAGCCTTTATAGACCTCATGGGAAAATTCAAGTAGCTTGCCCTTCTCCGCCATATAAGCAGCCAAGCGGTGGGCTAAACCCGTGTTGTACAATTTTGCATCTTCATCAAATGTGATGCCATATTTTTCAGCTTTTTCCGCCATTCTCCTGTATGTCCCCAGTATATGCTCCTTTGGATAGATCGCAAGAAGTGATCCTCCCTCTTGGGGCGCATCGGGCACGAGCTGAAAAGTCACCGGTTTGATATCATAGTGGATCCCCTGGTCCTTCAGTTCCAATAGATAGTGGTTTACCAGATAGCACCAAGGACATGCATAATCTGTGACCAATTGAAATTGTTTCATCTTATCACCTCGCTGCTTATATACCCCAATACGAGGATATAATCAGAATTATGGCCATGGACTTTCAAAGTATCAAATAGGATGCCTTGAATTTGAAATTAAGCAGACTCTTTACACGATCAAGCGAGAATTTCATCTATAAAGGTGAAAATACATGGGTAAGTAATTAGAAAAACAAGTACTAAAGTATGTGATCTGGTAACCTCTAATACGAGTGATTTAATGACTCACCTCTGCGAAGCTCAATCGGTGTGCTAATCTTATGCTCAATGCAGTATATTATGATTATCCAATGTACATATTCAAATAACTCCCGTTTCAGCTGCTCCTCAGGTAGTGTCAAATAAATTGTGTAACCTCTCTTGTAAGACAATCCGTTCATACAAT
>JAUNUQ010000051.1 GCA_030538075.1 Tissierellia bacterium
AGAGCACGCTTCTGCGATTCGTAGAACGCTACTGCCCGAGACCTAACCCGACGAGATGTTTCTCGAGTCGCTGGTAGGTCCGATGCAAGGCTTTCCGAAGAGCACGCTTCTGCGATTCGTAGAAAGCTACTGCCCGAGACCTAACCCGACGAGGTTTTTTCGAGACGTAGGTAGGTCCGATGCAAGGAATTCCCAAGAGCACGCATTTGCGATTGGTAGAATTCTACTGCCCGAGACCTAACCCGATGAGATGCTTTTCGCGATTGCTAGAATTCTACAGCCCGTAGCCCTAACCCTACGAGATGCTCTATCATGGAAATTATGTCATAAGGCAAAAATAGCTAAAACAGGGTTTAAAGTCTCCTGTTTTAGCCATTGTTTCATGGTCATATTAATATGAGTTACTAGTTGTTATCTTTTGGTTTGATTGGTAAGATGATGGTGAAGGTGCTGCCTTGACCGGTTTTGCTGACTAGGTCGATTTGACCTTGGAGTAATTGGACTAGGTTTTTGACGATGGATAGGCCTAGGCCGGAGCCTTCTTTTCGATTGGTGCGGGCGCTGTCGGCTCGGTAGAAGCGTTCGAAGATCTTCTGTTGGTGTTCTTCAGCTATGCCGATGCCGTTATCGGTGACGCTGATTTGGACTTGGTCTGTTTTTTCTACTAGTTTTACTAGGATCAGACCGTCTTTGTTGATTGCACGGGAGGCGTTGGAGAGGAGGTTGTACATGATTTGCATCAGTTTTTCCCTCTCGGAGACGATGCGGATCCCCTGTTGAATTTCGGATTTTAACCGGATTCCCTTGGACTTCAGGGAGGGGGAGATGATTCGATTCATCTTGATCAATTCCTCTGATAGGTCGAATTCTTCCCAATGAACGGAAGGGGTTTCGGAGTCTTGATGGAAACTGAATTTTAACTGGTCGACGATTTTATTTAGATGGCAGGTTTCTTCTAATAGGGTGTTGATGGCTTGGTCATCGAGTTCTAAGATACCGTCTTGAATGGCCTCTAGGTGCAATTGGAGATTGGTCAATGGGGTGCGCAGTTCGTGACTGATGTCCTGGGCGTATTTCTTTCGGATGTCCTCTTGGTCTTTTAATGAGTTGCCCAGATAGATCATGGAGTTGTTTAGGGCTTCTATTTCGACGATATCTGTGGAGGGTTTGGGAACTCGGTCATAGTCTTTCATCCGAAAGGCCAGAGCGGTATCGCTCAGGTCGGTGATGGATTGCTGGAGGGACTTGGTCAGGAAGAGACTGGAGATCAGTCCAGCGATAAGGGCGATGATGGCCGCGGTGTAAAGGGAATATGTGAATTTTTTGCGAAAATCTATGGCGATCACGTCGTAGTAGCTGTCGCTGTAATAGCTGAGGATCATGGTGCCGATTTGCCTGCCATCTTCGATGATATTATAGGACTTTCGCGCGATTTCCACTCCTTCTCGGGCTTGGAGCTCGTTGATCTTGATCAGACTCTGTTCCCCTTCGTTGAGGATTTCGATTTCTATGGATTCATTGCCCGCATACCTGGCGAGCTCATCGGGGATGGCTTCGAAACCTCGATGTGTGAGTAGATAGGAGATCTCATCTTTAAGGGTGTCGAATCGCTGCTGTTGTACGGTTTGCAGATATCGGTTGAAGGATTCTGTAAACATGGTATTGAAGAGGAGCGACAGCACGAATATGACGATTAACAGGATCTGCATCATATTCAGGATTATTCGGGATCGGAGTTTCACGCGAGTCCTCCTGCTTTGTAGCCGACGCCATAGACGGTTCGAATGAGGATGGGCTCTTTTGGATGATCCTCTAGTTTATGGCGAATATTCTTGATATGGGTGTCGATGGCGCGGTCAAAGGCCTCGTAGTCCATGCCAAAGGCGATGGATATGATCTCCTCTCTGGTAAAGATCTTACCTGGGCTGGAGTAGAGGGTCTTTAGAATTCGAAATTCATTGTTGGTCAGGGAGACTTCTGCTCCGTCTTTGATGCAGGTATAGTTGTCAAAATTGACCTCGATTCGGCCTTCCATCAACCGGAGGTCTGCGCTTGGGGCTGGATCCACATGAGAACTCCTGCGCAGAACTGCCTTGATTCGCTCCATCAGTTCTCTAGGACTAAAGGGCTTTGTGACGTAGTCGTCGGCTCCCAGCTGAAATCCGCTGATGGCATCCTCCTCTTCGACCTTTGCCGTCAGCATGATGATGGGGACTTGAGAAGTTTTTCGAATCTCTCGGATCACTTCATCTCCATCCAGTATCGGCAGCATCCGATCCAGTAGAATCAGGTCGATATTTTGACCTTTTTGTACGGATTGGTCAAAGAGTTTTATTGCGGTCAGTCCATCTACGGCTTGTAGGACTTCATAGTCCTCTTTGATCAAATAAGAAGTGACGATTTTGGAGATTCCCTTTTCGTCTTCTACGAATAGTATTCTATATTTCATGGCTCACCTCTTGCTTCTTTCTCTTAACTTTCTAATCTTTCTATGCTATTATAACATCTATGGAGGTAACTCATGGAATATATTAAAGTCATCTTGCTCGGGATCATTGAAGGGATCACTGAGTTTTTACCGATTAGTAGCACAGGACATCTCATATTGGCAGAGCAGTTTATCCAGTTGGAACCGAAGAGCTTTTCGAATGCCTTTATGATTATCATCCAGTTGGGGGCCATCCTCTCGGTGGTGGTGATCAGCTTTCATAAGCTCAACCCCTTTCAAGCTAAGGATCTACCGGAGCATCTGGCTGAGCGCTATGATCGGATGAATCTGCAGTCCAGGCTCTTTTATCGCCTGCGATATCCAGATCGACAGACGATGAAGCTATGGTCGAAAATCATCGTAGCCGTTTTGCCGGCGATGATACTAGGGCTTCTCTTCGATGATTTGATCGACGAGTATCTCTTTAACCCGACGACGGTGTCCATCATGTTGATCTTTTGGGGAGTGGTGATCATTTTGGTCGAGCGGGGGAGAAAAAAGGAGCCGAGTATTTACGGCTTTGAGGGGATTTCCTATCGAACGGCATTGCTCATTGGCTGTTTTCAGTGTCTGGCGATGATCCCCGGAACCTCCCGATCAGCTGCCACGATCATCGGGGCATTATTACTGGGATGTGACCGGATTCTCGCTACGGAATTCTCTTTTTACTTAGCGATTCCCACGATGCTGGGGGCGACTTTTCTAAAGATCGTCAAAAACCTGGGCTCTTATACTTCTCATCAATGGCTATTGATTTTACTCGGATTTATTGTGGCATTTCTCGTGGCCTTTGTCGCAGTGAAAAAGTTTCTCGACTATATTAAGAAAAGAGATTTTCAGCTATTCGGCTATTACCGAATTGTGGTAGGGGTCTTGGTACTAATCTCGATGATCCTATAAAATAGACCGGCAGGCTCTCCTGGAGAACCTGCCGGTTTTTAAATGTCTATTTCTGGATTATTGTTTGGCTTTGATGGCGCTTTGCGCTGCCGCTAGTCTTGCGATGGGTACGCGGAATGGGGAGCAGGATACATAGTCCAATCCGATTCGGTCGCAGAAGTCGATGGAGGATGGCTCGCCGCCGTGCTCACCGCAGATTCCCAGGTGGATATCTGGATTTGCAGCACGACCCTTGACGGATGCCATTTCCAGGAGCTGTCCGACGCCCTTTTGATCTAGGACTTCGAAGGGGCTCTTTTCCAAGATGCCCTTTTCTGCGTATTCAGATAGGAATTTCCCTGCGTCATCTCGAGAGAATCCGAAGGCCATCTGGGTCATATCATTGGTACCATAGCTGAAGAATGCCGCTTCTGTGGCAATTTCATCTGCCATCAGGGCTGCACGAGGCACTTCGATCATCGTACCGACTTGGTATTCGATGGTTGCGCCCAGCTCTTGGAATACTTGATTGATTTCGTCGATGACTTCGCCCTTGACATATGCCAATTCTTTTAGTTCACCCACGAGCGGGATCATGATCTCAGGAGTAACGGGTACGCCTTCGGCTTTGAGTTTTAGTGCAGCTGTGATGATGGCTCTCGCCTGCATGCGGTAGATCTCAGGATAGGTGACAGCCAGACGGCAACCGCGGTGACCGAGCATTGGATTCACTTCATGTAGCGCCTTAACGGAGTTCTCAATTTCCAGTACAGGGATGTTCAGATCCATCGCCAAAGCTTCCATATCCTCTTTGGTGTTGGGGATGAATTCGTGTAGTGGTGGGTCGAGCAATCTCACATTGACGGGTCTGCCTTCCATGACTTTAAAGATGTCGTAGAAGTCCTGCTCCTGTACGGGCAGAATTTTATCCAATGCGGCTTTTCGAGCATCTGTATTCTTAGCGATGATCATTTCACGTACGGCCTTGATACGGTCTTCGTGGAAGAACATATGCTCTGTACGGCAGAGTCCAATTCCCTCGGCGCCGAAGTTGATGGCCTGGATGGCATCCCTTGGCGTGTCGGCATTGGTACGAACGACCATGCGTTTCTCTTCGTTGACCCATTCCATAAAGGTCTCAAAGCTACCTGCCAGTTCGGGGTCCACTTTTTTGATGCTTCCCTCGTAGATGATCCCTGTGGTTCCATCAAGGGAGATCACATCGCCTTCGCCATAGACTGCGTCGCCGACTCTCATGGTCTTGGCCACTTCGTCTACAAATACTTCATTGGCTCCGGCTACGCAGCATTTACCCATACCACGGGCGACGACCGCCGCATGGGAGGTCATACCGCCTCTGGAGGTCAGGATGCCCTGTGCACTGACCATGCCCTCGATGTCCTCAGGAGAGGTCTCTTGTCGGACGAGGATGGCATGCTCACCGCGGTTTGCAGCATTTACACTGTCGTGGGAGTTGAAGTAGATCTTACCAGATGCCGCGCCAGGGGAAGCTGCTAGACCCTTAGAGATGACCTTGCTATTTTTCAGTTCCTTCTCGTCGAAGTTGGGATGTAGCAATTGAGAGATGGAGTCTGGATCCACTCGCAGGATGGCTTCTTGTTTTGTGATCAGCCCTTCGTTGACCATATCTACTGCGATATTGATGGCCGCTTGTGTCGTCCTCTTTCCATTTCGAGTTTGTAGGATGAAGAGAACTTCGTTTTCGATGGTGAACTCCAAGTCTTGCATGTCCTTGTAGTGGAGTTCGAGGTTTTCTGCTGTATCTAGGAACTGCTGATAGACATCGGGCATGATCTTCTTGAGTTCGTGAATCTCCTCAGGAGTTCTAATTCCCGCTACGACGTCTTCTCCTTGTGCATTGACTAGGAATTCGCCAAATAGCTCGTTTTCTCCCGTCGCTGGGTTTCTAGAGAAGGCAACACCTGTACCGGAGCGGTCACCCATATTTCCAAATACCATGGCCTGGATGTTTACAGCTGTGCCCAGGTCGTGGGGAATGTCGTTTAATACACGGTAAACTCTCGCTCTGGGGTTGTTCCAAGACTTGAATACCGCCTTGGTGGACAGCATCAGCTGCTCGATGGGATCTTGTGGAAACTCAGTTCCGATTTCTCGTTCATAAACTTTTTTGAAATGCTCACAGATCAATTTCAGATCTTCTGCAGTCAGATCAGTATCTTTTTCAGCTCCAACTTTTTCTTTTACATCGTCCATCACACCGTCGAAGAAGGACTTGGGTACTTCCATAGCAACGTCTGAGAACATTTGAATAAATCTACGATAGCTGTCATACGCGAATCTTTCGTTGCCGGTGGAGTTGGCCAACCCTGCGACGGCCTTGTCTGTCAGTCCCAGGTTGAGGACGGTGTCCATCATACCGGGCATGGAGAAAACAGAGCCGGATCGTACAGAAAATAGGAGGGGATTGTTCTCATCGCCGAATTTTTTGCCGATGATTTCTTCAGTTTCTAGGACATGCTCTTTCATTTCCGCCTTGAGGGTGTCCCAGAGTTCTTCGCCCTCTTCATAAAAACGAGTACAAGCCTCAGTGGAGATGGTGAATCCGGGGGGGACATTTAAACCCAGATTGGTCATCTCTGCCAAGTTTGCGCCCTTTCCCCCTAAGAGGGATTTCATCTCTTTGTTACCTTCTCGGAACCCATATACATATTTCTCTGCCATGTCTTCCTCCATTTTAAATTATAGTATTATTTGCCTTCTTCAAATACGACATGATGATATCCGCTGTCTCCTCAATCGCTCGATTGGATACGTCGATGATGGGACAACCAACCCTCTTCATGATGTCATGTGCGTATTCGATTTCTTCCAGTATTCGCTGTAGATCCGAATAGGAGGAGCCCATCGGTAGACCCAAGGACTTCAATCTTTCCTTTCGAATCTTATTCAGGTTCTCCGGGGAGTTGGTCAGACCGATGACCTTACGAGCAGGGATCTGAAATAATTCCTCGGGTGCGGGGGTCTCCGGGACCAATGGGATATTGGCCACGCGGTAGTTCTTGTTTGCCAAGTACATGGACAGTGGTGTCTTGGACGTTCTGGAGATGCCGATGATGGCCAAATCGCAGATCAACAATCCTCTCGGGTCCTTGCCGTCGTCATAGCGTACGGCGAACTCGATGGCTTCCACTCGTTTGAAATAATCTTCATCCAACTTGCGCAACGCACCGGGTTTGGTGGAAGGCATTTGGTTGGTGACTCTCTCGATGGCGATGATGGTGGGTGTCAATACATCGATACTCACGATATTATGTATATCGCAGAATTTTTTTATATTGTTCAACAATACGTCATCGACAAGGGAATAAACGAGGATATTGTTTTCCCCACTGCCAATTTCTTCCATGATATTGTTGAGCATGGTCACGCTTCGGATATGGGAGAATTTTTTCAGATCATAATCCAAGCCGTCAAATTGTGCGATTGATGCTCGAACAATTTGTTCTGCCGTTTCCCCGATGGAGTCACTCAAAATGTAAATGGTCAGGTCTTTCATAAAACACCTCTCTGTCTATGTGAAATCCTTTATATAATTACATTATACCCAAAAAAACAAAATATGTGTAGTATTCTTATTTTAGCTGTTGTTTTTCTGATGGGAATTGACAGAAAACCAAAAGAATCATATACTTGATCCAACAAGTGAATATTGGATGACGATGGGGAATAGTAGCGAAGTTAAGCCGTTTAGAGAGGGAGTGTTTGGTGAAAACTCCTCGGCCGCATTCGTGAAGTCGCCCTTGAATCCGATACGCACATCTGTGCTAACAAAGTGCCGTAGTAATACGGAAATTAGGTGGTACCGCGAAGTCCTTCGTCCTATGGGAAGGACTTATTTTTTTATTTGGGAGGAAAAATGAAGGAACTGAAGAAGACCTATGATCCGCACAGTTTTGAAGACCGGATCTATCGAGAATGGAAAGAAGGCGGATATTTCCGCGCGGATAACAGCAGCGACAAAGAGGCGTATACCATAGTCATGCCCCCACCGAATGTGACGGGCAGTCTACACCTGGGCCATGCCATCAACAACACCCTGCAGGATGTCTTGATCCGATGGAAGCGAATGGATGGCTATGAAGCCCTTTGGGTGCCGGGAACGGACCATGCGAGTATTTCCACCGAGGCGAAGGTCGTAGCGAAACTAGAGAGCGAGGGCATTCAAAAGACGGATCTGACCCGAGAGGAATTCTTGGAGAAGGCATGGGAATGGACTCGGGAATACGGCGGCCGGATCAATGGACAATTGGAAAAACTTGGAGTGTCCTGTGATTGGTCCAGAGAGCGCTTTACACTGGACGAAACACTCTCGGATGCAGTTCTCGAAGTCTTTATCCGCATGTATGAAGAGGGGCTGATCTACCAAGGAGACCGTATCGTCAACTGGTGTAGTAGCTGTGGCACAGCCGTATCGGATATCGAGGTGGAACACGAGGATGAGACTGGAAAACTATACACCATCAAATATCCCATCAAAGGGGAAGAGGGCTTTATTTCCATCGCCACGACGAGGCCGGAGACGCTACTTGGGGACTTGGCCGTCGCCGTATCGCCCGATGATGAGAGGTATATAGACCATATCGGCAAGACATTGATCCTACCCTTGGTCAATCGAGAAATCCCATTACTCGCAGATGAATATGTGCTGGCAGAGTTTGGAACTGGCGCCGTGAAGATCACCCCCTCCCATGACCCGAATGACTTCGTCGTTGGAGAGAGGCATCAGCTGGGGCAATGCGTCGTCATCGATACCCAGGCACGGATCGTAGAGGGCTATGGGCCCTATTCTGGACTGGACCGCTATGAAGCGAGAAAGAGAATTTTGGAGGATCTTAATGCCCAGGGCCTATTGGTCTCCATCGAAGATCACCAACATGCTGTCGGACACTGCGAGCGCTGCAGTACGACCATTGAACCCTTGATCTCAAAGCAGTGGTTTGTCAAGATGGAGGGCCTGGCTAAGCCAGCTAAGGAGGCCTATGTCCGCGGCGATCTAAAGCTCCATCCAGACCGATTTGGAAAGATCTATGTGAACTGGTTGGACAATATCAAGGACTGGTGTATTTCCCGACAGCTTTGGTGGGGACACCGCCTGCCCGTCTACTATTGTCAGGACTGTGCCAAGACCATTGTATCGAAGACGAGGCCAGAGAATTGCCCTGATTGCGGCTCGGCCGCCCTAGGGCAGGACGAAGACACTCTGGATACTTGGTTTTCGTCGGCTCTGTGGCCCTTCTCCACTCTGGGGTGGCCGGAGCAGACCCAAGATCTGAAAAAGTTTTTCCCGACCTCGGTTTTGGTCACCGGCTATGACATCATCTTCTTCTGGGTGATCCGCATGGTCTTTTCCAGCTTGCATCAGATGGGAGAGCTGCCCTTCAAGGATGTCTATTTCAATGGGCTGGTTCGAGATTCCCAGGGTAGAAAGATGAGCAAGTCCCTGAATAACGGGATTGACCCACTGGATATCATCGAAGACTATGGGGCAGACGCCCTGCGCTTTATGTTGGTATCTGGAAATACACCTGGTAATGACCTGCGCTTCTTCACGGAAAAGGTGGAGGCGGCGAGGAATTTTGCGAACAAGCTCTGGAATGCTTCTCGATTTGTCTTGATGAATACAGGAGAACAGTCGGACTTTAATTTTGCTGTAGAGGATTTGGAGATCGAGGATAAGTGGATCCTGACCAAACTCCAAAAGACCATCGACAGCATCCAGATTAATCTCGAGAGATATGATCTGGGTATTGCCGCAGGGAATATCTATGATTTCACCTGGGATGAATTCTGCGACTGGTATATTGAGCTAGTCAAATCTAGGCTTTACGGCGAGGATGCCCGCTCGAAACAGACGGCGGTCTCGGTTTTGATCTATGTGCTCCGCGAGATCCTACGTCTATTACATCCCTTTATGCCCTTTATCACCGAAGAGATTTACTCCTATCTGCCCGAGGGGGTAAAAGAGGACTTATTGATCAAGGAGACATGGCCCCATGCCCAAGAAGAGCTGAGCTTTTCCGAGGAGGCGAGGATCGTCGAGGATATTATCGAGGGGGTCAAGAGCATCCGAAATGCCCGAAGCGAGATGGATATTCCGCCGTCGAAAAAATCGGCCATCCACATCGTGACCCAGTCGTCAAAGGTCCAGCAGGAGCTCAGAGAGGGTCTGGATCTCTTCCGCAGGGTCGGTTCAGCTGATTCCGTGGAGATCCTGGACAAGGAGACGGGCGAAGAAGCGCTCACGGTGATTAAGAGCGGCTACCGAATCCTAGTGCCCCTCGCCGGCTTGGTGGATTATCAAAAGGAATTGGACCGACTGACCAAGGAGAGGGAGCGCATCGAACAAGAGATCAAACGAGCATCGGGGAAACTCGGCAATTCCTCCTTCACGGAAAAAGCTCCGGCAGCCGTAGTGGAGCAGGAGCGCAATAAACTTGAAAAATATGAGAAGATGTTCGAGGAGATCCTCACCAATATCCAAGAGGTGGAAGGAAAGCTGTAATGGATTACGCGCAAGCGATGGAATATATCGATCGAGAGGATAAAAGAGGTCATCGGGGAGGTCTCCAGAGCATAGAGAAGCTACTCAATGCTCTGGGGCATCCTGAGGATGCCCTTCGATTTATCCATATCACGGGAACCAATGGTAAGGGATCAACTGCAGCTTTCACGTCTTCCATGCTCCAGGAAGGGGGCTATCAGGTTGGACTCTTTACATCCCCTCATATCCTATCCTTTCAGGAGCGGTTTCGAATCAATGGACTGCCCATGCCTGAAGAGGCCGTGGCAAATTATATGGAGCAGGTGAAGGCGGCGGTAGAGAGGGTTCCCGAATTGGTTCAACGCCCGCCCTCCTATTTTGAAATCACCGTTGCGATCGGCATGCTCTATTTTCGGGATATGGCTGTGGACTATGTGGTGCTGGAGGTGGGGATAGGAGGGGCAAATGATCCGACCAATATCGTCAAGAATACGGAGCTTTGCATCTTCACGCCAATTTCTTACGACCACGTAGATCGCCTGGGAAGAGATCTGGAGGGGATTGCGGAAGAAAAGGCGGGCATCATCAAGCCTGGCTGCGCCGTTGCCGTCTATCCCAGCGACCCTATCGTGTGTCAGAGAATCGCAGTCCATGCACAGAGGGCAGGGGTAGAGCTGGCTGAATTTGACCCCGATGCCATTAAAATCTCGTATTCAGGTGAAGAAGGCAGCGAATTCGTGTATAATGGAAGTAGTTATCGAATCACTCTAGTGGGCGTTCATCAGGTATATAATGCAGCACTGGCTCTATTTGCCTTGGAAGTGCTGGGAATGGATCTTCCCTATGAAGTGGCTGCAAGGGGACTGATCAAGACGACATGGGTTGGCCGTATGACGAGGCTGATGCGTCATCCCAGCTTCTTCATCGATGGTGCCCACAATGAACATGGAATTCAAGCCCTCCTTCAAACTCTATCTCTGTTTCGCTATGAGAGATTGATCCTGGGTATTGGCACGATGAAAGATAAGGATATCCTGCCGGGGTTTCAGGAGTTGATCAAGATGGCAGATCAGGTCATCGTGACGAGTATAGACTATGAGAGGGCATATAAAGAAGAGGATCTGCTAAAGAGCCTTGGACTCTTTGATGCGATCCCCGTGACAGGCGTCGGAAGGGCGGTGGATCGAGCATTGGAACTCGCCGGTCCCAAAGACCTCATCCTGTTCACCGGGTCCCTCTATTTGGTGGGGGAAGTCTTTGCATATGCTGTAGAGAATGGCCTAATAGATTGACGAAGATCCGAAGAAAGCATAGGAAGTTGGGGTGAGATATGAATCAATCGACGATTCTTTTCGTGTTTGCTCTTTTTATGGTGTTGATCAGCATTCAATACACCTTGAATCGCATATTGATAGAGCTTCGAGAGATAAAACGAATCCTACCTTTACTCAATAGATCAGGGAGGTCCGATAAAGATGAATCCAACGCAAAAGATACTTATTGACGAAGGTCAAATTTCCGATCGTCTGACGCTGATGGCAGCAGAGATCGACTCCTATTATGAGAAGAGAAAAACAGAAGAATTGATCGTCATCTCCTTGTTGCGCGGCAGTTTTATCTTCACTGCAGACCTGGTACGTAAACTCAAAATCAAGGTCAATATCGATTTTTTGACCACTTCTTCTTATGATAACGAGAAGATTTCCTCTGGATTTGTGGAGATTGTCAGCGACATTCGAGAGAATTTGCGAGATGCGGATGTGCTCATCGTCGATGATATTTTGGATTCTGGCAAGACGATGCAATTTGTCGTGGAGCATCTGTCCACGAGGAACCCAAAGTCGATCAAGACCTGTGTGCTCTTAGATAAACCCTCTAGGCGTACAGAGGACATCAAACCGGATTTTGTGGGCTTTGAGATCGAAGATGTATTTATCGTTGGCTATGGACTGAACTATGGGGATCACTACCGAAATATTCCCTATATCTTCACTTTTTTGGATGGAGAATAGGATGAAACTCCTAGATGCAGGGGATTCACTGAAGGGGAGTCGCCTCTTTCAGATGAATCTCCTATTTCTCGTCATCGCCCTACTGTCCACACTCTTCTCACGACTCTTGCCCGATATGAATCCCGTTCACCGATTGGTACTCAGCGAGTATCTCTTTCTCTTGTTGCCCGTTTGGGGATTTCTATATCTGCGTAAAGAAAATCCCTTCATCGTACTTCGACTAAAGCCCATATCCTGGGAGCTCTTAGTCTATTCTGGATTGATCGTCTCCCTACTGTATCCGCTATTTGCCCTGTCGAATCTCCTTTTGGGCAGCCGTTCCCTAGACTGGATTTATGGGATTGGTGGGGGAGTCGATGGTTCACCGGGCTGGGCACAGATCCTTTTATTTGTCTTTGCACTCTGTATTACCCCTGCCATCTGTGAGGAGGTCGTCTTTCGCGGCCTGCTAATGGATGGATATAAAGACCTGCCACGATTTCTATCTCTGTCCTTCATCAGTATCTTTTTTGGTATGATGCATTTTAACGCGGACAACACCATCGGCCCCATCCTGTTATCCATCGTGCTACTGCGCATGGTGGAGCTGTCGGGTTCAATTTTCTCTGCAATCATCGGTCATTTCTCTTATAACCTGCTGGGTTTATGGATCGCACTCTTCACCGGGGGGATCGACGGGGAGAGGTGGAAGCATATTCCTGAGTCAGATTTGCGAATGGGTTTTCTAATTGGGATCGTATTCGTCGGGATTTCTACCTTTTGTGCCATTCGGCTATGGGGAATCTATCGCTCCAAGTGTAGGACGATGCGCCGAACAGCAACATCTAACGACCAATTCGAACAGATCTCGATAGAGGACTATTTTGGTGGGGAATTGGAGAATAAAGCCATTTCAATTGTTCAAATTCTGGAGTTTTCTCCCATTATTGTGTTCTTTTTGTTCTATGGAACACTGTTATGATAAAAAAAAGATCAAAAAAGTTTGACTTTTGCCGATATTGTATGGTATATTAGGTCCGTGACTGGTTCACAATAGTTATCTTGAAGGAGTGTATCAAATGGTAAAGGGAACTGTAAAATGGTTCAATGCAACAAAGGGCTACGGATTTATTTCAACTGAAGACGGAGAAGATGTATTCGTTCACTACTCAGCTTTAGAAGATACCGGAGAATTCAGAACACTTGACGAAGGCCAAGCAGTCGAATTCGAAGTCGTCGAAGGAGACAAAGGCCCCCAAGCTTCTAATGTAGTGAAGTTATAATAACTTAAAATTATT
>JAUNUQ010000011.1 GCA_030538075.1 Tissierellia bacterium
CGCCATCTACGGCTGTCAATACGAGAGAATTCCCCTTCGCTTCCAATTGCGCGATATCCGATCGCATCTTCTCTGTAAGGACGACCCCTTCTTGCTCCATCAATGCCACATTGCCAACGGCAATTCGATGTCCTTCGACATAGGCAACCACGCCTCCGCCTTTTATTACATCCGTCTTCTCCACAGGCAGAAGAGTCTTATCGCTGAGATGTTCCACGATGGCCTTTGCCAGAGGATGATCGGATTCATGTTCTACGCTGGCCAGATAGGTCAATGCCTCTTCCGGTTTTTCAGTGTATAAGATCCAATCTGCAACCTTGGGGTTGCCGATGGTGAGGGTCCCTGTCTTATCGAATACGAGGGTGTCCACGCGGCTAAAGTCATGGATGACTTCACTGCCCTTGAGCAGCACCCCATGTCTCGCCCCATTTCCTATGCCGGCGACATTGGAGACGGGAACGCCGATGACCAAGGCACCCGGACATCCCAGGACCAGAATGGTGATGGCCAGTTCGATGTCCCTTGATATGACCCATACGATAATTGCCAGCAGGAGCACTGCCGGGGTGTAATACTTTGAGAAGCGATCGATGAATCGCTCTGCCTCAGACTTGGAATCCTGGGCCTCTTCGACCAGTTCAATGATCCGGCCGAAAGTCGTGTCCTCACCTACGCGATCTGCGACGATTTGCAGGGTTCCATTCTCCAGAATGGTTCCGGCATACACACCTGCATCCTGTTTTTTCCCAACGGGTACGGCTTCACCGGTGATGCTGGCCTCGTTGATATGCCCCTCACCCGATAGGACGGTTCCATCGACGGGAACTTTTGCGCCAGTCTTTACGAGAAGCACATCCCCAACGTCCACATCGTCAACGTCAACCTCTTCAAAGCTGCCGTCTTCCATTTGTTTTAGCGCCGTTTCTGGTGCCATTTCTGTCAATTCTTTTATCGCTGAACGAGTCTTATTTAAAGTCCTCTGCTCTAAGAAGTTACCAAACAGGAACAAGAAGGTGACAATGGCAGATTCTTCTAGGTTCTTGATAAAGAATGCCCCCAACACGGCGATTGTCACTAATACATCGATACTGACGACCTTTACTTTGAGTGCCTGGTAGGCTTGGATCGCTATGGGTGCCAAGCCGATGATCGAAGCGATGCCGAGGGCCCACATTGCAATCATCTCGTTATGAAAGCCAAGTTCAGCAATAAATCCAATCACTATTAAAATTCCACTGATCAGTGTAATTTCATTTTTACGACGGAGAATTTCTCTTTGCACAATTCACCTCACTATTTGGAGTCAGCGGAGGTGATATCTGCGTTATAGGCCTCGTTTAGATTCGACAGCATTCTGTAGACTGCCTCATAGCTTTCACATGTATCCTCTGGGACGGTATAATTGCTGGTAATTCCTTGAAGCTCATTGAATTCCCCTTGGAAGTCTGTTTCTTCTGCTTCCAGTTTCTTTAAAATCGACTGGAACTGCTCCTGAACTAGGAGAAACTCCGGATGAGCGCCGCCATGTACTCGGGCGACGATGGGTACATAGAGCTTTAAGGTTGCAAGTTCTTTTTCAACTGCCTCTTGAAATTGTACTAAATTTTTCATATTTCCTCCTAAAATTATGGGATCTTCGTTTTTGGGATGGGACTGTAAAAGTCTTTTTTCATTCCTGCCCATCCTCAGCGTAGAATCACCTGATTGATTATCTATATCTTACAGGCAAATCTAGATTGGTTCCGTGATTTGGATCACATAATTCTATTTTTCTGAAAATTATAGATAACCTTCGTTGCCAGGAAGAATCCGAATTCGTTTGTACCCGATCAACTCCACGATCCCCTCTTCCTCTAATTCCTTAAGCTTTCGAGAAACCGTCTCTCTGGTCAGATTCGTTAAAGAGGCGATGGTCTCTCGACTCAGCTCCAGATCATCCTTCGCATGGGTCTTTCTCTGTTGATGAAGGTATTCTGTCAACCTCGTCTTTGCGTCATTGATGCTGAGGATGCGAGACAATTCCCGCGCTTCTGCCAGTTTTTTCCCAAGGGTGCCGATGAATTTTACCGCCACCGATGGCACCTCTGTCACCAATTCCTCAACCATTCCACGGGTGATTGTACAGGTACCTGCATCTGTCAGGCAGATCCCCTCCATCCCAAAACTCCCCCCGATAAACAGGGTCTGCTCTCCTAGGATTTCTCCCTCTTCTACGATATCATAGATATATTCCTTCCCATTCATATCCACATTTGTCAGCTTAACTCGCCCATAACGCAAGATGATAATCCGATCAGCTGAATCCTCTGGTGCAAAAATCCTCTCCATTTTTTTATGATCTCTGTGTATTGCCTTTGAGGAGATCAAAGTCTGTTCATCGTGGCTCAAATCTTCAAACAGCTCGACCCTTGATGCACAGACATAAAAACTACTGCCTTTACTACAACATGAATGCATGTCAACTTCCCTTCCCATTCTCCATCCTAGCTACAACTTATGGTCCCAGCAATCTGTCCTCGCAGACCTATATGAATCCGCTCTATTTTGAGCCAATCAACATACCACTTTGAATAAATTCCTTGAGCATCAAACCATGGCCCCATTTCTTCGCATACTCGTCCGTCACTTCCTCTGTAAAGATGGTATGCCGCGAAAAGCCAGCTTTTTCGATGATTCCCTTCATTGCTTTCGACGAAAGCGCTCCACCGACTCAGGTACCATAGAGATTTTCTGCACTTCGAAGCTCTTCAGAGAGCGGTTTTTTTAGCAGGATGTCCGATATAATAAAAGAGCCTCCTGGTTTGAGCACTCGGTAAATCTCATCATAGACCTGCTGCTTGTTCGGCTCCAAATTGATGACACAATTGCTGATGACCTTATCGATCGAATTGTCCTCGAATGGGATCTCAATCAATGTGCCCAAGTGGAATTCAATATCCTTAAAACCCTTCTTGTCCCGGGCTTTGGTCGCCCTTGCCAACATGCTCTCCAACTGATCCATTCCATACAGAGTCCCGGCTTCTGGATATTTCATTCTCGTCAAAAAAATGTCCATCCCACTGCCACAGCCTAGGTCCAGCAGGGTCTCTCCGGGAGTCAAGATCAGATTATCCAGCGGATTTCCGCAGGATAGCCCGAGATTTACCCCCTCGGGTAGCTGTTCCAACATCTTTTCATCATAGCCCAAAGATCGCATGACTTCGTCAGGAGAGATTTCTGTCTCCACAGCGCCTGTTGCAATCTGCTCATAGTATTCCTGCACCTCCGCACGAATATCCTCATCCTTTGGAATTTCTTGATTTGGTGTTTTCTTCTCTTCCATCTTCTATCCCTCCTAGCGTGTATTGATCTATTCAAAATTCGAATCCAACTATCCTATTAAACATTTTCCCCAGCTATTTCCAAACGACATCTTTGGCGATAAGGGGGGGCTCTATTAGACTAATGATACCCATTTTTAAGCGATCCCATAGAAAAAGGGATGCTAGATCACAAATATTTTCGTACTCTTTATTTCATCCCATGATTCACTTTCGCGCAGCCGTATCCATACAGTACAGGTCAAATCATTCCAACTCACTGTACAGGAGAACGGTGTGGGGTATCTCTCGAAAACCATTCTTTAAATAGAATTGATGGGATGGAAAGTCCCTTTGGGTGCCCAGTAGGATCGAGCCGATATCCTCTTTCAATAACTCTTCTCGAATCCGTTCCATAAACCGGCTACCCATTCCTTTGCCCTGATAATACGGATCGATACAAAAGTCCTCCATTCGCAAAAAGTCTCCCCCTATCTCAGGTAGACGTATTCCAAGCATAATACCTATCGGATTTTTATCCAATGTGAGTACATAACAAAATCTGTGTTCTACTCCAATATATTTTTTAATATATTCTCCTACTTCATCCCTTGTATATCTCTCATCCCATGGCATCTCCCCATAAGCCGCACAGTAGATCTGCGCATATGCTTCGATTTCCTCCATTGTTCCCAGCTTTAACTCAATCATATGATTCCTCCCGATAGGACATGATTTTCTAATATCACCATGCTTTTTCCTGAAATACATCAGTTTTCGTCGCCATTTCCAGATTCATTCGACAGGATCCATTGCGATGCTCTAAGCTAAATCGATCACGGTCGAAAGACCAATTCAAATTCTTCAAAAACGACGAGCATATCCTCATTAAAGTCGAATCCATAAGTCCTCGACTCCTCTTCAAAAAACTTGATATGCACTTCTCGCCAATGGGAAAGGCTACCATCTCCCTCCCCCTCGATGCGAGCATGCCCCTCGCTGATATCCCGAAACGGGAGAATACTCACTTTTTTATTCCGAATCACACAAAGAGCTTCTCCAGAGGAATTTAAAATCACGCTATAATCTCCAGCCTCCGGTAGTCGTTCCCCCTCTCGCAAATAGTGAGGATGGGCGGAAGAGGTCCCTCTCTTGATCCCCTTTATGACAAGTTCGGCTAACTCATCAAGGGATTTGCCAAAGGACCAAGCCTCATAGCTGTCGTGATCCAGATTTTCTCTTCCCTTAAACAGCTCCCAAATCTCCTGTGGTTTCATCTCATTTCCCCTATTCCATTACGATCTCTTTCTTCGATCATATACTACGACAGGAAATCCTTCAAGGAAAAAGAGTTTCTATCATGAAAGCCTTACTAATAAAAAGCGCCGTTCCTACTAGCTGTAGCAATGGCGCTTTTGCATCCTTTTGTGAACTATGTAGATTCCAGAGGCAATCCTATCTCCTAACTTCTTCTTAATTTGGGTATAAACACAATAGCCATCATTATAGAATTAGTGTCTAGAATCAAAAAAGGAGAATACCGATGTTTGAGAGTATAAAGGATGCTATGCAGTACCAAAGAGATGCATTCCGTAGTGGCCAAACGCGAAACTTGAAAGATCGTAAAAGCGCACTACAACGACTGTATAATGAAATTCAAAAAAATGAGGCCATGATCTATCAAGCGCTATCCTCAGATCTGGGAAAATGCGCCTTTGAATCCTATACAACCGAAATTGGAGGGGTGCTAAGGGAAATCCGGCTAGCGATACGCCATTTGGACTCCTGGGCTAAGCCTAAGAAAATTCCTACCCCAATGCACCTTAAACCGGCGAAAAGCTATATTCTGACGGAGCCCTATGGGGTGGTATTGATCATAGGAGCTTTTAATTATCCCTTTTCACTGATTCTAAATCCATTGATTGGGGGAATTGCCGCGGGGAATGCCTGTATTGTGAAGCCTGCAGAAACTGCGCCGAATACTGCTCAGCTTATTGCGCAATTACTCAAAGATGCCCAAATCGCACCCCATGGGATCTGTGTTCGGGGAGATCGAAGGATGATGCAGGAGCTGTTAAAAGAGCGATTTGATCATATCTTTTTTACTGGAAGTCCCAATGTGGGCAAAGTGGTCCTGCGAGCAGCAGCAGAGCATTTGACGCCGGTGACCTTGGAACTCGGGGGCAAGAGTCCCGGGATCGTTACAGAGTCTGCAAACCCGAAAATTGCGGCTGAACGGGTCGTCTGGGGAAAATTCTTGAATGCCGGTCAAACCTGTATTGCGCCAGATTATATTCTTGTTCATAGAGGGGTGGCTGCCACTTTTCTATCCCATGTGAAGGAGACAATCCGCCGTTTCTATGGCGATGACCCCAGCGTGAATAAAGAGT
Organism: Tissierellia bacterium; assembly: GCA_030538075.1. GTDB lineage: Bacteria > Bacillota > Clostridia > Tissierellales > Peptoniphilaceae > JAUNUQ01. The sequence continues at coordinate 5,690 of JAUNUQ010000011.1, forward strand.
ATGGCCGTATCGTCAATCAAAAGCAGTGGAAACGCCTAAAGGATATTCTCGATTTAGAGAAAGAAAAGATCTTCCATGGAGGAAGGGTCGATCCATCCACAAACTATATCGAACCAACCATACTCTATCCCTCCAATTTTGAGGATCCCAGTATGAAAGAGGAACTCTTCGGTCCGATTCTCCCCATCATCGAATATGAGGATTTAAATAGCCAGGTCATTCAGCCGATTCAGCAGAGAGAAAAGCCCTTGGCCCTATATCTCTTCACAAAGGATGCTGAGGAAGAAGAGATCATCCTGCGAGAACTGTCCTTTGGAGGCGGTGCGATCAACGAGACCATGCTTCACTATGCAAATGACAATCTGCCCTTTGGAGGAGTTGGCTATTCTGGCATGGGTTTCTATCATGGCAAGCACTCCTTTGATACCTTTTCCCACCAAAAATCCATCTTGAAACGCCCCAGCTTTTTCTCCTTGGATCTCATGAACCCACCCTATCGGAACAAACTCAATCTGATTCGCAAATTATTGAAATAATACAAATAGCTGACTTTCGTATATGTCTAGAATGCTAAGGATGCGTTATACATTCACAAGCCATTATTATCTTATAGGGCATTTTCATCATAGTTTAATATCTTTCCGTACAGTTTATGCTTAGAAATTGTTCTCTTTACGGATATAAAAGAGCTCCTTGCCAATTTCCGGCAAGAAGCTCTTTTTGCTACATATCTACATGATTTTCTGCATTAGAACCCTCATAGAAGACTTGGAAGTTGGGATCCACCATCCCCACACCGTGATATCTAGCGCTATAGTCCTGGAGAATTGCTTTAAACCTCGGAAACAGGAAGACTAAGGTGATTAGATTGGCAAAAATCGGAAATGCCGTCGAAGCGTCCGATATCAACCATACAGTGGTTCCGGGCAATCCGTGGTAACTTGCGATGAATACAAGTGCAATACTCGGAATCGGATAGAACCATTTGTATGCCCAGAGGAGTTTTTCCTTCAGGGGATTATTGCCCAAAATATAGCGCAAGACGACTTCGATCTGGGTATAGACACCGCTAGAGGTGGTGAGACCAAAGAAGAAAATCCCCACTGCGAGTACCATTTTTCCTAAAGTACCTGTCCCCGTTTCAAAGGCATGCAGGGTCAGGGTGGCCCCATCCAGTCCACTACTCCACTGTCCCGTCACGATGATGATTAGAGCCGTTATGGTACAGACGATGAATGTATCCACAAATACTTCAAATATCCCAAAGATCCCCTGTTTAAAGGGATGGTTGACCTTTGCCGAAGCATGAATCATCGGTGCAGAGCCCCAACCGGCTTCATTACTGAAGACGGATCGGCTCATACCAGAGGATAGGGCTAGTTTCACACTGGCTCCGGTGAAGCCACCAACGGCAGCTGTTCCAGTAAAAGCACTTTCAAAAATCAGTCGAAAAGCCTCTGGTAGATGCGCTGCGTTTGAAAAAATGATAATGCCCCCTCCGATCAAATAGAAAATGACCATAAATGGCACAATAATCGTAGAGATCTTTCCAATTTGTTTGAGCCCCCCACTGATGATCAAATACAGTGCAATGGTATAAATCACAGCAACCATATTAATATCGAGATTAAAGGTGCCTGAAACCCCTTCCGCCACTGTATAAGTTTGAATATTCAAAAAAATTCCCAAAATAAATCCAAAGGCAAATAAAAAACTGAGCATCTTGGCAAGGGTTTTATGTCCCTTTTCACCTGCCAATCCCTTATGCATATAGTAGTTCGGACCCCCATAGGACTCGCCTTTTTCATCTTTCGAACGATAATGGACCGCCAATGTGATCTCTACCACCTTTGTGGCCAGACCGAAAAAGCCTGCCACCCACATCCAAAACACTGCGCCGGGTCCCCCCATGGCAATTGCCGTCGCCACACCGCCGATATTCCCGACTCCAATCGTCGTCCCTAAGGCCATGCTGATCGCCTCAAAGGAGGAGAGCACCCCCGTCTCTTTGCCCTTTGAGCTAGCCTTATTGCTTCGCAAACTCTCAGAAATCTTTTGAAAGCTCTCCTTGAAAAAGCGGAACTGCATTAAGCCGGAGCCCAAAGTAAAGTAAACACCCCCCACCAAAACGATGACGATCAAGGGGAGCCCCCAAAGATACTCGTATACGATCAGTTCAATTATTTCATTAATTCCCATAACCATCCCCCCTCTTATTCCGTGAGCGCTGGATTATTTGATCGGAGTAAAGCGCAAGGAAAGGCAGGTCATGCTGCCGTCAATTTTTTTAAACTCCGAGTTATTGAGAGTAATCACTTCATAACCCAAATCCTTCACCTTTTGGATGACCTCTGGAAAGCCCTCTGCCATCAACACAGTTCCATTAATCCAGCAACCATTTGCAGCATATCCCTCTTCCTTTGAAGCGATCACTTTATTGTATTGATCAAAGGCTGGATTGTCCACGAGCTCTCCGGTGATGAGCATATTGTTATTCATGATATAAGTCATATCGGAACCGAGATGCAGAGCATCATTCGGCATCGGAATTGTAGATCCAGTATATCCATATTGCTCCACAAACGAAATAAACTGTGCACGACCAGCTTCGTTGCTACGCTCCGTCTCCCCTAAAAAGAAGTGATTATCTGCTCGAATGATATCTCCACCTTCGCAGTAACCCTCTGTGACAAAATGGATCCTGTCCTCGGGATAATACTTCTTGAGCGTTTCAACGATATGTTCTTTTTCACCATTTCTCTGCTCTGTGGCAGGATTGGTGATGATGGCCATTTTCTCAGTGACAACCGCCACATCTTCTACAAAACAAGAGTCGGGATAGTCTTCCAGAGCCGGTAATACTTCCACTACCAACCCCAGAGACTCCATCGTCTCGACGTATTTTTTATGCTGCTCCAGTGCCAATTCATAATCTGGAACGCCGATATCTTCTCGGCGCAGTCCTTTGACCATACTTCTAGACGGTGTTCTAGCTATAATATGTGTATACATTTCCTCTCCCCCTACTTGGATTCTTCTTTTACTCTGGTCAGCGGTGCAGTAAAGCAGACGCCTCCACCTGTCTCTTTAATGGAGATCTCATCCCCAGGATAGGTGTAGACCTTACATCCGGCATCCTCCAGCTTCTTTTGGATCTTGGGTACGCCTTCTATGACAATGACTTCTCTAGGAGCAATGGCCAATACATTACAGCCTAAGTAATTGTATTCGTCATCATCTACTTCTAATAACTCGACTCCCTGCTCGATTAGCATCTCCCGGAAGAAAACCGGCATATATCTCGAATACACGACGGCCAGATCCTTATCCACTGGGCTGATTACACTCATCAGATGGAGCACTTCCGTATCTCCGATTGCATGGGGCATGGGAACTGTGATCACTTCATCAATAAAGTCCTTGGTCAGCTCCGTGAATTGACGGATCCCCTCTGCATTGGTTCGATAGCTAAGCCCGATGGCCACTCGGTTATCCTCTAACCATAGCACATCTCCCCCCTCCATCCGGCCAGGCGCTTTAATATAGCCAAGGGTAGGAATTCCAAGGGTCTTTAAGAACGCTTCTGCAGCCTCTGCCTCGTTCTTTCTAACATCCTTGGTCATATTGAAATAAATTGCGCCTTTTTTCGTAATCTTTAGGGAATCATGGGCAAAAATCGAGTCCAGACTCGTGATTTCATCCTCTGGGAGATAGTGTACATTCATATTATCCCGTAAGATCTTCTCGAATACCTCAAACTCCTCCAGACACTTTTCATAATCGGGAATACCGTAGTAAATATTCGCCTCCGAATACTTATTGAGGTGTTCTTGGTTCTTAAACGCTTCCTGTGGACGCTTAATCATCACATCTGTGATCTTGTCCACCATCGATTGACATCCGTATTTCATCTTTTCCTCCTTATAAAAATACGTCTCTCATCCATCTCAGGACAAGAGACGTGCAAATACGCAGAACCACTCTAGTTGGAGTATACCCCTCCTCGTGATTCTAACGGGATCACCCCGAGTGGAGCACAGTTACGCTCAACACCCTTTTTGACCATCAAGAAGTACACCCACCACAAATTGCGTTGCCATCGTCTCGGGTAAACAGCTTTAAAGTCATAAATTAATACAGATTTCTTTTATTATATACAGCATAAACGCAGTTGTCAAACAAAGTGTTAGAGGGGGGTAAACCTCGTAAATATCACCAAATTTAGATCACTTCTTCCATTTTATCCGATACTTTCGAACGAGCATACCATTACATTTATTAAATAACCGTTCTTTATTTAGAATAACCCTGAGTTCTATCTTTATATGCCTTTATAGTCCATTCAAAAGGGGAGCTGCGACTATAAACCTGTACTTTTTCCTACGCCCACCCATTAAAGGTTAGAATAATTTTGTTCGCTAGATTTCAATCAGGTCAGGCATTCCAATTATTAGCTCGTCACATTGATTATGAATCTCTATAGGCATTTCATAATTATATCTGCTGCATATATTCATTCCGCCATCAATAAAATCCGCCCACCATGCTTTAGACTGATAGAAAAACATGACTAATGACGCCTCTAGCCGTTGACGTATCCTTTGGTCTTGGGATTCTCCAAAAAAACTCGATAGGACCCCAACTCTTTCTGAGTATATTTCCAAATCTCTTCTTGATGTTTTAAAAACAAATCCCTATTCTTTTCTGCAAAGCCCCATCCATGCCATAACTCCTTTCTTAACCCTTTTGTTACGAAGTTCATATCTAAAATAGTATATTTACCTCGATTGTATTCAAGTGTGTGTTTCCTAAAACGAGTCTTGATTGAATTGGTAATTCCAATAGATCTCAATAAGAATCCGTCTTCATGTTCAAATGTAAGCAAATATACTCCTGACAGATTTGGTATCGGATCACATCTATTGATCTCCTCATAACCTGGCCAAGAGTATGGACCCTTCCATGTGATCAACTTACTACAAATTTCTGAAGCATCCCTGTTTCTACTAAAGCTCCAGAATTCGGGTAAGGATTCATTCATTGACTCTTTCTCCTTTAATTCCTATGCTTCATGAATATCAATAATCAATGGAAGATGATCACTATGGATCAATTTTTCCTCTTCACTATCTTTCCAAGATTCTAAGTTTCCAATGGTCATGTCCAACAATCTATCAGGATTACAGTAACAATAGTCAATATGATAAGATTTTTCAAGTTTTCTATTCGTATAATATGTGCCGATTGACTCTTCGCCATATTTTTCATCTAAATGATGATGATATGCTGAGGTCAGATTTTTTTCTGAAAGCATCTTATTTAGAGTAGAGTGAGTTCGAATGCCATGCTTTTTATCCCACTTTACATTGCTATTAAAATCGCCAAGCAAGATTGTCTGACTGTTAATTTTTTGAAAATGAATGGACAGATATGGCACTATAGCCTCAATATGAGGCTTTCTAGCCCAAATAGCGATTAAGTCAAAGGTATCGTTAATTCTCAAAGGTAGAAAATCTGTCAAATAATGAGATATCCAGTCCAGTTCATTAAGCTTTATATCTTCTCCAGCAAAAACGCCTAAACCCGAATATCCTCCTTGACTAATCCAAGAATAATTCTTTGCCCATTGATAATAAGCTGTATCTGCATGTTTCGCTGGATTTTCGCATTCTTGAATAACATAAATATCTGCATTTAACTCAGTTATGACTTTGTATTTTTCACGAAACACCTTATTGCAATTCCAACTGACTAAGCGCATTTTCACTCTCCTGTACTAGACTTTTTGTTTTTTAAAGACAGTATGCGATTAAGCAAATCTTCTCTTTTGTAATCCAATTCCGTATAATCCGGAATCCTATTCCAGATTATACGGAATTGGAAGGTCAAAATACTCCAAAACTCTTCAAATTGACCTTAAAGCGGATCCTGCTCCTTGCGAAGTCTATTCTCACTAGCCGAAGAGCCAACTAGTATGATTAGAGAACCCAGTGAGATTCCACGAAAGATGATAATCGCCGTATCGATGGCATTCATCCGATCGTCTTGTACCTCTATGAGATTGTCGAGTTCTTCCGTTGGAGTCCCTACGAAGAGCAGTCCAATCACATTATTATTTTTATCCTTAATCGGCTGATATGCCGTATAGTAGCCTTCACCTAGTATTTCCGCTTCTCCAATATACACCTCACCCTGCATCACGGTATTGTATGCAGCATGATCCTTTCCTAAATAGGTTCCGATCACCCTCTCGTTATTATTCGAGCGGATATTTGTCGAGATCCGGCGAAAGTCGTTGTTTTCCTTAACAAAGATCGTCGATTCGTCTCCTAAATCCTCCAGAATTGAATCCACCATACCATATCTACCTTCAATGCTCTGGCCCTCGCTATCCAAAAGGGTTCCATCTCCTTGGGTCAGATTTCCGTAAGAATTGATCAAGTATTTGATCGTCAGATTAATATTGTTCTCAATCTGTCGATATAATAATTTATTCTTGATCTCAACAATATGTTTATTGCTATTCGAGTATCCCAATAACCCCATAATCATGCTGGCCAATAGGGCGATCATTCCAAGATAAGCCACTATCTTCGTTCTACTCAGCTTCATCATCTAAACCTCCTCAACCTATTCATCCATCCCCACAAAGACTTTCTTAAACCCGAGCCATGCGAAGCAGGAAATAGCAGCAATGGTCCCCAGTCTGCCTCCGATCCCCGGATAGGCGCTATTTGTAGCAATAAAGAGGATCCCCGTCATCAAAGAGATAATCGCCATCTCAAAGAGATTCAAGGCATTCTCAACTGAGATCATCCCCGCATAGGAGGCACATGCTGCAGCTGTGGTCAAAAGGGGACCCATCGTCGGAAAGAAATAGGGTATCAGCATCCCCGAAGCAAGGGTCACCACCGCTGAGGCGATCACGGCTCCCTTTTTCAACACAATCGATACAGTATATGTAGCTATTCCTGCGACAATCATAATCGCCAAAATAATAATATCTTCCACGTCCCGTCTCCTAACTCAATATCCGAAGGATGGCCCTCGTAATGATCGTAGAGAGAGCTGCCGTCGTGCCACCTTTCCCACCAATCCCAACATAGATTTTAGCGGATGCGAGAAAGATAATCCCTACAATCAAACTACCCAGAGCAGCTGCCCAAAATGTGGGAATCACAGCCAGTGAACTCATACCGACGAAGGAAGAAGTGTAGGTCACTCCCGCTAGCTCATTCGGTAAAAAAATTGCCGCCATCACCCCGACTAGTCCATTGGCAACTACAGCACCATAGCCGATTTCATGATTGATAAACCAAGTCGCCGTCACTCCAATAAAAGAGCAACACAATACAGACAGATGCCATTTAGTTATCTTCATCTCTCTTGTCACCTTCTTTTAGTTTCCGGTAATGATCCACCAAACTGATCGCAAAAAAACAGCTAAATATTACAACGATCTCCGTCCTATAATAGCTATCCGCAGTCAAGGCGGTAGAGACCAACAATCCCCCACCTGTGGCAATAAAAGCCATAAGTCCTATCATGCGCGCCATACTTCGGCTAATAATATTCTTTTTCATGGTATCACTCCCATCTTATGTATAGGCAAAGCGTTATATTGCTTTGCTATATTAAAATCGCCAATTCAATCATTTTTTCGTATTGAGTAGACCTTTCTTATTGAAACCATGTAGCAATCTTAAACTCTGATCATCTATTATACTGAGATATATGCCAATGCCTCCACATGTGGCGTTCTAGTAAACTGATCAAACCATTCTAGCGCTTTGATCTCATATCCTGCTTGGAGGAAGCTGTGTAGATCTTCGGCCATGGATTTGGGATTACAGGAGACGTAGAGAAAGTTTTTGGGTTGATGGGAGATGATGCCTTCTAGGGCTTTGGGGTGTATTCCCGCTCTGGGTGGGTCTAGGACGATGAGGTCGGCGGGATCGGTGAGTTGTTCCAGTTCTTTTAGAACGTCCGCCGATCGGAACTCAACATTTTTGATGCCATTGGCGACGGCATTTTCTCTGGCTGCGAGGACGGCTTCCTCTACGATCTCCACGCCGATGACTTTATGGGCTTTTTTTGCTAGGATCATCCCGATGGTTCCCGTTCCCGAGTACAGATCGTAGACGGTGGTTTCGGATAGATCTCCCGCTAGTTCCAACAGCCTCGAATAGAGGTTTTCGATGCCAAATACATTGGGCTGAAAAAAGGAGAAGGGAGAGATTTTGAATTCCAATCCCAATACTCTTTCGTACAGATAGGGTCTGCCATAGAGGGTTCTCAGTTCATCTGCTTTGACAGCATCAGCAAGGTCATCGTTGATGGTATGGAGGATGCCAACGATGTTCAGCTCGAGGGGTAGATCCAGCAATATATCTATCAAGCCCTCCGTAGATACTTCATCCTGTGAGGTGGTGACTAGATTGATCAACAATTCTCTGGTATGAAAGCCGCATCGTATGACGAGATGACGTAGTAGACCAGTATGATGCAGTTTTCGGTAGAAGGCTTGACCGGTCTGACGAAAATAATCTTGTACTCCTTGGCGTATCACTTCGAAATCAGGATGGACGATATTGCAACCTGCCGTATCTACCATCTCATAGAATCGTCCTGCACTGTGGAGTCCAAGCACCAAGGGACCTCCTTTATAGGCGTCTCCAAAGGTGTACTCCATCTTGTTTCGATAGCTCCTCGGCCTGGGATTTGAATGTCTTTGGATGGTTAGACCCGGTGCTGCTTCTGCAAAGAGCTCTTCCATCATCTTCTGTTTGAGAGCGTCCTCTGTAGTAAATGGCAACCGCTGATATTGACAGCCACCACAATCTCCAAAAGCAGGACAGGGATTCATCGTCTCTAAGGGAGAATGCTCTAGTATTTGAACTTTTTTGGCTTCTCGATACTCCCCTCGTTTACGGCCGAGCCTGACCTGAACCGTCTGTCCGGTGATGGTGCCCTTGCATTGGATTTTTTGATCCCCTAGGGAGCTAATACCTAAATTGGGATAGCGCATGGATTCTATTTTTATGTCATATAACTTCTTTTTTGTCATCGGATCTCCTCGTAGTACTTGATCGTATTATAGCATAGATCGGTAACTACCTTTCCCCATCCTGAATTAAAAAAACGGCTTCTTCGTCTGTACTGCCCCTGAAAGTTGGACCCAGAAATCCAGTTTTTAGGGGACAGTACAGTCTGAGAAAACCGTTTGTACTCTTATTTCTTCGTCCAAGTGCTCGGCACAAAAAGCACGAGGATGGGGATGATCTCTAGCCTGCCAATGATCATGACCAAAGCTAGGACGATCTTCGTCAAGATGGTGAATTCTCCATAGCTCTGGGTTGGTCCAACTGCCGCCAATCCCGGTCCAATATTATTGAGGGTTGCAGCGGTGGCACTAAAAGCGGACATGAAATCCGTCGCATCGATCACCAATAGGAAGAGGGTGACGATGAAAACCCCCGTGTAGAGGGTCATATACATATGGGCCGCCTTGACGACATCCGGCTTGATGGGGCGATTGTCCTGATTCATCACCAACACGCGATTGGGGTTCAGAGCTCTTTTGATCTCATTGATACCGGATTTCACCAGGATCAGCACACGTGAGACCTTAAGCCCCCCTGCCGTCGATCCCGAACAAGATCCGATAAACATCAAGATCAATAGGATGTAGTGGGACATCAGTGGCCATTGGGCATAGTCCACCGTCGCATAGCCCGTCGTCGTGATGACGGATGCGACTGTGAAATAGGAATGGCGCAATAGATCAGCCGATGAGGCATACTCCCCCTGTAAACTGACCATCACAAGGCCTGTGGCTACGCATACGATGAGAATAAATGCCCGGAGCTCTTCGCTCCTTAAGAACACTTTCCATTTCCCCAAGAGTACCAGGTAATAGAGCTGAAAGTTCACTCCAAAAATCAAGGTGGCAGTGGCGATGACATAGTCGATTAAGGCGCTATTATAATGCCCAATACTGGCAGTCTTGCTGCTGAATCCTGCGGTCCCGGCGGCTCCAAAGCCATGGATGATGGCGTCAAAGGGCTGCATGCCAATGATCATTAGGATCACGATCAATACGGCGGTCATCCCCAAATAGATCTTATACAGAATGCGAGCCGTGATATCTGCCTTTGGTACGAGTTTTCCAAAGCTGGGGCCAGGGACTTCTGCAGACATGATGTGCACGGTGCCCTTTGCCGATTTGGGGAGAACGGCCAGTGCAAAGACCAGTATCCCCATGCCCCCAACTAGGGTGGTAAAACTGCGCCAAAACAAGATGGAGTGGGAGAGAACTTCCACGTCAGTGAGTACAGATGCTCCCGTCGTCGTAAAACCGGAGGCCGATTCGAAGAATGCATCTGCAAATCCAGGGATTTGTCCACTGATCATAAAGGGAAAGCTCCCGAAAAAAGAGAGTAATAGCCAGGATAGAGAGACGATGCCAAAGCCCTCCTTGATTCCCACATAGGAACGATCCAATACGCCCTGGCCCATCAGCGCCCCAATCAAAAGCAAAACCCCAATGGTGAGTAAAAATGCCAGAATATTCTGAAAGTCTTCTTGATAGATCAAGGCAACTGCCAGGGGAAAGACCATAAACAGAGCTTCGATCATCAGAATTCTGCCTAGGACTTGCCGGACAACGGTCTTGTTCATTCTCTCATCCTTTCCCTTGTTACGCCTTTCCCTATAGTCTATGAAAAGCCGACAACAGATCTAGTAAAATTTACGGGAATGCTTCCCAATAAGCCTCCAACGAACCAAAAATCACCTTTTCGTCCAGGTGCTAGGTGAAAAGAGTATGAGCATGGGCAGGATTTCAAGCCTTCCAATGATCATCGTAAAAGAGAGCACCACTTTTGAAAAATCAGAGAAGAAGGCGAAGCTCTTCGTCGGTCCAACAGCCGCAAGTCCAGGACCTATATTGTTCAAGGTGGCTGCAACTGCGCTAAAAGCCGTCATAAAATCCGGTGCATCCAGTGTTACAAGTAAAAGTGAAAATCCAAACACGGCGATGTAGAGCGTCAAATACATATGGGCTGACTGGATGGTCTCCCTCTTCACCGGGCGCTTGTCTTTTGTGACCACCATGACCCTATGGGGGCTCAGAACGCGCTTGACCTCGCCCAAACCGGACTTAAACAGGATCAAAACTCTCGAGACCTTCAGTCCCCCGGCAGTTGACCCTGCACAGGATCCAATGAACATCAAAATGAGGAGGATGTAATGGGTAAAGAGTGGCCATAGGTCAAAGTCCACGGTGGCATATCCCGTCGTCGAAATAATGGAGGATACGGTGAAGAACACATCTCGAAGCAGACGCGAAAAAGAGCTGTATTTTGGCGCTAAGAGCAGCATGATCAGCACACAGGCTACGCCAATGATCTTTAAAAAACTGCGGAGTTCCTCACTCTCCAGTGCCTCCCTCCATCTGCCGATAGAGATCAGATAATAGAGGTCAAAATTCACTCCAAACACGATCATCGCTATGCCCAGCACATAATCGACGGCAGCGCTGTTGAAATGCCCTGCGCTTGCGATCTTGTTGCTGAACCCACCGGTACCCGCCGCTCCAAATGCGTGGATCATCGCATCAAAGGGTCCCATACCGCAAAGGATTAACAGCAGGATCAAAACCACCGTCATACCCAAATAGATCTTATATAGGATCCGAGCGGTGACATGGAGTTTCGGTACCAGCTTACCAAAGGTGGGACCTGGCACTTCTGCCGCCATAATATGCACACTCCCCTGGCCCGTTTTTGGCAATACGGCCAGTGCAAAGACCAATATGCCCATCCCGCCGATCAAGTGGGTGAAGCTGCGCCAAAAGAGCATGGACTGGGACATCGCCTCCACATCCACTAAAACGCTGGCGCCCGTTGTTGTAAAACCGGAGGAGGTCTCAAAAAAGGCATCCACCAGAGAGGGGATCTCCCCACTGAAGACAAAGGGCAGCCCCCCGAAAAAGGACAGCAGGATCCAGGATAGTGACACGATGGCAAAGCCCTCTTTGATACCAATAAAGTCCTGATTGATCTGCCCTCGGCTCATGATGAGGCCAATACACAAGAGCAGACCAATCGTGACCCCAAAGGCGAGCAGATTATTCGACGGTTCACGGTAAATGATGCCGACGATCAGGGGTAAAATCATAAATAAGGCCTCGATCATCAGAATTCTGCCTAGGATCTGACGCAATACAGAGAGTTTCATCCTCTACCTCACTGCGATATCGTCGAGGTCATGAACATTCGGCCTGGTGGTGACGACGATGACTCGGTCCCCTGCTTGGATCGAATCTCGTCCGGATGGAAAGATGCTTTGGCCGCTTCGATAGATAAAAGCGATGAGGGTACCCTCATGCAGCTCAAGATCAGTCAGGGAAATCCCCAGTATCTTTGAATGCTCACTCGCTAGAAACTCGATGGCTTCTACCGTATCATCGGCGAGGGTATACAATCTCTCCACCCCAGATCCCCCACTATTGCCGATACTGCGGACCATTCGCAGAATTTTATCGGTGATAATGCGCTTGGGCGTGATGATGGTATCCATCCCGATTTGACTCAAGACCCGAAGAATCGAAGTTCGACTGACCTTGGAAATGCATTTGTGGACATTCTGTGACTTGGCATAGATTGAAATGATGACATTTTCCTCATCAATCCCAGTCAGTGCAATGCAGGAATCGTAACTAGACAGGCCCTCCCCGTCGAGTACATCTTGAGAGGTCCCATCCGAGTTGATGACGACGATATTCGAGAATTGCTGACTCATCTCCATTGCCTTCGCCTCATTCACCTCGATCAGTTTGATGTCCATACGCCGTTTTGTCAACTTTTGAAGGAGATAATAGGCGATTCGCCCACCTCCGATAATGATAGTCGATTTAATGGGGGCATGATCCTTTTTAATAGTACGATAGAACCTTCGTAGATCCTGCCCACTTCCCGTCACATGTACCCTGTCCCCTTCATAGAGGACGCTGTTCCCCGTCGGAACGATCACTTCCCCATTGCGCTCAATGATACAGACCAGAAGCCTCCCATCAAAGGATTCTCGGAATTCACGCAGAGTCATCCCATGTAGAAGAGTTCCATCTTCGATGGTCGTCTCGACAATTCTCACCTTTCCGTCTACAAATGTCTCAATGCTCTTTGCCGTCGGAAAACTAAGCAATTCATTGATCTCCGCCGCAGACTCCTCATCGGGATTTAGCATGGCTGTAATCCCTAGAGAAGAGCGGATAAAATCAATGCTGGCATGATATTCAGGCGCTCGAACCCTTGCGATGGTGTATTTTGCACCAATTCGTTTGGCGATAATGCTGGCGATAATATTGAGCTCGTCCGAACCCGTCATCGCGAGGAACATATCCGCTTCGGATACATTGGCCTCCTCCTGTACCTTCACGTCGGCTCCATTGCCGACGATGGCTTGGATATCGTACTGCGAAAAGAGATGCTCCACGATCTTGGGGTTGGTGTCGATCAGCACGACTTCACAGCTTTCCGCTAATTCATGACAGAGGAGTTCCCCAACTTTACCTCCGCCAACTAATACGATCCTCATTCTAACCTCCTAGGACAGAGTTCTTACCTGTCCATTATTTCATTTAAAAATTTGTGTGAGTACTCGATAGACCTGGCCGATGGGCAGTCCCATCACCGAATAGTAATCCCCTTCAAGGCTTTCGATAAATAGAGCGCCCATGCCCTGTATACCATATCCCCCGGCTTTATCAAAGGGTTCACCACTTTGGATATAGGCTGACGCCAGATTCTGCATCGCCTCATCCCAAGGATAAAAACGGACCTTGGACAGCTGTACAAAAAGATATTTATGCTCCGTCTGCAAGATGCTGACGCCAGTATAGACCCAGTGGTCCCGTCCAGAGAGGGCTTTGAGCATCATCAGGGCCTCGGAGCTGGTTCTGGGCTTACCAAACACCCTTCCCTCTAGCCAGACGATGGTATCCGCTCCCAGCACCACATTGTCCGGATTTCTCTGGTACACCCATAGGGCCTTTTCTTCAGCTAGATTCAGAACGAGGTCCTCCGGTGCAGTGCAGATTCCGTCTTCTACAAACTTTTTCGATATGGCGCCCTCATCCAATTCAGCGGGTATTACGGAAAAATCGAACCCGCAGAGCTCGAGTAATTCTCGTCTGCGGGGCGATTTACTTGATAATATCAGTGGCTTCATTTAGATTCCGGGTTTTCCCAGAAGCTTGAACATATTCTTCTTATAGGCTTCCACGCCCGGTTGATCGAAGGGGTTCACCCCTGCCATATAACCGCTCACGCCACATCCAATCATAAAGAAATATAGCAATTTGCCCAGATTGTATTCATCCATCTTCGGTACGGAAATGCGGATATTCGGTACATTTCCATCCACATGGGCCATCAATGTGCCCTCCATCGCCTTCTTGTTGACATAGTCTACGGATTTACCGGCAATATAGTTGAGTCCATCCAGATCCCTCTCATCCGCTGGGATTGCGATGTCGAAGCGTGGTTCTTCGATGGATATTACGGTCTCAAAGAGATTGCGCTTCCCGTCTTGGATCAGTTGTCCCATGGAGTGAAGATCTGTCGTGAAGCCAACGGACGCCGGATAGAGTCCCTTACCGTCCTTGCCCTCTGACTCTCCATATAGCTGCTTCCACCATTCACATAGGAAATGGAGATTCGGCTCATAGTGAACTAAGATTTCGATGTCCTTGCCTTCTGCATGCAGGATCATACGGGCAATGGCATAGCGCAGGGCATTGTTGTTTTTGTCTAGAACACAGTACTCGTTCTGTGCAACCCTTGCCCCTTCCATCAGCTTTTCGATATCCAGCCCAGCCACAGCGATGGGTAATAGGCCAACGGCTGTCAATACGGAGTATCGACCTCCAATATCATCTGGAACCACAAAGGTCTCTAGCCCCTCTTCTGTTGACAGCTGCTTCAGGGCACCTCGAGCCTTATCCGTGGTCACATAGATGCGCTTCTTCGCATCCTCTTTTCCATATCTCTCTTCCACATATTGCTTTAAGAAACGAAAGGCGATCGCAGGCTCCGTCGTCGTGCCCGACTTGGAGATGACATTTAAATAGACCTCTTGCTTGCTATCCAAATATTCGAGTAATTCTACGAGCTCTGCAGAGCTCAAGTGATTCCCCGCGTAGAGGATCTGTGTTTCACCCTCTTTTAGATAGGTCTTTTGCAGTGCTTCGATGACTGCCCTTGCCCCCAGGTAGGACCCACCGATCCCAATGACCACCAACACATCTGCAGCCTTGCGGATTGTCTGGGCAGCAGTGACAATCCGAGCAAATTCTTCCTTGTCGTAGTCCGTAGGTTGGTTCACCCAACCCAGGTATTCATGACCAGGAGCTGTGCGCTCCAACAGATGCCGAAGGGCGACAAAGGCCTCCTCTTCCATGGACTCCAGTTTATCTGCTACGCCTGCTTGCATAAGATCCACTCTCAACTCACTCATAATGACCTCCTTCAATTTATTATGGTGGCTATCATAATAGCCATATCATCTTTCACTTCCCCCCATCGGTATCGCCCCACCTCATAGATGACATTTTCGATGGGTTGGTCCAAATTCGTCAGCAGGGCATTGACGAAATTATCTCTACCAAATTCAACCCGGTCAAAATTCTTAGTCTCAGTGATTCCATCTGTATAGAAGACCAAGCGGTCACCCGGCTTCAGGAATACGGATTTTTCCCCATAGGGAAGCTCCTTAAACAGATCACAGATCGGCACTCCGCTGCTCTCCAACACCTCGTGTTGCTGATCTCTGAGGAGGATGGGTTGACAGATATGTCCAGCATTGGAATACTGAAATTCGTGGGTCTTTGTGTCGTAGAGCCCATAAAAAATCGTAAAATACAAATTCTCTGCAAGGCGCATCTCCCCAAATCGACTGCGCAGTTCATAGAGGATTTTCGAGGGAGAGCTGGCACCATGCTGTTCCAAGATCGCCCGCATCGTCTGCTTGATAAACATCGTCATCATAGAGGCCGTCACACCATGGCCCACAACATCACAGATATAGATTCCCACTTTATTATCTTCGACATAGATGATGTCGAACAGATCCCCGGACAATTGCTCCGAGGGCTCATAGTAGTAATCGATATGTAGATTCCCAAATCGCCCCTTATCCGGCAATAATTGGGTTTGGATCCGTCTGGCAAATTTGATGTCATCGGTCATCCTTCGATTTGCGTTGAAGAGCTCCCGTCGCACATGGGTTTCGATGCTGATGTCCCGAAACACCTCCACCGCTGCGAGGACATTTCCCTCCTCATCGAGGATGGGTGAGCTCTTAACAGAGAATTCCTTGTTTCGAAATAGGATCTCCTTATTAAAAGTCTTCTTCGACAAAAAGGTCATAAAGGAGACGGATTTCGGGCATTCGGATTCACCGTATAAGATATTACAATCAAAGCTGCATTTCTCTAAATCCTGACTCTTCAGGGCGTCCTTCATGGACTGATTTTGAAACAAGATCCTTCCATCTGCGTCGATCACCCGCACCCAGTCGTCCATCGCCTCCAACACCTGCAAGTTCAACATCAGATGATCAAGTTCCGTCCGTATGGGCTTATGGTCCATATGGAGATTCATCCTATCACCACATTTCTAGTCACGGCTACCAGGCTTGGGTCCGTAGAACTGATAATAATCCACCTTTAGGCGTCCGTTGTAGAGCTTTCGCTTTCGGTCCGCATTTTTCTTGTAAAGTTTTTCAAAGCTCCCATAGCTGGTGAGCACATAGACACTCCAGGTGTCCAGGGGCAGCATCTTCTCCCCAAAATCACGATACAGCTGTTCAACGGCCTTGATCTCACCGATCCGCTCCCCATAGGGGGGATTGGTAATCACGACACCAAAGTCGTTGTGTAGGTCCACATCTCGCATATCCTTCATAAAGAACTGGATATCTTCAGACAGGCCGATATTTGCAGCATTGTCTCTAGCCCTCAAGATCGAACGCTTGTCGATATCAGAGCCCAGAATATGCAGTTTTACATCGGATTTGATCGCCTGAAAGGCCTCTTTTCGGACCTCTCGGTAGATGGAATCTCCAACGAAGGGCCAAAACATCGAATCGAAATCCCGATCCAGCCCAGGAGCAATATTCTTTGCCCACATCGCTGCCTCCACACAGATGGTCCCAGATCCACAGAATGGGTCGTATAGTGTTCTAGGGGGCTTCCAATAGGAGAGCTGCACCATGGCAGATGCCAAGGTCTCCTTGAGTGGGGCATCCCCTGCACGGTCTCTGTAGCCACGCTTATGTAGTCCGGCGCCAGAGGTATCCATGGTTATCGTCGCAATGTCATCGATCAATCGAACTTCCAGCTTATAACGGGCTCCCGTCTCAGGGAACCACTCCACTCCATAGTGCTCTTTCAAGCTCTCCACGACGGCCTTCTTGACAATGGCCTGGGAGTCGGAGATACTGAAGAGTTTCGAACGATAGCTATCCCCCTGTACGGGAAATTCCGCATCTGCTGGGAGATAGTCCTGCCATGGAATGGCCTTGGTCTTTCGAAATAGCTCCTCAAAGGAAGTGGCCTTAAAAGAAGCCACCTCCAGATAGACACGCTCTGCTGTACGAAGCCAGGTATTGCATCGGGCGATATCCCTTGCGGTGCCGGTGAAGGAGATCTTACGATCTCGAACTTCGAGGTCCTCGAAGCCCAGAGCCAATAGCTCTCGTTTCACTATGGCTTCCAGGCCAAAGGTCACCGTTGCAATCAATTTATATTTTCTTGGGTTTTCCTCATAGGTATTCATGGTTTCATTATATCAGAAATGGAAGGAGAGAGGAAAAAAAGTGGATAGAAATATTTCGATTGAAATAAACAATCGAATTTATGGCAAAAAAAGTCCCCATCCAACAATCGAAATATGGGAGCTTAGCTCCATCGATGGAAGGCATAGGGACTTGATTTAGGATGATCAGGATTGGGCCTCGTACATCTCCTTGTAGATGCCCCCTTGCTGAATGAGCTGGGCATGACTACCGGCTTGGGCAATTCGCCCTTTATCCAGCACATAGATCCTATCCACATTCTTGATGGTGGACAGTCTGTGGGCGATGATAAAGGTGGTTCGACCACGCTGCAGGCGCTCGATCCCCTTTTGAATATAGACCTCCGTCTCTGAGTCGATATTGCTAGTGGCCTCATCCAGGACCAGGATCTTGGGATCTTGAACCAATGCTCTGGCAAAGGAGATGAGCTGCCTCTCCCCAGCGGAAAAAGTACTCCCCTTCTCCTGCACCATCGTTCGAATCCCATCTGGTTGTTTCGCCAGGAATTCCCTACCTCCCACCTCCAAGAGAGCCTGGGTGGCAGCTTCCTGACTGATCGAATCATCAAACATGGTGATATTGGAATAGATGTCACCAGTGAACAGGAAGGGGTCCTGCAGCACGATGGACATATGGCTGCGCACCGCCCTTTTATCGTAATCCTCAAAGGCCACACCATCGATGCGGATGCACCCCTTCTGAGGCTGATAATATCCGAAGAGCAGGTTCATAATCGTACTCTTGCCCGATCCAGTATGGCCGACGAAGGCGATGGACTGATTGGCAGAAGTTGCAAAATCAATATCCTTCAGCACCTCGTCCTTGCCATTATAGGAAAAGCTCACCCTTTCAAAGGCGACTTCCCCTTTGATCCCCTCCGGTTGCATCCCGTCGAAGATCTCCGGTTCTTCTTGGAGCAATTCAAATACATGATCCGCTGCAGCTCTCGCCTTCTCCAGCTCCCCTACTCGCAGCACTACATCCGTTCCGAAGTCGAAGAGGGTCGTCATATAGTTGATGAAGATATACAGTAGTCCAATGGTCGACTGATAGGCGCCGGTGATGGCTCCGTATCCAAAGTACAAAAGAGCAGCGGCAAAGGTCAACTGCCGAATCGTACCCATGGCATTGTAGGCAGAATAGGCGAATAGTTTGGTAAAATTTAGTCCTTCCCGAAATACTTTTTGGTTGACCTGCTCGAATTCTTCATAGATCTCCTCTTCCTTATTATAGGCTTGGATGATCTCCATCCCCTGGATATGTTCATTGAGCTCTGCGTTGAGGTCGCTCAAATACCTGCGATAGGCATAGTTGAACTTTTTGGATTTGGTCTTGAAATCGAAAAAGACCACCAATGCCAGCGGCACTGGAATCAGCGCCATCAGAGCCAGTCTCCAATCGAGTAGAGCCAAGCCGATATAGACCCCCATCCCATAGATGGCTGCCGTCGTCAGCTGGGAGAGGACCACCTGAAAGAGCACCCTTACGTCCTTGGTGTCATTGGTAATCCGAGAGACCACCTTTCCAGCGGGAAAACGGTCGAAAAACTGCAGGGGTAGGAATTGCACATGGCGGAAGGTGTCCTCTTGCATATGGCGGGCCACGCCATTGGCCGTGCGATTAAAGAAGACGATGGCCAAGTATCGAGACAAGGACGCGAATAGAACTGCACCATAATAGGCCACCAGCAATAGGATATAAAACCTGATATCTCTCGGTCCGATCCCCTCGATCAGTTCAGAATCCAGAATCTGTCCGATGATATAGGGCCCTATCAAATCCGCCAATACCGCCCCAACGGAGAAAATGGCCCCGATCAGCAGACTGCCCTTGGTCTTCTTCGTATATTCTAGGAGCTTTCTGGTCGTAAATGCCCGATTGTATTTACTATTTTCCATCACTTGCCCCCTCTAATTGCTGTAATAAAAACTGCTTCTTATACCATCCCCCTTGGGCAAAGAGCTGATCATGGGTGCCCCTCTCGACGATGCGCCCCTCTTCCAGGACGATGATCTCGTCCGCATGGGCAATGCCCGAGAGACGATGGGCTGCAATGAGATTCGTCTTGCCACGGCGCAGTTGATGGAGATTTGCCAGGATGTTCTCCTCGGTTTTGGCATCCACTGCAGACAGGGAATCGTCCAAGATCAAGATCTCTGGATCCCCGATCAAAGCCCTGGCAATGGAGATCCTCTGCTTTTGCCCACCTGACAGAGCCATGCCCCTCTCGCCGACCATGGTATCCAGTCCATCGGGGAGCTGGGCTAGATCCTTCTCAAAATCTGCAGCAGCGATGGAAGCCATAAGCTCCTCCTCCATGGACTCGCCCCGTTTCCCGAATCGGATATTCTCTTGTGCTGATTTGGAGAATAGGACATGCTGTTGAGGCACATAGCCGATATGCTCTCGAATGCTACGGGTTTGATATGCCTCTACTGGATGCTCGCCGAGGTATAGGGAGTTTTCCGTCACGGGATAGTAGCGTAAGAGCTGCTTCAGTAAGGTCGTCTTGCCACTTCCGATCCGTCCCACCACACCCAGGGTCTTTCCATGGGGTAATTCTAGGTCGATATCCGTAAGAGCATTTTGTGTCGATTTGGGATAGCGGAAGGAGAAGTCATCGAAGCGAATCCCCATCCCCCCCGAGTACGCCACTGCGCCCTCACGATCCACCATATCTTCGGGATAGTCCAATACCTCCTGAATCCGGTCCATTGAAGCAGAAGCCTGCTCCGATACATTGATAAAATCTCCCAAGGCGAACATGGGCCAGGTGAGCATATTTAGATAGACGACAAAGCTGACCATATTTCCAATGGTGATGCTGCCCTGCCCTATTAAATAGGCGCCAAAGCCAAAGGCGATCAAATAGCTCATACCGGGAAATATCCGGGAGACCGGCGGAAACAGAGCCGTTAAGCGCACTCCCTTCATATTGTTGTCAAATAGATCCTCCGCTCGTTCTCCAAATCGCTCCATCTCGGAGTTCTCACGGACATAGGCCCTGATCACCCTGACCCCCGTCACATTCTCCAGCACTGTCTCATTCATCCGGTCAAAGGATTTTTGCACTTGATCATAGACCAGATAGAGCTTATCCCCAATCCATTTACTCGTGATGATGACGAATGGAAGGGGCAGGACCGAAGCCAAGGTCAATTTCCAAGAGATTCCAAAGCCCATCATCAAGATGATGGCCACGGGGGCGATCATCGCCTCCACCAGCGCCATCATCCCATAGCCGCCAAAGTCCTGAATGCTACGCACATCATTGGTCGCCTTTCCCATTAGGCTCCCTGTGGTGTTCTTCTCGTAGAAAATGGGACTCTGTAAGAGCAGCTTTGACACAAAACGCCTTCTAGTTGCACGTCCGACCAGATCAGAACCTCTGAAGAGCAGATATTGCCAAATCAGGCTGATCACATAGGATGAGATGATCAAGACCGCATATAGGGCCGAATAGTTCAAGAGCTGCTGTAGGCCCAATTCACCAAGTCTAATCTGATCTGCCACCTCCCCAATCAGCCAGGGCGGGATCATCGCCAAAACATAGTTTAATAAGAGCAATAGGATGGAAATCCCGTATTCCCTTCGATATGTTTTTATAAACCAACGGAGCTTCTCGAAAATACTAAACATAAACCACCTCAACTTTAAAATAAGCACAAAAAAACACACCAATGCCTTGGTGTGCTCCATGCATCGGGGATCCTCCCCCAAAGTAAATGCCTAAGAGATCTTTACTGGGGGCATATTGTCAAACTCTTTTTCTTCTGTCATATTGCGTAATTTCGTGTTTTTCATCATCGGTCCCCCCTTTCTTTTGATTTCGTAAAAATCATACCAATACTGGTAATGCTTGTCAAGAACTTTCGGATTCCATTAGTATTTTGCCTCGTCCGCCATGGGATGCTCCCGCTGTTTCGGCTGGATCTCGATTCCATGTTGACGATAAAATTCCTTGAGGTCTTGCCGGAGGCTGTCGGTTTCGTAGAGACTTCGAATATGAGACCAATAGGCGGGCATCAGCTTTCGATATCTAGCCAAGGCGAATCGTGCATCGATGAGTAACACAGCCCCCAGATCTCCCTCTGTTCGGATGAGTCGCCCCGCACCTTGCATCACCTTATTCATCCCTGGATATTGATATGCATATTCAAATCCACAGCCTAGCTTTTCATCGAAATACTCCCGGATAATATCTCTTTCAAAGCCCAGCATCGGTAGTCCAACGGACACGACGACCGCACCGACGAGCCTCGTCCCCACCAGGTCGATGCCCTCGGAGAACACCCCTCCCATCACGGCGAAAGCGACGCGCTGTCCACCTTCGACAAAAGCTTGTAAGAATTCTTCCCGCTCTCCCTCTCCCATGCCCCGCTGCTGAACGGCGATCTCCCAATCTGGATGCAGCCCTTGAAAGCGATCGGACACCATCAGCATATACTGATAGGAGGGAAAAAAGATCAGATAATTCCCTGGTCGCTCCTCATATAAGGCCTCTATGGATTCGATAATCGGCTCCACCGAACGGCCCCGATCCATATATTTCGTGGAGACTCCCACCAAAGCTGCAATATAGAGATTTTTTGGATCAAAGGGCGATGGAAGATGGTATTTGTAGGAGTCCTCAGCTCCGCCCAACAGATCCCGATAGAAGTCCATTGGCGTTAAAGTCGCTGAAAAATAGATGGCCGCCCGAGTTCCCTTCAAAGTGTGTTGAAAGGCCGTCTTAGTGTCTACACAGAGGAGTTTGATCTGGATATTCTCCTGTTGGTCTAGGCTGAAAAGCGTCCGATAGCCTTCATCATAGAGCTCCGCAATGCGCAGAAAGGATCGAATCTGAAAATACAGTTCCAATACCCCCTCGTAACCCTCCGCCTTTTTCTCCTTGGAGAGATAGGGTTCCAATTTGGACTGGAGATTCCGCAAACGGGGATAGAAGTCCTGTGGAGCCTGCACTTGGCTGTATTCCCGCTTTTCTCCAAATCCCATACGAAGGGCTTCAAATCCGGTGAGTAGCCTTTTAAGGGCTCGATCCACATTCTTATACTCCCCTTGGAAATGTTCATCTAGCTCCTTTACGTCTCTTTGGTCGAGCTGGGCTGAGAACATGGATCTACCTCGGTCGATGAGATTATGGGCCTCATCGACCAATAGGGCATATTCTTCCAAAGCACCTTCAAAAAACCTTCTCAGTCGCACCCTTGGGTCAAAGACATAATTGTAATCACAGATCACCTGGTCGCAGTAGTTTGCCAAATCCAGCTGGTATTCAAAGGGACATACCCTGTGCTTGTAGGCATACTCCTGCAATACTTCATTGGTGATCAGTTCCTGGGTATCCAAAATATCGATGATGGCCGCATTGATCCGATCAAAATGGCCCTTGGCAAAGGAACAGTCCCTGGGATTACACTGAAAGACATCGTTGATACAGGATTTCTCCTTCGCTGTCAATACGACCGCCTTGATGTGAAGTCCCTGGGCGAGCAGTAGCCGGATCGCCCCTGCGCCAGACTCCTTTCCCGTACCGCGGGCAGTCAAATAGAAGATCTTATCCAAAAACTTCTCACCGATCGCCTTTAGAGCCGGATACAATGCGGAGATCGTCTTGCCGATTCCAGTGGGTGCATCTACAAATAGAGTCTTTCGGTCCTCAATCGTCCGATAGACTGCCACTGCCATCTCCCTCTGTCCCCGTCGATAGCTGGCAAAGGGAAAGGATAGATCCGTCAAGCTCTCATCCCGCAGCCTTCTCCAGGCCAGCCTCTTTTTACTGAACTCCAGATACATGGCGAGGAGTCCCTCATAGAATTCCCAGAGTTCCCCTGTGTATTTCGTCCTACGAAACCGCTTCACTCGGTCCTCATCCACATTGTAATAGGATAACTGGACCTGTATGACCTGCATCCCATGGGAAACCCCGTAAAAATAGGCATAGCAATAGACCTGGGCCCAGTGCATCGGATTATGCTCCTCCTCGATGGAATCCAGCTCCCTTGAGGTGCTCTTGATCTCGTCGATGACAATGCTGCCCTCTTCTTTGATCACACCATCCGCTCGTCCCTCCACCACAAAGAGCATGCTTCCTAGCAGGGTCTCATTGCGCAGCAGATACTCTGGAGAGTAGCCCTCCCCGTATTCTGACTGTAATTTTTGATGGGCGCGAATCCCCTCCATCGCTCGAGCCGGGGAGACGAATCCCGTGTCGATATCGCCACTGCGCATGGTAAATTCTATTAGATTTCGCACGGATATGCGTATGATATTCTCCATAAACTGCCCTCAAATAAAAAGTGCCGCTCCGAAGAGGTCAAATGACCTGCCGGAACGGCGTTCTCATCCACCGGCTATAAGCCGTAGTATTCTTCAACGGACAGGCCGGATTCATAGATCTTCTTGGCCAGCTCTGGTCCCACATAGCGGAAGTGCCAAGACTCGTATTTATAGCCTGTCTTATCCTCTTTGCCTCTTGGGTATCGGAGGATGAAACCATATTTATAGGAATTGTTCGCCAACCACTCTGCCTCGGCTGTGTCGTCAAAGGAGTCGTTGATCGTCGTCGTATCGTCATTTGTAAATAGGTCAAAGGCATAGCCCGTCTGATGTTCGCTATGGCCGGGTAATGCGGTCATCTCATCAGCCGCCTCTTTTCCATATCCCTCTACGCTCGAATCATATACTTGAATCTGATAGTCATAGGTGCGGTAGTCAGAGATGATCTTAATATCTAAGCCATCCCTACGCATCTCCTCTTTCATCAGTTCGTAGGAATTCATCGCGTCGGGATTGACACCTGGGTCGAAGTCCGCAGGTACTGAAAAGTTGCGATTGACAATCAATATCCCATCGATCACCTTGAAGACATTCTCTTCGTCCATAGGAGTCATATCCACTTTTTGCACGAAGCCCACCTGATTGTTATAACGGACTTTAATCCATTCCCCTTCGGCGCCATAGGTCTCCACATAGTCTCCCATGGGGATCTCCGTCAACACATCGGCCTTGTCATTTGTGGAGCGATAGACCTCCGTCTGAACATGGGCTTGATAGAACTTTTGGAGCTTGTCTGTAAATCCTTCTTTCGTATCTTCTGTCTGTGCGGCCAGTGCTTGCAGCTTTTGCTTATCCGCATTCAGCACCTGGGTATTGTCCGTGGTGTCCGTAGTCTTTGGCGCTTGCGCCTCCGCCTTTTGCTCCGCTTTTTCATCGGATACGATTTTCACATCTCCTCCGATGGGTTTTTGGGTGCTTGCCACCTCAGGCTGCTTCGCCGGGAAGAGCAATTTGGAGATCCCAATGCCCAATCCACCGACAAACAATAAGATAACGAAAGAAAAAGCGATAATACGAGCCCGATTCCTTCGACGGATCGCTTCGATTCTTCGCCTTCTAGATCTATTTTTTTCATTGCGTTGATCTATACTATATGAACCCCGATTTCGGGAAGAGTCTCTATATGTCATTTTATCTCCCATCTCAATTATGTTTTATTCTACATCTTATTCTAACATAAACCAGGGGAATGTGAAAGACCAAAAGGGATGAAAGCAAGGATAAAGGTTACAAAATAATATCAAACCGGTCTATTCACCTGCGGCATACGAAGAATAATAACTTATGCCTCAACAAAAAAAGACGGCGTATTAATGGCCGTCTTTATCCCTATCGGGTACATAGTTGTCAAATGTCGGTACAATTTTCTCCAGCTCTCGGATGACTGCATCTCGATCATGGAGCTTCGTCGACTCCAATAGGGGCACTAAGGAGAGTTCTAGCTCGTGAAAGTCAAGGGAGATTGGCTTCTCCACATAAATCCTCTCGTGATCGGTCCTGTCCGCTAAATCTTCGTTGATCAACAGCTCCTCGAACTGCTTTTCACCATCTCGAAGGCCGATGAATTCGATCTTCATGTCCTCATAGGGTCTGTATCCAGACAGGCGTATCAGCTTTTCGGCTAAGTCCAATATCCGAACGGGTTCCCCCATGTCCAATATAAAGACCTCTCCACCCTTGGCGATCGCGCCAGCCTGCAATACCAGCTGCGCCGCTTCGGGGATGGACATAAAGTAGCGGATGATCTCTCGGTCCGTCACAGTCACCGGACCGCCCCCTTTGATCTGATCCAAAAACAGGGGGATCACAGATCCTGCAGAACCCAGTACATTTCCAAATCGAACGGCTACGTAGTCCGTCTTCGCAATTGGGTTATAGGATTGGATGATCAGCTCGCAAATTCGCTTCGTCGCCCCCATGACATTCGTCGGATTGACCGCCTTGTCCGTTGAGATCAAGACAAATTTCTCCACCCCATGACGATCCGCCTCTAGCACCATATTCAAAGTCCCAAAGACATTGTTTTTCACGGCGCTCTCGGGGCTCTTCTCCATTAGTGGAACATGCTTATGGGCCGCCGCATGAAAGATGATATGGGGATGATAGGTTCCTAGGAGTTTATCGATCCGCTCCCGGTCCCGAACCGACTCGATCAGTACGATTAGATCCAGATTCGGATAATTCCTCTTCATCTCATTTTGGAGACCATAGACGGAGTTTTCGTAGATGTCCAAAACCAAAATTCGAGCTGGCTTGTACACTGCGATCTGGCGGACTAGCTCCGATCCGATTGAACCCCCTCCGCCTGTCACCATAATGGTCTTGCCTTCAATAAAGGCCTGCAGCTCCCCGATATTCAGATGCACCTCTTCTCTGCCGAGCAGGTCTTCGATGCTCAGATCCCGAATATCCTCCACCTTGATGGGTGCATCGATCATCTCATAGACGCCTGGCACGATGCGCACCTTGACCGATGTGCTGTTACAGATCTCCAGAATCTCCCGTTCATCGTCACTCTTGACAGATGGCATGGCCACGATGATCTCTGCGATCTTCAAATCCTTGACCAAATCTGGAATCGAATGGCGATCGCCCAGTACTTTGACCCCTCGGATCAACTTGCCCTGCTTTTCCGCATCGTCATCTACAAAGGCGATCGGCATATTCCCCAGATCCTGATGTCTGCGCAGCTCATTCAAGACCATAATCCCCGATTCTCCAGCCCCTACGATCAAAGTGTTCTTGTAGGGGGTCTGGTCCGTCTTCAAGGTCTGTCTAGTACGAGCGATCTTGGGGATGAATCGAATCCCACCGATCAACAGCATGTCCAAAATCGTCACGATCGGGTAGATGCTTCGGGGAAATGCCGAGTGGATGAGCATTAAAAAACCAGAAGCCAGTACATTCGATGTGAAGATCGCCGCTAAGATACTGAGCATCTCATGAACGGATGCATAACGCAGGATCATCCTGTACAGGGAAAAGGTAAAATACACCCCAATTTTTAATACCGTGATCACTAGGGCATATTTTACATAGGTATTCATGTAAAAATCTGGAATATGCCATTCAAAGCGCAGATTCAAGGCCGCTAAATATATTAAGTTGATCAGCAATGCATCTAGCACGACTTGTAGCAGCAGCTTTTTTTTCTTCATATCGCCCTCTAGAATCTGTCCAGATCCAGCTTTCTCAAATATTCCTTCAGTTGTTTTCCGGTCTTTGCATCTCGAAGGCCAAACTCCAAGTTCGCGACGACGAAGCCAAATTTGTCACCCACATCATATCGCTCTCCCTTAAAGGCATAGCCATAGATGTCTTCGTGTCGAGACAGCTCCATCAGCGCGTCCGTCAACTGGATCTCATTGTTCTTACCGGGTTTTGTCGTCTTTAAAATATCGAAAATCTTTGGGGTGATGACATAGCGACCAATCACCGCACGGTTAGAAGGTGCATCTTCCACCGCGGGCTTCTCCACCAATTTCTCCACCTTATATATGCTGTCCTCCACCATTTCACCGGCCATGATCCCGTATTTGCTCACATCTTCATCCGGAACATCCAATAGACCCACGACACTGGATTGATAGCGCTCATAGACATCGATCATCTGCTTGATCAGTGGAGGCTGTGTGTTGATGATGTCATCACCTAAGAGTACTGCAAAGGGTTCGTCTCCGACGAATGCCTCTGCGCAGGATATTGCATGTCCCAACCCCTTCGGCTCCTTTTGGCGAACATAGAACATATTCACCTTCTCCGAGATGCTTCTAATCTCGTTGAGCTGGCTCCAATCCTTATTCTTCGCCAATACCGCCTCCAATTCGAAGGAGTGGTCAAAGTGATTGACAATGCTGTCCTTTCCCCGTCCCGTCACCACCAAGATATCGCGGATGCCCGAATTATACGCCTCTTGGACGATATACTGCAAAGTGGGTTTATCCAGTATGGGGAGCATCTCCTTTGGCTGTGCCTTGGTCGCTGGCAAAAACCTCGTTCCCAATCCCGCCGCGGGGATCACTGCCTTCGTCACCTTATGTCTATTTCTCAAGTGCATATCCTCCTCGTTCATAGGCCTTTAGAATGATCTCCACCGATTTTCGCCCTTCGTGGCCATCAATCAGGGGTGCTCGGTCCTCCCATATCGCTTGGACCATATCCTTATACAGCGGCGTGTGTCCATTTCCATAGACATTTTCGATCTCATCTTTTGTCTCTGGATTGTCATAGTATTTTGAATCAGAAAAATTCCAAGTCTGGATCTCATTCACTGCCAAACCGCCGATGACCGCCGTGCCCGTCTCCCCAAAAATGCTCAGGGTCTCCTCCAAATTCTTGGGATACACACAAGCAGAACCTTCTACAACGCCGACTGCGCCATTTTTAAAACGGATCAAAATGGCACCGAAGTCCTCCATTTCGATCTTCCTCAAAAAGGTCCCCAGCTCCGCATGGACGCTGACCACTTCGGATCCCATCATCCACTGGAGTAGGTCGATATTGTGTATGCACTGATTCATCAGAGTTCCGCCGTCTAGAGCCCTTGTACCACGCCAGGGAGCCAGATCATAGTAGTGTTGATCTCTGGTCCATAGGATGCGGGCCGTGCCATTGATCAGGCGCCCAAAACGACCTTCCTCCACGGCTCGACGCAGTTTCTGGATCGGTCGATTGAACCGGTTTTGATGGGAGACGCAGACCTTAAGCCCCTTGCGATCTGCCAACTCATTGACGGCATCAATCTCTTCTAGGGTGAGGGCCATCGGTTTTTCGATGATCACATGTCTGCCCGACTCCAGAACATCCAGTGCCTGCATGCCATGATAGCCGCTCTCTGAGCAGATGACCACCACGTCAATTTCCTCTTTGGTCAGCATCTGTTTATAATCCGTATAGATGGGAATCTCCTGATTCGGAAATTGCTCTTGATACTGCTGAACTCGAGCTATTGCCCTCTCTTCGATCAAGTCACAAAAAGCAGCTGGAATGATGCAGTCCCTGTTGTTCAGCATCGCTTCCACATGTTTGTAGGAGATCCGTCCGCAACCCAGGATGGCAAATCTCAATTGTTTCATCTCTTCTCCTTCACTTCTTTTCAAGGTCAAATCAAAGCCCACCAATTCTGATGGGCTTTGACTTGGATTCTTCTTAGAGTAGTTCTAAGTTGTCTGCTTCGATGCCTCTGGTCGCATAGCGAGTATCAAAGACATAGGCCGCATTGTCTACGACCATGCGATAATCTACTGTAGAGTGGGCTGTGGTGATCACTACCAAGTCATAGGAACGGATGACTTCAGGGTTAATCTCTGGTAATGACTCCACAACGCTGCCATCGGCCTTCTTATAAGAAGGATTCATGGCATCAAAATAATCCAACTCACAGCCTTCGAACTCAAAATCTTCGATGACGACTAGGGCAGGACTATCCCTTAGGTCATCGATGTCATTTTTATAGGCGATCCCCAAGATCAATATCTTCGATCCATTGAGGGCTTTCTTGAATTTTCTGGACAGGATGCGCATACTGCGATCCACCACATATCTTGGCATACTGTCATTGATGGTACCGGAAGCTTCAATAAGAGGCATATGCATATCGTATTCTCTGGCCTTCCAAGTCAAATAGAAGGGATCCAGAGGGATGCAGTGACCGCCCACCCCTGGCCCAGGATAGAAGGCCTGGAACCCATAGGGTTTCGTCTTTGCCGCATCGACGACTTCCCAGATATTGATATCCATCTTGTCCGCCAATAGGGCAAATTCATTGACCAGGCCGATATTCACATTTCGATAGGTATTCTCGAGGATCTTCTCCATCTCTGCAACCTTGGGGCTGGAGGCTTTAAAGATATCCGCGTCCAATACATTTTCATATAGGGCTGCTGCCACTTCAGTGGCATCCGCACCCACACCGCCCACGACCTTGGGGGTGTTTTTCGTCTTGTATAATTTATTACCGGGGTCCACTCGCTCCGGAGAAAAGGCCAAATAGAAATCTTTACCACATTTTAGACCAGAGATCTCTTCTAGGATTGGCTTCATCAGCTCCTCTGTCGTTCCAGGATAGGTGGTCGATTCCAGCACGACAATCGATCCACGTTTCAAAAAGCGAGCCACATCTGCCGTGGATTTACGCACATAAGAAATATCCGGCTGTTGATATAGGTCCAAGGGAGTTGGTACAGCAATGGCGATGAAATCCAGTGTCGCCACCTCTTCAAAATTCGTCGTGGCCTTCAGCTTTCCACTTTTGACTACATCGGCCAATTGCTCGTCCACCACATCTCCTATGTAGTTGTGCCCTTCATTGACCATTCGAACCTTATCATCTTGAACGTCAAAGCCAATGGTAGTATAGCCCGCCATCGCCTTTTCAACCGCCAGGGGAAGTCCCACATAACCCAATCCCACAACGCCAACTTGTAGAGTCTTTTGCTCAATTTTTTGTAGCAGTTCTTCTTTTAGTCCCATCTCTTACTCCTTATTCTCAAATTGATCCCCGTTTTTGCTATAGACCTCTCCACAAGCATGGCAGCGGTATTCACCGCCCTCGCTCTCTAAGCGTTCGCCACATTTGCAGACATAGCCGATGCATCTGCCGGGATTGCCTACGATGATCTGATGTTCCAATACGTCCTTTGTGACGACAGCTCCTGCGCCGATCAGCGCATATGCTCCGATGGAATTTCCACAGATGATCGTGGCATTGGCACCAATACTGGCGCCTTTCCCAACCCTCGTCTCCCGATACTCGTCTTTGCGCTCTATAAAGCTCCGCGGGTTAATCACATTCGTAAACACACAGCTGGGTCCTAAAAAAGCCCCCTCTTCACAGATCACACCAGTATATACCGACACATTGTTCTGAACTTTCACGCCCTTCCCCAGGATGACACCAGGGGATATGACCACATTCTGACCTAAATTACAATCCTCACCGATCACGGCATCCTTCATGATATGAGAGAAATGCCAGATCTTCGTGCCCTTTCCGATCTGAGCTCCCTCATCCACATAGGAGGATTCGTGTACGAAATAGTCCTTCATGTTAAAACTCCGTCAATTTATTTATTATATAGCTGATCTCATCCCCTGTCAACTCGGCAAACATCGGAATTGCAAAGGTTCGCTTCGATAGATATTCCGCATTGGGCAGATCTCCTTCTCGGTAGTTCAGCCCTCGATAGACCACCTGTTGATGCATGGGTACGGGATAGTAGACTCCAGTGGCGATTCCAGCTTCTTTTAGATGCTTGAGGATACCATCTCGATCTTCGCTTTGCAGGATATACAGATGATAGATATGCTTGCCACTTTCCATGGCAAAGGGCGTCACCAATCCCGAGTCTTTGAGCCCCTCATCGTAATCTGCGGCGATCTGTATTCGACGATGGTTCCATCCATCGAGCTCTTTGAGCTTCACCCGTAGCAGAGCCGCCTGGAGCTCATCGAGCCTTGAATTGTGTCCGATCAAATAGTTGTAGTATTTCAAGGGGTTGTATACGGTATTATCTGTCCCCTCGTCCACTGTGATCTCTCCATCCATCCCCTCGAGATAATGATAGGCTCGCTGCCCGACCTCTCCACTGCCATGGGCTCTTAAGGCCTTTAACACGATGGCAAGGTCATCATCTGCAGTGACCAGCATTCCCCCATCTCCAGCACAGCCGAGGTTTTTTGTCGGAAAAAAGGAAAAAGTGGAGATATCCCCAAATGTCCCGACGGGTTTGCCCTTATATTCAGCACCAGCAGCCTGGGCGGCATCTTCAATAACATAGAGTTTATGGGCCTTTGCGATCTCCATAATCGTATCCATCTCACAGGGCTGACCAAAGATATGCACCGGCATAATGGCTTTCGTTCTAGGGGTGATGGCCCCTTCGATCAGATTTGGATCCATATTATAGGTATCCAGCTCGACGTCGATGAAGACGGGAACTGCCCCAACGGCAGAAATACTCTCTGCCGTGGCAAAGAAAGTGTAGGTCGTTGTGATGACCTCATCCCCTTCGCCGATACCCAAGGCCTTTAGGGCCAGTACGAGGGCATCCGTGCCGTTACCGACGGAGATTGCATGTTTGATTCCAATATAAGAGGCAAATTCCGCTTCAAAGGCGTGAACATTCTCTCCCATGATATATTTTGCACTATGCAAGACATCGAGGACCGCCTGATCGGCTGGTTCCTGGATGCCCTGGTATTGCCTTGTTAAGTCAATCAATTGAATATTCATAGCTCTCCTCACTTCCCACGCATTTAGCCCAGTATGACCCTGAAGGTGCGCAGAATCAATTTGATGTCCGTTAGCACACTGAGCTGTTCTAAGTATTTGAGATTTAACTCCAGTTTATGGGGCATGATCTCTTGGATATAGATCCTCTCAGGATCTACATGGCTGCTGAGAACCTCGGATTCGTCTCGGTATTCAATGGATGCCAAATCCGTGATGCCCGGCCGAATCCGCAATACATTTTTCTGTCTGCCGTCATAGAGGGCTACGTATTTGGGCACCTCTGGACGAGGTCCCACTAGGCTCATATCCCCTTTAAAGACATTGATGAGCTGTGGAAACTCATCTAATTTATACTTCCGCAGCACCCGGCCCACCTTGGTGATCCTCGGGTCTTCTCCTACGGTGATCTGTCTCCCCAATTTCTCAGCGTCTGGTACCATGGTTCGGAATTTTAGGATGTCAAAATCCACGCCATTCCTGCCCACTCGGGTCTGCTTAAAGAGGACGGGCCCCTCAGAGTCCAATTTGATCAGCAGTGCGGCTATTCCCATGGGAATTAGCAACAGGATGATGCCCAGACCAGATGCCAGGATGTCCATTCCCCTCTTGAGAATGAACTGGAGCTGTTTTTGTTCCAGTAATTCGTCTATATATTCGTCATATTCTCGATTCGTCTGATCTGCCATCTCATTCGACAATCTCCAGCATTTCTCTGATGACCCGCTGTACATCATCATCGCTGAGCAGAGTGTGCAGAGGAAGGGTCATCACATTGATATATCTGCGATAGGCATTTGGATAGTCCTCAATCTTGAATCCCAAATTCTTGTATGCCGTAAACATGGGCAGTGGCTTATAATGGACATTTGTGGCTATGCCCCTCTCTGCCATCCGCACAATGACCTCATTTCGCATGCGCTCGTCATAGCCCTCCAGATTTACGATATACAGATGGCCTGTAGAGGAAAATTGCCCGGTGTAATGGACCATCGGTTTGATTCTCGTATTTTGAAAGGCCTTGTCATATTCGACGATGATCTCCCGGCGACGGGCCAAGAGTCCTGGGTAGCGCTTCAGCTGCGCGAGTCCCAATGAAGCCATAATATCCGTCATATTGCATTTATAGTTGGGGGCCACAATGTCATATTCCCACGCTCCTAAGCGCATCTTCGCCAGGGCGTCCTTGTTCTGCCCGTGAAGGGATAGGAGTTGTAGCTCTCGGTAGATACAGTCGTCATCGAAGAGATCCTTGCGCCATGTAACAGCCCCTCCCTCTGCAGTGGTCAAATTCTTCACTGCATGAAAGGAATAACAAGTCAGATCAGACCACTCTGCTACCGCTTTTCCACCTAGGGTCGAGCCAAAGGAGTGGGCAGAGTCCGAGATGATGGCCACTCGACCGACAGACTCTTGCATGGAATTCACTGGGCGATACAGATGGGCTTTCGACTTGAGCACCTCTAGGATCTTCCCATAGTTACAGGGCACCCCGCCCAGATCCACGGGAATGATGGCCTTCGTCCTCTCGTTGATCATTTCTCCCATCTTGTCGTAGTCCATTTCAAATCCGTCTTCAGCCAAATCCACAAGGCGCACTGTCGCTCCGACATGGGTGATGACACTTGCAGAGGCCGAATAGGTATAGGCGGTGGTGATCACTTCGTCACCAGGTCCAATGCCCAAGAGTCGGAGACTCATCTCCATCGCTGCCGTTGCGGAGTTCAGGCATACGCTCTGTGCTGAGCGCGAATACTCCGTAATTTTCTGTTCAAAGGCCTTGGTCTTTGGTCCCGTGGTAATCCATCCGGACCTTAGGGTATCCACGACCTCGTCTATTTCTAATTGTGTAATATCCGGTGGTGAAAATTGTATACTCATCCTTACCCCTTTCCTCCGGTTATGCACCGGTTTGATTCCTCGCTTTTCGCTTCTTTAGAAAAGCTGTCAAATACACATTGACCGCATTTACACGAGTCAATAGAACCATCACTGCATAGACGATCACGGCCAAACCAATTACGATCAATAGTCGCAGTCCCTCTGAATCCAGCATCGTCTTTAGTGCGCGATTGGAAAAGAGTACTACAGCTCCCATTGCTGCAGCCGAGATGCCAATCTTGATAAACTCGCGGAAATAACCCATAAAATACATCTCCGGTAGTTTTTTCTTCAGCTTTATGATTAATACAAAGGTGGTCACAGTGATGGATATGGAGGTGGCCAGAGCCAGCCCTCGATGCTCCATAAACCGAACCAATATCAAGTTTAAGATGACATTCATGATCACCGCAAACATGCCGTTGATCATGGGTGTCTTGGTGTCTTGGAAGCTATAGTAGACTTTGGTGAAGAGCATGCGCAGTCCACTGCCAGTCAGTCCTAAACTGTAGTAGAAAAATGCCCCAGCCGTGACGATGGTATCCTCCGCGGTGAACATATTTCGTTCAAACATCAGCTTGATCAGGTCCGTGGATAAGGTCATGATCCCGACCGTCGCAGGGATGGTGATCAATAGAACCGCACCAAATCCATCATCGACCAATTGGACGATCCGAGAGCGCTCGTTTCGCTCAAAAGCCGTCGCCAACATGGGGAAGATGACCGTCGTAAAACCAGCGATAAAAATCGCGATGATGGCGTCATTCACCTTGGTCGCATTGTCCATAGCGGTGATGACCCCGTCCGCCAAGCCAGAGGCCAGGTTCCCGTCCACGATTACATTGATCTGCTGAACCGCTTGGCCCAATGCCACTGGGATCACCAGGTCAATCGTCCGAGTCACATAGGGATCTTGGACCTGAATCAGCGGCTTCCACCGATAGCCCGTCTTGAACATAGCCGGAGCCTGGACCAAAAACTGCGAAAAAGTCGCGATGACCGTCGCATAGATCAATCCTTCAATCGAGAGAGGCAGAAAAAATAAATAGAGGAAAAAGCAGACATTGTAGGGAATTCCCATGACCGCATAGGGTCCATAGATATTAAAGGAATGCAGATACCCCGTCACGAGATTCATCATGGCCAGGGATAATATGATCGGGACCCCAAGCCTTGTCAGATGTACGGCCAGTTCGAACTTCTCCTGGCTAAAACTGGTAAACATGATCTTGATAATTACAGGTGCAAAGATATACACCAACGCAGACAAGCCAACTGCCAATAACATGACAATATTGGAAATATTATTGAAAAACTTAAACTTACCCCGTACACCATGACGCTCATTGATCTGCGCCAAGACTGGAACCAGGGAAGTGAATATGGCAGAGGCGATGATGCTCATGCTCAGCGCCGTCACCTTGACAGCTGCATTATAGGCGTCTGTTTCAACGCCTTGACCGAATTTCCACCCGATTACCATGACGCGCAATGCGCCCATCGCCTTCGACAGAATCGCCAAGGCGGAAATCATGATAGAAGCTTTCGCTATATTGGTTGTTTTCATTGATACCTCGTACTCCTTCGAAAGGATTCTAGGACATGCCCAATGGATCCAAGGCGACTTAAGTCAAACTGACTTGACGAATGTCCCGTGGATCCAGAATCTTTTCGACGATGGATTTGAATTTTTCCGGTTTATCACTTACATAAAACCGAATCGATGCCTCCCCTTCTGCAGGGTGAAGCAGCTTTCTCTCTTGCAAAACCCGCTCCAGCTCCTTGGCAGTCTCTTCAGCGGGGTCGATAATTTGAACATCTGGGCCTAAGTATTCCTCAATTTGCGCACGGATGACTGGAAAATGCGTACAGGCTAAGATCAGCCCATCCAAATCCGCACCCTTCATATCTTCCATATATTTTTGGATGACCAATTTGGAAATTTCCGTATTGCCCCATCCCTCCTCAATTAGGGAGACCAACATGGGACATGCCTTGGTGATCAATTGGAGATTGGGCTCCTCTTGTGTCAGCCTTTTCTGATACTCTCCTGAACGAACCGTCGCCTCTGTGGCAATCAAGCCCAGTTTGTGAATCCCGCTACGCGAAACCACACTGCGAGTCCCCGGTTCAATCACGCCGATCACGGGGATATCCGTATGGGCTAAAATGGCATCAAATGCCACCGCGGAGACCGTATTACAAGCAATGACCAATAGCTTGATTTGTTGTTTGAGTAGAAAGTCTACGGCATCCAGAGAGAATCGGATGATCTCCTCAGTGGGCCTGGGCCCATAAGGGACACGGGCAGTGTCCGCATAGTAGATGATATTCTCGTTCGGCAAGAGCTTTCGTATTTCCTTAAAGACGGTCACTCCGCCTATACCCGAATCAAAAACCCCGATCGGTCTGGTATCCATATCGTCCATTACCTCGTTTCACATACATAAACTAAATTATATTTATCCTTAAAATAGAAAAAAGCATTCTCTAACTTTGAAACATGGTCAAAAATGCCAAATACCGTAGGCCCAGAGCCGCACATCAGCGCAGAGCGTGCACCAAGGCGGATCATATCCATTTTGATCTCACTGATATCTGGATTAAAGTGGGTTGTGACGGCTTCTAGCCGATTGACCATATGGGGATAGACCAATTCGTCATTTTCCGATTCAATCCCCTGAATGAGTGCATCAAAATTCGCATCGACGGTCGGTGCCCGGTCAATATTATCATATACAGACTTGGTGCTCACGCCATAGCCCGTGTTGACCACTAAGAGCTTACGACCAGCAAAGTTCTTTAAAGGCGTTAACTCCTCCCCTTTACCTGTGCCGTAGGCAGTATTGCTATAGAAAAAGAAGGGCACATCCGCCCCGATTCGGATCCCGATCTGGCACATCTCCTCCACAGAAAGGCCCAACTCCCAAAGCTCGTTGAGGGCTTTGATCATCGTCGCTGCATTGGAGCTACCTCCGGCCAGACCAGCTGCGATGGGTATGTTCTTTTCCAGATGCACTCGCACACCTGGATCTCCGCTGTATAATTCCTTCATCAAGTTCCAGGCAGTGAAGATCGTATTTCCTTCCCCCGTTGGGAGCTTTCGATAGTCACACGAGAATTGAAAGCCTCCTGGCTGAATCCGCAAATACATCCCATCTCGGAGATCTATCTGTTGGAAGATGGTCTCGATATTGTGATAACCATCGGCTCTTTTATCTAAGACATTGAGTGCCAAATTGATCTTGGCATACGAATCCATGATCATCTCTTTCATGCTCCACCCCTTTTATATGTCATATTCATTTATCAATTATATCATAAGTGCCATTGGAAGGTCTACTTGGCAAGCTTCGTAGCGAACATCGAAAAACCCGAGCGTTCCCTTTGGAATGCTCGGGTCTTCAGATTCATCTTTGGGCGGGACCTTTTCCCTTCCGCCATCCGGTCTGGCCGGTTATATGATTTTCAGTTCTACTGTAGAAGTCAAAATATCGGAATAAGAGTAGGATACCGTTCGTTCGATATCAAATTCATTGTTTACCTTTACGGTAAAAATACTCGGGAAGGCGTCTACAATGACTCCTTCTCTCATCACAATGCGCTTTCTACCTTTATCTGTCTTTAATAAAACCTTCTTGCCGATATTCTCTTGCACTTCGTCCTTGATACAAGCCAGTTTATCCGTCTTCTTCAATCATTATCACCTTCCATTGACGTTGAGAAATGCCTTTACCGCCCTATTATACAACAATTAGTTTGTAAAGTCAAGAAGATTAAATATTATACATGAACCGATTTCCCTTGTCAATCGTTTTTGAAAAAAATAATGAAAATATTTTGTATAGAGAAAAGGTGGATATAGCGTATGCCTAAGAGATTCATTTCCCTTTTGGGCGAAGCGGTAAGAGCCCTTCCCCTTCAAAATCCACCCGACTCTTACAGTCCCAATACGGCCGATGCAATATTGAAATAGATGATCAGACAACTGGCATCTACAATCGTCGTGATCAGGGGCGCTGCCATAATCGCCGGATCCAGCTTGAATTTCGCAGCGGCGATGGGCAGGAGACCTCCAATGACCATTGCCGACATCACTGTCATCATCATCGTAATCGACACGACGAAGGAAATCGCCGGACTCACCTTATCGAGTAGGATCAAGCGAAAGAAATTGACGACCGCCAAAATCGTGCCGACGATGATCGAAACCACCAGCTCCTTCCGAAGGACTCTCTTCCAATCACTGTGCTCGATCTCCCCAGTGGCCATTCCACGGATGATCAAAGTGGAGGATTGATTTCCCGAGTTTCCGCCTGTTCCCATCAACATGGGAATAAAGGCATTCAGAACGACAACGCTGGTTAGCACCTCGCTGAAGTTGTCGATGATCCCTCCAGAGATCGTAGCGGTGATCATCAATATCAAAAGCCAGCCAATTCGGTTCTTCGCCAATTTAAAAAAGCTCGTAGACAGGTAGGGCTCCTCAGATGGCGTCAGACCCGCCATGCGGTGGAAGTCCTCCGTGTCCTCCTCTTGGATGACGTCGATGATATCATCGACCGTGATAATCCCCACCATCCGCCTCTCTTCATCCACTACGGGGATCGCTGTGTATCCGTATTTAATAAAGACTTCCGAGACATATTCCTGATCGTCTAGCGTCTTCACATAGACCACATCATCATCCATGATCTCTGAGATGCGTTGATCTAGCTCTGCAGTCAGGATCTGGCGCAGGGACACAAAGCCCAGTAATTTCCGCTCAGCATCGGTCACATAACAGATATAGACCGTAACCTTGTCCACGCCATTTTTATTGATATAGTCCAGCGCCTGTTGCACTGTGAAGTACTGTTTCAAGACGACATATTCCGTCGTCATGATCGTCCCTGCGGACTTCTCCGGATAATGGAGGATCTGATTGATCAATTCACGGTTTTCCGCCGTGGTATTGCGCAGGATTTTCTTGACGGCATTGGCCGGCATCTCCTCGATGAAATCGACCATATCATCCATATACATCTCATTGATGATACGGGAGACCTGTTGGTCCGTCGACGATTCCACGATTTGCATCTGCCTGTCAGAGTCCAATTCAGTGAAGACCTCAGCCGCTAAATCCTTGCCCAAGAGACGAAACACGATCAGGGAATCCCTGGCTGATAATTCCTCCATCAGTTCCGAAATATCGATGGCATTTATATCGCTCAGCTCACGACTGAGCTTCACATAATTCCGTTCCCCGAGCAACTCGAGTACATCTTCTAATCGCATTTTGTCACCTCCCGTTCCATTTTATCACAAATCGTGCCAATTCTAAAGGTGTTTGCAACTGGGATTCTAGGGTAAATAATACTTGAACTAAAAAAATTAACGGGAGTGATACCATGCAAATAAATATTTCGAACAAAGCTCGCAAGATGCTAGAGGAGTCTCTGGAGGGACGTCCAGATAAACTGCTCAAACTCAAAATGGTCAAATACGACTGCCACGGTCCCGTCATCGCCCTATCCCTGACAGGTCAAGACGAAGCCCAAGCCGTGGTCGAAGCAGAGGGATTTCGATTCTCCGTGGACCCAGAAGAGGAAAAACTCTTCGAGCAAATCTCCATCGACTACGAAGACGCAGGAATCGATGAGGGTTTCCAAGTGCGTGCCGAGAGCTCTTCCCTAGGTAAATGCTTCTTCACAGATGAGGTTGAATAATTCCGATCAAATCAGTATAATATAATCAAATCGAATTAGGAGGTGTGCAATGGAAATTACAAAGGATATGCTAATCGGCGACATCATTCGACAAAAGCCGGCGACCATAGAAGCCCTGATGAACGCGGGCATGGGCTGCGTTGGCTGCCCTGCTAGCCAGATGGAATCCATCGAGGAAGCCGCTCAAGTTCATGGCATGGATTTAGATGAACTGCTTAAAAAACTGAATGCATAGGTAGCCCTATGAAGCTTGCCCCGAGGAGACTCGGGGCTTTGTCTTTTTAGCCATTGGCAAGGAAGGTCGATTTTTGTGATGCGAAATGCCCTCCCTCCATATCAGCCCAATAGATGATCAATGCGATCCCACCTTTTTTCGCACAAAAAAAGGACTGTGGGAACAGTCCCTTCGGTTCTTAAGCCTACAACTTCAACAGATCTGCAATACGCTTTTGATCAAAGCCCACGATCTCTTCTCCGTCAATGATGACGACAGGTACGCCCATATGTCCTTTTTCCATCAGTTCTTTGCGAGCCTGCGCGTCTGTGGATACATTCTTCTCCGTGAAGGCGATATTATGTTCATTTAGATAATCCTTAGCTGCAGTGCAATAAGGGCAGGTGTTACTGGAATAGACGACTACATTTGCCATTTTCATTCTCCTCTAATT
Source organism: Tissierellia bacterium (assembly GCA_030538075.1). GTDB lineage: Bacteria > Bacillota > Clostridia > Tissierellales > Peptoniphilaceae > JAUNUQ01. The sequence goes on from JAUNUQ010000011.1 coordinate 46,375, forward strand.
GTTAAAATAATTTGTTACATTCTATTTTTACCCTGAAAATCGAGAAATAAACATAGGCTCTCGACTAGAGATAGATTGAGCAGCATTGAAAAGAGAAGATCGAATGAGGATGCTTCGAGACAGAACATAACTCAACTAATAGCATCCATGCAGTTAGTTTCCCGATATCTCTCTTGTAATTTCGATAAAATCTCCCAAAGACAGATTCTCTGCCCGCAGCTTAGGAGAAAGATTCAGCCTCTCCAGTACTTCTAATAGAACCGCCTTCTCCACTCCCGCCTCTTCTGCTGTCAGGGAGTTCAGGATGGTCTTTCGCCTCTGATTGAAGCCGGCTCGGACCAATCGGAACAACAAATCCTCGTCGATTTCCGGTAGATGGGTTTTGCGCACCAGATGCACAACTGCGGAATCCACATTGGGCTTGGGACGAAAGACAGTCCTAGGCACTTTAAAGAGTTTCTTCCCTTTGGTATAATAGGCGATCAATACGCTCAGAGAGCCGTAGTCCTTGGTGCCCGGCTCCGCCACCATCCGGTCTGCCACTTCATTTTGTAGTAGGACCGTCATAGAAGTCAGCGGCAGCCTCTCCTCTAGCAGCTTCGCCACCAACACCGTACCCACATTGTAGGGGAGATTGGCGACGAGCTTGGGTCTGAGGCCATTTCCCTTGGACTCGATCAGCTCCTGAAAATCCGTCTCCATCGCATCCTGGTGGATCACTTCCACATTGTCATAGGCTGCTAAGGTCTCCTTCAAAATGGGGATCAGCCTGCGGTCCAGCTCCACCGCCACCACTTTCTCAGACCGAATCGCCAGTTCCTCCGTCAGAGTTCCCACCCCAGGGCCGATCTCCAGCACAAAATCCTCCTTTGACAGGTCAGCACCATCGGCAATCCTGCGCAGTACATTTCCATCGATCAGAAAATTTTGTCCGAGGGCTTTACTAAAAGTAAAGCCGTGTTTTTCAAGAACACGGCTGAGATAAGCGGGCATATACAATCTTTCGGTCATCGCTCCTCCATTCTACCGATCACCCGGCGATTCGCCTCTTCAAATTCATTCCGGGTAATCCCATAGCCATTTAGTTTTTTTAGTAATTGCTTGCCGTTTAGATAGCCGATGCCCAGCTCTTCACAGAGCTGTCTTCTCCTCACACTGGCTTCTGGACCGCCGGAAAGGCCGTAGTCCCTCAGGTCCTTTTCCGAAAAGATCTGAGCAGCATTCCTCTCTAAGGGCTTCGCCAGGGCGATTGCACGCCGAATTTCTTCACCGCTCGCATGCTCCACACCAATGTCCAATTTCTTTGTAGCCTCTTCCCTGCGCACATAAGCGTGTTTGCAGCCCGGAATTTGGCTGCTCAGCAGCTCGCGAATCCGCTTTCCCGCATAGTCCGGATCCGTCAAGATGATCAGACCGTGGCGCTCTTGCAGCCTCTTGAGCTCTTCCATGCGCGCCTTGGAGATGCGAATCCCCCCAGTGGCAATCACTTCACAGTCCAATGCGGCCTTTACCGCACGGACGTCCTCACGGCCCTCGACGACGATAATCTCTTGGATCATCGGAGCTTCTCAAAGAGCCGCAGAGTATTCTCTCGGGTCAGCTTCGCCAGTTCCTCGTAGCTCATCCCGCGCAGTTTGGCGATCTCCCTGGCCACATAGACCACTTTACTGGGGTCATTGCGCTTGCCACGCTTTGGCTCCGGAGAGAGATAGGGCGAGTCCGTCTCCACTAGGAGCCTGTCCGCCGGCACCATCGCCGCTACTTCCTTAGGCACCCGGGCATTCTTAAAAGTCACAGGTCCTGCCAGAGAGATATAATAACCCAGCCCCAAATACCGCTTTGCCATCTCCACTGAGCCACTGTAGCAGTGCATGACGCCCTTGACCCGTCCCTGAAACTCCTCTAGTAATGCAAAAGTATCCTGATCCGCTTCCCGGGAGTGGATTAATACGGGGAGCTGAACCTCTTCCGCCAACTCCAACTGACGGCGAAATACAGTCTTTTGTAATTCCCGTGGGCTGTTGTCGTAATAATAATCCAGCCCGATCTCTCCAATGGCAACCACTTTGGGCAGGGAAGCCGCCTGTTTATAATAGGCAAAGTCCTCTTCTGTAAATCCATCTGCATCATGGGGATGGGTCCCGACTGCAGCGTAGATATTCTCATAGATCTCAGATAGGCTGATCGCCTTCTCAGAAGAGGTCCTGTCTGCTCCTGGATTGATCACCAAATCGACGCCCAATTCATTGAGTTGTGTGATCAATTGGTCGCGGTCTTCATCAAATCTGGGATCATCTAGATGGGCATGGCTGTCAATCAAATATTCCATCAGGAAATATCCGCTCCGCTCTCGATATCTTCCAGAACCGTCAAAAGAGTCAAATCCTCACCACTCTCTGCTGCCAATATCATCCCATTGGACTCAACGCCTCTTAGCACGACGGGCTTCAAATTCGTGATCGCAATCACTTTCTTTCCGATCAGGTCCTCCGGTCCATACCATTTTTTTATTCCAGAGACGATCTGGCGGATTTCCTCGCCGATTTTCACTTGAAACACCAATAGCTTATCCGCCTTAGGATGTGGGCTGCACTCGAGGATCTCGGCGACTTGGAACTGCAGCTTCGAAAAGTCATCGATGGTGACCTCGGGCTTCCCCTCTTTTTCAGGGGCCTTGCCAGCAGCCTCTTTTTCCCTTTCCCGCTGCTGAATCAGATCCTTCATCACCTTATCTAAGATCTCCACTTCCTTCTCGACATCCAGCCTTTGAAATAAATTATCTCCTCGAACCACTTTCGTACCTGCAGGGATTTGTCCAAACACTTTGGTGCTCTCCCATCCGGCATTTTGGATTCCCAGCTGTTCGCCAATTCGGCGTGAGGTCTCTCCCATAAAGGGCTCGATCAGTTGGGCGATCACTCGAATCGATTCACTTAGATTATAGAGCACCGTCGTCAACCGCTGCGTATTCTCCTCTTTTCCCAGCTTCCAAGGAGCGGTCTCGTCGATATATTTATTGGTTCGGCGCACCAGGGTCCAGATCTCCTCAAGGGCTCCGCTATAGTCCAACTCCTCCATACAGTCTTCGACCTTCTGCGCTACGCCAACGGCGATTCCCTTCAGCTCCTCATCTACCGGCTCCATCAGCTGGGGCTCTGGGATGATGCCACCAAAGTATTTTTCGACCATCGTAATCGTACGGGACACCAGATTCCCCAGATCATTTGCCAAATCCGAGTTCAATCTCTGGATGAACTTCTCCTTTGTGAAATTACCATCCATGCCAAAGGTGAACTCCCTTAGCACAAAATACTTCAGAGCATCTACTCCATATCGCTCGATCAATGGCTCCGCGTAGACCACATTGCCCTTGGACTTGCTCATCTTATCTTGATCGAAGAGGATCCACCCATGGGCAAAGACCTGCTTTGGCAGGGGCAAATCCAATGCCATCAATAGCGCTGGCCAAATGACCACATGGAAACGGACGATCTCCTTTGCCATCAAATGCACATTGGCCGGCCAGTATTTCTGATATCTGCTATCGTCCTCACTGAGATATCCGAGGGCCGATAGATAGCAGGTCAAGGCATCGATCCATACATAGATCACATGTTTCTCATCAAAGGGCACCTTGATGCCCCAATCGAAATTCGTTCGCGAGACCGAGAGATCATCCAATCCGTCTTTTAGGAAGTTATTGACCATCTCATTTTTACGGGAGTTGGGCTTAATAAAGTCAGGGTTCTCATCATAATATGCGAGGAGCTTGTCCCGATAGGCAGACAACCTGAAAAAATAACTCTCCTCTTCCCTGTACTCCACCTCTCGACCGCAGTCGGGGCAGTTTCCCTCATTCAATTGGGAATCCGTCCAAAAGGATTCACAGGGCGTGCAATAGTGGCCCTTATAGGTGTCCTTGTAGATCTCACCCTTATCGTAGAGCGTTTTAAATATCTCCTGGACCATCTTCTCATGGACCGGATCTGTAGAGCGTTGAAATACGTCATAGTCAATCTGCAGCATATTCCAGAGCTGCTTCGCAGAATCCACAATCCCGTCGATATACTCCAGGGGCTCCATTCCCGCGTCGTTTGCAGCATTTTGTAGTTTTTGCCCATGTTCGTCCGTTCCAGTGACCAAATAGGCATCATAACCCAATAACTTTTTAAATCGTTTTAGGCAATCCGCAGCAATCGTCGTATAGGTATGACCCAGGTGCAGATTATTGTTTGGATAATAAATTGGGGTGGTGATGTAAAACGTCTTTTTCTCCATCTCTTCCTCCTATAAATAAAAAATCCTTCGCCTCGATTGAGACGAAAGGATGATGTCTGTCGAAGCAACTGAGGAGGACAAAACCCTCCCCGCTTTGCTCTAATAGTACTAAAAAACGGGAAAATCGTCAATATTTCCCGTTCTCCCTACCCTTGGAGTTTACTCCAAATCCCCTTCGACTAGGATTTGTATATCCCCCGGGCTGTGGATATACAGCGCATGGTTCATCTTCTCCGCATCCGGTGCATGGATATACTGGGGATAGGGATAAGCCGGCACGGTCACTTCCGCCCTCTTTTCCTCTATCGCAGTACGTACCAGCTCGATCCGCTCAAGATAGATCTGGTAATTGCTCGTATATGCGATTAGAAAAAACACGGATCGGATGAGAATCAGGCTGATCAGCACCCATCTCACCAGCTGCTTTTCCCCTGTCGTCAATCGGCCTGGCATCCTATAGAGATAGGCGAGTATCATCATTTGCAGTAGTGCTGGACTGAAGAAATTCCTTGCACCAACTGGTGTCACAATCATCAGCGGTCCCATCAACAGGGCCATGCTCATCACCAGTACGAAAAAGCCAAACCACTCCCCTCTGCCGAGGAAGCGGTAACCGAAATACAACAGGAGGAGATAATAGACTAGATGTAGGAGCAGGTTAAGTAGGGGCATTTGGAGATCTCTAGCAAAATTCCCCCAATAGAAAAGTCCCGCGCCCATCAAGAAGTGAATCAGGATTAAAAGCAGATCCCCCCGCCTCCCCCTCTCGTCTTGCAGGGACTGTTTCAAAAAGAAAACGGAACTTGCCACGATAAAAAGGGGATTCCCTGCCAATAGGAACTTCGAGAACATCGCCCAATTCCCCTTGACCGTCGAGAGCAAACCTTGCATGCTCATTGCCATCGTCCGGTATCCATCCGCATCTGCCGCCACTCTGTGATATACCGGTGACGAAAACATGATCACGGATCCCAATAGCACACCTAAAAAACCCACCAGGGCAATCCAAGGGCGACCTTTTTTATAAATGCGATGACCCAGCATGCCCAGTCCCAACAAAAACCCAAATATCGTAATATTCTCCATAAAGAGAGATGCCGACAAAAACAGCGTGAATTGTAGAAAGAGCATTCCAAAAGCTGAGGAATTCGGAATTTTCATATATAGCAAAACAGCAAAGAGCAGCAATACCAAAGGGGGAATATAATTGTAAAAGCCAGCATTCCAAACCCAAGTCTCTCGGAATACTTCAATCGGCAATAAAAGGACAGCGGAAAGGGCAGCGGCAAAGGCGATATCCCCTCTCGTTTCCGTCCACTTCCAAAAGAAGAGAAATAGGGAGCCAAAGGAGAGAATGCGTACCAAGACCCTCGACAACGGTCCGATCCAGAGCATGGAGAGGAGATTTCCCAGAATGCGTCCATTCAGATTGCTCCACTGTCTATGTATTGTGCTCATATAGTCAGAAACCGTTAAGAACTTCATATCGACTCGGTTCCAGTCATCCCCCGACAATGGGAATGTGAAGAACAGGTAGAGTGTGGCCAGGAGGAGAAAGCCAAGCAGAATCCGGAATATCCGATCATCCCTTTGATTTGTCTTTAGCATTGATGATTCCTCCTATTTCTGTTTCAACGACGACTCCCGTATCAAATACAATGGGCGCCGCTTTGTCTCCTTGTAGATTCGGCCGATATACTCTCCCAGCACACCTAGGAAGAGCAGGTTCAGTCCACCCATGATCAAGATCAAACAGGCGAGGGTCGCAAAACCCGGCGCGTCAATACCGGACACCAATGTCTTGACGACGATATAAATCGCATAGATAAAACCCGCTGCTGAGGCGATGATCCCCAAAAATGTACTGATCCGAAGGGGAACCGTCGAAAAGGAGACCAGCCCGTCTAAGCCATAACGAATGGATTTAAACAGACTCCATTTCGTCTCCCCGGCCACCCTCGGCCGGTCTTCCACTTCAATCGTATGGGTTTTATATCCCACCCAACTGAAAATCCCCTTCGAAAAACGGGATGACTCTGGCAATGACAAAATGGATTCCACGACACTGCGTCGCATCAAACGGAAATCCTGCACTCCATTGTCCAGTTTTACATCATCTCCGAAGAAATTGATCAATTTATAAAAGATATTCGCCCCGAAATTGTATCTTCCCGATGCCCCTTTTCGATCTACCCTCCGGGTTGCAACCATGTCATAACCACTGTTTAGAGCTTCTACAAATTGGGGTATGACCTCTGGGGGATGCTGCAAATCCGCATCCATCACCCCGATATAGTCCCCCGTGGCGTGGCGAAAACCTGCCAACATCGTCGCTTCCTTTCCGAAATTGCGAGACAGGCCGATGTATTCCACACTTCGCTCCATCTGAGCCGCTCTCTTGATGAGTTCCAAGGTGTTGTCACTGCTCCCATCATCTACCAATAGAAACTCAAAATCATAGGAGGGGAGCTTCCCTTCCACCCGCTTCAGTTCAACTATTAAATTGTCGATATTTGCACCTTCGTTATAGCAAGGGATCACAAAACTTATTTTCATATACTACTCCTAATCTACGCATCAAAAAGACCTATGCGCATTTGATCTCTATTCAAGACTATCACAATGGATTATTCAAGTCAATTGAGTAGACAGAGCATAACGGAACAGACCAAAGGTCCATTCCGCTGTGCATTTCATCTGATGCATTCCATGCATCCATAGCATCATCAGGTATTACATAAAAGATCCAGTATTTTTCGTTCCAATATGGGTTTTTGATCTCCATGGAGAAGGGCCTGCGTCACCAGATAATCTGGATTGATGTCGAAGGCGCCCGGGGCTTTCATAGCGGAGCTGATCCTTTCCTCTGCGCAGTATATGAGCTTATCTCCTGAATGCTCGAGGAGGAGCTGCTTCGGATAGACCGTATTCAAATAACCTCCACCCAGCGTCGTTCCGACGAGCTTTACCTTGGAACTATTCTCTCTCAATAGTCCGATGAGTTGGGCCATCTCACCCTGAATCGATCCATCTGTATAGATATAGACAGCCCCCTTATATCTTATGGGACCCGGCTGAATCGGTGTATTGTCTGCTTCTTTGTCCCCATAGAACAGTATCTCCGATTCAAGAAAATAGGGCAGGATCGTCTGTATCATACTCTGGGAAAGGATACTATTTCCACGGAAATCCAGTAGCAAAGTGGGAATCGATCCATTGTTCGCCGACATGATCCCCTTCTTTATCTGGTCTTGAACCTGCTCCTCCGTCGTCCTAGACAAGTCCGGGAAGCGCATGATCATATAGTGCTCTCCTCGGTATTCCTTTTGCTCGGTCTCCACGGAGAGTGGAAATGGGATGTCCAGCCGAAACAGCTCCTCAGCGGGAATCTGCACGCCACCGATGGTAGCCGATCCCTTTTCCCCATTCACATCGATATACTCCACTTCAAAGACCGTGCTGTCATCGACGAAGAGATGGTAGTATTCCGGGAAATTTTGTAGGAGCAGCCACTGTTTATAGCTGTCATTTCCTGCCAAGGCCTCTGTCATGATCTGTAAAATCCAAGCCGTCTCCAATCCGTTGATCTTTTTTATCTGTGCATAGGCTGGTATCAGGGAATCCGCATTCCCTGTAGCCACATAGAGCTGATCCTCCAACCACAGCAAGGACAACGGAAATAGGCCCGTCTCTGCCATCTGCGCCTTGATCTGTTCCGATGGGACTAAATAGGTGTTGGGATCAAACATGCGCACGACCAGAGAATTCTGCTTTCGGTAGGCCTCCAAGAGGCTCAGCTCATTGGGGTTCTCTGCCTCCAGTTCCTTGATCGTGTTCAACTGGCTTGAATAGACATCCACATCGGTCGTAGTGGTGCGAATGCTCTTAAGCACTTCATCTAATGCAACCAAATCCGCCTTAAAATCCTCTGCGGTGATCATTGGATATTCCGCCTTCGGAAGCTCCACCAGATCCGGTTGGATCTGCTCTTTTACCGCCTCTCCCTTTTCGGCAGGTTGACTTATATCGATCTCGATCACCTGTTCTCTACTCTCTGAACAACCCATTAACAGAAAGACAATCAAAAGGATCATGACCTCTCTTTTCATCCATATCCCCTCTTTTCGAATATTTCTATACCCTCTTGCATACCCATTGTACCTCTTTTTTTACTGAAATACCACGAGAAAGAGCGGACACAAAGGTCCGCTCTCTATCTATTTCGATCTATTTGCTATTTTTCTGGCAATGGATTGATCTTTAGAAAGTCATCCATCACAGTATTGGAGATGGAATCCACTCCTCCGATGACCACTAGATTATCAATTTTCTCAGCTTCCACATAATCCTTAACGACCTTGGGGATCTGCGTCTTTTGGATCAATAGGATGGGCATCCCCTCTTGATATGCATAGAGAGTTGCTGCCAGGGCATCCACTTGCTTTCCTTGCTCTCCATTGACGAAGGTCACCGCTGTCGGTTCTTCAAAAGTCAGCTTTGCAAGCTTTTCTGCCGTTTCGAATCGCGTTTGGCCCTCAATTCGCTCTGAGAACACCTTGCCTAGTCCCTCTTCGATGCCTTTGGATACGGAGTTTGGACCGCCTACGATGCCAACTTTGATCGCCGGATCATTTTCGATATAGGTTCGAATCGATGCAGGCAATACGTCTGCTGCCGTCAACACAATCGCAAGGTCCTTCTTTGCCGCATATGCACTGACTGCCAGGGCATCCACAGAGTTTAAGCCATTTGCCAGGATGATATCCTTGACATTATGATTGTCCTTTAGATGCTCAGCCACTTTAAGGGAAGTCTCATAGCGGTTGAGTCCAGCAAGTCTCGTCACCCGAATGTCCAGAGCTGCAACGACATCTGCCACTGTCTTTGAGACAGAGCTCTCTCCGCCGACGATGATCACCTTCTCTGGGGCGAGCCTCTTCAGTTCTTGCAGTACCGCTGCGGGGATATTTTCCTTATCTACCAGGAGAATCGGTGCTCCCAGGGTAATTGACAGGGGACCTGCTGCCAAGGCATCGGCTTCCTTTAAACCATAGGCCAGGATCACCGTCTTGGACTTCAGCGCTTCTTTATTTTCAAAGCTCTCCTTGGAGATCTCCACAGCCGTCAAGTAACGGTTTAAACCAGAAATTCTCTTTGTCGTCTTTTCCGGTGCCACATCCTTTACATTCACCACTGTAAGCGTCAAATCCAGACTTCTTTTGGTATCAGACTTAGAATAGATAGTAAATACCTCGTCTTTTTCCAAGGGCGTCTTCAGCGCTGCTTCAAAAACTCCCTCTGCATTGGCTTTGACTTTGACCAGTTCCTTTGTTCCCCTAGTGATCACAACCTCAGCACCAGGATCCGCCTTGCCCTTTAGGACCTTGTCTCCGGCAAAGAACTCATCGACGGTGATCTCCATCGCCTGATATCCTGCGACTACATCCGTGACCTGGGAATAGGTACCATCCTTCATCAGTGCGAAGATCTCGACCTTATCTCCAAGATTCTCCAGATTCTCCGGTAACAATACGACCACCACATTGTCGATTAGCTGCACGATCTCTTTATCACTGGATAGTTTCCCTTTATACACTGCAAATAGCTTGGCAATCCCCAGTTTATCGGCAGTATCCTTCAGCTTGATCGCAACTTCTGCCTTTCCGACTACTGATTGTGACTCAGTAAAATAAGTCCCGATATCCTTTTGGAAAGCCAGATAGACTCTGGCTGATTCTCCAGTCTTTGTTGCATCCAGATAAAATTTGCCATCTTTTTCTAATAAGTAGCCATTGTCCGCTTCTTTCAGCGGATCCGCGATCAATTTCGCTCCGGCCTTGGTCGCCGTGAGCTCATATTGCTTTCCCTTCTCAAGGAGCTTGCCACCAATCGGCATCTTATCCCCATCTACATACAGATCTGCTCCGCCATTTTTCGGGAAGGCATAGGTAAACCAGATGCGGGGGATCTCTTCTAGCTCGACAATTAGAGTCTGCGTAAGAGCACCATCTGTCCTAGCCCAGTCTTCTTTGGACACGGCGAATTCCTTGATCACAATCCCTGCACTATTTGGCTCTGGCTGGGTTCCTTTAAATCGGTAGTCTGTCCCCGCCTTTAGATGCACCGAGACCTTATGGTCCACTTCCGTCAATACATCTGGAAAGACCAGAGAGTTCGTATCAGTCCCATCCAGAAATACCCGTTTCCATGCAGGTGACACAGGTTTTCCATCTGCGTGAAATACTACAGTTAGTTTACCTGTTTCCGGTTCTGGATCTGGCTCCTCTTCAGCGATCTTATCCACCAGCTGTACTTTGACCGTCTGTTTTGGGTACTCTTCATCAGACCAATCCGCCTTCTTCACCACCACTTCTGTGGAAACGTCCTGCTCTGTTCCCACCTCGAATCGGTACAGCGAATCATCCGATAGGGTGATGATGATCGTCTGATCTTCGTCTGCAGGAAATGATTCATAAGTCACATCTCCACCGTTTAACGTGCAACTAAAGGGGCCGGCGTCGGTCACAACCTCTTCGTCCTTCAAAAACTGAATGGAAAGTACTCCCTTCACTCCATCTGCAACCGCGACACTCGCTCCCATCGGAACAAGTAGTGCGACGACGAGGAGTAGTGCCAACATCTTCAATCGATATCTCTTCATAAAATCCTCCCTCGATTCAGAATACTCACTGCCGTAGCTTATTCGGCACTACCACAGGAGCAATATCTGGTTAGATATTAATATAATTATAACATAACCACAGCAGTAGCACCAATTTGCTATATATGCACTTCCATATCCAGACTCTATTTTATTTTCCCGACATTGACAATCTCTCTCCCTATGGGCTCCCCGTCTACTCCATAGAATAGCTCGATATAGAGATCTGTGTCCTTTAAAAAGACCACCGCATCTTGAAAATCATCCGATTGCATTGGCAGTAGTTCATAGTTCTCTCCTTGAACGGATATGGGACCCTCTGAAATCCTCTGGTTCACCTTTGCCATTATGTCCTCTTCCGTCAGGTCGTATAGGGAGAGCCACTCCGCATTTTCGAGTAATGTAAATCCTTTCGTGCTCATATGCCTCACCTTCACCCGAGTGTGATCATCCGGCGTCATGGCGATGCCATAGCGATCGACAAATATAAAGGACAGGGCTTTTTCATCCCCGACAACCTCATAGTCCAGATTGACAAAGGAATCCGTCGATCCACTCTCCTGATAGGCGCTCCAGAGCATCATCGGCTCCCCAATCGCCTCTTGTAAAAAGATGGACCACCCGGTCTGCATATTCAAATACTTCTCGGAAATGGCGATCATCGGCATACGGTAATAGCTGTAGATGGAGAGCTCCGGTGCAATCTCTTTCACCTCCGATGCGTCCGGGATCACCGCCAGGTCATAGCTGTGTAAAAAGAGTATATTTACCGTTCTCTCACTTCCATCTGCGTATTCTAATAAGAGCTCCCGCATTCCGGTGATGGGTTCCTCCAAGATAAAATTGCCCTTCGGCTCTTCTCGCAGGACCTGCCCATCTAATTTCACTGTAAAGGGTTGATACTGCATTCGATCGTATACATCATCCCTTTCCTCGGCAGGGATCAACGGAAGATTAAACCGATAGCCCTCTCCCAATAGGACGATCCCATCTACATCCCCGCTATCGGTTATCAGCTTCGCCGCCTCTTCTATTGAAAGAAGAGATCCTTTTGGTTTTTCCCCCTCGATCTCCTCGGACTCGCCTTGACCCTCAATCGCCTCCGCAGTATCATCTTGTCCTTGTTCCTCTGTCAATGCTGTTTCTTCCGTCTTTTCTATCTCTGTCTCGTTCGGAGTCCTTTGACAGCCCAACAAAAAGAGCAGGAAGACCAATAGACAGCCCTTCAAGATATATTCTCGTACTTTTTTCAACCGAATCCCCTCCATGATCTTATCCCTTAAGTAAAAATCCCGTAGAATACGGGATCATGGTACTCACAATGGGATGAATATCCATACTATATCACAATTTTTTTCACACAGCAATCGCAAATCCCTATGTAATCATCCCCCAAATGCTCTGTACAAGGACAGTTCGTACCAAATGTAAATGAGCAAAAAAAGAGCGACCCTAGGGTCGCTCTTTATAGGCTCTTACCAAATACCTTTGATGTCAGATCGCAGGTTGATGATGTTTGCCAGGATGTCTCTTACTTCTGTAGAGATTTGGTTTTGACCACCAAAGATTGTACCTTCAGTGATGTTACGATCTTTGATATATGCCTTAACCGCGTCAGATACAGTGTCTTTCTCTACTAACAGGATCGGAGCGCCAACTCTTGCAGCATATGGTGCGCCAGCAAGTGCGTCAGCAAAAGCCGTTCCGTTTGCAAAGAATGCCTTCGTGGAGTCAGCAAAGAATTCTTTACCGATTTCCATGGAAGTCAGTTGACGGTTCGCGCCAGAGTATCTTTCAACAGTGTAGCCTTTACCCAGTTCGTCAAGCTCTCTTACGACAGCTTCACTTACAGAGTTTGGTCCACCGACGATAAATACTTTTTCGATATCCCAGTCAGCCAGTGCTGCGATTGTCTCAGGAGCCAGCTTGTCTTGGTGCGTCAACAGAATTGGAATTCCGTAGTATGCAGCAGGTACAGTAGCTGTCAATGCGTCAGCGAAAGTGTGTGCATTTGCGAGGAATACAGCTTGGTTCGTGTCGTATCCAAGGTCAAATGCAGGACGGCTCTTGTTCGCTTTCACTAGGCCTCTGAGTGCTTCGCCAACTTCTACTGCAGTACCGAATCGGTTGTCACCGGAGATTCTCTTTACAGATACACCGTCGATGTCATCCAATTTTTGTGCAGTATCAGGAGTAATGGTGTTAGGTCCACCGACGATGATTACGCGGTTAGCCTTTACACTCTTGATATAGTCAGCAACTACATCTGGAACTTCGTTCTTAGCTACCATCAACAGCGGTGCATTGTATTCAAATGCTACAACGCCAGCAGTCAATGCGTCTGCGAAAGTGTCAACTTCAGCAACAACTACGTTTTTGAAGCCGTCTTTAGCAGTCAATCCGTCTGGGAATTGAGCCTTAGCGATTTCTACAGCTGTGTGGTACTTCGTAGCGCCAGAGAGTCTGCCGCCAGTTGTGTAGAATGCGTCGCCATGGTTTTCAATTTCGACGTCGTAGATTCTGCCATAATCGGATCTTACGATGGCAAGTGACTTGTCATAGTAGTTGGAACCATTGTCAAACTCATAGTATCCGGACATTGCGATATATCCAGGATAAGCAGTCAGACCTTCGTGGTTACCAGTATCCAATTGCTTCAACAGGTATGGCATGGAGATTAATTCGTAGTTGCCCTTGTAAGGCTGAGATCCACGATTCTCATATCCCCAACCCCAATCGAAGAATTGTTTTGCAGTCGTCATCGGTACATCGTTAAATGTAACGATACCGTACTCATCTGTCTTTTTCTTGATGATTTCTGGACCAGCTTTTAGTTCTTCGCCGATTTGTGTTTGTGCTGCTTCATAAAGTGCAACAGTCGCTCCAGTTACAGGAGTACGAACTTGTGGAGTTGCGCCAGCGTTGAAGATCTTAACGCGGATCTTTACGAATTCGTCAGCGAAAGGAACAACGACGACAACTTTGTCTTCACGAAGTGCATAGACTTCCTTAGGATCGATGGAAGTGTCTTTTAATGCTTCGTTCAAACGCTTAACGTCTTTTACGATCCAAAGGTTTAAGCCATAGACTTTACCGTTGAATTTGTAGCCCTTAGCAGCAGGATTAATACCTTCTTGGAAAGTGTCTTCTACAGCGCGTACGCCCAGAATTTCACCAGCGCGAAGTTCAACTTCTTTGCCTTCAAGAGTGTTGCTTACGATGGAAACAACGCCAGTTACTGGGTGAACTTTGATGTCATCGCGAAGGATGCCAGTATAGCCATTCCAGTTGGTACCAGCGGTGCGATAGATCGCAGGCTCTTCTACTACATACTCACCAAATTGGTTTTGTTGGTAGTGATAAGCATCTGTTTGCTTTAACTTGAAGATTTCAAATTCTACGCCACGAACAGGTTGGTTCGCAGTTCCAAGAGCACGGATCAGGTATTGGCCTAACTCAACTGGAGTCAGTTCAATCTTGAACTCGATCGCTTTGGTTTGAACGCCCTTATCATCTCTTTCGATTGCAATTACAGCTCCACCAGGAGTGTAGATGTTCTTAAGAGTTCCAAGAGTGCTGAATACATGTTCGAAATTCAGTTTGTCTTCGTCTTCGAAAAGAGGACCATTGCCAATTGGCTCGCCAGTTGCTACTCCAGTGTCTTGAGCAGTTCTTTTCCAAACTACATAGTAGTCTTTGTCCTTTTCTAATTTTTCATTAAAGCAGAACAGACCGTCGGTTGGAACCATGTCTGCTTCGATTGCTGCAGCAAGAACTTCTTCAGCAGTCATAGTAGATGGGTCTACGCCCTTATCTACTGCGATCCAAGCAGCTGCGATGTTTGTGCTTAAAACATATACATCATTGACTACATTGGGGTCGCTGTATTCGAAGCGTACACATACCTTAGTAGGTTGGTCTTCCCATTTTTGTTGAGATAGAACAACTGCTTGGATGTTGATGTCGCCATCGTACTCGCCAAGTTTTCTAGCAGGTACAAAAGGCTCTTCATTTGCTTGCAGTTCTTCAGAGTCTACTCCGGTATCGCCAGCGAAGATTCTAAAGTAACGAGGTTGTGCACTGTCTCTGTCATAGATAGCTAGATAAATGTCTTCATCAGCCCAGTCTTTGACTAAGTGCATTACATTACCTTCTTCGTCTACCGGAACTTCTGTCACTTTGTCAGTGTTTTCTTCCGGAGCTTGGACGAATTCTGCGGATTTGAATACCTTGGATTTCTCATAATTCACATGGAATTTGATCCAAAGACCTTCACCTTCTACTACTTGCAGAACGGGTAGCTTTTCATTTTCATTAGCAGTGTTGTTCGTATTGCTTGCCAATACGGGAACAGCAGCTGCAAATACCATGATTAGCGCCAGCGTCAATGCAAGCAATCTTTTCACGTTTTTGTTCATACTTTTATTCACTCCTCCGTAAATAATATTTCTAAACCTACACAGGCAGCTCACTCTAGCAGCCCACGTGCGGCCTGTGCCCGTTTCTGGGCTTCTAATACTATAACACAGAAACTGGCCTTCGGCAACAACTGAAAATGCAATGTCTCACAAACTTGCCCACTCCACATCGATAGTCATGTATGGGTGGACACAAACTAGAAGCTATCGATGTGCTACGTAGTATGTGCGGACTCGTTCATTTTCAATGCTTAGATCTTTTCAAGGTGCTGATTTGAGTGACGCTTGGTCTTTCGGATCCGAAAATAATATTGCAGTTATTATTTGAGTTGCGCTGGATCCCAATAGCCGAGCATAGATTTAGCGTCGAGGTATGAGCTCGATACATTTATTATAATGGTCTCTTTTCAAAATTTCAAGTCAAAGGGGCATTTTTCGGAAATAAAAAGCCGAATATTCTGAATCTTCGGCGGTTTTCATACCTTGGGTACAAATTTTCTTGACGTATTTTTTTTGCTGCTAAACCTGCCTTTTTTTAAGTGAGCTTGAAATTCTGCGACTTTCCATCGCTTACTCTCGGTTAGATAAAAAAACTGGCGCTATACTTTAACGAGTTTTGTGAGATCGTCACGATCTATTAAGTTTTGTTAACATTTTGTAACCTTTTGGATCATTGGGATTCCAAGGTCTTTTGGGCTTGGGCCCAAAGACTTCGAATATACGCGTTTACGCGGACATCCAACTGTTTTGGATAGGTATAGCCTAGGCGATCTGCCAGTATGAGGCCAAGTTTTCGGTATAGGGTCATCGCCGTGAGCAAAGACTGCCAAAAAGCCGTGATATTCAGGCTTGGGAAGCTCTTTCGGTACATTTGTATGTACTCCGCATCCAAATTTTTCACCAGATAGCGATGATGTTTCCCCACATTGATCTTGTAGTCCTTTTCGTTGGCCGCATACCAACTGGTCATGCGATTGAGCATGTCCATCGTGTCCTGATAGGCTTCAAAGGCGGCGACTTCCTCTTGTCTGACGAGGTATTTGACGAATTCTATGACACAGTAAAAGAACTCACCCGTCGCCTCTTCAAATTCATTTTTGGTCGGGCGGCTCGTGCGGTAGCCCACATCCGAGGAGACGGGCAGCTGTTGTATCAGATTGTCCTTGTCCATTAAGAGCATCAAAAGGGTCTCCGTCGTGATCAGGGTCGAGATCTTCTCCACAGGATAAAAGGTAAAATCCACTCGGATACCATCCAGAAATAGGCAGTTATAGGTATAGGTATCCGAGGGCACACGCCCTAATGTCTTCAGCGAGTCCGGCCTGTGAATCATAATGGCCTCCCCCATTGGTTCCAGAAAATGGTCATCCGCAATAAAATCCTCTACTTCACGAACGCAGTAGATGATGTCATAATCCATCATCGCATCCCGGCTAGAGAGGGGATTGACACGAGAGCCGGTTTGAAAGACGGCTCGAATTCTCGTATCATTTTTTGCAATGTCCAGTATCAGGCTCATAATTGTCGTATTGTCACGCATTTCTATCACTCCGATGAGAATCTAATTCTATTATACCTTTTTGTGCTCTTTTGTAAATGAAAGCAAAAGAGAACAAGGGGTTTTCCTTGTTCTCTCGTTTCGTCAAAACTCGATTCTCAAGCTGAGATTCGATTATTTCAACTCCGAAGTACAAAAAGCACATCTGGTTGCTTCCAGTGGCACTTCTGACTTGCAGAAGGGACAGGTCTTGGTGGTGACGACTTCTTCGGCGGGTTTTTTCATCTTGTTCATAGCCTTTACGATCAAAAAGATGACGAAGGCGATGATGATGAATTTGATGATGGCGGATAAAACAGTACCGTATACCATATCAACGCTTCCAATTGTTACTGCGAGATGGTCTAGGTTTACTCCTGCGGTCAACCCACCAACTAAGGGCATGATGACTTTTTCGACAAGAGCGGTAATGATGGCACCGAAGGCGCCACCGATGACGACCCCGATGGCCATGTCTAGGACATTGCCACGCATGGCAAATTCTTTGAATTCTTTAAGCATGATTTCCTCCTATAAAGTAGATATTATTTCAAGCGCTGCCTTTGCAAGGGAGTCTGCCATTTCGTTGTAGGTATCTCCCGAGTGGGCAGCGACTTTGACAAAGTTTACGGACAGCTTCTGCCGAATGCTGTTGCAATAAGCACTATAGCTCTTTGTGAGCTGGGTATTGGTCTTCCATGCCCCAATCGCCCACATCTCGATCCCCATATAGTCGTAGTGGAGCTGTAGTTTGGTCTTTCCCAGTTCAATGGCCCTCTCCATCGCTGCGATGGCGCCATGAACCTCTCCAGCTACATTGCGATGGGAGGCTTCCTCTGGCAGATAGTAAGCCTTTTTTTCGGTTTTCATCCCGACATCGGTAAAGTATACCATACCGTAACTAAATCTACCAGTTTTTGTTTGATAGCTACCATCCACATAGGCGATCATCTGATCGGATTCAAGGGAGCCCAGAATATTGTCCACCTTATGAATTTTAGGAGATTCCCGATGGCCTTTGATGAAATCCTCTGCCTCTTTTTGGGACGGAAAACTCTTATAGACGGCGCCGGGATAGCCGTGGACCATGCTCTTACAAGTGGCCCAGTCCCCGTAGACCCCGGGGGTCTTGCCAATTTTGACTGCGTAGTACTTTTTTGCCATCTACACGGAATGGGCCAAGCGACTGGCGGCAGCCGCTGCCACAGCTGCGATCAAATCGTCCAAGAAGGTGTTGACGGTGTTGTCCTTAGTGCGGTCCAGTTCACGGATGATCCCGATCTTCTCTTTGTCTAAATAGCCAAAATTGGTCAGACCGATGGAGCCGTAGAGATTGATGATCGACAGGGGCAAGATCTCGTCGATGCCAAAGAGTCCCTCATCGTGTTTGATAATGGTGTTGATCGGCTCGGGAAATCTATCCTCTTCCACCATCTTGTCAATGGCGATGCCCGTCAAGATGGCATGGACGACTTCTCTCTTCTCCAGCACCTTTGTCACATGGTACATGCAGGTTTCTAATTCGAGCTCCTCTACATAAGCGCTCTGGAGTTGATAGACGATTTTAGCTATATCTTGAAGGGTTACTCCCCGTTCTTTCAAGGCGGCTTTGGCTTCTCTTGTCAGTTCTTCAATTGGAAATTTGTGGCTTCTCTTAGTATAATGTTCTCGATCCATGGTTGTCTCCTCAGTTGTCATATTTTATCGTCGGTGTCCAGTGATTACTCTGTAGCAGCCCAAGCACATAAACTGCCCTCTGCTACGGTGAACTGTCCATTTCCCTCTCCATCAATGGTGATGAGTTCATCTATTTGTCCAGTCAAATCCTTGTATTCTTTCCCCTTTTGGTCCGGACCCACATTCATGGTGATCTGGGAAGCATCGCCATTTGTGATCACGACGGCGAGGCTGCCGGGGTGTTCTTCGTTTCCGTGCCGTACCCATCCAATAGTATGGGGATCGTTGAAATAGTCTGTCTGGTCTCCGTAGGCGTAAGTTCTGCGAATATGGAGTAAGTTGGCGAGGACTTCTTTTTGTCCTGGGATGGGATACTCCCCTCCTGTACCATAATAGTCTCCGAAGAATACACAGGGGTAGCCGTCTCTGCGCAATAGGATCAGTCCATAGGCGATCCGCCGGAACCAAGGTTCCACGTTGCTGGCGAGTTTTTGGCCTGCCTGGGTATCGTGATTGTCGACGAAGGTGACGGCCTTTTGCGGGTGTTCCTTGACGACGGAGTTATTGAAGATTTCCCTGAGGTCGTATTCCCCCCTCACCTGAGAAGCTCTGGATAGATTGAAGTGCAAGCCGACATCGAAGATGTCCAGGGCGTATTTGGTCTCGTAGAGGTAATGGTCCGTCTGCCTCGGGTCATTCATCCAGTATTCTCCAAAGAGATAAAAATCTTTTCCCTTGGTGCGATAGCAGTGCTTGATAAAGCTGAGTACAAACTCATCGTCGATATGTTTGAGGGCATCTAAGCGAAAGCCATCGACGCCGGTCACTCTCACCAACCAGTCCGACCATTTGAATAACTCCTTTTTCACTTCGGGATGGGCATGGTCGATATCGGCAAACATCAGATAGTCGTAGTTGCCCAATTCCCCGGAAACGCCAAAAGCCCAACCTTTGTTCTCCCCGACGATTCGAAAGACTCCCGTTTCTCCTGTCTTATTGTCAAAGTCGACGCCGGTAAAATGGTTGAAATTCCATTTAAAGCGGGAGTATCGTCCCTTTCTACCTGGGAAATCAAATCCAGTCCACCCTTCAATATCCCTTGCTTCGCCGATGTCCTGGGACCGGTTGACTGGATCCACTGGGACCGCCTTGAACAGCTCTGACCTGTCCGCCCCTGCCTTGTGATTTAACACTAAGTCAGCATAGACCTGAACTCCGTGGTCATGACAGATTTGGATCAGCTGGAGCAGTTCTTTTTTAGTACCATATTTCGTGCGAATGCTCCCTTTTTGGTCGAATTCACCCAAGTCGTATAGGTCGTATATTCCATAGCCGGTGTCATTGCTGCCTGTGGCTTTGCAGAATGGCGGTAGCCAAATAGAGGTGATTCCAAGCTCTGCAAGCTCTGGGATCTCCGTGGCCATCCAAGAAAAATAGTTGCCATCATCTGGACAATACCATTCGAAGGCCTGCATCATAATTGCATTTTCCATAAAATCATCTCCTTCATCAGCAGTTCATCTCCGTATAAAGCTCCTCTCAGAGACAAAGAGCTATATCCAGTATACCGCAAAATCTTGAAGTTTAAACGAGAAAGTGTTTATACTATGTAAAGTTTACCATCAATTTTACATGAAAAGCCCCATTTATCGACAGTATTCTGCAATCGAAAAGGGAGCTGACGCTCCCCTTCGTATTGCTATACTCCCACGGATTATTGATACTTATAGTGATAATGCAGCGCCTGTCCGGATTGGACCTGCTTGTCGTAATCCATGTACATGTTTTTGACATGTTTCAAGAGCACGACCAAGCCGATGATGTTCGGGATGACCATGATGGCGTTGAACATATCTGCCAATTCCCATACCACGTCTACATGCAGAGTGGAACCCAAGACGACGAAAATCAATACAACCGCTTGGTATACTCGAATTGCACCTTTTGACTTGAATAAGAATTTCATATTGGATTCACCGAAGTAGTACCAACCGACGACAGTGGTGAATGCGAAGAACATCAGAGCAATGGCGAGGAACTGTCCGCCGATGGTACCAAATGCAGCTTCGAAAGCCATTTGGGTTACGACGGGACCGTTTAGGTTTTGCTCAATAGCAGCTACATTTGCACCCGATACCAAAACGACCATAGCCGTAGCAGTACATACGATGATGGTGTCGATGAATACGCCGACCATCGCTACGGTACCTTGGATGACGGGATGTGCAACGTCAGCAACGGCGTGGGAGTTCGGTGTAGAACCCATTCCGGCTTCGTTGGAGAACAGACCTCGAGCAACCCCATAACGGATAGCATTTTTAACGGCAACCCCTGCCAATCCACCTAGTACGGCTTCGCCTGTGAAGGCGCCTTTAAAAATCGCACTGACTACTGGACCGATCATATCGGAGAAACGAATTAAAAGTGCGATGGAGCCGATGACATAAACCAGTGCCATGATCGGTACAACCAGCTCTGCAAACTTCGCGATACGACCCATTCCGCCGATAAAGATCAATCCAGCAAATACAGCCAGAACAAGACCCATAACCAGTGGATTGATACCAAATGCGGACTCCATAACGGATGCGATGGAGTTGGACTGAACCATATTACCGACAAAGCCCAGTGCGATGACAATCATAATTGCAAAGAATGTAGCTAGACCTTTTCCAAGTCCCCCCAAGCCCTTTTCAGATAAGCCCTTGCTGATATAATAGGCTGGGCCACCGACCAATTGGCCGTCCTTTGTCTCTCTGTACTTCTGTGCCAGAATCGCCTCGACGGAGATCGTGGACATCCCTAGGATGGCTACAATCCACATCCAAAAAATTGCACCTGGGCCACCGGATACGATTGCCGTTGCAACCCCTCCGATATTTCCCGTTCCTACTTGCGCTGCTACTGCCGTTGCCAATGACTGGAACGACGACATGGAGCCTTCTTTGTTTTCGTCCTTCACAAAGATCTTGCCGAAACTCTCCTTGAATCCCAGACCGAGTCTGCGGAACTGCGGGAATCCAAGATACAATGTGGACAGCACTCCAAATCCTACCAACAGGATCATCATCGGTGGTCCCCAGAGTACTGCATTGATCGACTTGACGACGTTCAAAAGACCTTCCATACTTTACCTCCTCTTTTCTCTATAGAATAATAAGTCCGAAACATTGTGTTTCACTGCAGATTGTATCACTACAAAAACCTAATGTAAAGCATGTTATATCCATTTAGTAATTTATCTATTTGGATTTTCGGTTTTTATTTCAGTGTGGATTAAAGCAATAGATGGGACTTATAATAAAGAAGGAGGCGAGCTGCATCCAATGCGCTGGATGAGCCCGCCTAAAGAAGGAGTATATGCTAGTTTTCTGTTTCTATTGATATTTATAATGGTAATGAAGGGCCTTGCCAGAGCGCACCTGCTCATCATAGTCCCCATAGAGCTCTTTCGCGCCATTCAAGAGAATCAACAATCCGATGACGTTTGGAATTACCATGATGGCATTGAACATATCGGCTAATTCCCAGACGAGTTCGACATGCATCGTCGATCCCAGTACCACGAAGATCAATACGATCACCTGATAGATCCTAATTGCAGTCTTGGAATGGAATAGGTATTTAATATTGGATTCACCAAAATAATACCATCCGACGACGGTGGTGAAGGCAAAGAACATCAGTGCGATGGCTAGGAATTTGCCTCCCAAGTCTCCAAAGGCGCTTTGGAATGCCATTTGGGTTACGACGGGACCATTTAGTCCCTGTTCGATCGCCGTCACATTGGCGCCGGACACGAGGACTATGAGGGCCGTTGCGGTACATACGATGATCGTGTCGATGAATACGCCAACCATGGCAACTGTACCCTGAATAACTGGATGGGCTACGTCTGCTACAGCGTGGGAGTTAGGAGTCGAACCCATACCGGCCTCATTGGAGAACAAGCCGCGAGCGACCCCATAGCGAATGGCATTTTTAACAGCTACCCCTGCAAGTCCACCCAGAACTGCCTCTCCAGTAAACGCACCTTTGAAGATGGCGCTGATTACGGGGCCGATCATATCCGAGAAACGGATGAGCAATGCGATAGAACCAATTACATAGACGAGAGCCATAATCGGCACTACAAGTTCAGCAAATTTCGCAATACGGCCCATCCCGCCGATAAAGATCAATGCCGCAAAGATTGCTAAAACGATTCCAATGACCAGCGGATTGATTCCAAATGCGGACTCCATAACGGAGGCGATGGAGTTGGACTGCACCATATTTCCGACAAAACCCAGTGCGATGATAATCATGACTGCAAAGAAACCAGCTAATGCACTTCCAAGTCCTGCCAAATTCTTTTCTCTAAGCCCTTTGCTGAGATAATAAGCCGGTCCACCAACCAGGTCTCCGTCCTTTGTCTCTCTGTACTTTTGTGCTAGAAGGGCTTCCACGGAAATCGTACTCATCCCCAGTATTGCAACGATCCACATCCAGAAGATCGCCCCTGGTCCACCGGAGACGATGGCCGTCGCAACTCCTCCGATATTCCCCGTTCCAACTTGAGCCGCTACTGCTGTGGCCAGGGATTGGAATGAGGACATGGAACCTTCCTTATTCGCATCTTTTGAGAAAATCTTTCCAAAGCTCTCCTTGAAACCCAGTCCTAACCTACGAAATTGTGGAAATCCGAGATACACCGTGGATATTATCCCGAAACCAACCAATACAATCATCATCGGTGGCCCCCATAGTACTTTGTTGATCCCTTGGACCAATCCTAATAAACCGCCCATTCTTCTCTTCCTCTCTTTCTTTATATTTTTATAACGTACGTAATAAAATAATTTTACTCAAGTACATTGTATCATTGCGATCTATGATTGTAAAGAGTTTATGGATAATCGTTCCCAATCTAATGATATATTTTATTGTTATTCATTAATATTTTGTCATATATAACATATGTTGGAAAGCAGAACCCAACCAATTAAAAAGGCCCCCTGTTTTTTAGGAGGCCATTGTCATTAAAAACCTAGATAGAGCATATACAAACCCAGTACCAGGATGAGTAGTCCAAGGAGGATCTGGATCATTCTCGTGAGTTTATGGTAACCAGGGCTGGACCTGAGCACGACTGCTACATTCATCGTCAGACCCACAACAAAGGTGAGCACGGAGTGACCGATGGCGTAACTGAGAAAGAGCAGCCCTCCGTAAAGGGGTCCATGTCCACTGCTGGCGACAATGCTCATCAGAGCGATCATCATCGGCGTTGCACAGGGGGAAGCGAAGATCCCAGCAAGTGCGCCAGCGAAGAAGGCACCGGCTGCTCCAGAGCGGGTAGCTCCCTCAACGGGTCTGGATTTCGGGATGATCTGGGTGATCCCCCAGGTCTCTAGGGCCATTAGGATCATCAATGCACCGAGTACGAGATACCACCACCTACCGGTAAAGCTCAGCATCCGGCCAATGGCGGCGGACAGCATTCCCAATCCCGTAAAGGTGAGTACCATTCCCAGTACGAAGAGGAGGACGCGTTTAAATCGGCGCTGTTTCTCCTCGCCTTCCCCCGCGCCTACCAAGCCGATCACGAGGGGCAGACTGCTGAGCCCACATGGGTTTAAGGATGTGAGAAAGCCTCCGATCAGCGCGATCAATGGAGCTAGGGCTCCCCCTTGCCTGAGCAGGCCCGTCAGACGAATGAGATAATCGTCCATCATTACTCCATTTCAGCGAGAATTTCTTTTAGATTCTCCTTCTCCAACTTGCCATAGCTCATGGTCAAGGCATGTTCTTCGCTATTTTGATAGGTGTAGAGATACATCAGGTCTTGGTATTTCTCGGAAGGCGTATAGGGCTCTCCGGCTGCATTGATATACATGAGGGCTGGAGTACCCTGAATTGGCCATTGGCTAAAGAATTTTGGGGCTGCAGCCATGTCCACATATTTGATGATGGCCTTTCCCTTTTCTTCTTCATTCAATACTTCTAGGTCGGGCTTCATCTGTACACAGTAGATACAGTCTTCCGAGCCAAATACCAAGATGATCGGCAATTGATGATTCTTCAGGTTTTCCAAGTCTATGCTGTCATCTGCATAGAGGGCAAAGTCGGCATCGGTCCCAGTAGATGGTGCTTGTTCCGTCTCTTCGGTGGCCTCCGTATTCTGAGGCTCCTGTGTTTCTGTTTCAGTGGCGGCTTCGGTAGCAGGTTTTTCTGTGTCTACAATCTCCGTGGTTTTGTCTTCTTCTTTATTCTCAGCTGTGATGGTAGCTGTTTTCTCTTCTGCGTTGTTCTTAATCAGATAGACTCCGAGTACTAGGGCGAGTACGCCGAGTACTGCGAGAATCTTAAGTGCGTTTGTCTTCATTCCTTCACCTCTTTCTAAATGTCTTTTCTTATTATACCCATTTCATAGGATCTATTCTCGAATCGTAAACGGAATCAAAAAACCGCAGAATGCCTGCGGTTTTAGAATCCTCTTTTTTATTACTCCGCCTCATCGACGGCTTCTGCATCGGGCTCAGTCTCTTCTCCCTCGGTGGCCGGTTCCTCTTCTTCGATAGGCGGCTGAGTTGTCTGTGCAGGAGGCTCCTCTTCTGGCATTTGACCGGTCAGTAAGAATAGCACATCCTGTTTTTGATCAGAGGGTACGACCAAGTATTCAACGGTTTTCGATTTATCCACTCTGCCTTCTAGATTATCCGACAGAGAGGTCTCTGCACAACCACTGAGGACGAATAGTAAGGCTATGATCCAGATTATTTGGCTATACTTTTTCAATGCATTCCGCTCCTTTGAATTCCGACTCCACTCATTCTCTTCTCATTATACCTTAGAGAACCGAGAATCGTCCACTATTCTCCTTGGGTTGGCTATTTCTTTTTAATAGAGCTTTGCTCCAGCTGGGATGCCATTATCCAAGATGATCAAGTTCAGCTTCTCGATATCTTCCTCGTGATGGATTGCGGAGATGATCATCCCCTCTGAGGCGATGCCCATCATCTTTTTCGGCGGTAAATTCGTGATTGCAAGAAGTGTCTTGCCTACTAATTCTTCAGCGGTATAGTACTGTTTTATACCACTCAAAATGACTCGCTCTCTACCTGAGCCATCATCTAATGTGAATTTTAACAGCTGTTTGCTCTTGGGCACTTCTTCACAGTTGATCACTTTTACAACGCGAAAATCCGACTTGGAAAATGTTTCAAAATCGACCATGTCTTCAAATAGGGGCTCGATTTGCAAATTGGAAAGGTCCACTCCCTCTAGACTGGCCGCGATTTGATCTTGGGCTGCCTCGGGCATCCCCTTTGCAGCTCCCTCGACCGCTCTTTCCGATCCGATTGGCTTCATCGTCGGGAATAGCAATACATCTCGAATGGACTCCTGTCCGGTCATGAACATGATCAGTCGGTCTACGCCGATTCCCAGTCCTCCCGTTGGAGGCAGTCCCACCTCTAGTGCATTCAAGAAGTCATAATCCATCATATGGGCTTCCGCATCACCTGCAGCCCGGGCTTTGACCTGCTCTTCGAAGCGTCCCCTCTGATCTCTGGCGTCGTTTAATTCGCTATAGCCATTGCAGATCTCCTTACCACAGACGAAGCCCTCAAAGCGGTGGGTGTATCGGCCATCCTCTGGATCCCTCTTTGAAAGGGGGCTCACTTCGACGGGATGATGGGTGATAAAGGTGGGTTGAACGAGGTGATCCTCACAGAATTCTTCGAAGAACTCGGTGATGATATGGCCGCGAGTATCCTGACCGGGATTGAGTTTTATGCCCTTCTCCTGTGCCAGCGCCCGAGCCTCTTCATCGGTCTGGATGGTTTCAAAGTCGATGCCGGCATATTCTTTGACGGCATCGGTCATGCGCATCCTCTTCCAAGGCGGAGTGTAGTCGATCTCTTCACCGCCGAAGGGAACGACGGAACTGCCTACGGCATGGGTGGCGATATAGTGGGACAGGTTTTCTGTAATCCACATCATGTATTCGTAGTCCGTATAGGCGGCGTATAGCTCCATCGCCGTGTACTCTGGATTATGGGTGGCGTCCATCCCCTCGTTTCGAAACATAGGTCCGATTTCATATACCTTGTCAAAGCCGCCGACGATCAGCCTCTTCAGATACAGCTCATTGGCGATACGCAGATACATGTCGATGTCTAAGGTATTGTGATGGGTGATAAAGGGCCTAGCCGCCGCTCCCCCAGCGATGGTGCTGAGTATTGGCGTCTCCACTTCTAAAAAGCCTTCGCTCTCCATAAAACTGCGAATGGCGGTGATGATCTTGGATCGAGTGATGAATACCTGTTTTACTTCTGGATTGACGATCAGATCCACATAGCGCTGGCGATATCTGAGGTCCGGATCCACCAGCCCATGGAATTTCTCTGGGAGCAGTTGAAGGGATTTCGTCAGGAGGGTAAGCTCCTTTGTGCGAACGGAAATCTCCCCGGTCTTGGTGGTGAACACCTCGCCTGTGACGCCGACGATGTCTCCGATGTCCAGCTTTCGGATGGTCTCAAAGAGCTCTTCTCCCACGTCGTTCATGCGGTTGAAAAGCTGAATTCTCCCCTTTGCATCCTGCAGGTCCATAAAGATGACCTTCCCATGTCCACGGGAGGTCATGATTCGGCCGGCTACGCGGACGGTCTTGCCCTCATAGGAGGCATAGTCCGATAGAATCGATGCCGAAAAGCTACGATCATTAAAGTGTTCCTGTATATGGGGGTCCATACCAGCTGCGATCAGTTGATCCAACTTGTCCCGGCGGACCTGTAGCATTTCATTTAGATTTTCAACTTTCGTCATTCAATCCTCCAATACTGAGAACTTTATATTCCACAACGCCATCTGGAGTATCCACCTCAACCAGATCTCCCTTTTTTCTACCTAGCAGGGCATGGCCCACCGGCGATACATTCGAAATGAAGCCCTGTACCGGGTCTGCTTCTGCGGAGCCTACGATGGTATATTCGAAATCCTCCTCTAATTCCAAGTCTCGGATGGAGACTATGGAGCCGAGTCCGATGGTATCTTTTGAGATCGCGCTCTCATCGATGGTCTGTGCATTCATGAGCATATTTTCAATCTTCATGATTCGCTCTTCATTGTATGCTTGATCTGACTTCGCTTCGTCGTATTCCGCATTCTCCGACAGATCCCCAAAGCTGCGAGCCACTTTGATCTTCTCCGCAATCTCCTTGCGGGTGACGGTCTTTAAGTAGCTCAGTTCTTCTTCTAGTTTTAAACGTCCTTCTTTCGTAAGGATAACTTCTTTATCTAACATTGTCCAATCTCCTAGTCTATGTCGCGCGGAGGAACAAATGCCTCCTAACGGATTATAATGTGCATATTATACGAATATTCTGATAAAGTGTCAAGGGAATGTCCGTTTCATGGGTAAACTCTGCAGGACTAAAGCAATGATTATGAGCTCAGACAACCCTCATCCGCCACATGTCCTCCCAGCTCTGCCCCAAACTGCTCCAGTAGTTCCATGACCTGGTCCATATCCCTTGCGCTGTTGATCTGATGTTTGATGGTATTGGAACCGGGCAGACCCTTTAAATACCAGGCGGCATGCTTGCGCATCTCCCGAACGGCCACATGTTCCGGCTTATAGCTTTGAATCATATGATAATGACGGTATAGGGTCTCCAGCCTCTCTCCGATGGTGATGGGCTCAGGATCCTCTCCCCTCAAAACCTGCTGTATCTGCCGAAATAAGAATGGATTACCCAGAGCCCCACGAGCCATCATCACCCCTCTACATCCCGTCTCCTCTAGCATGCGAAGGGCATCTTGGGCGTGATAGATATCTCCATTGCCGATTACGGGGATATTCACCGCCTCTACCAGCTGACGGATCGCATTCCAATCGGCTTTACCAGCATAATAGCTCTCTCTCGTTCGGGCATGAAGGGTGATGGATTGGACTCCTACGGATTCCAAAATCTTTCCGATCTCCAAATAGTTGACACTCGACTGGTCAAAGCCCAGTCGAAACTTTGCTGAAACTGGAAAGCGGGAGGCCTCGACCACCCGTTTCATTATGCTGGCAACTTTATTGGGCTGGGTTAACAGAAAAGCCCCCTCCCCATTCTTGACGATCTTGGGAGCGGGGC
>JAUNUQ010000052.1 GCA_030538075.1 Tissierellia bacterium
TCTCTTTGCCGTCTCTTAGGACTGGCTCGTAGATATAGGCACCGGAGGCATCGACCATGATCTTTCCCTCTTCATCTTTGACGCGCTGCATCAATTTGAAGCGGGCTCCTTCCAGTCCAACTCCCTTGTCATCCACCTTGATGAACTTCTCCCCGCCCTTGGGTGGTTCATCTGGCTCATCCGGTATCTCTGGCTTGTTTGCCTTCGGGTGTACACTCAGCTCTGACAATAGCTTTCCGTCCAATAAATAGGGCAAGTCCACCAAAAAGGGAATCGAGGTGCTCGCCGTTAGATAAGCTCCACCCTTCTCTTCTACCTCCCGCACATAGTATCGCCCCTCTGGTAAGTCGGCAAAGACCGTCTTCCCATTTGCATCTGTTGGGGCAGATAGCTTGTCCTTCGGATCAGGATAAGTTTCATCCAACTCGGTGACACTCAAAGTATTTAGCTGGGCCAGCTGGGCATCATAGCCACCTTGATCCGTACTCCGATCCACATCACCCACCCGCCAGATCCGGTAGATCGCATCTGGCATCGGCGTCGAAGCGCCTATGGGATATTCGTGGAGTAGATGGCTTCCAGATGCATTTACCACCTTGTAGATCGTCAAGGTATTGGACCCGGATGCAGTGGCCGTCGCCGTGAGGAGGAGAGCCAGGATCAGCAATAACACCATGCTCTGTATTCGATTCTTTCTCTTCATAGTCCCCCTTTCCGGACCCATCTACATTCAGATCCACTCCTAAATTCCCTTTCGCCCCATTTTTCTAATAATGCAATGAAGCTGCAAATCCACCAAAAGGGGCTTGGGGGACAAACCCTACACCCCTTTTGTGAATTCCTCTACTCTAGTCCCGATACAACATTTATGCCAATCCAGAATCAGATAGAACTTATTCTTCTATTTCTCTTCTCTTAAACGCAATTACCGCTCCACCCATCAGAGTCAGACCGACGACTGCAAAGATCACAGTACCAATCCCACCGGTTTCGGGGATGGTGATCTTCTTATTCTTAATCTGTTGTCCGTCTAATACCGTCGGTTCTGCGAGATCATAGGGAAGTTGTCCCGGTATGCTCGCACTGTAGCTCGTCTCATCGACGATGAATTCGAAATCCGTTTTGTTCAGAGCATAACCGGCAGGTGCTTTTGTCTCATGCAAGTAATAAGTCCCCTTATCTAGCCCCGTTACCTCAAAGCGACCTTCATAACCGGAGGTGAAAACAAAGGCATCGTCGAGAGCTGCTACCCATTGCCATTGGGTGTTTAACGCAATATATGCTGCATCACGAAGGGCTTCTAGCCCTGCAATTTCGTTCAGCTTATCCTGTCCATCAGGGGTTCCATTCGCATTGGCATCTGCAGCGCGTTGTTCCGTTGTCATTGCATTGTACTCGGCAATTGCCTTTAGATAATTCGCCTGGGCTGTATTATATGCGGCCAGGTCCTGTGTGCCATCCTTCAGTGCAAGATATTCCTTTGTCACGCCGTCTGCTTTAAATCGATAGACGACAAACTCCGCTCCGGCCAGTCTCTCTGGATCGACTGCATCATCCGTCTTTACAAATTTCTTACCATAGGTCGTCACTGTGGGTTCGTCCGGATTGATCGGTGGAGGATTGTCAGAATCCTTATTTTCAATCGTAATCGTACCAGCTGTTGCTCCTAGGCCATAGTTTACAATAAAACCAGTGGTAATCTCCACCACCTTGTATTCCCTTGTATTGTCAAGATTTGTCCAAGTATAGGTGTAATCTGGAGCCGTCAAGGTTTGACGAGCTGTGATGGCTACTGGATTTCCGTCTGCATCGATCCCCTGCGTCACTGGAATCCCAGTTTGGGCATCCACCAGTTCAACCTCGATGCCCCCTGCAGGTGCAACAGCGCCTTCAGCAAAGGTCTTTGTTACCGTGATTTTCCCATTCTCCGGTTTTGTAGGGATCGGTGTATTGCCATGATCTGGACTATTTCCATAGTGGAAGAACACGTCGTTGGCCTCTGGAACTTCGACTACCGCCAGATCATTTAGGATCGCATTGTATCGGATCTCAACCGTCAATTCTACTGGGCTATTATTGATTTTCTCCAAGCCAATATCCGTCAGGCTGATCGTAAAGTCCCGTTCTCCTTGTATTAAGGTATAGTCGGTAACTGCTGTCAATGTCGTAACCGCTGGCGTAGCACCAGGTGTCGTCAATGTTACCACAAAGGGAACATCTGTATCAATCGTCAAGCCCTCTGTCATCTGGTCCGTCCAAGTCGCCGTGGCATATTTTGCATTTGCAGGAATGGTCGTCGTGATCAAATAGGGAAGACTCTGTCCCACCATTGCGCTTTTCTTCATCTGAAGAGCTTCTACTGTCTCATCATGGGTCTTCTTCACATCTGGCTTATCTTCCGTATTCTTGGGATAGATGTGTAGAGGTTTACCCTGATTTGTAGTGCCATTGTACTCTGCGTTAAAATATCCCGTTCCATCTAATAGACCCATGGGCAATGTGATCTTAAATGGTATCGCCTTTGTATCTGTGATAACGGAACCATCTTCATTATAGTAGGAAGATCCGAGATAGTCTTCAACGACGATATAAGTACCATCTGGAAGGGTTACGGAAACCGTTCCGGTTTCATTCACAGTTGTGGTACCATTTCTCGTACCTTCACCAGTAATAAAAGAACCTGGCACCTCTTCATAAAAGAGTGCGGGATCGAAAATGGTCGTATTGTGTTCAGCGTTCATATCAGCGCCCGTTTTCGTCGTTCCATATGCAGTGGTGAGCTCCACATAGATCTTAAAGGACACGCCGTCTACTTCCACTGCACTAGCACCAAAGTATCCCGTCAGATTTTCAATCTGATTACCGGTATACTTCTCGGTAAGGTCGGCCGTAGTCTGGTCAAATTTACCGAAGTCCTCAGGACTCATCACGATCTTATGCAAGATCACTTCTGTTGTATTATTCACCGCCAACCCCGGTACTGCCATCGCAAATACCATCATCACAGCTAAGACCAAGCTCAGCCATCTTTGTGTTCTCTTGTTCATTTCATCCTCCTTTGAGTATTATTCCATTTTTTGATTAGGGTGTGCTGATCAGTCAGCACTAGGTCTACGAAACAGATCGCACACCCCCTTTGTTGCATTTTTTCCTTATATTGTACAATCCCATGGCCATCAAACTCAGACCGATCAGGAAATAAGGCAAGATGCCCCATCCGCCTGTGGCGGGGTATTCACCGACGGGGAAGTTCTTAAAACTCCATTGACCATTGGATTCCATAAAGAGGATTCTTCCATTGGTCGGTACATCCAATGTCCCGTCTGCTTTGAACTTGATCTCATAGTAATTCGGATCTAGCATATATCCGGAAATCGTCGCCGTTTCCTTTAGATAATAGATCTTGGTTCGATCTAGATATTGAAAGTAGAACAGTCCGTCTGCATCTGCTGCCACATCCGTGTAATTTGCCTTGATGGTCACTCCATCCGCCTCATACAACATGGGGACGGGTGTCGTCTGATCTTCTTGATACAAGGTAAATCGCACCCCATCTGTGAGAATCGGTGATGCTACACCTTCTTCGTTTACTTTCTTTAACGTAAACTGAGTATCTTCCTTGCGGTTCTCAATTATTAAGGGTTGCAGGGAAAGATCCTGATCTTTAAGCCGGATCGTCACCTTGCCATCAGTAGCGACCGTCACCAGATAGGTTTTTGATTCCCCGACATAGCCCGGCGGTGTTCTCGTCTCCTTTAATGTATAAGTACCAGACGCCAGGTTTTCAAACTTGGCATAACCGTCGATATCAACGGTCACTGTTTGTTCATAGTTGAGGGGTGGGTCCCCTTTGAGTGTAAACTGTGCCCTCTGCGTGTCGCTTCCGGGAATGGGATCGCCGTTTTCATCCACTTTCTGAACGACCAGCTCCCCTTTCTTATAGTTGACAACGATTAGTGGAGTATGGCCTACAATCTGTCCATCTAGGCTGATCGTCACTTTTCCTTGAGCATCGATCACGACATCATATAGATTGTCATTCGGATAATAGCCCGGCGGCGGGGTGATCTCCTCGAGTTGATAGGAGCCCTCCGGCAGATTGTTATAGCTCATCTTTCCCGTTATCGGATCCACCGTCTTTTCGATCGGATCCATAATTCCCTGAACATCTGTCAGTCTAAATGTGGCACCGGCCAGCACATTCCCCATCTGATCCGTCTTTACCAGTTCAAAACCGGAATTGAGCTTCTCATTATAGATTGGATAGGCTCCATTGGATAGATGCTGAACTACAGTACCATCCGGTTTTGTCACTTTAATAGTCAGGAATGGTGCAGTTCCGCCAACAACAACTTTATAGTAGGTATCTGGATCAACGATATATCCCGTGGGTGCTTTCGTCTCCTTCAGGTAATAGGTCCCCACAGGCAACGGATCGAAGGAAATATATCCTAAGGAATCCGAACCCTTCGGCCCCTGCAGCGGTTTCGTCAGGTCCGCTCCGTTGCCAGCTTCATTCGAAGCATAGAGGGTAAATTCAGCACCAGCTAAGGACTTGCCAGTCTCATCATATTTAATGATCGAGAAGGGAACCTTCTCCATTCGGTTCTCGATATTGTATCCGGTCACCTGGGTCGTATAACCCGGTGGTACAACGGTCTCGCGAACAGAATAGGTGATCGTCTCTGTTCCCGACTTTGTCGGTAGCCCCGTAAAGGAATAGGTCCAGTTTCCATTTGCATCCGCCGTCACTGTCGCCGTCTTTCCAGCCACATCCGTCCATGCGCCGCTTCCGATTCTTTGGATCAGCTGCACGATGATGCTGACAGGACGATCCTCAGGAGCATCCCCTACCCAGGTCTTCTGACCATGGACATCGATCTCATTGATTTCCGACTGGGTTGTCGTGCACTTTTGGACAAATACAGATGCCTGTGTCGACTTTTGATTCAAAGTTCCGTCTGCATTGTATGCGCTCAAGAAATACAATTTATATTCTCCTGGCTGTACCTGTCCGGCTTCAATTCCATAGCCACTTGGATTCTCGGGATCATAGGCCTTTGCACTGTTGTAAATCTGCTGCTGGATCCAAGAATCTGTACCCCATGATTTGTTAAACCCAAATCCTAGCGCATCCCAAACGGCAAAGTTAATTGCTCTCATATAATCAGCGCGGTCAGCTACACCGACCTGTTGCACCGGAAGACTGTCATACTTCACAGGATCGAGAAAGACTTCGTGTGCATAAGCCATAATTTTACGTAAACTTTCCAGCTGAGCAGTTGTTATCGGCGTTGTGCCATAGACACCCACCCTATACTGCTGGGCTAACACCTCCGCCTCAGTGAAAAACTTCATCTTATAGAGCTGTGAAGAACTGTGATTCCATGTCGTCTTCGCGTCGGAGCATAAGCCCACCATTAACACCTCATAGGTTGAAGGATCCGAAATCACAAAATCACCTACACCGACAGACGAAATATATCCCGAACTTATCTTGTAATACCCACTCGAATTCGGTTCTGGTAGCGGCGGAGAACAAGTGGTGACAGGCTCTGTATTAACCCCTTTATAGTTGGTCACTTTCCAATTGTTTCCAGTTTGATCCGTCTGCATATACACTGGGTAATACCCCGTTATATCCCCTTCTCGGATCGTATAGTTGATCATCTTATGTTGTGCATCGTATTTCGGCACATTGTAAAAAGTCGTTTTCCAGCCTAGGGTGTTACTTGTTATCGTCTGCGTAGCTCCAACCTTAGCACCATCCGCCATCAGGTCAATACTCACAGAATTCACATCTGTAGGCCAAGTGGTCATCCCATCCCAGGCTTTGGTCACAGCGATGGTGCGGGTGCTACTCGAGGGATCCACTAATCGGTTTGGAATGAAAACTGCCATCGGCCGATCTAAGGATACGGTGTATATCTGAGTATTGATTAGATGGGTTCCATCTGTCGTCTTCTGCTGAATGGTGTAGGTAGATCCCGCTGGTAGAAATGCGGAAACCGATCCGGTATTTCCAGTATTTACAACCTTCTTTGTGCCATCGGGCATCGTGATCTCTACATCTGCATTCCGAATCGGGATATCCGCATCCCCATATTCAAATACATTGATCACAACTTCCATGGTGGCGATTTTTTGTAATAAAAGATCTGCCTCTACATAATATGCCTGTCCAGATGTCGAAAAGGAGATCGGGTTGGCAGGAACTTCCGGGTTTGGTCCATATTCATAAGGGGCGGATACGATTCTCAAAGTATAGGTTTTCGTCTCATCCAATCCGGAGAAATACACAATTCCATTTGCATCCGTCGTTCCATAATAGACTTTTCCGGTACCGCTCTCCTTGGCTTCTACCGTTACGCCCTCAATCGGAGGATTTCCGGTCTCCATATCTCGAACCCTTATCTTAATAATCGCCGGGTCCAAAGTCACACCGACATATCCATTCTCCAGTTCAACCAGCGTAACCCCTGCAGCTGCCACGGGACCACTCTCTGTTCCTGTGAAAGCCATATATCCGTCTGGTGCCTTCGTCTGTTCAATCTGATAATCTCCAATGGGCAGATAGGTCAGTGTGGCAATCCCGTTGGCATTTGCAATCGCATAATATACCTTTCCTAACCCTGCACCGGACAATGCGGTGACCTTAAATTCTGCGCCTGGCAGCTTTTGTCTCGTGACCTTGTCGATCGCAGAGATCGTCATCGTGCCCAAGCCAGTGCCACTATCTGGCAGAGTCGGTCCCAATATCGTCGTCATCTCGGATAGGGTGACCTCCTGAGGCGGAAGAAGTGGCATCCCTGTAGGTCCACTGATCTGTTCGATCACATAGGTCTTATTTTGCTCCAGTCCCATAAACGTGATCATTCCATTCGTGTCCGTCTTCTGCGGAGTACCAACGACCGCTCCATTTTCCTTCACCACAAACTCTGCACCAACCACCGGTGCTCCCGATCCATCCTTCAGAGTGAGCTGAATCTTTGCCAGTTCACCATTCTGGACGGCTACATCCCACTGTGTATCGGCTATAAAGGATATAGGGGTTGGATGCGCTGTGATATATCCCGGTAGAGTCGTGTTTTGTACAATTGTATAGGTCTTGCCATACTCCAGGTTTCCCTTTTCAAAGATGACCTGTCCACTGGCATCCGTTTCCTTTGGTCCAATGGCGACATTACCCGCTGAATCCTTGATGACAAACTCCGCTCCGGCGATCGCACCACCATTCGATTCTGTCAGGTTCACGCGAATGCGAAGGGGGGTATTCTGGAAGGGAATCGTCAAGGTCCCTGTTCCCAGGTTTCCGCTCCATTGCTCCGTATACGGCCCATACCCTGTCGGATATGCGGTCTGCACGATTTGATAGTCCGTATTTGGAAGAGCTTTTGTGAAAGTCACCGTTCCGTCTATGCCAGTTGGATCAGAGGATTCGATCAAAGTCGTCCCCTTTATCAGCTCAAAGATCCCACCGGTGAGTTTTGTAGTCGCCGCGTCAAACTCTGTGAGAAGCACCTTCAGAGCGACATCACTATTGTAGAACTGGACGGTTTCCAATCGATTAGAAGTAAAGGTCCGCAGGTCCAGCTTCTGTATCGGAGCCGTTGTATACGCTCCCGATGCTGCAGTTTGATGAATCTCATACTCCCGACCGTTCAGTATCGTGAATGTCACATTTCCGTTTGCATCCGTATTCTCTGGTCCAGCCACACGAGCCTTTGTCATCCCGACGACCATCCAGATTTCGAAAGTAGCACCGGACAGATTTGTTTCTGTACCAGCTTTCTTTAGGTTGACTGTCAATGTAGTATTGGTATTGATGGTATTAGTAAAGGTGAGAGCTGTACCACCTGCAGGCAGTGACGTAACGGTTTGCGGTGAGTTTGCAGTTGCAGCATAACCTCCAGGGAGGGAGTCCTGCGTAACTGTATAGGATTGCCCAGGTATTAACATCACTGTATTTACGGTTCCGTCAGGCCCGGTAGTGTAAGTACCAATCGAATTTCCATAGCCATCCTTGACCGTATAACTTGCTTCGCTGATCGGATTCCCCATCTGATCCTTCGAAACGATTTGAATGTAGTCTGTTGATTTTTGTACTTTAGTCGATGCTGTATGACGGACCAGTCCATTTGAAGCTACTGTAGTGATTGTCGAGCCTTCGGTTAAGGTGACGCCTACGGGGACTACATATGTATACGTTTTATCTGCATTGATTTGCGTCGTATAATACGTCCCATTAATACTTATCGTGACAATATTTTCTGTAGTATTCGGTGACAACTCACCTGATACTGTACCTGATATTGTCGGTGAATTCGTGTTTACAGCATTAATACTATTGCTTAGGGGTTTTATGGTAATAGATCCCGTTGCGTTGCTAACATTCCATCTTGTTCCCCCCGCAGCTGCTGCATTTATAGTGTCTCCCATCCATGCTTCCACGGTCATTGTATATTCTCTTGCGTTGATTCCCCCGGAAAAAGCAGTCGTAAATGCCGCTTTGAATTCGGATATTACGCCATTTCGATTATAAAATGGTCCATATGACGAATAACCGTAGACTCGATTGTATGTCGTTCCACTTGTAGAAGAATCATCAATCGTCCACGCTAATGCTGGTCGATTTGCAATATTCGCATAAAATGGCATGTAACCCGATAAAAGCGCCAATCCCGATCCGCTTGTGTAGGAGATCCGCATATCGTCACCTACATCCCCACCTGAACCTCCAGAGCTCCACGCCTTGACAATTACTTCCCAAGTGATTCCGTTTGAGGTAATATCTGTAGCTTTAATCGAATAATACGTTCCCATACCATCTGCCAGCGTATATCTCGGGTCAGTCGGTGATGTAAGCGCCATCGGCGCCATCATCCCCTCCCCCGCAGGTAGCAAAATGCTTCGAAAACTCTCTGCAAGGGGAGTGTTTAAACTTGGGTCTAGCTCAGGGACAGGTTCTGTGGTCTTTGTCTGTGAGGAGAGGGGTTCTTCTGTAGTTTGAATCTCCTCTGCAATTGCCCCCTCTGAATCTGCCTTAGATTCCATTGGAGCAATGGTGGAAGGCGTCTCTTCAACTGCCCCATCAACTGGTTGTTCCGCTGCTAACGGATCCGATATTAGTGGATCTAGTAGCTGCTTCAATAATGGTTCATCGGCAATAGAATTAGACTCTTCTGGGATACTAGCAGTAGAACTTTCCTCCAACTCCGGTTCTGTTGCGGGCATTTCCGTGACCACAGGTTCCGTCGTCTCCGTATTCTCTGCCTTTTCCCCTTCCTTTGCTCGAATTAGCTCTTCGGCAAATCTCGCCGCTGCTTCCTGCTCCGCAAGCAATGCTTCTGCTTCCCTCTGCACTGCTGCAGCTTCTTCCGCCTGTTTTACAGCCAACTCTTCGAAGTAGATGTTGATGGGATTGGCCATCTCTGTAAACAGATTCTTTGGTATCTTCAGTGCTATAGACCCTTGGACTGGAATTTCTTTAGAGGGGATCTCCTCTGCTTCATCCAGCAGTGGTGCCGGTTCCTCTGTGGTCTCGGTTGGAGCTTGATACTCGTAAACCGCCTTATTCCACTGATCTCTCTTTGCCTCTAGGGCGATTAGACCATAATGCTGTCCCTCTGTGACTCTTGCCGGAAAGATGATGCTCTCTATTTCGCTGGTCGATAAGAGGTTTACTTCAAAGACTTTTGTCGTTTGATTATATGTAATGCTCTCAATACCTGTGCTCAGGTCCCAACTGCTGGTGTCTACTGTGAGGATGTTCTCTTGGCGCGTTGCTCCAGGGTTTTCAGGATCAGCTACGGTCCGTAAATCTTTCTTTGATCCTGCCGATTGCTTTGTTTCGATCGAGATTGTATCTGTCGCATAAAAAGTGATTCGTTTCTCGCTCTCCTGACCTCTCTTAGCGTTCAGCACTAGCTGGACGGATTTTTCACCAGATGCGCCCAAATCCTCAACAACCCAATCCATGGATTTAGAATCCGCAAAAACCTCACTGAAGGCAGAGAAGATCGGATTCGTGCTCTCAACTGCGTATCCGATGGATAACAGTGGTGAAAGATGGGAAATGAGGAGCAATAAGACACAAAACTTCGATATGATTCTCTTGCTTTTTTTAATCGTCATCCTTTTCTCCCTCCTTTCCTGTTATCTACTGTAATTTCATCGAGTGAATTTAGATATTTTCTCCATATGAAGATCACTCTGCCTCCATGTCGTGCTGATCTACTTTGGAGATGCAGAAACTTATTCATGTACTTTTCATTTGTTGATTTTAATGATATCATATGAATTGAATAGTTCAAATCCAAATACCGTTGTGACGAATCCTCAACGATTTTCCTCGGAAAATTTTGAGATGATTGGCATTTTTAACCATTTTTGATCATTCCAAAGTTTATTACGAGTAGATTATTTGTAGATTAAAAAAGGTTTTCCGAAGAAATACCAAAAGAAAAACGTAAATATTATGTAGTAATTGCTATCTGAATCGGAAAAAGGAGGGTGCAATATGCGAGTTACCATTAGAAAAGTCAACGGCAAAGAATATGTTTACATCCACGAGAGTTATCGAGATCCAGAAACCGGGAAGCCAAAGCATCGCACGATCGAGTCCTTTGGTCGATTGGATCTCCAATTGGAAAAGGATCCAGAATTCTTAAATAAGCTCTATGCCCGTGTAGAGGAGCACAACTGCAAAACCAATCAGCAAAATGATTTAATCCGTCAAATGGAATCCTTCGAAGATACCTTGAAAGAGGATTCTCCATCCAATGCCTGCTATGTCTTCGGTTATGGAGTCTTCCTCTATAAAAAAGTCTACGGGATGATTTTGCCTTTTTCCAAGATGAATTGGCTGACTCCTGCAGAGAAAGAACTCTTGTCCTATGCTAACACCATCAAGATCTTTAATGCGGGAGAGCCCGTTGTCTCTGCCTTAGAGGAGATGAACTGGTCCCACAGGGAACCCTATATCCTTCCTGGAAACACATTGACCCCACAGAAAACCCATAGAATGCTCGAAAAATTCGGAAAGAACAAACAGGCCTTTGAGAAACTCATCTATCATCATATCGAAGAGCGAATTCCAAGTCGACTGATCGCCTATATCTACGACATTTGCCGTTTGGATTTTGAACGGGTCTATAAGGGCGATCTGGACTATAAAGACATCACCCCCCAGACCCCCTCAAAGAGGGAATCCGTCGTTATGACTTTGGTCACCGATGAAAGAGGCCTCCCCCTAGGCTTTGAACTCTTTTCAGGAGAAAGAGCCCATACCTCCCAAATCCTAAAAGCCATCCAGCGCATACAAGATCTACTCCAGATGGAGAATATAACCATCGTCAGCAATCGAGGCCTAATGGATCAGGATACTCTAAGAGAAATCGACCGATTGGGATACGACTACATATTGGCGACCAAGATCGTCAGCGCCACGGAGGGACTGGATCAGAGGATCTTTCAAGACAGGGGATACACGAGAACTTATCAGCAGGACTCCACGGAACTACTACACAAATACCAGAGGATACCTGGACATTTCAAATATGCAAACACAGCATTCCCATTAGAAGGAACAGGGGACTTAACTTTGTACTTTTCACCCAAACTAGCTGCTAATGATCGCCGTGATCGTGATAATCTGACCCTGGATGAAATGTATCGATGTAGTGTATCGGTTTTACATGGAGGAGCTGGTCGGAACGCCCCCATTGACGTGCAGGTATTAAATGACGAAGAATTCTCTATGAATATCAATCAATTCCTAAAAAAGCAGAGATTTAGTGGCTATCGTATCCTGCTTCACAGCAATCCGGATTTAACCCAGGAACAACTCTGCAAAATCTACACGAATTATTGGAAGATGACATTTCTATCGAAGCTCTTTAAAAACTATTTTGATGAGCTCCCTAAATTTCATTGGACCAATAGCGCCATCATCGGCGCCTATACCCTCTGCTATGTCAGCATCATGGCACAGATGATATTGGAGATGGCAGCTGAAATGGCAGGACTAAATGCTTCAACTGAAGATATCGTCACGGCAATTCAGCATGCAAATGTGACCGTCCTCCGAAAAGGCGAAGAGCTCCTGCTATTAAAGACGAAAACCCCTCCCCTCTTCGACGCCCTCTCCGAAAAGATGGGACTTGCATCACTGAACACAGTGGAGACCATGGATTCTTTTGCAAGTAAAATGAAGCTGACCAGCGAAGAAGTCCAGGAAATCCTGAATCATGTTCAATAGACTGATCTGACAAATAATAGCAGAAAACGGTATGGCAAAACCAAAAGAACACGGTGGAGATTCCTAGGAATCTTCTCCGTGTTCCTGAAACACAAAATAATATCTGATGGCTCAATGAGAAGCCATTGGCAGATATTATTTTGTCTAATTCTATTTTCCTAAGTTTTATTGGATCTGTTCATTCTCCCATTCACAAAGCCAATCTATTATTTCAATTCCGCATCCCTTGTAATCCAAGCTCCCAATAGGATCAGCGCAAATCCGCTCACCATAAACAGGTAAAACTCCACATCTCCCGTCTCGGGGATCACTACCTTTGACGGCGGCGTCGGCTTGGTCGGTGTCACCGGAGGCTTCGGCTTTACAGGTTCATCCGGCTTCA
>JAUNUQ010000012.1 GCA_030538075.1 Tissierellia bacterium
GTAACATGGGGTGTCAATGAGCCCTTGATCTATTTTGGCAATATCTATGGAGAATTGTCTCAACTTGGCATCGAACCATTTTCAGCTGAGGCAGCTCGTTTTGCCATGGCCAGAAGTTTTTACAACTGGACTTTCTTCCCCTATGCAATCTATGCTCTAGCGGGAATCCTGATCGGCTACTTATATTACAATAAGAAAAAGCAATTGACCGTTACAGCAACTTTGGAGCCTCTCTTTGGAGAACGAATCAGCAAGGGGATTTTGGCCAATATCGTCAACACCCTCTCCATGATGGCGTTGATCCTAGGTCTCTGCTCCGGTCTAACCATGTGTATCATTTTGATCACGACGGGCTTAAATTATTCCTATGGAATTCCCAACAATCTGATGATGTTTGTCATCGTTGGAGCCATCACCATCATCCTTTACACATCGTCAGCTTATATTGGACTGGACAAGGGCTTGAAGCGACTGGCGGACTTAAATGCTTGGTTCTATTATGCACTGCTACTGCTCTTAATCATCATCGGACCCAAACTCTTCATGGTCCGAAATGCGACAGCTGCTCTGGCAGAATGGGGAGATAATTTCTTCCTTTGGGCATTGGACCCGATTGACATTGGAGGGGCGGCCCTCACTCGGTCTTGGACCTTATTTGACTGGGCGGTTTGGATCGCCTATGCACCAGTAACCGGGATCTTTATGGGTGTGATTTCAAACGGACGGACGATCCGGGAATTCATGATTGTCAACTTCATCCTGCCCTCCGTATTTGGTCTCCTATGGTTTACCATTTGGGGTAACAATGCTCTGGCAATGCAGATGTCTGGACAGGTGGATCTAGTTGCCACGATCACCAACAACAACGCTGTTACAGCACTTTGGCAATTCCTAGAAAACATGCCCTTTGGATTGGGAGTGATCCTGATACCAGTCAACATATTCGTCATCCTGATCTCCTTCGTCACAGCTGCGGATGTAACCTCCAACAACGTCGCGTCCATGTGTATCAAAGATGTGCCGATCGGAACGGAGGCTCCAGGATTCTTGAAGGTGTTATGGGGTGTGCTCATCGGTATCATCGCCATCATCTTAGCCGCTTTCGGTGGAACGGAGCAGGGAGTTGAGGGGATGAAAGCCCTTGCCGCTGCTGGAGGATTTGTAGTCTTGTTCATCTTTATTCTCCAGGTGGTTTCAGCTATCAAACTGTTTTTTGTGGATAAAATCGAAGAATAACGATGATTACGCCGATCATACTCGCCGCGGGAAAATCTTCTCGCATGGGTGAGCAGCATAAACTCCTATTGGATTTTGGGGGAAAGACATTGGTGGAACGGGTGATTGAAAATGTGGCCAGATCAAATCTGGCCACACCCATTCTCGTGTATAGTGACCCTAGAATACGGGATCTATGCTGCTCTTATGGTATTTCGATGCTGGAAAATGAAAACAGCGATTTGGGGATGAGTTCTTCTATGAAACTGGGTTTGAGCCATGTACCTCTTAAGTCCGACGGGGTGATTTTTGTGTTTGGAGATATGCCATTGGTCTCGTCTGGAATACTCAATCAGATGCTGGCAGCATTTGAAGCGGTGCCAGACCCACAAGGCAGTATATTGGCTCCCTATTACCGTGGTCATCGAAGACTTCCCAATATCTATGGAAGATGGTTTTTTCCGAAGATCTTCCAAATAAAAGGGGACATCGGACCTCGATTTATCCTCCGATCCCATATGGATCGTGTTTACAAACTCGATTTTCTGGAAGAGACGCCATTTTTTGATGTGGACTGTCCGGAAGATTATCAAAAAGTATTGACCTATTGGAGAGAATCAAGGAAGGAGAACTGCTATGATTCGGATTGATCAAAACCTCAACCTCATGGATTTCATGTGCGTTGTAGAGCGGTTTGAACCAATCGAACTATCATCTGAAGCAAAAGAGCGAATAGAAAAATCCGCTGCCTATGTCCGCCAGGCTGGAGAGGAAGGCAAAGTCGTCTACGGTGTCACGACGGGACTCGGTGCAAATAGCGAGATTGCAATCGACAGCTCACAGACTGAGATCTTTCAACGCAATATTCTGCGAAGTCATGCGACATCGGTTGGACGAGCGATGACCCAGGTGGAAGTACGTGCGCTTATGCTGGCGATCGTCGTACATGGCGTCAAAGGATATAGTGGTGTGCGAGTGGAGACTCTTCAAAGATATATCGACATGCTCAACGAAAAGCTGTATCCAGTCGTACCTTGTGAGGGTTCTGTCGGTTATCTCTCCCCAGAGTCCCATCTCGGATTGGTCGCTATCGGAGAGGGAAATATCTTTGTAGAGAAAGAGGAGAAGAGGGCTTCAGAGGTCTTTGAGGGCCTTGGCTGGGCACCCTTAGTGCTCACCTATAAGGAGGCTCTGTTTTTGATCTCGGGTACGACAAGTGCTACAGCCCTTGCTGCGGTCGGCGGTTATCGTTCGCTCAGAGCGGCCGCCAGTGCCGATCGCATAGCCGCATTGACCATCGAGATGAGTGGAGGTAATATCCGAGCCTTTGACCCAGGCGTGATGTCGATCCGCAAACAACCAGAGCAGGGCGAAACGGCGCAGCTCTTACGCGAGAGCATGGGAGATGCCCAGATATATCAGGAAGGAGAACAGCGACTCCAAGACGCTCTGTCTTTGCGCTGCGTGCCTCAGGTCCATGGAGCGGCGAAGGAAAAGATCAAACAGTCCTTGGACACCATCGAGAGAGAGCTAAAGAGCTGTATGGACAATCCGGTCATACTGGAAGTTGAGGAGGGGATGGATACCTATTCCAGTGGCAATCCAGACGCATCCTATATCGGATTAGCCGCAGATTGCCTTGCAATTGCGGACACCATGATAGCCAAGATGAGTGAACGGAGAACCTTTCGGATGCTGGATTCGAAACTATCGGGTTATCCAGCTTTTTTAGTTCGGAATCCTGGCCTAAACAATGGTCTGATGATCCCGCAGTACACCCAGGCAGGTCTATTAAACACGATGAAGGGGCTTTGTATGCCTGCAGTGGTGGACTCCATACCCACTTGTGCCAATCAAGAAGACTATGTCTCCATGGGTTACAATGCTGCATATAAACTGCAAGAAGTGACAAAGAACCTGGAATATATCCTGGCCATTGAACTGCTCACAAGCTATCAACTCTATCAATTTGTCCGTGAGCAGACAAGGGTCAGCGCAAGGGCAAAAGAGCTAT
Source organism: Tissierellia bacterium (assembly GCA_030538075.1). Taxonomy (GTDB): domain Bacteria; phylum Bacillota; class Clostridia; order Tissierellales; family Peptoniphilaceae; genus JAUNUQ01. The sequence continues at coordinate 3,230 of JAUNUQ010000012.1, forward strand.
ATGCTAGGATCGAGAGGCACTTGCCGCCGATAGAGTCCGATGTCTACCTATACGATTATATAGAACAGTTAAAAGATATGATTCACCAAGGGGAGCTACTTTAATTCACATTACGGGGGGAAACATTTCCCCCGTATTTTTTTAATCTGTGGAATCTATTATCCTTTTTCATGTATAATAAGATGCATGAAGGAGCAGGAGGGAATAATTGAGAAAGATCGCGACATGTGATGCTGTAGGGCAGCGAATTGCCCATGACTTGACCCGTATCGTACCCGGTGTTACGAAGGGAAGACAATATAAAAGAGGGGACATCATTCGAATGGAGGATGTAGAGATGATGCTCTCCATGGGAAAGGACCATATCTATGTGCTAGAAGCTGAGGATGAGGGATATATTCATGAAAATGATGCAGCGATGGCGTTGGCAGAATTGTGTCTGAACGATGGGATGTCTGTTTCGGATATCAAAGAGGGCAAGGTGGAGATACTGGCGGATCGGCCTGGTTTTTTTCGCGTGGATACCAATCGGCTCTATGGGCTGAATATGCTGGGTGAGATGATGATTGCCACTCGGAAGGGCAATATCCCAGTTGATGCAGGTGATCGTTTGGCGGGTATGCGAATTATCCCCTTGATGATCGAGCCGGAGAAACTCGAAAGGGCAAAGGTGATTGCCGAAGGAGATCCTATCTTCGAGCTACTTCCTCTTCGACCCCTCAATGTGGGGATCGTCATCACAGGGAACGAAGTATTTTACGGACGGGTCAAAGAGGGTTTTACCGTCGTGCTTGAGAAAAAACTAGCTGCTTTTGATATGCAGATGATACACCATGAAATCTGTCCCGATGACTTGGGCGTGATTTCCAGCGCCATCCAAAGAGCAAGAGATGCCGGCGCTGAACTGATCATCTGTACAGGGGGCATGAGTGTTGATCCTGACGATTATACTCCCATCGCCATCCGAGGTTCCGGTGCGAAAGTGGTCACCTATGGCGCTCCCATCTTACCTGGTGCAATGTCCATGCTCGGCTATTTTGCGGATGGCACCGCCATTATCGGACTGCCTGCGGGCGCCCTTTTTATGCCCATTACCGCCTTTGATATCATCCTGCCCTATGTGAGTGCAGGAGTGGAAATGACCCAAGAGGATTTCGCAAATCTGGGCTACGGAGGCTTCTGCCTGAACTGTCAGGAATGTCATTATCCCAATTGCCAGTTTGGCAAGGGAGTATAGTTTGAAAATCCGAGCTCAGAAGTTCACTGTTTCCGGTGTAACTACTGAGCTCAAATTGTAACTGAATATTGTAATGGGAAAAAGCAGTAATATGGAAACCATATCTAAGATAGTCATACCGGAAAGGGTCCTTCAAAATTAGATACAATGATATAGGAAATATGGATAATACCTTGAATTGAAGAATGAATGTCTTGATTTCAACGATACAATTTGATATTATAAACCAAATAGTTAGATTAATTTAATCTAGTTGAACTGGAGGAAGTTAGATGAACAATCGAAAGAGACGATATGCAATTATTTTGAGTATTTTGCTGACGATCACATTATTTATGCCCACCGCATTCGCTGCTGAGAGAGAGGACGTAAATACCATTGTCAATGTATTGGTGGCGACCCCTAGTACGGTTGAACAAAAAAAATACATAGAGCTGAAGGTTGGCATTAGTATTAACACTCCGACGGGTAGTCCAATCGTTGCCGGTGATACAGTAGTTTTGAATAGTAATATTGGAGAACTCTTTACGAGTGATTGGGCTGGATTGTTAAATGCTATTCCATTGAAGAACGAAGCTGGAACGCAAATAGGGAGTGTAGCATTTACGCAGGATAAACTCACCATCACATTTACTCAGGGAATTGATGAAGCAACAGCTGTCAATTTGGTTTTTGAAACGGGTGCTCGTCTTCAAGCCAATAATGTTGGTGCGACTCCAGAGGTGGAAGTGACGAAGGATTTAACAGTTGGAACGAAAAGCATCCCAATCACTTTCACTGCACCGAAGACAGAGCCAGAACCGGATCCAGATCCAAATCCCTTTACCATTAACAATCGACCTTTAGAAAAAGGGGCATGGTCTGGGAATTATAATACTACATCATATATGGGAATAAATATTAACCAGATCGGTGCTTTAAGTCTGTTTAAAACACCTGGTTTTCCCAATTGGATTCCTGATTTTGTGGGTTTAGAAAATGTAGTTTTAGAAGATGTGATTCCTGGAAATGGGGTAATTGATCCAGCTTCTATCAAAATATATGCAGTTCGTCATAATTTTTATACTGCGACAATTGATCCAGCAAATGCCCAAGGCTTTCAAAAGGGAACAGTCTATCCAATTGAAACAGGTTCCCAACATCACAATGCTAAGGGTGCTTTCACTTTATTAACACAAGAAAGCAATGAGTCTTATGACAACTTCAAGGCTCGCATATCAAATCAAAAGATGAGTTATGGTATTTATACTGATAGTACAACGGGAGGGGATACATTCTTAGCGAATTTTGGCGACCTCTCCGAGAATGGTGCGCTCAGCTATGCCCAGTTTGAACCATGGGTTGAAGGGAATGCCACAGTGGGCCATGTCTTTGGGTCAAGCGGACCATCCAAAGGAAAAGTAGTATCTTATCGAGTTGAATTAAATACCAAATATCCTGGTATTCGTGAAACAACAGTTTTGACAAATGAAGCCAAGAGAATAGTATCAGGTGTGATAGATGCTAGTTCGAAAGCCTCCTATACCATATCTGATGGCGGGGGTTCAGGAGATGGAACGATCGGAACCGTATCCTTAAAACTAGTGGATGTTGATGATCCATCAATCGTGATTCCTGGAGCAAAATTCAAATTACAAGAAAATGTGGCGGGTGTGTGGACGGATGTTATCGTTGATGGAACTCTATATGAGAGAACTACCGACACATCAGGAGCATTAGCTTTTCCCAAATTAGCAAACGGATCTTATCGATTGGTTCAAACCTCCACTGCCCCAGAATATATTTATGATAATACGACTTATGGACCCTATTATCTGGATGGTGTTGTCGTTGGCAAAACACCATCCCCAATCGGTGAGTTTGTAATCTCTGCGAATGATGGTTTTGGTTATAGAACCACAGTAACAAATAAAGCGGAGAGAATGAATATTACTGGGTCTAAGACATGGGATGATCAAAATGACCAAGATGGAAAGAGGCCTGAGAGTATTACGGTTAAGCTCCTGGCAAATGGAGAAGTCATTCAGACTAAAGAAGTTACAGCAGTTGATGGATGGGAATGGTCCTTTGAAAATCTGGCAGTATACAAAGACGGTGCAAAGATCAACTATACACTTCAAGAAGACGGGATTGAGAATTATCAAACCGTGGTTGATGGCTATGATATCACCAATAGCTACAAGCCGGGCACGACAAGCGTTCAGGTGACCAAGAGCTGGCAGGATGCCAATGACCAAGATGGCAAACGTCCAGAATCAGTAAGCATCAAGCTCTTAGCCGATGGCAGAGACACTGGAAAAACCCTTATTTTAAACGCCAACAATAACTGGACCGGAAGCTTTACGGATCTAGCTCAGAAAGTGGCAGGAAAGGATATCGTCTATACCTTAGAAGAGGTAGAGGTGGCGGGCTACGAAGTGGCGACCACCGGAACGGCAGCCAATGGCTATATTGTCACCAATAGTTACATTCCCGAGACCACCGAGGTCGTAGGGTCTAAGACATGGGATGATCAAAATGACCAAGATGGAAAGAGACCTGAGAGTATCACAGTTAAGCTTCTGGCAAATGGAGAAGTCATTCAGACAAAGGAAGTTACAGCAATTGATGGATGGGAATGGTCCTTTGAAAATCTGGCAGTATACAAAGACGGTGCAAAGATCAACTATACACTTCAAGAAGACGGGATTGAGAATTATCAAACCGTGGTTGATGGCTATGATATCACCAATAGCTACAAGCCGGGCACGACAAGCGTTCAGGTGACCAAGAGCTGGCAGGATGCCAATGACCAAGATGGCAAACGTCCAGAATCAGTAAGCATCAAGCTCTTAGCCGATGGCAGAGACACTGGAAAAACCCTTATTTTAAACGCCAACAATAACTGGACCGGAAGCTTTACGGATCTAGCTCAGAAAGTGGCAGGAAAGGATATCGTCTATACCTTAGAAGAGGTAGAGGTGGCGGGCTACGAAGTGGCGATCACCGGAACGGCAGCCAATGGCTACATTGTCACCAATAGTTACACTCCTGAAACCACCGAGGTCGTAGGGAAAAAGATTTGGAAGGATAATTACAATCGAGATAGAATGAGGCCTCAGAGCATCACAATTGAGCTATTGGCAAATGGAGAAACTGTTGAGACCAAAAAAGTGACCAAGGCAGAAGATTGGAAATGGACCTTCGAAAATCTACCAGTCAATAAAGACGGTAAGAAAATTATCTATACGATCGACGAGACAAAAGTAGAGGGATATCAAACCACTGTGATGGGAAATGCAGAAAGTGGATTTACCATCACAAATAGTAAAGTGGAAACGCCAGAGCCCCCCGAACCACCGAAACCGAACCCTAATGAGGTCATCGTAAAAGGCATTAAGTCTTGGAAGAATGACATTGCATCGGATCGTCCAGAATCAATTGATGTGATCCTATACCGAGATGGCAAAGAAGTCGATCACAAGAAAGTGACAGCGAAAGACGATTGGAAGTATGATTTTGGTAAATTGGCAGCAGAAGACGCTACTGGAAAGGCCTATGTATACAGGGTGAAAGAGATTGTACCAGAAGGCTATGAAGTCAGCTATAGTGATTTTGATATCATTAATACCAAGCAGGAGAAGCCAAGCCCAGACCCACAGCCAACGCCGAAAAAAATCAACATCCAAGGCGTTAAGACTTGGAAGAATGATGAGGCATCGGACCGACCGAAATCCATTACGGTGATCTTATATCGAGATGGCAGAGAAGTTGATCGAATGGAGGTCACGGCAAAGCAGGATTGGAAATACGAATTCAGCGAATTGGCAGAAGTAGGCCTAGATGGAAATGCCTATGCATATACCGTCAAAGAGATCGTCCCAAATGGCTATGAAGTCAGCTACAATGGCTATGACATCGTCAATACGAAGAAGGACAAACCAAAGCCAGAACCGAAGCCAGAGCCAAAGCCAACGACGCCTGCTAAGCCAACAAAGTCATCCACAAAAGCAAGCGGCCAAAACCCATATACCTTTGTCGGTGGTTATGGACTGCATATGGCGGCGATCCTATTTACGGGAGCAGCCTTTATCGTAGCTGATAAAAAACGGCGGAAAAAGTGAGGATTGAAACAGTGTAATCCTGCTCATCGAATTGCCCCCAGAACTCAGAGCAAAAAAGGAGAGGGGATACTGTGGACGGGAATAGGATAAAAGTGTAACAGGCTAGATGCCGCATGAGCATATGTGATTACCTACCATCGATATTCTTACAACAGCACCAGATGAGCACACATCTGGTGCTGTTTCATTTGAATCCAGTATTCATTTCTTACGAACATAAAAAACTATAAATATTAACCGACGGAGAACATATGTGATAAAATACTATTATGAACTATGTGAAAGGAGAATGAAATGAAAAAGATATTGAGTGTCTTGATGATTTCAGCGCTGCTGATATTGTCAGGATGTGATCAACAACAGACGAATACGGCAGGGGAACAGCAGGCGGTCGCGGAACAGCCAACTGAAAACATGACTGCTGGTCAGATCTTAGCGAAGGCTCAAGAGATGAATAAAGATATTTCCAGCATTGAGGCGACGATGTTCACCACGATGAAGATGATTGGTACAGATATGCCCGAGGATGCGATCAAGATGGACATGGATATGAAGTTCAATCTTGAACCGCTGTTCATGCATATGGTCATGGATATGGGTGAAACGGCTGGGGTCCAAATGGGTCAGGTGGAAATGTATATGGACAAGGAGTTCATGTATATGCAAATCCCCGGCAGCGAGACGACTTCATGGATAAAGATGAAGCAAGACGAGGCATTTATGGACCCAGATCAGTATCTGGAGAGTTTCAATGCCGATGAATACCTCAGTATTATGAAAGAGGTAGAGAAGGACTTCACAGTTGAAGATACGGAAGAGGGATATCTGTTGACTTATCAGGGAGACGGACAGGCCCTGATGGAGCAGGTTCTAAAGAACTCTCCGATAATGGATGGCGAAGAAATGCCTGAGATTAAGATCAATGCTCTGGATTACAAATACCTTTTGAACAAGACCACTTATGAACCCATTCGATTGGATATGGATGCGGAGTACCAAATCGAAGAGGGAGAGACCCCTATGACGATTCAGCAGACGATGAAGATGGATTACAAGAGTCTCAACCAGCCGATCGACATGACGATTCCCCAAGAAGCATTGGATGCAGTGGAACAATAGGGGAAATTTAGAAAGTTGACGATCTGTTCGTGATCTCCGCCTGGAAAGCACAAATACAGGCGGAGATCGCGGATAATAGGCCATTTTGATAATTTATTAAGTCCTAGTTGACAATTGGATTTTCTTGCACTATAATTAACATTGATTCGTTGAAATGTGTAGTAGCACTGTGGAAGCACCCCAGAGAGGCCGAAAAGGTGAGAGCGGCTGTCGTGGAAGCAGCGTGAAATAGGAACATGGAGAAGATATGGTGAGCGAGGTATTGTGAGCCCTATCCGTATGCCTGCGTTAAAGGTTGAAGTGGACGACAATCGTCGTCAAAAGGAGTGGCACCGCGGATGGTATTCGTCTCTTTTCTCATGGTTGAGAAGAGGGGCTTTTTTATTTTAGGAGGGAAATATGGAAAAGTTGGATTTAAAAAAGGTCATTTTAGCCTATTCCGGCGGATTGGATACGTCGATCATCATCACCTGGCTAAAGGAAAACTATGGTTGTGAAGTGGTCTGTGTAGCTGCGGATGTGGGACAGGAGGAGGAATTAGATGGACTGGAGGAAAAGGCCATCAATTCAGGAGCTTCCAAACTCTATATCGAAGATCTGATTGATGAATTTATCGATGATTTCGCCTTTGCTACACTGAAAGCCGGTGCGAAATACGAAAAGGACTATTTGTTGGGAACGGCGATAGCCAGACCATTGATCGCAAAGCGACTCGTAGAAATCGCTCACGCAGAAAAGGCAGATGCCATCGTGCATGGCTGCACGGGAAAAGGAAATGATCAGGTCCGTTTTGAACTGGGAATTCGAGCTTTCGATGCGGAGATTCCGATTCTTGCACCATGGAGGGTTTGGGAGATCAAATCCAGGGATGACGAGTTGGCATATGCAGAAAAACACGGGATTCCGATTAAGAGATCTGGAGACAGCTCTTATTCCGAAGACCGAAACCTATGGCATATCTCCCATGAGGGTTTGGAACTGGAAGACCCTGAGGCAGAACCCAATTGGAAAAATATGTTGACCCTGAGTGTCAATCCAGAGGATGCACCCGACGAGGCGACTTATGTGACGATTGACTTCGAAAAGGGCGTGCCCGTTGCAGTGAATGGGGAAAAGATGAAGGGCTCTGATATTGTCCGTAAACTGAACAAGATCGGTGGAGCCAATGGGATCGGAATCGACGATATCGTAGAAAATAGGCTCGTAGGCATGAAGGTTCGAGGGGTCTATGAGAATCCAGGAGCGACCATTTTGTATCGTGCGCATTCCTTCTTGGAGGCTTTGACCGTAGATCGGGATACGATGCAGTATAAGATTGAAGTGGCAAATGTCTTGGCAGAGCTGATCTATAATGGTAAGTGGTTTACGACCCTTCGAAATTCCATTGCCGCTTTTATTAATGTGACACAGGAGACGGTCACCGGAACGGTAAAATTGAAGCTGTATAAGGGCAATGTCATCAATGCTGGCGCCAGCTCTCCCTTCACTCTGTACCATGAGCAATACGCGACCTTCGGAGAAGACGGCGTCTACGATCAGACGGATAGTCAGGGCTTTGTAAACCTATATGCACTGCCCATTAAAGTTCAGACGATGATGCGAGAAAATTTAAAGAAGTAATCAGTGGGATTTGATTGTGCCCTCATGATGGTCTGATGGCATAATTCAATTCCACAAATGAAAAAGGAGAGTTCGAAAATGGGTATTTGGAGTGGTCGTTTTTCTAAGGAGATCAACAGCATAGCAAATGAGTTCAATTCCTCAATTGGAGTGGATCATGTGATGTTTGCCCAGGATATCCAGGGCTCCATTGCCCATGTTCAGATGCTAGGACGACTGGAGATCATCCCACAGGAGGATGCTGAGGTCATCGAACGGGGACTAAAGGGCATCTTGGAAGACATACAGTCTGGGGAGCTGGAGATTGATCTGGGAGCCGAGGACATTCATATGTTTGTAGAGCAGGTGCTCACCCAGCGGATAGGAGAACCTGGAAAGAAGCTCCACACTGGTCGATCCCGGAATGACCAGGTAGTCACGGATCTCAGGCTCTATCTACGGGAGCAGACAGACGAGATCTTTCACAGGCTGCTGGCCTTACTGGAGACCTTGCTGAGCCGCTCCGAGGAATTTGCAGGTCAGATCATGCCTGGGTATACCCACCTACAGCCGGCTCAGCCCGTCACTTTTGGTCATTATCTATTGGCCTATGTGCAGATGCTTCTGAGGGATGCCGACAGGCTATTGGATTATCGCCGTAGGATGAACGAATGCCCTCTGGGAGCAGGAGCCCTCGCGACCACGACCTATCCCATCGACCGCCATCTGACAGCTGGTCTACTAGAATTTACAAGGCCGATGCGCAACAGTATGGACGCCGTCTCCGACCGAGATTTTGTGATTGAACTGGAGTTTGTGATCTCCATGTGCATGATGCATCTGTCTCGTCTCAGCGAAGAGATCATCCTGTTCTCCACCCAGGAATTCTCCTTTATCGAGCTGGATGACTCCTTCTCGACGGGGTCTTCCATCATGCCACAGAAGAAAAATCCAGATATGGCAGAACTGACCAGGGGTAAAACAGGTACAGTCATCGGTTACTTGATGGGAATGCTGACGACGATGAAGGGACTGCCCCTCGCCTATAATAAGGACATGCAAGAGGACAAGAAGGCGGTCTTTGATGCAGTGGATACCATGAAAAAGATCTTGGTGATCTTCGATGGGATGCTGGGAACGATGCGGGTGGACAGGATTCGAATGCGTGAACAGGCGAAATATGGATATATCAATGCTACGGATTTAGCGGATTATCTGGCGCAAAAGGGCATGGCCTTTCGTGATGCCTATGTAATCGTGGGGAATATCGTCCGGGATGCAGTAGAAAAGCGGGTTTCCCTAGAGGAGCTGCCCCTGGACTACTACCAGTCCTACACGCAGCTATTTGGAGCAGACCTATATCCCTATCTAGAGCTGGAAGCGGCCGTCCAAAGGCGCAAGGTCTTTGGCGGACCATCAGAAGAGTCAATCCGAAGACAGATCATCGAGTCCAAGGAGGACCTTCGCAGATTTAGAGAACAGCTGCTCGAGATGGGTGGCAATATGGATTAAGAAAAGCGGAGTCTCGACCATTCGAGACTCCGCCATTTTATTTACCTAATTCGGAAGCAGCAGCTTCTTTTTCTGCGCGGTTCTTGGCGATCTCCCTTTCGACTGCCTTTACAAAGACCTCTTCTCGCAGGAGATTATTGATATGATCATAGCCGGCGGGACGGTGGGGGACGATGCAGTTCGAGCAGTCCTTAATTCCGTTATGATAGGTCGGATTGCCCTTGCAGTCTTCGATGAGAAAAAGAGGGCAATAGCAGAACAGACAGTTGAATTCCTCTTCGTTTTCCACCTTGTGACAGGGGAAGTACTGACAGGCCGTGTTTCGAAAAAATCGATAGCTATTTTCCAATTTGATTTACCTCCTGTAGGTATTGTAGCAGTCTTTCGTTGTCAGATCTTGATTTGACTGCAACGCGGATGTGATGATGGTCAAGTCCTCGGTAGTTGTCGCAGGTTCTCAGGAGCAGTCCCCGTGTTAAAGCTCCCTCGAATAGCTCTACCGCTGTCATCGAATGGAGTTTCAGCAAGATGAAATTTGCATCGGAGGCATAGGGCTTCAAAAAAGTGAGCTGACTGAGTGCATTCAGCATACGGCTGCGCTCTTTCCGAATGTATTGTTTCGTCTGGTCGATGTATTTGCGGTCCTGAAAGAGTACGGACCCGGCGATCTCTGCCAGAGCGTTGACCGACCAGGGGTTGAGCCTTTGGTCTAAAAAGGCCTTCATCCTACTGCTGGTCACTCCATAGCCCAGCCTGAGTCCGGGTATGCCAAAAAACTTCGTAGCCGCGCGGATGACGCTGACTCCCTCAAAGCCGAACACACTTGCGATCTGGATGGTATCATAGTTCACATCGGTAAATTCGACAAAGGTCTCATCTAGGATCAGCTCCACCTGGGAAATTTGGCACAGGTCGATCAGCTCTAGCATCTGCTCTTCGGTGAACACATATCCCGTGGGATTGCTGGGATTGGCGATGACGAGGGCGGTAGAGGCATCTCGAGATTCCCGGATATATTCCCCCCAGATATCCAGCATGGGACGCAGCTGTTTATCCATTGGTAGAAAGACCATTTCGAGGCCATGTATATGAGCTCTTAGCTCGTATTCCACGAAGGAGGGTACGGGTATCAGAACTCTTTTCACACTGGTGAGGATTCCGTCGATCAGTTCCATCGCCCCGTTGCCAACGACTATATTTTCCGGATCTGCTCCCAGATATTCGCTGAGATGCCCACGTAGAGCCCGATACTGAATATCTGGGTAGCGGTGAACCGAATCGAAGTCCTCTAGGATCTTTGTCAGCAGGCCCTCAGGATATCCGAGGGGATTGATATTGCTGCTGAAATCGACCAGCTCACCAATCTTTCCATAGGTCCAAATATCTCCGCCGTGGTTCATAGAAAGATCCCCCGAATCCAGAAATAGTAGACCCCATATAGTATGGCAAACAGAATCTCCGCCCGGTACATGATCTTGACGGAATCATCGATATCCTTCGCTCGAACAGGGCGCTTTGGATCGCCGATCAGGGGCTTTTCTATATAGATATTCTCATAGAAGGACCCACCTCCGAGCTGAATCCCCAATAGACCTGCCACCGCGCTCTCGGGATAACCCGCATTGGGGCTGGCATGTTTCTTATGGTCCCTCGCCATGATCTTCAGTCCTCCACCCACATCAAAGCTGAACCATGCAGAAAAGATCATCAATAGGGCCGTCAATCGCGCGGGAATCCAGTTCACCAGATCATCGATCTTTGCAGGAAAGAAGCCCAAATAGCGGTAACGATCGTTTTTATATCCCAACATGGAATCCATGGTGTTGATCATCTTGTAGGTCATGGCAAAGGGAAGGCCGAAGATTAAGTAGAACAGTGGGGCAATCACTCCATCCGATGTGTTTTCGGCTACGGTTTCAACCGTTGCTCGGATGATGCCCGACTGATTAAGTTTTTCTGTATTTCTTCCGACGATGTATCGAAGGCGCAGTCTGCCTCTTTCGATAGAGATCTTCATCTCCCTCTTTACGGCTTTGGCTTCAAGACCTAGAGATTTTGCGGCTAAGGTGGTAAAGGCCAGATGGGTGGTCACGATGAATTGCAGGGGTTTGTTAAACCCCAATGCATTGATCCCCATGCTTACGCCAAAGTAGACAATGAGAACATTCAAAAGTACGATAAAAAGACCTCCCATTCGCAGGGAAGGCCCCGTTTTACATATTTTTCGAATCAATTTATCCTCGGCACTGATCAGATGTCCCATTAATTTTACGGGATGTGGGAAATTTTGGGGATCTCCCAAGATCCAATCGGCGACGATTGCTAGCAGTGCAACCATTCTAATCCTCTATCCATCTACGTATTGCTTCAATATCTACATGTTTCTCCACCAAATCCGCTAGGGTATCCAGTTCTTCGGAGAGAATCAAAGGGTCAAAACAACAATTGGCCGTCTTTTGATAGTCGATCAAAGAGTCTTCATCGGCGATTTCCAAATGGATAAAGGGAACTACCCCGAGCACCGGAATACCAGTGAGCTCTTCGATCTGACGAAGGCCGGGCTTGAGCAGTTCGATATCACCTCTGAACTTGTTGATAATGAGCCCTTTTATTCTATCACGGTCAACTTTGGGAATCAACTGAATCGTGCCATATATGGAGGCAAAGACGCCGCCCCGGTCAATATCCGCCACCAATAGGACGTCAGCATCGGCGATCCTAGCCATCCCCATATTGACGATGTCGTTTTCCAGCAGATTGATCTCTGCAGGGGAACCAGCCCCTTCAATCAATATGAGCTGATGCTGTGACTTCAGTTTCGCAAACAGGTCTATTAGAAAATCCCTTAATTCAATCCGATAGCGGAAATAATCTGAGGCGCCCATTACACCCATCGAATTCCCCAGCACGAAAACCTCCGAGCCCATGTCCGTCTCCGGCACCAATAGAATGGGGTTCATCTCACTTTGGGGTTCGAGATATGCGGCATAGGCCTGGATATATTGGGCCGTTGCCAAGCGTTTACCATCTTGGGTCCAAAAGTATTTCGAACTCATATTTTGGGATTTGAAGGGGTAGACATCCACTTTGTCCCTGGCGAATATCCTGGCTAATGCACTGACCAGGGTGCTCTTTCCGGCAGAGGAGGTCGTTCCTTGAATCATCAGTGGTTTCATAGATACCTCGAGATAAATTTATTAAATGAATTCTAAGTTAAAAATATAGAAATTTCGCAGTTGCGATCTCATCTAGTATAATAATACCACAGGGTAAAGAGATTAGAAAGGAAAAGGAGGTCCAGATGCGAATCGAAGTTTGTTGTGGGAGTGTTGAGGATGCCCTGATTGCAGAGACATGTGGAGCAGATCAGATTGAGTTTACGACGAGCATGAGCTTAGGTGGCTTGACCCCCTCCTATGGGATGTTCCATCTGCTCAAAGAGAGGACACAGATCCCTGCTATGGTGATGGTGCGTCCTAGGGAGAGTGGATACTATTATAGTCAGCTCGAGCGAGAGGTGATGCTACGGGATGCCCGTTATTTTGTGGAGCATGGCGCAGAGGGGATCGTATTTGGGTTTTTACGGGCAGATGGTCGCATTGATGAGGAGGCTTGCAAGCAGATGATGGAGGTCATCGGCCCGGCGCAGGCGGTCTTCCACCGGGCTTTTGACCTGGTTCCCGATCCATACGAGGCCCTTGAACAATTAATCCGGTTGGGCTTTCGGCGAATTTTGACCAAGGGTCAGAAGAATACCCTGGAAGAGGGGCAAGCTCTGATGGACCAGCTGCGGGTCCAAGCGAAAGGCCGGATCGAATTCATCTCTGGCGGGGTGAGGGAGCATAATCTATGGTGGTTGAAGGAGATCGTCAAACCGGAGCAGGTGCATATAGGTGCTTTTACGCTGCAAGAGGATCCCACGATGTCCAATCATCCCCAGATCTTCTTTGGAACTGAGGGGAAAAGCGCAGAAACCCACTATCAAACTGTAGACAGAGATAAGCTGCAGCGGATCATCAATATACTACGAGCATAAAACCCAAGCCCCTCCAGCATATGGATGCCAGAGGGGCTTGGGCTACTACAAAATATAGAAGGAAGTCTAGCAACCTGAGAGGAGAGGCTCTCAGGAAGGAACACTAGATCAGTTTTTTCATCTCATCGTACACAAATTGGACTTGTGGTCCGATGATGACTTGAACACCATTTTTGGAGGGGCGGATGATCCCGGAGATATTAGCGGATTTGATCTGCTTCTCATCTACTTCGAGACGATCCCTGACCTCTACGCGTAGCCGGGTGATGCAGTGGTCCAAGGACTCCACATTCTCCCTGCCGCCTAAACCGGCTAGGATGATCGATGCCATGGAGGCGAAGTCCGTTGTTGCAGCCAGTTCTTGTCCTTCCCCTTCGCGGGCCGCATCGTCATCTTCTCGGCCAGGGGTCTTTAGATCCCATCGGGTGATGGCAAAACGAAATACGATATAGTAAATCGCAAAGAATACCAGTCCCATCGGTATGAGCATATACCAGTTCGTAGCTAAGGGATTGGGAATGCTCAGGAAAAGATCCACGAGGCCTGCGCTGAAACCAAATCCAGCCATCCACTTGAGGCTCGCTGCGATGAATACGGAGATTCCGGTGAGCAGTGCGTGTAGCACATACAGGCCAGGTGCTAAGAACATGAATCCGAACTCCAGAGGCTCGGTGACACCCGTGAAGAAGGACGCAAAGGAAGCTGCTAGGAGCAGGGAAAAGGCCAATTTCTTCTTTTCAGTCTTTGCTGTATGGTACATGGCTAGAGCGGCTCCTGGTAGACCGAACATCATGATGGGGAAGAAACCCGCTTGGTACATCCCAGTGGTGACGCCGGGTACTGGTGAGACAACGCCGTTTAGGAAGTTTGGAATATCATTGATCCCGATCGTATCAAACCAAAAGACGGAGTTTAAGGCATGATGCAGTCCTGTGGGGATGAGCAGCCGGTTAAAAAAGGCGTAGATCCCCGCTCCAAGTGCCCCCATTGACTGTATACTCTCTCCAAAACCCACTAATCCGCCGTAGATGATAGGCCATAGGAAGAACATGACTCCAGATGTGATCAGCATGAAGAAAGCAGTCATGATAGGAGCTAATCTTCTCCCGCTAAAAAACGCTAGAAAGTCTGGCAACTGTACGCCTGAGTATTTATTGTAGCAAAGGGCGGCGACGATCCCTGATAAGATACCGATAAATGCGTTGTTGATTTTGCCAAAGCCCTCTGTCGGGAGTACTGCCTCTGCGGGTACACCCCTCAATTGTGCGACCGCTCCTGGGCTCAATAGGGTTGTAATGATTAGGAATGCCACCAAGCCAGAAAAGGCGGATGCACCGTCTCGATCCTTGGCCAATCCATAGGCGACACCAACTGCAAATAGGATTCCCAGATTGTCCAAGATCGAACCACCGGATTTGATCAAGAAAGCAGCGAATTGATTTCCTTCGCCCCAGTATAGCGGGTCAATCCAGTAACCTAGCCCCATCAAGATTGCCGCAACGGGAAGCACCGCAACCGGGTTCATCATAGCGCGACCAAGTTTTTGAAGATGTTTCATGCTTACTCCTCCTTGTTTGATATCGATTTCCAATCTGGAAATCATTTTCATGATATAATTATACCACACTAAGAAACGAGTAAAGTCATTATACTAGTATTAATTTAAAACTGATTTGATATAACGCAAGAGATTTTATTAGATTGGCTTATTTAGTGGGATACAGAGAATAGTTTTTTTGAACTAATTGTTAAGAAAAAGAAATACTTATTGCGAATGGAATATTGATCCTGATCGAGATCTATATTATAATAGTTGGAGTGAGGAATAGGAGATTTTATGAAAAAGATTTGGATCATCAATCACTATGCGGAACCTCCAGACGGGGGAAAGTATCTGCGGCATTATATTTTTGCGAAAAAGTTAATACAGCGTGGCTACGATGTGACAATTTTCACCGCTTCCACCATTCATAATACAAAGATCAATCACACGGATGGACATAGCCCCTACCAAACCCAGGTCGTAGACGATGTGCCCTTCGTCTTTATCAAGACGAGGAACTACTTCGGCAACAATGGCGGCCGGGTTGGAAATATGCTGGATTTCTATTTTGGTGTACGATCGGTAACGAGAGATTTTGACTGTCCTGATGTGATCTACACCTCTGGTCCACATCCTCTGGCTTGGATGGCTGCGCGCAAAGCTGCCAAACGCTGCAATGCTAAGTATATCGTAGAGACGAGAGATTTGTGGCCGGAGACCTTTATCGCCATGGGGCGATTTGGAAAGCGTCATCCTATCTCGCAGGTGCTCTATCGAATCGAAAAGAGCATCTATCGCGATGCAGATCGACTGATCTTCACCTTTCCCGGTGGGGCCGAATATGTGAAGTCCATCGGCTTAGATCCATCGAAGGTGCGCTATGTGAACAATGGAATCGACTTTGAGGATTTCCGGCGCCTCGTCCATGAAGTGCAATATTATGATGAGAGGTTTTCGGATTTTAAAGGATTTAAGGCCGTCTTTACTGGAGCCATCGGCAGAGCCAATGCAGTGGATCAGATTGTCAAAGCTGCGCAGCTCATCCAGGACAAGGAGGAGTCCATCCGCTTCTACATCTTCGGTTATGGGACCGAAGAGGAAGCTCTCAAGGCCTATGTTGAACAACAGGGCATTCGAAATGTGATCTTTATGGGCCGAGTGAAAAAGGATCAAATCCCCAGCATACTCGAGCAAGCGGATCTAAATATTTTGACATTGGACCATTTGCCTGGCGTATTTCGATATGGGCTCAGTCCGAATAAACTATTCGAGTATTTTGCATCGGGGAATCCGACGATTTCCAATGTGGAATGTGGCTATGATCTATTAGAGCAATATGGGAGTGGCAAAACCGTTGAAGGGGATCCCGAGCATCTGGCAGAGGGGATCTTAACCTTCTCTAGGCTCACGGAAGAAGAGAAGGCGGCATATAGAGAAAAGGCATTCTCTGCTGCCCATGCCTTTGATTTTGAAACCCTAACGGACCAATTGGTCGAGGTGATCGAAAAATAAATCCATAGCGGCCCAGCATTTTAGCCGGGCCGCTATGGATTTTTTTATACCTTCAGTTTTCTCAGAATAGTCATAAACAGCCACATCGCCAGAGCCGTCAATGCGACTAGGATCCAGATGATGGAGAAGACATAGTCCGCATAGCCGCCATTGATGGTCATCAGCAGATTCACGGTGAAATAGGTGTACAATGCAACGGTGATCGGGTTCTTCTCGAGTTTTAAGAAGATGAAGTTGATCAGGAAAAACATCGCCGGGATATGGAGCATGGAGAAGAAGAGTCCCCATTTTCCAAAGTTGGCGTAGGCTTCTCCGAGGAAAAGTCCATTGTAAACGCCAGTCGTACCCTGCCGGATTCCCAGAAAGTTGATGGTCTCCATGATCATTCGGCCGCTGCGCATAACTCCGTCCTGACCAAAGACCATTCGGTTCAGTGGATTTGGCATACTGGCACCATTTAAGAAGGGCACCCGATAAGTAAAAACCTCGATGTGGAGGATATATCCTGACGGGGTCGTCAAGAGGATCCGGTTCAGTGGCCCTTCGTTGATACTCAGTAAGGACGAGATCGGCGCATCGACTATGATTGTATACATCGCCAGGATAGCCACTGCGGCAACGGCGCCTACGATCATGAGGTGTAAGGGCTTTATCCGGTCTCCATAATACATTAATAGGACTAAAAAGGTTCCCCAATAGACGATGATGGGCGCCTTTTGCAGATTGTAAAAGGCGATCAGATTGGAGAAGATAAACAATAGGACAAATAGTACAATCCAGCGAGTCTCCTTGGTCTTGCGCATATAGAGAAAGGCGATAAAGGAGACAAAGGGGGTCAGGGCAATGCCAAAGATATTCTTGATATATTGGTTGCCGGGGAACTCCATCTCCGCCATGGTCCGCAAGCGACTGAGCTCTTCGGATGGTGTTCCGATGATCATATTGTAGATCGGACTGTTTTCGATGCCGATCATCCCATAGGTGTAGATGACGGCTGCGATGACGACGACGGCTGCGATGAGCACCGTGATAAACTCTGCGTTGGAGTCTGGGTAGGTGATCGTCTCCTTTGCCAGGTAGCCCTGATGGATATTCGGGTCGAATTTAAAGAGCTTGTTGAGACCGATGATCACTATGGGAAATACGATAAATAGCACCAGAGAAGTCAACCAGGCGATCTGCTTAGAATCTCCATGCCGCATATAACGGACAGTGTGGTGATTGACACCGACGGCGAATAGAGTCAGTCCGAATACAGACAGCAGCAGTAGGATATAGTAAGCACCAGAGATGGGGCTGATGGTCATAGGGGAGAGGTTCCCCGCCGCACGGTAAAAGAGCAGAGTCCCCAGAGCTACGACGATCAGTGTGACGAATATAATTGATAAATTGATCAAACTTAAGCTGATAGCAGGCATATAATACTCCATTTCGATTCCTTGTTTTTTATTATAGCATAGCCTCTTTCAATCGGTCTATTTTTTAGAAGATCTGGACGATATTGGAGCAGAGCGATCACTTTTGATGGGAATCCTAGGAATTCCTTGAATTGTCCTCTCTGGTATTATATTATAGGGAAGAAGTCTAGTGAAGGAAAGGTATATCGATGAAGATAAAATATAGAATACTCGTTTCAGTTTTGGTATCGGCCTTGCTCTTAGTCGGATGTCAACCGACGAGTAAAGGGACTACCCAGGAGCAGAAAGCGCCGAAAACTCCCCTTGAGCGCATTGAACACGCAGAATTCAATCGGCAGCGCAGTCAAATGTTACAGCGCATCAATTTTCAAACGCCTTTGGGAGATCAACTCACCTTCGGATTGGTGGGTTTTTTGGGGAATATGAATCCCTTCTATGGGGCAGAGCGCTCTACCCGAACGCTACTCAATGCGCTGTATAAGCCCTTGCTATTAGTGGAATATCCGGATTATCAACAGAGGATCCGACCAGTTCTACTGGAGAGTGCAGAGGTCTCAAAGGATGGTAAGACCATTGAATTGAAGCTGAAAAAGGGCATCAAATGGCATGACGGCAAATCGATGACGGCGAAGGACATCGTCTACACCCTCCAGTATATTGCAGAGCATCGGGATACGGTCTATCTGGATGGAATGCAGCTGGACGGAAGGGAAGTGGTGATTCAGCAAAAAGATGAATTGACCGCCACGATTACCCTGCCCCGCGCCTCCACCTATTTTATCGATCGCCTGTCCGAGATCCTGATATTGCCAGAACATATCTACAGGGGAAGAGAGACCGAGGCATTCACCCCAAATGACAAAGAGGTATTGGTGGGGAATTCCGCTTACCGTTTTGGCAAATACTATATCCATGAGAAGTTCAACACCGAGGTGGTAGATTTGGAATACCAAGGCGGTTCCATCTACGAAGAACCGGCCATCAAGACCATTCACTATCAGGTGTCTGCCAACGACGCCACCAACCGCTTTGATCTGATGGATGGGAATATGCAGGTGGGGCAGATCGTCGCTGGTGACACCCCTGCATTTCGAGACGAAAACTATAATGGCTTTCAGCTACTGGATGGCTTCAATGTCGCCCTGCTCTTCAAGGTCAAACAGGACCATGTCAGCACCAAAGAATTGCGGTCTGCAATCGCCCATTTAATCAACCCAGCGGGATATGCCGGTCTACATGGAGTCTCTGGCAATGTGGCCGTGGCCAATAGCTATTTTAGCCCGGGGACGATTCACGACCGAGCCATCTACCGCTTCTATGACACAGATACAGCGGATGCCCTTCGGCAGCTGCAATACTATCAGGTAGAGCACGAGGACTCTGAGCTGCGCTTTGGCTTTCGAATGGGAGAAGGGGAATACTCAGAGCGCTTTGCCATCATGATCCAGGAGAGCTTTCGGACACAAAACATCCGCTTGACCTTGGTTCCGCTCTTCGCAGAGGAATTCGAAGCAGCTCTCAAGGATCCGAACAGCGACGTCTTTGACTTCTGTCTAGTTGACTATCCGAGCCAGCAAAATCCTGATGCCCACAAGGCCATGTATACCAAGGGATCCACAACCAATTACTCCGGCTATGGGAATGAGGAGCTGGATGCCCTCTGGGACAAGGCGGACCAAGAGGGGGATTATCTGAAGAGACAGGTCCTATACGATGAGATCCAAATGGCCCTCTATCAGGATCTGCCCATGATACCGATGGCGTCTGTCAAGACGGCCATTGAGATCGACGATCGCATTCGAGGAGTGGATGAGGCAGTGCTCGATGCCAATCGCTATTTCATCTATCCGGAAAAATTGACGGTTGAAGAGTTTACCTATACGCAAGAAGAGATTGAAAAATACGAATACGAACCCAAGGAGCTCATCGCGATGCCCAGATACGACCGAGTAAATATCTTGGCGGTCCATTGGAATGAAGGAAAGGTCAAGGGTGTAGAATAAATGAAAATACTGTCGATTATTGGCGCGAGACCGCAGTTCGTCAAAGAGGCCATCGTCCAATATGAACTGAATAAGATTGAAGGAGTCCAAGAAGTACTGGTGCATACCGGACAGCACTACGACGAGAATATGTCAGGTAGCTTCTTCAAGACCTTGAATATCAAAGAACCGGATTACAATCTGGGGATCAGTGGCTCCACCCATGGCAAGATGACCGGAGAGATGCTGATCCGCATTGAAGAGCTTCTACTGAGGGAAAAGCCGGACCTCGTCCTCCTATATGGGGACACCAATTCGACTCTGGCGGGAGCCTTGGCAGCAGCCAAACTCAAAATCGACGTCGCCCATGTGGAGGCGGGACTTCGCCAAGAGCCTAAGGATATGCCAGAAGAGCTCAACCGGGTCTTGACGGATCGGATCTCAAAATACCTCTTTGTACCCAGTGAATATGGAATGGAAAACCTCCGTAGAGAAGGCATCACAGAAGGCGTCCATTTCACGGGGGACGTGATGTACGATGTGTTCTTAAAGATGAAGCCTCGTTTTGATCATGCCTACTACAAAGCTCTCGGACTGGAGGAAGACGGCTATCTGGTGATGACCATGCACCGGGATTTCAACGTGGATGACCCGGATATTCTCCGCTCCATCCTCCAGGGTATCGAACAGATCGCCCGAGAGATCCCCATCGTCTTTCCCATACACCCCAGAACCAAAAAGATGGTCGAAATGTTTGGACTGGAGAACTACTTGGAGCAGGTGATGGTTCTGCAGCCCATCGATTATTTGAAGCTGATGGGTCTGACTTCCCATGCTAAGGGGGCGATCACAGACAGTGGCGGCTTCCAAAAAGAGACTTATTTCGCAGGCAAGAGAGCTTTGGTGCTCATGCCTGACACCAGTTGGATCGAACTGGTAGATCATGGAATTAACCAATTGGTGGATGGCCAAAACCTTTACGAGAGTTACAAATCCATGGGAGCGAAAGAATTTGAACACGGGATTTATGGAGATGGAACAGCAGCATCAAAAATCGTCAAGGTGTTAACGGATCGGTAACCAGATGGAGACCAACCTCATTCCCATCCTGTCGATTCCCCTACTCCTACTCTCCACTTTTCTGTTTTATAGGGCATCGGGACAATTGGACCCATTTCGGCTGAACACCCTCAGCTTCACCTATTATTCTCTGTTGATCATGTCGGCGATTGGAGCGGTTTTTATCGGCATGGGAATAGACAGGCACCGAGTGACCGCCTTTATCGTCCACCCACAGACCCGGCTGAACACATGGGGGATCATCATGGCCTTGATGATCGTCATACCCCTCTTATGGATCCTATACAGTCGGGTGATGCGCTTTGACCCTAAAGACTATCAGAAATATCTCAGTCGGCCAATCCATCCAGATCCAGAAGGCCTGTCCTGGACTCTCTGCCTGATCATGGCAGTGATTTCCATCGTAGCGGTCATCTATGTGATGGTCCAGATCGGCCTGGAGAATAATCCCATCTTGGCTGCCCTACGAGGTGAGGAGAGGGAAGAGCTGCAGCGTCTTCGCATTGCCGCTGGTGCAGGATTCCCAGGGAATCACTATATTAAAAATCTATTGGCCATATTAATGACCCAGTTTGCCTCCCTGATCACCTTGGTGAATCTACAGATGTACCGAAAGAGACGATGGTTACTGCTCTTTGTCGCCCTCTTTTTAGCCGCATCTCTGATGTGCATCTACAATTTGGAAAAGGCGCCGATCTTGAAATACCTGTTGACCTTGATGATCCTCATTGTCCTGATGGGAGCCAAGATCAAGACCTGGCAAAAGCTATTGATCGTCATCTGTGGAGTGGCTGCAGTACTACTGATGTATCTGGTCTTTGCAGACATGCAGCCCAGCCAGCTGTTGAGCTTAGAAGCGGGCCCGATTAACCGGCTCTTTATCACCTCTTCCATCGGCAGTTTTCTGCACTTGGAGGCCTTCACCTATGTCTTTCCCAAGCTGGGTGGTCAGAGTTTACACAGGATCCTCTCGAAGGGGCTGTTGGGATTTGATGAGGTGGTACGATCGGGGCGAGTCATCATGGAATACACCAATCCAGAGGGTGTCAAGAAGGGGATCGCCGGCGTGTTCAATGCACTCTTTATCGGCGAGGCCTATGCAAATTTCGGCTATTGGGGAATCTTTTTATCCACGATCTGGATATCCCTCATCTTCTTTGCCGTCCATTACCTATTCGTTGAGGTGTTGAGCAAGAACCCCGCTAATTTGGCCCTCTTTGCCTATTTGAGCTTCAATCTGCCCTACACCCTACACGGTGGCTTTGCAGACTATGTGGTAAACTCCGTCTGGTTCTTTGTGATCGGAGTGACCATCCTATATAATATGACAAACAAAATCCTGGGAGGACCCCATGCCGAGCATAATCTTTCACGTACCCAATGAATTCCGAGAGGATATTAAGTCCGCTTCCCATATTCGACCTGGTAAGATGATCCAGGCGTTTCAAAATATTGGCTATGAAGTTGACGTGGTCATGGGGAATGCGGCAGCCCGTAAAGAGAAGATCCAGCGCATAAAAGAGAGAATTGAGGGGGGGCATCCATATGATTTTCTCTACTCTGAGAGCTCTACCATGCCCACTCTTCTGACCCAGAGGCATCATCTGCCTACCCATCCTCTCTTGGATTTTGGCTTTTTTCGGTATTTAAAGCAGAAAGGCATAAAGATCGCCTTATTCTATCGGGATATCCATTGGTGTTTTCCCATCTATCGTCAAAATGTAGGGGGATTGAAATACCATTTGGCCGTCAATATGTATCGTTATGATCTAAAAAAATATCAGGAACTATTAGATATGCTCTATTTGCCCAATCTGGGAATGCTCAGACATATTCCCTTTTCCTTCACGATCCCAGTAAAGGCACTGCCTCCTGGAGCGGAAATTCAGGTAAATCAGTCGCCAACTACCCAAATCCCATCCATTCTATATGTGGGTGGCATTCGGGGGATCTATGATCTAAGAGCTCTGGTAGAGGCAGTGGGCCGAGTAGAAAAGACAGAACTGATCATCTGTTGCCGAGAACCGGAGTGGACTGAAGTAAAGGGAGAATACGAAGCTCTACTCAACGAACGCATTCAGGTGGTCCATGCCTCAGGGGCTGAACTGAAGGAGCTATTTCAGAGGGCCAATCTGGGAGCATTGATGCTAAAGCCCAGTGAGTACCTGGAGTTTGCCGTACCCTACAAACTCTTTGAATACATAGGAAATGCAAAACCTGTGTTGGCATCCAGTGGTACTGCATCCGCGGCCTTCGTCGAAGAGAATGGTATTGGTTTCGTCGAAGAATACAAGGTCGATCGGATCCAAAGTCTGTTGAGAAACCTTGAGAGACGGCCGGAACTGATTGAAAAATGCGCAGAGCAGATCCTCGAGATCCAAGGGGACCATACCTGGGAAGCGCGCGCAAGGCAAGTCGCGTCGGATTTGACATAAGAGGGGGAGAGGATTTGAAAGTCTACTTTATCTCCAGAGGGTATCCGACAACAGAATACAAGATGCATGGCATCTTCGAAATGGATCAGGCCATCGCCTTAGCAAAAGCTGGAGTGGATGTGGTCTTTTTATCCTTAGATCTGCGGTCTTTTCGCAGAAGGAGAAAGTTAGGCAGACACTGTTTTGTACGAGAGGGGGTCAAGGTGTATTCATTGGATTGGCCCATTGGCAAAGTCCCCAAATCTCTATTCTATAGGATCGGGGCAATCGCCCTAAACAAGTTATATGAAGAGGTTTCTGCTATTGAAGGAAGGCCGGAAGTCCTCCACGCATATTTTACGGATTATGCCTATTTGGCGGCGGGACTAAAAAGACGAACGGGGATTCCCCTCGTGGTCACGGAGCCGAATTCCCATATCAATGTGGATGAGATTCAGCCCACTTTGCGAAAGGCGGCGGCTGCTGCCTACGAGGCAGCCGATGTATTGATCTCTGTCAGTCCGGATTTTCAGAGGAAACTGCAGGCTAAGTTCGGAGTGGATTCCATCGTGAACTCCATCCTACCGGATTTGGACCTATTTGAATACAGGGAGAAAAAGCCCAGTGAAACCTTCACCATCGTGTCCACTGGCAGGCTATCCCCATTAAAGGGGATGCGAGAGCTAATTGAAGCCTTAGCAGAGGCATTTCCACAAGACCCAAAGGTGAAGCTCATCATCTTTGGGGGAGGACCCGAAGAGGATTCCCTACGGGCGCTGATCCAGGAAAAGGGCCTCACAGATCGTGTTGATTTAAGGGGTATGGTTCACCGGGAAGAAATCGCCAAGGGCTATGGGGAGGGGGACCTGTTCTGTCTCTACTCCCATATGGAGACTTTTGGCCTGGCCTATTTGGAGGCATTGGCCGCAGGGCTGCCCGTGCTCTCCTCTGCCTGTGGTGGCCCTGAGCATCTGATCCATGAGGGAAATGGAAAGCTGATCCCCCTCTTCGATCATTCTGTGTTTGTAGAGGCTCTAAGGGAGATGCGAAATCAGATCGGAAGATACGACGGTGCGCAGATCTCACGGGAGGCGAAGCAGTCCTATTCCGTGGAGAAGATTACGGGCAGAGTCATCGACTGTTACCATCAGGCAATTCGAGGGAATGAGGAGGAGAAACAATGAGATACAAATGGTTATTAATTGATGCGGATGGGACCATATTGGACTTTGAAAGAGCGCAGTTTGCGGCATTAACCGAGACCTTCGACGGCATCGGAATCGAGTTCAACTTGGAACTACTTCGTTCTTATCATAAAGAGAGTGAATCCCTTTGGGAAGAGCTGGAGACGGGGACCTTGGATTTACAGGAACTCTCCAGACAGCGCTTTGTCAGAGTTCTTCGAAAAGCGGCGATAGAGACAGATCCCATCGCTCTGAGTCAAAAATACTTGAGTAGGCTCGCCCTACAGGGACAGACCCTGCCTGGAGCCTTGGAGACATGCCAAATACTCTCTGAGAAATACGATCTCTATTTGGCGACCAATGGATTTGGAGAAGTACAGCGTAGCCGAATGGAGCTCGCAGGACTGGCTGGTTTTTTTAAAGAGTATTTGATTTCGGAAGAACTGGGTCATGCGAAGCCGGATCCTGGATTTTTTGCCAAGGGGCTCATGGGTGAGGCTGAGATCGTGCACAGCCAGGTCTTGATGGTGGGAGATTCTCTGACTTCAGACATCCAAGGGGCCAACAATGTGGGGATTGACTGCTGCTGGATAGCCCCCCATGAGAGGGAACTGCCCACGGGTTACCGTATCGATTACCGCATCGAGAGCATAGGAGAATTGCCAACACTGCTGGAGGCATCCCATGGGGATTAGGATCTTTCACAGCTCCGACAACCATATCGGGATGAACTATCTCAAGTACCCGGATGCTGTGCGAACGGCCCTAATAGAAGCTAGATTTGAGAGTCTGCGAAAGATGGTCCGTTATGCCAATGAAGAGCAGGCGGACCTCTTTGTGATTTCTGGAGACCTGTTCAACAGTTTGAGCATCTCGGATGCACAGGTCAAGAGGACCGCAGATATTTTAAGGGAGTTCTCCGGACTCACCTTGATCCTACCGGGCAACCACGACTACTACAGTGGCGGTGAGCGAGCCTGGCAGACCTTTCATAAGGTGATGAATGAAGAGACCCTATTGCTCATAGAGAATAAGCCCTATTCACTAAAGCCATTCGGGATGGAAGCCGTGGTATATCCAGCGCATTGCCATGACAAACACTCTGCTGAAAATAATTTGGGATGGATCAAACAGCAGCCCATCGATCCGGGGGTGGTCAATATCGGCGTCGCCCATGGTGCCATAGAAGGGCTATCTCCTGATCTTGCGGGCAGCTATTATTTTATGAGCCGAACGGAACTCACCTCCATCCCTGTAGACCTCTGGCTGATCGGTCATACCCATGTACCCTATCCCCTAGACGGAAGGGCAGGGGAAGACCGGATCTACAATGCTGGCACCCACGAGCCCGACGGGCTGAACTACAGACAGGAGGGCTCCGGTTTTTTGATCGACATCAACGAAGACAAGAGCCTACACTCGTCGAGATATATCAGCGGTATCCACCGGTTCTTCGACTTGCAATTGGACCTCAAAGGAGAACAGACCCTAGAGCAGGGAATCGATGAACTCTTAAACAGAGTAGATGGAAATACCCTGCTGCGCGTTGAAGTTCAGGGATATATCGACCGATTGGAATTTGAACAGAGGCATTTTCTCTACCAAAGACTGGAGGAGTCCTGCCTCTACTTTGAGGTGATGGATGCGGATCTAAAAATTCGCCTCGCTCCGGAGGACATTGACGAGACCTATGTGGAGGGATCTTTCCCCCAGAGGTTTTTAAAGGGACTGATCGGAGATGAACGGGCTCTACAGCTGGCCTATGAATTGGTGGAAAAGAGCAGGGAGGAGAGGGGAATATGATACTCAGATCCTTTCAGACGAATTCCTTTGCAGGGATTCAAAACCGGTGTTACCGCTTCCAGGATGGACTCAATGTCCTCTACGGGGAGAATGAAAGCGGAAAGAGCACCGTAGTTGAGGCCATCTTCAGTGTGCTCTTTCGCCCGGCGAAATTGCACAAGACCAAGGACAAGGACTTTATTGCCAACTATTTTCCCCAAGGTGCATTGACGGCAATCGATGCTGCCCTCGAAGTGGAGTTTCCAGATGGTGCCTATACCATCCGCAAGGCTTGGGGAAATGGCTTTGGACAGAGTATCCAAAAGCCGGATGGGACGATGGTCCAAACCGAGACAGGGGTTCAAAAGATACTGCGAGAACGCTTTTATTTCGGCGCTGCCACCTATAAATATCTGATCTTCTCATCGCAAAAGGACATGTTTGATGCCCTCTATCACATCATCCGAGAGGATAGCATCCAAGGGGAGGTCAAGAGCTTCTTAACCCAGACTGTAATGGAGATGGACGGCATCTCCATTGAAAAACTGGGATCCCTGATCGACACAGCTATATCGGAGTTATCGAAAAACTGGGACATCTCCTCTAAGCGCCCCAATAATAACCGAGGGATCTCCAATCCCTATGTGGTTGGCGTGGGGACCATCCTGCGAAGTTATTACGACTTAGAGCAGCTCAAGCTGGACTTGAAGATGGCAAAAGAAAGGGAATTGAACTTTGAGCTGGCTGGTACTGAACTTAATAAGCTCAGTGACCATTTATCCAAATTATCGACGGATTATCAGAAATACGCAGGTATGGAAGAGGATATTCGAAAGCGTTCGATCGCTGAAGTGAATGTTGCAAAAAACCAGGAAAAGGCGAAGAGGGCAGAAGTGGTCATGGTGGAATGGCCCGTGAAAAAGTCCAACCTCAACCATCTAGAGGAAAAGATCAAGTCCTATGTCGCCGAGGGATTGATCTTGGAAAAGGAACAGGAAAACCACAAGCGATTCGAAAAGAAAAAGGCAATCGAGGAATTATTAAAGAGGATACACTCCCTAGATGAGAAGATCCAGCCTTTGGCGAAGCAGCTATCCGATATGCGGATCATACCCCAGGAGGAGATGGGGCGGCTGAACCAGCTTGAGAGGGAGCAGCTGTTCTTGGAGGCAAAGGTGAGCGTCACCAAGTTGGAGGCGGCCCTTGCGATGAAAGAGGAGAGAAGGGCGATCATCCATCAGGGTCTGGAAGCTCCCCATGAGATGAGATCAGGTGAAGTCTTTGAGACAGGGGGCTATCTCAAATTAGAGATCGACGACCTGCTCACCTTTGAGGTGAAGGCATCGGGGCTGGACATTGGGTTAATCAGAGAGAAAGAGCAGCTAAACCGAAGGGCTCAAGAGGAGATCAAGGAAAAATATCAGATTGAATCCGCCGCCCAAGGCAGTGAGCGGATTCGCCTTCGAACCCAGATAGTAGCCGAGATCAAAGGGCTAGAAGGGCAGCGAGATACCTTGCTTGGAAACCGAAAAAAAGAAGAGCTCATGAGTGAATTTGAGGAATACGCCGAGGTCCTTCCCGGACGGGATATCCGGCAGATACAAGATAGAATCCAGAAATTGTCAGAGGATAAAAACAGGGCGCAGATCGAGCTGGAGGTCAACCATAGAGAACTCAAAGCCCTAGAAGGGGAGTATATTAGCCAAGAGGAGTTGATGGTGACCCATAGAAAGCTGATCGAAGAGAGGGTCAACCTAGAACATCAGCTCAGTCAGCTGAAGAGATTGCCCGATGAATACGCCTCTGCAGATCAGTTTTTCCAGAGGATCACCCAGTTGAAGACAGAGAGAGACCGGCTTTTGACGGAGGAATTCAACGCGAAGCAGCGCTATCTCGAGGCGGAAAGACAACTGCCGGAAGAGTCATACGAAGAGCTCCTGCGCCGGAAAGAGGATCTGGAGCAAGCCTACCGGCGAAATCTGGAAACCTTGGATGCCCTTGAGAGGATTCGGGATGTTTTCAACCAGACGCAGGCTCAGATGATGGACAATCCCACAGAGGGACTGAGTCAGCGCATGGCAAAATACCTTGAAGTTTTGACAAGGGAATCCATCCGCATGGGGGATTTTCGAAAGGGTTTGATCCCTCGATTGTCGAACCGAGGGGCGAAAAGTCTCAATTATTTCCAACTGTCCCAGGGGTCTCGGGATTCTGTGGCACTTGCCCTGCGATTGGCCCTGATCGATGAGCTCTTTCCCGAAGGGGGAGGACTACTGGTCCTAGATGACACTCTCAGCGATATGGATGTCCTTCGAAAGTCGGGGGCTATCCAATTGATACGAGCATTCAGCAATAGGCATCAGGTGCTCTTTACCACCTGTGACCCGCAAGTTGCCCAGCAACTGGGTGGCCATCGAATTGAAATGGAAGGAGGGATGGGATATGATCGACAATAGATATTCCCTGATCGACCGAGCGATTTTATTTGCGGTCAGTGCCCATGCGGGAGCGAAGCGAAAGGGGAGCAATCTGCCCTATATCCTACACCCCTTGGACGTGGGGAAGATCACCTCCACTATGACCGACGACGAGGAAGTCATTGCCGCTGCCATCCTCCACGATACCGTGGAGGACGTATTAGAGGTAGATCTTGACACGATCCGGCGAGGCTTTGGAGATCGAGTGGCAGAGCTGGTCGCCAGTGAATCCGAGGACAAACGGCCAGATGAGGACCCATCACATACCTGGGAGATTCGAAAGCAGGAGACCCTGAATGCATTGGGAGGATCCTCCCTCGATGTCAAGCGCATCGCCTTGGCAGATAAGCTATCCAACCTAAGGGACATGTATATGGATCAGCTGGAGCTAGGAGATGCCCTTTGGCAGAGATTCAACCAAAAAGACAAGAAAATGCATGCCTGGTATTATGGGGGCATCCAAGAAAAGACGATGGAGCTAAAGGACACGACGGCTTGGAAGGCCTATGGCCGTTATTATAAGATGGTTTTCGGAGAGGATCATGATGACTAAATGGTTGAGAAGACTCGCAGTACTTTTCCTGTTACTAATGGTATTTACAGGCTGTATACAGACCGAATTGCCCGATGCTCCTACCGAGCAGACGGCGTCCCAGACGGAGATTACAGCGATCACCGAGGAGCAGGGGAAAGTCGATGACGAGAGAGAACAGGGCGTCCAGAGGGGTGAAGTTTATTATACTGCAGAGGACGTCGCAGAATACCTACATCTCTATGGAGAATTACCGCCCAATTATCTGACG
This sequence comes from Tissierellia bacterium, assembly GCA_030538075.1. GTDB lineage: Bacteria > Bacillota > Clostridia > Tissierellales > Peptoniphilaceae > JAUNUQ01. The sequence continues at coordinate 33,031 of JAUNUQ010000012.1, forward strand.
AAATCAGAGGCGGCGGACCTGGGCTGGGAGAGTGCCGAGGGGAATCTCTGGGACGTGACGGACAGGGGAGTCATTGGCGGCGACCGGTTTGGCAATCGGGAAAAGCTCCTTCCAGTGGTAAAGGGACGCAGCTATTTTGAATGTGACGTCAACTACAGCGGAGGACGTCGTGGAGCGGAACGCCTCGTCTATTCTGATGACGGCTGGATCTATTATACGAAGGACCATTACGGGAGCTTTGAAGAGCTCTATCGCGGAGAAGAAAAATGAGAAGGATCACATTAGACGGAAAATTGATGACCACTAGGGAGTGCACTCATCATTATTTGGAAGCCATGCTGGACTTTCCAGATTACTATGGGAAAAACCTAGATGCCCTTTGGGATCTGCTCTCCTTTGAGTCCAGACCGACGAAGATCTATGTCATCCACCCCCAAAATATCATCAGAAATCTGGGGGACTATGGTGCAGAACTGATCGAGGTGCTCATAGAAGTGGATCAGGAAAAGGGAAAAGTCCAAGTGGAATTCGACTGGTATTGAGGAAAGAAAAGGGGGAAGCTTTTGAAAATACTCTATCTTGCGGATGCAAATAGCGTCCATACGAAAAAATGGTGTGACTTTTTCCTGAAAAAGGGATACGAGATCGTCGTGGTATCTCTGGGAGACGGAGAGATCCCCGGAGTACGAGTGCATTCTATGGGGATTACCGGCTTTGCTGAGCGAAGCCAAGTCTCTAAGCTGTTCACTTATTTTTCCAAAGCTGGCGCCGTGCGCCAGATCGTACTCCGAGAAAAGCCGGATATTATCCACGCCCACTACGCCACCAGCTACGGCATATTAGCTGCCAGACTGGGAATTCACCCCTATATCCTATCCGTTTGGGGATCTGACGTCTACGATTTTCCAAAGAGCGGATTTCTGCAGAGAAGGTTATTGGAGTATAATTTGAGACAGGCGGACTATATTTTGTCTACCTCTCATGCGATGAAAAAAGAGACAGAGCAGTATACGGATAAAGAAATTCTAGTCACGCCATTTGGGGTAGATACACATGTGTATCGGCCGATGGATGTAGATAAGCTCTCTGAATTTACTGTAGGCACGGTGAAATCCTTCTATCCCAAATATGGAATGACTTACTTGATCGAAGGTTATCACCAGTTTTTACAAGAGACGGGGGCAACGGATAGTAAACTGCTTTTAGTCGGATCAGGTCCTCAGGAATCGGAACTGAGGGATTTGACGAAGAGCTTAGAGATCGAGTCAAGAGTGCTCTTCCCGGGTTTTGTGGATCAAGAGGGCGTTATACGAGCCTTCAACCAGATGGATGTCGCCGTCTTTCCCTCGGTATTGGACAGTGAGAGTTTCGGCGTTGCAGCAGTGGAAGCGGGAGCCTGTGGAACGCCTACGATCGTCTCTAATGTAGGGGGACTGCCGGAGGCTACAAAGCCCAATGAAACGAGCCTACTCGTTCCTGCAGAAGACAGCAAAGCAATTGCAGATGCATTGATAAAGCTCTATTCAGAGCCTATATTACGGGAGAAAATGGGTGAGGCGGCTAGAGATTTCGTGATGAACACCTATCAGATCGATTCGAATTTTGATGAAGTGGATGCCATTTATCGCAGGCTGGCATAGGAGAGGTACTCGATAATTTGGAATAAATTGGATCGTCGTTCAATGACGAATAGGTATTCGCAAGACCTCCATCGAATGGAATATGGATTCGGTGGAGGTTTTGCTATGGACAGGAGATCTCGAAAGATTTGGTTACTCGAAGGACTTCTTTGTCATCTTCAGCTTTTTAGGATACCATATAGGAAAACATATAGAGAATAGATAATTGGATAATATGCATATTTTCGGAGTGATTGTGATTTGATTATGAATAAATACTGAGTCCTTAAACTGCATAATATCTATTTTGAGATATTGAGAGGTTTGTAATGCGAAAATTATACGATAGATTACTACGGAGTAAATACCGTAATATATACATAATGCTCTTTTTTATTTTGATTACATCTTTGATCCATCTACCTTATTTCGTAGAGCCCCGTAGACTATTGGGAACGGCTGGAGGCGATATGACGGGTCAGTTGTACCCATTTCGCTATTTTCTTTCAAATAATCTGGAGAAGGGGAACCTCTTTTACTCCTTTCAGTATGGTCTCGGCGGAGATTTCTTTACAGAGTTATCTTATTACTATACGACATCCCCGATATTCTATATTTCCTTTTTCTTATCAAAATTTTTTCGATTTGCCCTTGAGAGCTACTATACTGCCATAAACCAGGTCTTGCTGACGAGTATATTCTGTAAGGTCTTATCGATGCTCTTTATGTATTTGTTATTGGATTACGAGACAAAGAAGTTTTGTAAAACGGAAAGGGAGAAGGAGAGATTCACTTTCTACAATTTGATCGGCGCTCTGGTCTATGGGCTTTCGACGATTGGGATCGCAAATTATTCCACCTTTGACTTTTTCGCAGACTCAATGGTCTATCTGCCCTTGATTTGTCTTGGGCTTAGGAAATACGATCGGGAAGGAAAGCCTTGGCTCTTTGTGCTGTCTTTTGGCATGATGGTGATGAGCAATTTTTATTTTGCCTATATGAATTGTATTTACCTGGCAATCTTTGCCCTGTTTATCAGCATAAGATATGAGAGCTTGAGATCGTCTTTGACCGATATCGCGCGCCGATCTGTTTTGGTACTTCTGGGATTTGGATTGGGCGCAGCTGGCTTTATCCCGTCCATTTATGCTTTTTTTAGCGCAGACAGAGAGAAGATCCTGGTCTCATCTAGGTTTTTGTTGGACGGGGACCAGGTAATCCCCATGATCAAGAGGTTTTTTACAGATCCGTTTCTCTTTGGAGGGATCGCCATCTTTGTATTGGGATTTGCGATTTTGGCTTTCAGAAAAAGAGCAGTCAACCGAAAAGTGGCTCTGGCACTGTTTTGGTTTTCGATGATCTTTTCCCCTTGGGTTCTTTCCCTCATGAACGGATTGTCCTGTGAATCCTTTCGGTGGTACTATTTAATCGCATTCTCCATCGCATATGCAGTGCCGTCGTTGCTCGAGACCATATGGGAAAAAAAGCAAATAAGCTCTGAATTAGAGAAGTATTTCCGGCTCATTCGAGAACTGCTATTTGCTGTGGTCATACTGTATTTCGCGGTATTTTTTTGGAAGGTCTATGGTAGCTCCGTTCAATGGGCAATCGATAAGATCACGATCATCTGGATCGTCTGGTGGATGACTTGGTTAGGTATCATCGGCATCGCTCTGATCAAGCGCACCAAGCTACAGTGGAGAATGGTTAGCTTGATCCTGCTGTTATCGGTCAATGGAATCATGATCAATTATATCTATATTTACCGAACGTCTTCGTTTTTGCTGACAGAAGATGATTATATTTATCAATCTACTGCCTTTTACAACCCGGATGTATTTGAGGATGATTCATTTTATCGGGTATCCAACTGGCTAATTGAGGTTGGCAGCAAGGACAATCGTGCACGGAAGGAGAATACAGAGATGATTTTGGGCAATCATGGGCTCACCTCCTATAATTCGTTGATCAAAAAAGATCTTATGCACTGGTTCAAATACGATCACAACGTGAACACAATCTACATCTCTCCCAGTCATTATAGAGGTCTGAACAACCGCCTATTCTTAGAGAATATATGGGGAGTGAAATATAAGATCAACACGGAGTCTCAGCCCTATGGAAATATGCAAAGGGAGAACAATGGAACGATTTTCTACGAAAACGAGTATCCATTGGGTATCGATTTTTGGTATGACAGCTATCTTGCGAAAGATGACTATGACGCTTTCGGCCATGCTCAGCGCGACGCGGCATTGATGCAAGCTGCGGTGATCGAGAGGCCCGTGAACCTGAGAGAAGCAGAACTGGATGAGACGATTCAGAATCTGGGATTGGATTTCTCACAGATTACCGCCCATGGCTGTCATTTTGAGAATGGTCATATCGAAGTACCATATGAGGAAGGGGAGCATATATGGGATGCCAACAAGGGAGAACTGATCATTCCACTAGGGGAGAGGCCATCTGCAGGTGAGTTTCTCGTCAGCTTTGACTTAAAAACATTGGAAGGCTATCCGAAGGACGAGATATACAATTTTCGTCTCGTAGTGAATGATCAGATCACCTATCGGTATTCGGACACCTACAACTGGACCTATCTGCTCGATCAATATACCTATAAACTAGATGGAACTACAGATGAAATCCGCATTGAACTCTCCCCTGGAAAATATGTGATGTCAGACTTGGAGTGCTGCTTTAGCTCCTATGAAAAGCTCGGGGAGTGGACGGATCAGCTGAACAAGTATAATCTAAATCATCTGGTGGTACAAGATGGCTATATCAGCGGTGAGATTGAAAATGCTGAGAATGGAATCTTGGGATTAAATATACCCTATTGCAAGGGGTGGACCTGTAGGGTGGATGGAGAAAAGAAGGGTCTAATCGCCATAGATACGGTTCTAACCGGTATCTATCTAGAAGAGGGAAATCACCATATCCAACTCTCTTATTTCCCGCCCACACTAAAGCTGGTAATTGTTATAAGCCTGTGCACAATCGCAATACTACTTGTCCTTGCAGGTGAAAAGCGAATTCGGAGCAAAAAAACAGGAGATAGAGGCTAGAAAATCTTTGCCCACTATCTCCTGTTTTTCTATTTTTGTGAAAGTAGTTCCAGTAATGCGTCAATTCCCGTCTTCGTCGTACGCTGCTTCAGAGCCGCCTTCACATTTGTGATCTGATCTGTGATGATGGCGTCCACTTCCGAGTTCACAAATCGATGGATGGATTCCTCTGTGTTGACGGTCCAGACGACTGCTTTCTTGTCGTTTATCTGGACTGTATCGACATTTGAGACAGTAGCTGCATCCTCTTCCATGACGAGGTAATTTCCCTTGAGGCCGCCGATATCCCCAAAGGCCAAAAAGTAGAGATAGCCCGTTTGGATGTCAGGGTGTTTTTCAGAGATATAGGTGATCATATTGTAATCCAATGAGAGGATGACAGCAGAGTGGAGCATTTTTCGATCTCGAATCAGCTTGGCCACATCATCTGCCATCTGTTGATCTGCTGATTCTCCCTTTAGCTCGATATACACGCCGATTTTGCCGTTGGAATAGTCCAGGAATTCTTCGAGACCAGCCACAGGCTGTGGACCTTCGTCGGAATCCAGGGGACTTTGGACCTGTAGCTTTTTTATTTGTTCATAGGTCATTTCAAGGGATGAGCGGTCTTCTCCTGCAACCCTTTTAAAGGTCTTGTCGTGGTTTAGGATATATTTCCCATCGGCAGTGCGCTGTACGTCGATCTCCGTCCAGTCGCAGCCGAGTTCTACCGCTTTTTTTGCTCCAGCGATGGTGTTTTCCGCTGCATGGACACCACCGCCCCTGTGGGCGACAACTTGGATCGCCTTTGGGTCGAAGATGACATGTTCAAAGACATAGCCCACGGGGATGCTAAATAGGGAGATTAATAAAATTGTGAGTACGAAAAGCGTCTTTTTTCTCCGCAGCATCCGATCGATCAAGGAGTTCTTCGTCTTGGCCGGCAGCTGGGGAATGGAGTCTTCTAATGAAGCTAAAGAGGAATCCCCTTTAATGAAATCAAAGTAGAGCCTGGTCAGCTGGAACAAGATGATCGGTACGACAAAGAGTCCGATTAGACTGGCAGTGAGATCTTGGATCATCTTGAATAGGACCTTCAAACCACCAGTGATTGAGTTGTTCAAGGGTAGTGATCTTAAAAGCCAATCTGTTCCAAAAAACCAGAGGACCGAGATCAAGGTGATCGCCAATAAACTGAAAAAGGCGAAGACAAGGAACTGTTTAAAGAGTTTTCCCTTGTTTTTTCGAATGAGCCGGGAGCTAGAGGCCATGGCTGCCCCTGCATCCATATTGCCAAGCAACATAAAATGGGGCACTAAAATCAGCCGAAAACTGAGGATGGATAGTAGGACTAGAACCAGCCCATAGGCGATGGAATAGCTGGGTTTTGAGCCGATGAATTCCATAATAAAGTTGGGGACTCGAAGCCATTTCATAAAGCTCACTGAGACTCCAAATCCGGTCAGGGGTACCAAGACGATAAAATAGAGAATGACTAGAATTCCCATGGGATGGAATAATTTAGGGACCTGTCTGAGATTGGACTTAAAAAGGACCCAATAGCTGCTCTCGGGCATCCCTTTCATATGGGCTGCACTGATTTGGATAAAGCCAAAGATCTCTACGATGATGCCAAAGAGGATGATGATCAATAAAAGGCCAAGAAAGATCAGGCCTTGGGGAGATCGGAGAAAACGAAAAAGGAGATTATTGCTGATGGCATCATAGCCTTCGGTGTAGATCAAGATTTGGGTGAGCAACCAAAAACTAGGGAGTATCAGAAGGGAGAACAGCATCTTGGTCACGATCTGATACTTGAAAAAGGACTCCAGTAATTTATAGTAGTCTTTACGATTATGGAATAGTTCAAGTTTCATATTTTCCTCCTTAAGGGATTATACCATAGAGAGGGTTTGGAATGGCTAGCTTTATTTGTGTTGTTTTTTCCTAGAATTCTTTTGACTCCCTTATCTATTGCGAGAATTAAGATTGATTTCTAAATTCTGATTTTCATGTTACAATATCAAAAGAAGGAGGGCTTAGGTCCATGAGGGAGCTACTCGCCGTGATATTGGCATTTGCCACAATTCCCATACTAACAAAAAAACGTGTCCCCATAGGGGGCTCTATTTGTATTTGTGCCCTGCTGATGGCCCTATTAGCTGGCCTGCCCTTCCATGTGATGGGAGATGTGGTGCAGGTCGTCTTCACGGACCCCAGACGCCTCGAACAATACGCCATCGTCCTTCAGATTGGAGTGTTGGGGACTCTGCTGAAGAAATACAATATCATTGATAAAGTGATCGAGCATCTGTCGGGGATTTTTCGAGATAAGAGAGCTCTATTGATGCTGATTCCAGCCATGGTTGGAATGCTCGTAGTGCCTGGGGGTGCGATTATCTCAGCGCCCTTCATCGACCGCCTGGGTGAGGGCACTAAGATCTCAAAAGCGGATCGTGGAATCATCAATCTCATCTTTCGTCATATCAGTATGAATGTCCTGCCCTATTCCAATGGCCTATTGATGGTGGCATTCTTGTTGCCCCAGATCGACATCTATCATTTTATCGGCTTAAATTTGCTATTTATCCTGATCTATGTCGTCCTGGGATATCTGCTCTATATTCGAAAGGTTGATGGCCGGGTGGAGGAGGTCGAAGGTAGCTTTTTATCCCATGGTGCTGGAGCTCTACTGTACACGGCGCCTATTTATACCGCAGTATTTCTCAACCTGCTCTTCGGCGTTCCCTTCCATTTGGGCATGCTGGTCAATTTGGGCATCGTCTTTCTCTTGCATCCCAATAAGAACTACCTTCGTGACGCCTTGGAAGGAGTCAACTTAAGCATCCTGTTGACCTTCTTTGGAGTCTATATGATTCAAGAGACCATTTCCAAAATGGACGGGCTGAATGCATTATTCGTCACCCTCTTCCAAAACCCAGCCACCATATTATTTGCCATCGTCTTGATCGCTCTATTCTTTGGCTTTACCACCGGGTTTCATCCCACGGCTCTAGGGGTGATGCTGCCCATCATCGCCGCCTTGGGGATGAGCTACGAGAAAACCCTCGTCTATGGCCATCTCGTCTTTATCTGGAGCTTCCTAGGCTACCAATTTTCTCCCTTTCACCTATGTCAGCTCTTCACCTGTGAGTATCTGGGGGTCTCAACGGACGAAATATATAGCGGATACAAACCCTATGTGCTGTGGCTAGTGGGACTGACGGTGGTTTATACGGTGGGGTTGTTGTTGATCATTCAGTGAGTTTGCATTTTTAGGATCGTATACTGATAATTAGACAGGACAAGATCGAATAGATAGAAGGAATCTGATACATGGTCTTCGTAATGGGAATTCAAGTTCTAGATTCAACCCAGGATAAATCCATCCTGGGTTTTTTGCTTCATAAAAATCTGGTATACTGCTGATAAATAGGGGTGATAGTTTGAGTTATGATTATGAGGGAAACATCCATTCAGCCATTTTTCACCGCCGCCTGAACCGATTTGTAGCGGAGGTGGAATTGGATGGAAAAATGGTGCTGGCACATGTGAAAAATACAGGCAGATTACCGGAATTGCTCGTCGAGGGGGCTCTGTGCTATCTACAGGAATCCAAGAGCCTAGTACGTAAGACGAAATACGACTTACTCACCATTGAGTATATGGGGAATCTGGTCAATCTGGATTCTCAGGTATCGAATAAAGTGGTCCAAAGAGCATTTGAGCAGGGCTTAATCGAAGGCTGGGAGGGGATTGACCGCATAGAGAATGAGGTATCGGTGGGAAACTCTCGACTGGATCTCAGAGTTCAAAAGGGCGAGCGGATCCTATATGTAGAGGTTAAGGGAGTGAACTTGGTGTTACCAGGGGGACATGCTCGCTTTCCAGATGCTCCAACCCAGCGAGGTACCAAGCATCTCAGAGAGCTGATCCAGCTGGTGCAACAGGGATATCAGGCGATGGTGCTTTTTTTGATCATGCGGGAGGATGCAGTAGATTTTGCACCTAATGGGAAGATGGATCCAGCTTTTGCAGAAGCATTCTATGAAGCTAGGGACTCTGGGGTGGATATCCGAATTTATGATACTAAGATCTTGCCGGCATCTGTGTGCTTTCATAATCCGGTACCCCTTGCAGGGCGAGAAAATCGGATGTAAGTCTCTGTGAGTATATGATATGATACTCTCGGAGTTAAGCTCTAGATGAAAGGAGAATGGGATGGAAATGCAATCAAAAATGGGACTGCTTCAGGAGACTCTCGAGAGTATACGGCCATTAAATTATGAGATGATGGTCGAAGCTAAGGACATTTGGGACTCGCTGACGCATCCAGTGGGCAGTTTGGGTCAATTGGAGGAGATGACGATCCGGCTGGCTGGGATCACGGGTGAACCGATCTCGTCCTTGGAAAAAAGAGGGATCGTCGTGATGGCGGCGGATAATGGGGTCTACGCCGAGGATGTGAGTTCCAGTCCCCAGGTGTTTTCCCTATTGTTATCAGAGGCGATGGCTCGGGGAGAGACGGGGGTTGCCGCCTTGGCTGCTCGGCAAAAGGCAGAAGTCGTTGTTGTGGATATCGGCTTGATATCAGATGGTACATATGATAAACGGATACGAAACTGCTGTATTCGAAAGGGGACAAAAAACATCGCCAATGAGGCGGCGATGACCCGGGAAGAGGCGATCCAAGCCATTGAAGTGGGGATTTCGATTGCAGATGAACTCTTCGAAAAGGGCTTTGATATTTTGGGTACAGGGGAATTGGGCATTGCCAATACGACCACTTCATCGGCTGTGCTGGCGGCATTTACCAGTGCTCCCATCGAGGACTGTGTCGGTCTGGGAGGTGGAATTACAGATGCGCAGTTGATTAAAAAAAGAGCGGTGGTGCGCCGAGCTGTTGCCAGGCTGAAAGGGGAGACCCAAGATGTGATCGAAGTGCTGGCGCAGGTGGGAGGACTGGACATATGCGGCTTAGTCGGTGTGTTCCTATCTGCTGCGAAAAACCGCAGGCCCGTGGTGATTGACGGTCTGATCTCCTCGGTGGCAGCACTTGCTGCGAAGCGGCTCCATCCCATCAGCGTCGACTATATGTTTGCCTCCCATCTCTCTAAGGAGGTTGCAGCGGCCTTTGTATTGCAAGAGCTCTGTCTAAAGCCCTTAGTCACGCTCGATATGAGGCTAGGCGAGGGATCAGGATGTCCCTTTACCTTTGATATACTGGACAGTGCCCTCTATGCGATGACCCATATGGGGACCTATGATAAGACGGGAATTACAGAGGGGATTTTGGTCAATATTCGAGACCGAGAAGTATAGTAAGTCTTATAAACAGCAGGCCATTGTAAGTCAATCGGATTTACAATGGCCTGTGTTTTGTTATTTACTATACTTTTCAACGAGATATTCCAATCCCTCAATATATCCCTGAAACCCCTTCCCGGCGATGGTCTTTTCACAATAGAGAGAAGGATAGGACCATTTGCGGAATTCTTCCCTTGTGTTGATATCGGAGAGATGGATCTCTACTGCGGGGAGCCCGACGGCTTTTAGGGCGTCTAAGATGGCGATGGAGGTATGGGTGTAGGCGGCTGGATTGATGAGAATGGCATCGTATTTGTCAAAGGCCATCTGAATCCAGTCGACGAGCTCTCCTTCGTGATTGGATTGGAGGCATTTGATGGATACTCCCAATTTTTCACCATGGGTGGTGATCAGCTCTTCTAAGTCCTGAAGCCTCTGTGTACCGTAGATATCTGGTTCTCTCAGTCCCAACAAATTGAGATTAGGGCCGTTAATCATCAGTATTCTCATAAAAATCCTCCACGATGCGCTCGGCTGTGACATTGAACCGGACATTCCGAAGATAGACATCGGCGAAGTCTCGGTATTTGGGTTTGCGTATGCGGTACATCTTAAAGAGGGAGTTTTGATTCTTGGACAGGGGTCTGTCCTTTGTGGCCAGTTTCTTGATGTTTCGGTCGATCCAATAGATCCGCCCGTTTTGCGCTAGGGGATGCTTGTTACGAGGATCTAAGATGACGCCCCCTCCTGTGGCCAAGACGACTCCCAGCTTCTTTCCAAGCTCTTCGGTGACTTGCCTCTCCAGTTTTCGAAAATGGGCTTCTCCGCTCTCTTCAAAGATCTGTGGGATGGAACGCCTCTCTCGTCTTACGATTTCATGATCTAAGTCGATGAAGGTCTTCCCAGTGAGCTTGGCCACCCTCTTGCCGACGGTGGTCTTGCCGGAACCGGGCATGCCGACCAAGACGATGTTTTGGCTCTCCTGCTGAAGCTGTCTGAGGACTTCCTCCGTTTTCTCATCGGAGATTTTTGTGCCCGTGAAGAGCTCTGCCGCTGCCTTTGCTTGGGCGACCAGCATCGGGAGTCCTCCAGAATAGGGGATTCCTCGCTCCTTCGCCTGAAGTAGGAGCTCAGATCGCAGGGGATTGTAGATCACATCGACGACGGCTTTCAGCTTTGGAAATGGATCCAAAGAGAGGGCCGTTTTTCCGTTATGGGGATACATCCCCACTGGTGTGGTATTGATCAAAATGGTCCCATGGGCGTAGGCTTTGGCATCGGACAGAAAGGGTTTGGTACTTCGGCTCAGGATGACAAAGGGGATCCCCCGATGCCGAAGTACAGCGGAAACAGTTTTTGATGTGGCTCCGTCTCCTATGATGATCCCAAGGTCCTTTCCATGGGGTATTTCCATGCGCTCAAGCAAGTAATCAAATCCATAGAAATCTGTATTATCGCCGGTGATCTGGCGATTTTTATCGATGACGATGGTGTTCACACAGCCGATGGAGCGAGCTCTATCCGTTAAGGTATTGCAGAACTTGAGCACGGTCTCCTTATAGGGGATGGTGACATTTAGACCCTGGATTTTTGGATCGGCGAGGAGCTCTTCAATTTGATCTTCTTCTCGTTCGAATAACTCATAGCTGTAATCGGCAAAGAGTCCATGAATCTTGGGCGACAAGCTGTGTCCAAGGGTCTTTCCCAACAGGCCGTATTTCATATCAGCTCTCCTGATAATTGCCTAGGAAAGCAAATCGTTCGGTATCCTGGTAGAATTCGTCCAATAGGTCTCGGACATCCTTTGTCTCTACAGAGCCCTCGAAGTCAAAATAGAACATGAATTCGAAGTCGCTGCCGGGCATAGGCCTGGACTCCAACTTGGTGATATTGAGCCCCAGAGCGGCAAAGCGGGCCATGATATGATACAGGCCGCCGGGCTCGTGGGGGGCGGTGAGCATCAGAGAGATCTTATTTGAGCCTGGATAGATCTTCATATCTTTGGTGATACAGATAAAGCGGGTGTAATTGTTGTCATCATTTTGTATCTCTGCGTCGATCGCCTCTAATCCATATAGATCCTGGCAGAACTTCGAAGAGATGGCGGCCAGATCCCTGCGCTCCGATTGGGAGACGGTACTGGCAGACATAGCGGTATTGGAGTAGTAGGAGGTGGTGATCTGTGGGTTCTCTTTGAAAAATTCGCTGCACTGCTCCAAAGCCTGGCGATGGGAGAGTACTTCTCTGATCTCCGATAACGAAACCCCTGGCTTCACCAGCAGTTTGTGGCGGATATACAGCTTGTAGCTTCGGACGATGTGGAAATTCTTCTTCATCATCAAGTCGTAGACTTCTTTTACAGAGCCGTTGGAGCTGTTTTCAATCGGCAGGATCCCAAAGTCACAAAGGCCCTTGCTCACTGCATCGAAGACATGATCAAAGGTCTTGAAGAACATCACATCACCCATGGGAAAGAGCTTATCGGCGACTTGTTGGGAATAGGATCCCTCAATACCCTGGATGGCAATGGTCCCCTCTCTCGGAAAGACCCGTGGGGAGTTGAGAGCGGCATGCTCTAGCTCTTTCGCAAAGGCGGACTCTCCAAAGAGGGTCTTGCGCTGGTAGCTCTTGCTCACAGAAAACAAAGTGCTATAGAGCATTCGCGTATAAGCCCGCAGTTCTTCTGATTTCTTAGATAGACGGGCCAGGATCTCCCTTTCGCGGATGCGATTGGTCAGTGAGAGACCAGAACCTTTTTTCTGCTCGGCCACTTCCTTGGAGAGTTCCATTCGCTCTTGAAATAGTTCAAAGATTTGATCGTCTACTTGGTCGATTTTATTTCTGATTTGATCTAAATCCATTTTCATCCTCCATAAGGTCTAATAATACGAGGGCACAAGCCGCTTCGATGACGGGTACGGCTCGAACGGCGATACAGGGATCATGTCTACCTACGACTTCTAGGGTCTTTTCCACCATCTCTGCAATCGAAAAACTCTGTTGCGGCAGGCCGATGGAGGAGGTGGGCTTGATGGCCACTTGAAAGATCAGGGGCATCCCATTGGTGATTCCTCCGACGACACCACCTGCGTGGTTGGTTACAGTGCGAACCTGCCCATCGACAATTTGATACTCATCATTGTGGTCTCGGCCAGTCATGCGTGTAGCGGGAAAACCCGTCCCAAAGGAGACTCCCCGTACGGCTGGTACGCTGAAGAGCACATGGGAGAGCCTGGACTCGACGCCGCCGTAATTAGGTGAGCCAAGTCCTTGGGGCAGGCCGATCGCCGCACATTCGATGATGCCACCTACAGAGTTCTGCTCATCCCTCGCTCTTTGGATGGCGCTTTTTATCTCAGCTGCAGCATCTTCTGACAAGGTGGGGAAGTCCTTCTGCCCGGGGATCCTCAGATCCTCTTCTGTCAGATGGACTTTGTCCCAGCAGGTGTCGGGGATGCCGGCCACCTCTGCCAGATGAGCTCCCACATAGATGCCGCGGCTCTTGAGGATCTGTTTGGCAATGCCTCCAGCTATGGACAGGGGTGCGGTGATCCTACCGGAGAAGGGTCCGCCACCACGCATATCCATATGTCCTTTATATTTCACATGGGCATTCCAGTCGGCGTGGGAAGGTCTGGGCATGTCCCGCAGATTTGAGTAGTCCTTCGATCTTTGATCCTTATTATAGATGACTGCGCTCAGCGGGCTTCCCGTCAATACTCCATCTAGGATGCCAGAGAGGAATACTGGCTCATCCTGTTCTTTTCTCTCAGTGGTATAGGCGCTTTGACCAGGTGCTCGGCGCATTAGAAACGCAGATAGCTCCTCTAGGTCAATCCGTTGGCCTGCGGGGAGTCCGTCGATGACGACTCCGATTCCATGACCATGGGATTCTCCGAAGATGGTGGTCACGATATTTTTTCCAAAGGTACTAGTCATGGATTTGTCCTCCTAGTTTTTGATAGTCCTCGAAGAACTTGGGATAGGATTTATTGACGGCTTCTGGGTTTTCGAGCTCGATGGTCCTGGTGCTGATGCTGGCGGCAATTGCGGTGGCCATTGCAATCCGGTGATCACCAAATGAATCGGTCCTGCCACCGGTTAGACCACCTGTGCCGATGACCTTTAATTCTTCTCCGAGCTCGATCGCCTGACCACCTAGATTTTTAATCATGGTGGCAACGGAGTGGAGCCGGTCGCTCTCCTTTAGTCGAAGTCGTTTGCCATTGTAGAAACGGGAGACGCCCTCCTGAACCGAGGCCGCTAAGAGGCTAAGGGCAGGTAGGGAGTCCGGCATCTCGGACAGGTCGACTTGAACTGGGCGTCTGAGGTCCCCTTCGATGATGAGGACTTCCCCTTCCCAGTGCACCTTGGCACCAAAGTCTCGTAGAACCGGTAGGATCTTTGAATCCCCCTGACGAGAAAACTTTTTTAGTCCAGTCATTCGCACACCAGGGCCTAGGGCTCCCGCCACTAAGAAGAATGCCGCATTGGACCAGTCGCCTTCTACTAGGTATTCACAGCCCCAAAATGGCTCATTTTGAGCGATGTATCCGGCTTCCGTCTCCTTTGCCTCCCCTCCGAAGGTCTGGATGACCTCTAAGGTCATATCCACATAGCCTTTGGATTCCAAAGGGGATTTCAAAGTCAGAACCAGGTCCTCTTCGAATAGGGGGGAAGCCATCAATAGCCCAGATATATACTGGGAGCTGACATCTCCTGGTAAGGAGAAGGATCCCCCTTTGAATTTGCCGCTCACCGTCAGGGGGATTTGATTTTTCTCAAAGATGGCACCGCCTTCCCGAAGGAGCTGGATCAGTTCCGTGATGGGGCGTTCAGGGAGCCGGCCGCTTCCTGTAAAAGAGTAGTCTCCTGGTAGCGCTGCAGCCACAGGCAACAAAAATCGCAGGGTGGAGCCGCTTTCCCCCACATCTAAAACTGCATTTTCCCGCGGCACGAGGATGGGGGAGACCAAGGCGCCGTCTTCGTCTCTGGTGATTTTCGCGCCCAGTTGGACGAGACAGTCTATGGTTCGATCGATGTCCTCGGAACTCTCTGAAAAGTACACACGGCTTGGTTTCTCTGCCAAGGCCGCACAGATCAGTGCCCGATGGGCATAGGATTTGGACGGTATGGCTTTGATCTCTCCGCCCAATAAGCTGTGGTTGATTGTCTTCATTTTATTTCCCCCTCTCAATCCATTGGTAAAACTCCCCTAAGGGGAGGGATTTGATCTCGCATTGTCCAATTCCTCGTATGAGGATGGCTTGGATGGAGTCCCCATCTGCTTTCTTGTCCCCGCGTACCGCCTCCGCTAGGTCGATTGCCGAATATTCCGTATTGATGGGCAAGTGATTTTGTTCTAGCGCTTCTTCGATTCTCAAGGATGTATCCGGACTCGCCAAACCCTGTACTACACAGGCCCTGGCGATCATGGCCATTCCGATGGCAACCGCATGACCATGCCTGATTTCGAAACAAGACAGCTTTTCTATGCCATGTCCAATGGTATGTCCCAGATTGAGAAGAGCGCGAACACCTCTGTCAAATTCGTCTTCTGCGACGACTTTTGCTTTTAAACCGACGCATTTTGCGACGATGTCCTCTAGGTCTGCGTCTTCTGGATTGACGCCTCTAGACAGCCGTTCAAAGAGTTGTTGGTCGAATAATACCCCATATTTGATCACTTCTGCCAGCCCGCTGCGAAAGTCTTCTGGCTCTAAAGTGGAGAACAGGTTGGGATCACAGAAAACCGCCTTTGGCTGTTTGAAAATTCCGATGAGATTCTTACCGCTCTGGGAATTGATCGCCGTTTTACCGCCCACAGAGGAATCGACGGCGGCTAGCAAGGTGGTGGGAATTTGAATATAGTCAATCCCTCGCTGGTAGAGTCCTGCAGCGAGTCCCGCCAAGTCTCCAATGACGCCTCCTCCGAAGGCCAGCACCAAATCGGAGCGCTGGATGCGAGCTGCTACCATGCTCTCCAATAGATCTTCCAAGATTTGAAAGGACTTCGCGCTTTCTCCTGGCTCCGCTACATAGCTCATAGTCTGTAGACCGGCTTTTTCGAGCTGCTCGGTCAATTCTCTCCCATAGATGGAATATACTTTGCGATCGCTCACCAAGACGACTCGACGCTTTTGGTAGTCCTTCAGCTGACTCGCTAGCCTGTGAAAGAGCCCTCGATCAATGGTAACTTCGTAGGGAGTCGATGCGTGGATGGTTACGGATAGCATCTAAGATCCTCCTTTTTTTGGGTAGATGATGGCTTTGATTTCTGTTCCCTCGGTGAGCAGATCCTCAAGAGCTTTTGCGTCACCAGATGTGATCGCCACATGGTATTTTTCAAGTTCTCGGATCAATCCACCCAATTCCCTTGCTAGATAGTCCCCATTTTTCAAAAAGAGCTCCGTCCACATCTGTGCATCCAAGGTGGCGACACGGGTTAAGTCCTTTAAACTGTCTGCAGAATAGCCGAAATGTTCCAAGGCAGTTGGTGATTTCACAAAGGCATTGGATGCGATATGTGCCAATTGGGAAGTATAGGCCAGGATCCGGTCATGGGTGTCGTCCTCGGAGATGCGAAGGGTGGTAAAACCAAGGGCGGTAAAGTAGCCGAGTAGGTCCTCGGGAACAAGTGTCGTATGGGGGACGAGGATCATCGATGCGCCTTGGTATAGATCTGCATCGGCATTGACATAACCGCCGATTTCTCTCCCCGCCATGGGATGTCCACCGATATAGTGAAAGCCATATTGTCTTGCCAGCTCCAACAGCTCTCCTGAAACGGCGCGTTTGACGCCGCAAAGATCCACGACGAGCCCCTTTAATTGAGGGTGGGCCTTGACGTATTCAACTGCGGCCCCCGGGCGAACTGCTAGCAATATCAGATCACAGCTGGGCAGTTCGTCCGGAAAGAGGATCCCATCAATCGCCCCTTCTTCAAGGGCTTGGGTCATGACATTTTCCTGTAGGTCCACGCCATAGACTTGATTTGTGGTATATTTTTTGGTCCCTTTGGCAAAGGAGGCTCCAATCAGCCCCAAGCCAACAATTCCAATTTTCATATCTCTAAATATCCTTCATGATCTCTCGTAGCTTGAAGATCGCCTTGGCTGTAGAATCAAAGGACTTTGGCTTTAGGGACTGGGGCCCATCGCATAGGGCATTTGCTGGATCATTGTGCACTTCGATGATCAGTCCATCCACTCCAGCAGCTGTTGCAGCTAGGGAGAGGGGTCGAACCATCTGATACATCCCTGCGGAGTGGCTGGGGTCGACGATGATCGGCAGATGGGTTCTCTCCTTCAAAAAGGGTACGGCAGTGATGTCGAGAGTATTTCTGGTGGCCGTCTCAAAAGTTCGGATTCCCCTTTCACAGAGCATGACGTCTTTATTGCCTCCTGCCATGATATATTCAGCCGACATCAGCAGCTCCTCGTAGGTGGCGGACAGACCTCGCTTTAATAAAATGGGCTTATCCACGACGCCGAGCACTTTCAACAGCTCGAAGTTTTGCATATTTCTGGCGCCGACTTGAATGATATCCACATGTTCAAAGTATTTGAGCTGTTGTGGCTCCATGATCTCTGAGACGATGGGAAGTCCTGTGACTTCTTTCGCTTTTAGTAAGAGGGAAATGCCCTCAGCGCCCATGCCTTGGAAGGAGTAGGGGGAGGTTCTGGGTTTGAATGCGCCCCCGCGCAGGACGGTAGCACCAGAGGCCTTGACGGCTTTGGCCGTCTCGATGACCTGCTCCTCTGATTCGACAGAGCATGGGCCTGCCATAATGGCGAAGTGGCCACCGCCGATCTGTACGCCATTTTCCAATGTGATGATGGTGTCCTCTGGGTGGAATTTTCGGTTTACTTTCTTGTAGGGCTCCTGAATCCGCATGACAGTCTCCACGATATCGAGGGCGCGGATCAGGCTGTCATCCACTTTGGCGGTGTCGCCGATCAGGCCGAGGATGGTTGTGTTCTCTCCTTTTGAGAAGTTGACGGACATTCCCTGGTTTTCAATCCAGTGGATGAGTTGGTTGATCTGACGCTCCGATGCGCCTGGTTTTAGTTTTACAATCATAATTGCCTCCTTGGTTTTTTCGATAAAAAAAGACTTCCCGGCTAATCGGGAAGTCTCGCAGTTTGTTCTACATTGATCCTTAGAAGTTCACTGTCGATGCCTTACAACCCAAAATAGCCTTACCACAACGAGAGGTAAAGTAAAAAAAGCTAAAATAGTATTGTGCGGCAACTAGTCTTAACATGATGAACTCCTTGAAGTAAATTCAAAAATATAATATCATCATTTGACCGAGATGTAAAGAGAAATTTAGCACTTAAAAGTGTGGCAGACCCCGAAGGGATTCGCTGTGGACGATTATTTTCGCATTTTTACGAAAATAATGGGGAGTGATCGAAAAATCCCAAATTTTATCGCGTTTTTTATGTTTTTTCCCTTGCTTTTCTCATCGTTCTGTTGTATAATTCTTTGGTGCCTAAGATAACTTGCGAGGAAGCAGAAGGTTGCTGAAAAGGGCTACCGATTTGATTTACGGCAGATGGAAGCCTCGATCGGGGAATTTCTGCGGAGTATGTTCGAATTGAATTCGAGCGGTTGGTTTCACCATAATGACGAGAGGTCATTTTTTTAACGGCTGGATATGGCACGCCCGGCTATGTGGTTCGGTGAAGCTCTCCATTTTGCAAGACTACAGCAAACCAGGAGGGAAAAAATGGCAAAACAAAAAATCCGTATTCGACTGCGCGCATATGATCATGAGATCATCGACCAGTCAGCACAGAAAATCGTCGAAGCAGTAAAGAGGACAGATGCAAAGGTATCTGGACCGATTCCGCTACCGACGGAAAAAGAGATCATTACGATCCTACGAGCAGTCCATAAGTACAAGGACTCCAGAGAGCAGTTTGAACAGAGGACTCATAAGAGATTGATCGACATCATCAATCCCAATCCAAAGACTCTGGAAGCTCTTAAGAAGCTGAACCTACCAGCTGGTGTTGATATCGAAATCAAACTATAGTAGGTCTTAGGATGATTGCCAAGGCAATCCGCTGTAAGTAAAGAGGAGGAAGTTAAGTGAAAGCAATTTTAGGTAAAAAAATCGGAATGACACAGCTCTTTCTGGAAGATGGAAGAGTAGTTCCGGTGACTGTCGTGGAAGCGGGTCCGATGTTTGTGACCCAAGTGAAGACAGAAGAGACGGACGGATATAACGCGATTCAAGTTGGGTTTATAGACAAGAAAGAAAAGAAGATGACTCAACCTCTGAAAGGACACTTTGACAAAGTAAATGTTGGTTACAAGAAGTATCTGCGAGAGATTCGCCAAGATGGCGCTCCTGCCTATAATGCAGGGGATGAGATCAAGGTGGATATCTTCGCTGCCGAAGATCGCATCGATGTGATCGGAACTTCAAAGGGGAAGGGAACCCAAGGCCCCATCAAGCGATGGAACTATGGTCGTGGACCGGAAACCCATGGATCGAAATCCCATAGGGTCGGCGGTGCAAGATCTGCCGGAACCTATCCTGGAAAGGTATTGAAGGGGCGTAAGGGAAGCGGAAAGATGGGTCACGAGAGAGTGACGGTTCAGAATCTGACCATCGTTCGCGTAGATGCGGATAAGAATCTGATCCTGATAAAGGGTGCTATCCCTGGACCGAAGGGCGGACTTGTCACCATCAAAGAGACCGTCAAGAACGGTTAGGAAGGAGAAGTAGCATGCCTAAGATCAATGTATTGAATATTTCCGGTGAGACCGTTGGAGAAATTGAACTGAGTGAAAATATTTTCGCAGTTGAAATCCGAGAACATGCCGTTTATGAAGCGGTAAAGAATCACCTGGCAAACAGACGTCAAGGAACCCAATCCGCAAAGACCCGTGCAGAGGTTCGCGGTGGTGGTCGTAAGCCCTGGAGACAAAAGGGCACAGGGCGAGCAAGACAAGGTAGCATCCGTTCTCCCCAGTGGAGAGGTGGCGGTGTTGTATTTGCTCCGAAGCCGAGGGACTATAGCTATGCGATTCCCAAGAAGATCAAGAGACTTGCTCTGAAATCTGTTTTGACTTCTAAGGTGAATGACCAAGAGCTGTTGGTACTCGATGAACTGAAGTTTGATGACATCAGCACTAAAAATGCTGTGAATGTCCTGTCCAAGCTGGGCGTGGACAAAAAGGCCATCGTCGTAATCGGCGAAGGGGACAATGCGGTATATCGATCCTTCCGAAATATCCCTGGGGTAATGACCACAGTGGCCAACAATTTAAATGTATATGACATCTTGAATCACGATATGATGATCATCACAAAAGATGCAGTGAAAACCGTTGAGGAGGTGTACGCATAATGACAACTCCACAAGATATTATTATCAGACCGATTATCACCGAGCGCAGTATGGACGAGATGGAAAATGGAAAGTACACATTTGAAGTCGCCAGAAACACGACGAAGTCAGAAGTGAAAAAAGCCATCGAAACCATCTTTGGTGTGAAGGTCGCGAGTGTCAACACGATGAATGTAAGGGGAAAGATTAAGAGACAGGGCATCCACAAGGGCAAGCGTCCTGACTGGAAAAAGGCCATTGTCACCCTTGCAGCAGATTCAAAGACGATCGAATTCTTTGAAGGAATGTAAGAGGGGGAATTAGAATATGGCAATTCGTAAATATAAGGCTACTTCTCCGGGCTTGCGCTCCATGAGCGTAATCAAGTTCAGCGATGAGATTACTAAGACAAAGCCGGAAAAGGCTCTGACGACGGATCTGAACAATTCCGGCGGAAGAAACTCCTATGGACGGACAACGGTCCGATTCCGTGGGGGCGGAGCGAAACGTAAATATAGACTGATCGACTTTAAGAGAGACAAGGACGCTGTACCTGGAAAGGTCGCAGCGATCGAATACGATCCAAACCGCACGTCGAACATCGCCCTGATCCACTATGTGGATGGGGAAAAGAGATATATCCTCGCACCGAAGGGTCTAAAGGTCGGCGATATGATCGAATCTGGACCAGAAGCGGACATAGTAGTGGGCAATGCATTGCCCCTGGCCAATATCCCCGTGGGTACCATGGTACACAATGTGGAGATGAAGCCTGGAAAGGGCGGACAATTGGCCCGAACGGCCGGCGCAGAAGCACAGATCATGGCAAAGGAAGGCCGTTTTGCACAGCTCCGACTGCCATCTGGCGAGTTCCGTCTGATCCACTTAGAGTGTAGAGCGACGATAGGCCAAGTTGGAAACCTCTCCCATGAGTTGGTGACCATCGGCAAGGCTGGTCGAAACCGACATCTCGGGAAGCGACCTCATGTGCGTGGTTCGGCGATGAACCCAGTAGATCACCCTCATGGTGGTGGGGAAGGCCGCGCACCAATCGGAAGACCTGCACCGTCTACTCCTTGGGGTAAACCAGCCCTTGGACTGAAGACCAGACAGAAGAACAAGAAATCTGACCAGTATATCGTCAGAAGAAGATCGAAATAGGAAAGCGAGGAACCGATGGGAAGATCTGTTAAAAAGGGACCTTTTGTAGATGATCACTTAATGAAAAAGGTCGAAGAACTCAATAATAAAAACGACAAAAAGGTCATCAAGACCTGGTCTCGTCGTTCGACTATATTCCCCGAGTTCGTAGGGCATACCATCGCCGTACACGACGGGAGAAAGCATCTGCCGATCTACATTACGGAAGATATGGTAGGTCATAAGCTCGGAGAGTTCGTGTCCACCAGAACTTACAAGGGGCATGCCGGGAAGAGCGAGAAGGGCTCGAAAGTACGATAAGGGGGATTTCAAATGGCGAATTTTGCTAGAGCAGAAGGTAAATACTTGCGAATATCTCCTCTAAAGGTCAACTTCATCTGTAAAGAGATCAGAGGGAAAAATGTGGATGAGGCGCTATCCATCCTGAGATTTACTCCGAAAAAAGGGGCAAGACTCTTGGAGAAGGTGCTGCAATCCGCAATCGCGAACGCAGAACACAATTTTAATCTAGATAGAGATAAGCTCATCGTCGAGAAGGCATATGCAAATAATGCACCGGTGATGAAGAGGTGGAGACCAAAGGCGAAGGGTGCAGCGTATCCGATCTTGAAGCGCAGCAGCCACATCGGCGTGGTGGTCAGAGAGATCGAAGAGGGGGAGAGATAATGGGTCAAAAAGTACATCCTCACGGGCTGAGAGTCGGAATTATCAGGGACTGGGATTCCAGATGGTTTGCTGACAAGAAGGACTTTGGCGACATGCTGGTGGAAGACCATAAAATCAGAGAGACTATCAAAAAGGAAACTTACCAATCGGGCGTTTCTCGAATTGATATAGAGAGGGCTTCTAAGCGCATCAAGGTGACGATCTTCACGGCAAAGCCGGGTATGGTCATCGGTAAAGGTGGCGCTGGAGTAGAAGAGCTGAAGAACAAATTGGAGAAGATGACGGAGAAATCCGTAATCGTCAACATCGAAGAAATTCGTAATCAAGACATGAACGCACAACTGGTTGCCGAGAATATCGCAGGACAGTTGGAGCGCCGGATTTCCTTCCGACGTGCGATGAAACAATCCATGCAAAGATCCATGCGCGCTGGAGCCAAGGGGATTAAGACCATGGTATCTGGACGTCTGGGCGGAGCTGACATGGCTCGTACAGAGGGTTACAGTGAGGGTACAATCCCACTACAGACCCTGCGTGCGGATATCGAATACGGTTTTGCTGAGGCGGACACCACCTATGGAAAGCTGGGCGTCAAAGTCTGGTTGTACAAAGGTGAAATTCTGCCGGGTATGAAGGTAGGCGACGACAAGGCGGATAAGAAGGATCGCAAACGTCCTCCAAGAAGAGACGGTAGGGATTCTGGCCGAGGCGGTCGAGATGGAAATAAGGGGAAGCGGGATTTCAAACGGGATGGAAAGAGAGATTCCAACCGAAGGGATTCCAATTTTAAGAAAAACTAGGACATAGGAAAGGGGAACAAAGCTATGTTGATACCTAAAAGGGTTAAATATCGTCGCGTTCACAGGGGAAGAATGACAGGTCTGGCGCAAAGGGGTAACACAATCACCTATGGCGACTACGGACTTCAGGCACTTGAGCCCTGCTGGATGACTGCGAATCAAATAGAGTCTGCCCGTCGTGCGATGACAAGACATATCAAGCGGGGTGGAAATATCTGGATCAAAGTATTCCCGGACAAACCGGTCACCAAAAAGCCGGCAGAAGTTCGAATGGGTTCTGGTAAGGGAGCTCCGGAGTACTGGGTAGCCGTGGTAAAACCGGGCCGTGTACTCTTTGAGATGGGCGGCGTCGACGAGGACATCGCCAGAGAGGCGATGCGCTTAGCCGCACACAAGCTGCCGATCAAGACGAAATTCGTCTCTAGAGAAGAAGCAACTGAGGAGGGTGAAGCTTAATGAAAACCGCTGAAATCCGCCAATTGAATGATAAAGACCTAGCTCAAAAGCTGGGCGATCTCAAGGTTGAGCTATTTAACCTCAGATTCCAACATGCGACAGGTCAATTGGACAATCCAATGCGCATCAAGGGCGTAAAGAACGACATCGCTCGGGTGAAGACCATCGTGAGAGAACGTGAACTGAAGATCGGGAAGGAGGCTTAACCATGGAGAGAAATCGCCGAAAGACCATGCAAGGCGTCGTTGTGTCAGACAAGATGGACAAGACCATCGTCGTAGAGATTTCGACTTTTGTAACGCATCCGCTTTACAAAAAGCAAATCAGAAAGACGAATCGTTTCAAAGCCCATGATGAGAACAACGAATGCGGCATTGGTGATAAAGTGAAAATTATGGAGACAAGACCTCTTTCTAAAGACAAGAGATGGAGACTTGTCAATATTGTTGAGAAGGCTAAATAGTAGCTTGAAGGGGAAAGGAGTCTTATCATGATTCAACAAGAGAGTCGTATGAGAGTTGCCGACAACTCTGGAGCAAAAGAACTCTTGGTCATCCGCGTATTGGGTGGTACCAACAGGAGATATGCCCGAATTGGAGATATTGTCGTAGCAACTGTTAAAAGTGCGACGCCCGGAGGCGTTGTAAAGAAAAGTGAAGTAGTAAAAGCAGTCATCGTGCGATCGGTGGCCGGAGTAAAGAGAAACGACGGCTCCTATATTCGATTTGACGAAAATGCTGCCGTTATCATAAAAGAAGACAAAAACCCAGTGGGTACTAGAATTTTCGGACCGGTTACAAGAGAGCTTCGTCAAGGAAACTTTATGAAAATCATCTCTTTGGCTCCGGAAGTGCTGTAGGTAGGAGGTAGACCATGCACATTAAAACCGGCGACACGGTGATCGTCCAAGCTGGCAAGAGCAAAGGTGTAAAGGGTAAAGTACTGCGCATCATGCCAAAGGACAACAAAGCAATAGTTGAAGGTGCAAATATCCAGACAAAACACACGAAACCCCGTGGACCTCAACAACCGGGTGGCATCGTAAAGAGTGAAGGGGCCATTGAAGTCTCGAACTTGATGCTCTTCTGCTCTACCTGCAATGCTGGTAGAAGATCCGGTGTGAAGTTCCTGGATAATGGAAAAAAAGTACGTGTCTGCGTGAAATGCGGAGCACAGTTTGATAAATAGTACCGAAAGGAGGTAAGGTGAGTGACTTCCAGATTAAAAACCAAGTATATGGAAGAGGTAATTCCCGCGCTTATGGAGAAATTCCAGTATAAGAACGTGATGGAAGTGCCCAAATTAAATAAAATCGTCATCAACATCGGAGTCGGTTCCGCGAAGGAAAACCCCAAGGTGTTGGAAGGCGCAGTAAATGAACTGCAATTGATCTCCGGTCAGAGACCAGTGGTCACAAAGGCGAAGAAATCCATCGCCAACTTTAAACTGAGAGAGGGAATGAGCATCGGCTGCAAGACCACCCTGCGTGGGGCAAAGATGTACGACTTCCTAGACAAACTCGTCAGCGTTTCCCTTCCCCGAGTTCGGGACTTTAGAGGTGTCAGCGCGACTTCCTTCGACGGAAGAGGCAACTATGCCCTTGGAATTAAGGAGCAGTTGATCTTCCCGGAGATCGTCTACGATCAAGTAGATGAAATCAAGGGTATGGACATCGTCATCGTGACGACGGCGAAGACCGACGAAGAAGCAAAGACCTTCCTGGAGCTCATGGGAATGCCCTTTAAGAAATAAGGAGGAAATTGTGGCTAAAAAATCAATGATTGCTAAGCAGAAACGACCTGCAAAATTCAGCACAAGAGAGTATTCTCGTTGCAAGATTTGCGGACGCCCTCATGCTTATTTACGAAAATACGGTATTTGCCGTATCTGCTTCAGAGAACTGGCGTACAGAGGAGAAATCCCCGGAGTGCGAAAAGCCAGCTGGTAATAAAGAGGAGGTAAGAAGATGATAACAGATCCTATCGCGGATATGCTAACCAGAATTCGAAACGGGAACAGTGCAAAGCACGCATCAGTTGAAATCCCCGCTTCGAGGGTAAAGAAAGACCTCGCTCAGATTTTACTGGATGAGGGTTATATAAATGGATACAATGTCACAGAAGATGACAAACAAGGTATGATCACCATCGACTTGAAATACGGTCCCAATGAAGAGAAAGTAATCTCTGGAATCAAACGAATTTCCAAGCCGGGACTGAGGGTCTATGTGCGCAATAAGGACGTTCCAAGAGTCCTAGGCGGCCTTGGCATCGCCATCATTTCGACATCTAAGGGGATCGTCACCGATCGTGTTGCACGAAGAGAAGGCGTCGGTGGAGAAGTCATCTGCTACGTTTGGTAGTCGATGTAGATCCGAGAATCTATGACAAGGAGGAAAGAAAATGTCAAGAATAGGTTTGAAGCCGATTGAAATCCCCAGCGGTGTCAATGTCGAAATCAAAGAAAACAATTTGGTTGAGGTAAAGGGACCGAAGGGAAGTCTGTCGGAGAATATCTGCCCAGAAATGAAGATCAAGTTGGAAGACGGGGTAATCACCCTAGAGCGTCCAACGGAAACTAAAAGACATAAATCGTTGCATGGACTGTCCCGTACACTGATTGCAAACATGGTGGAAGGGGTCACAAATGGATATCAAAAGACTCTCTTGATCGAAGGAACGGGATATAGAGCTGCAAAAGCCGGTAAGAAACTGACTTTGAACTTAGGCTATTCCCATCCGATCGAAATGGAGGATCCAGAGGGCATCGAAGTTGAAGTTCCTGGACCGAATCAGATCATCATCAAGGGAATCAATAAGCAACAAGTTGGAAACTACGCCGCAAATATACGAGATCACAGAAGACCAGAACCCTATAAGGGCAAGGGCGTACGTTATGACGGCGAGCAGATCCGACGCAAAGTCGGAAAGACCGGTAAATAGGAAGGAGTGAGATAAGTGTTAAAAGCTATTAATAAAGAAGTTAACAGAAAAGCCAGACACAAAAGAGTTCGTAAAAATCTCAGCGGTACTCCAGCCATTCCGAGACTGACCGTGTTCAAGAGCAATCTGAATGTATATGCGCAAATCGTAGATGATACAACGGGCACCACATTGGTACAGGCCTCCACTCTGGACAAGGACCTGAAGGGGAAATTGGAGAGAGGAAATAATAAGGAAGCCGCCAAGGCAGTAGGGGAGCTGGTCGGAAAGAGAGCCGTTGAAAAAGGTATTGAAACGGTGGTCTTTGATCGAAGCGGATACCTCTACCACGGTAAGGTTAAAGAGGTAGCTGATGGCGCAAGAGAAGCCGGCCTCAAGTTTTAGTTTAAGGAGGTAAGATTTTGGAATTATTGAGCAAAGATACAGAAAACCTGGAACTAGAAGAGAGAGTCGTACACATTGGCCGTGTTACCAAGGTTGTACGAGGAGGTCGTAACTTCCGGTTCAGCGCTCTGGTCATCGTAGGCGATGGAAATGGACGTGTTGGAGTCGGTAGCGGCAAGGCACAAGAGGTTCCAGAAGCCATTCGTAAAGGTGTACAAGACGCAAAAAAACATATGATTACAGTACCCATTGTTGGAACTTCAATCCCCCACGAGGTAGTTGGTGTATTTGGAGCAGGTAGAGTTGTACTCAAACCCGCTGCCGAAGGTACCGGAGTCATCGCCGGCGGTGCAGTACGTGCCGTCTGTGAGTTGGCAGGCATCAAGGATGTCCGTTCCAAGTCCCTTGGAACTTCTAATCCGAGAAATATTGTCAATGCTACGATCGAAGGCTTCAAGAGCCTGAAGCGAGTAGAGGATGTCGCTAAACTAAGGGGTAAGACAGTCGAGGAAATACTCGGATAGGAGGCGCGAGCATGCTTAGAATAAAGCTGATCAAAAGCAATATAGGCAGAATTGAGAAGCATAAGAGAACCGTAGAAGCGCTAGGCTTGAAAAAGATCGGCCAGGTTGTGGAGAAGGAAGACAATCCACAAATCCGAGGTATGATCAGAGCCATTGACTTCATGGTTGAAGTTGAGGAGGTGTAAGCTTGAAACTACACAATTTGAAACCCGCTAAGGGCGGTGGGGTAAAAGACCGCAAACGGGTAGGTAGAGGACATGGATCCGGATGGGGTACCCAGGCGGCCAGAGGCCATGACGGACAGAACTCCAGAAGTGGCGGCGGCGTTCGACCTGGATTCGAGGGTGGCCAAATGCCCCTGTTCCGAAGACTCCCAAAACGAGGCTTTCACAATCCGTTTTCGAAAGAATACGAATTTGTTAATGTAAAACAATTGGATCAATTTGAGGATGGAACAGAGATCACTCCAGAACTCTTAATCGAAAAGGGCTTTATCAAGGCATCTAAGATGAAAGATGGCCTAAAAATCCTAGGCGACGGTGAAATCACCAAGAAGTTGACGGTAAAAGCGCATAAGTTTACGAAGAGCGCTGAAGAGAAAATCGTAGCTGCAGGAGGAAAGGTCGAGGTGATCTAATGATTCAGACATTGAAAAATGCCTGGAAAGTGGAAGAAATCAGGAAAAAGCTGATCTTTACGCTTCTTATGATCGTCGTATTCCGCTTGGGAAATGCTGTACCGGTACCCTTTGTAGATCGAACGATCCTCGCATCGATCTTTGACCAAACGGGTGGTAATATCCTTGGATTTATGAACCTCTTGTCGGGGGGAAGCCTTGGTAATTTCAGCGTATTTGCGTTGAGCATCTATCCTTATATCACCGCTTCGATCATCCTACAACTATTGACCGTTGCCATTCCCAGCTTGGAAGAACTCTCCAAAGAAGGGGAAGCTGGTCAAAAGAAGATTCAACAGTATACAAAAATCGGTGCCGTATTATTGGGCATCGTAGAGGCAATTGCAGTTGTTAACGCATTATTTGCAAACGCAATCGTAGCAAAGGGCTTTTTAGAAGAGACCATTATCATCACCGTCATCGTCGCGGGAACCATGTTCCTCGTTTGGATGGGTGATTTAATCACCGAGCATGGGATTGGAAACGGCATCTCGATGCTGATCTTTATCGGGATTGTATCTAGACTTCCCCACACCGTGATCAGCTGGGTGCTCGGCATCTTCTCCGGTGACGTGAATATCCTTGCAGGGATCTTTATGCTGCTGTTGACAATTCTCATCGTCACAGGCGTCGTATTGATCGCCGAGGGCGAACGACGAATCACCGTGCAGTACGCAAAGCGCGTCGTCGGACGAAAGATGTACGGCGGTCAAGCAACCCATATTCCGATGAAGGTCAATATGGGAGGCGTAATGCCGGTCATCTTCGCTTCAAGCTTACTGGCTCTACCTCAGACGATGGGACTGTTGATTGGCGGAGGATTTGGAGCTTTTACAGACAAGTATCTCTCCATGACAGGTGACCCCGGCATTTACATCATGAATGTGATTGCCGTCGTACTCATCATCCTATTTGCGTATTTCTACACGGCGATGCAGTTTAACACCGTTGAATACGCCAAGAACTTGCAACAAAATGGTGGGTTTATCCCAGGGATTAGACCTGGCAGACCCACTAGTGAATATATGACGAAGATCTCCAACCGGATCACCTTTATTGGTGCCACGGCACTGGCCATCCTCTATGTAGTTCCGACGATTCTATCGGCCATTTCTGGACTTAGAATTTCCTTCGGAGGTACGGCGATCATCATCGTGGTAGGGGTTGTACTAGAGACCTTCAAACAGATGGAATCCATGTTGTTAATGAGACATTACAAGGGCTTTTTGAACAAGTAAAGGGGCTAAAAAATGAGATTGATATTACTGGGACCTCCCGGAGCGGGAAAGGGCACACAAGCTGTAACTTTGATCGAAAATTTGCAAATCCCCCATATTTCTACGGGAGATATCTTCCGTGCAAATATTAAGAATGAGACAGAATTGGGCAAAGAGGTAAAATCCTATCTGAACGAAGGTAAACTAGTTCCCGACGAATTGACGATTCGCATCGTATGGGACAGACTGGACCAAGAGGACTGTAAGGATGGTTTTCTATTGGACGGTTTCCCCCGTACCATTCCGCAAGCGGAAGCTCTAGGTATAGGCCTGAAAGAGCGGGGATTAGAACTGGATCGCGTCATCAATATCGACGTCCCAAAGGAAGTGCTCGTAAAGCGTCTGGCTGGCCGCAGGGTCTGCAAGGGCTGTGGAGCGACTTACCACACAGACTACAAACCTACCAAGGTAGAGGCAGTATGTGATCTATGTGGTGGAGAAGTCATCCAAAGAGACGACGATAAGGAAGCAACCGTATTAAATCGCATCGAAGTATATGAATCCCAGACAAAACCACTGATCGACTACTACGAGGAGCAGAATCTCACCTTGAATGTAGACGGGACAGAGCCTGTCGAGCAGCTGTCGGCACAGATCCTACAAGCTCTCAAAGACGCGTAACTCCTGCGATCAAATGGAAGATGATCGTCTATGATTCTGACTACGGATGTAAAAATTGGTCAGGTAACCAAATCTAAATCGGGAAGAGATAAGGGCAGGTTGTTTATCATACTCAAGATCGTAGATGAGAACTATGTACTGATATCGGACGGTGGACTTAGAGGGATAGAGCGCCCAAAGAAGAAGAAGATCAAGCATCTGATGATCTACAGGGATGTGATTGAAAACTTCATGGATGACTCCCTGCCCGTTAGTATGAACAATGCAAAGATACGTGAATGCTTGAGACCTTTTCAAACCGAATCGAACATGTAATAAAAGGAGGTTTCTAATGTCCAAGAAGGACGTAATTGAAGTGGAGGGAGTCGTCGTGGACGCACTTCCGAATACTATCTTCAAGGTTAGATTAGTAAATGGCCATGAAATAATAGCACATATTTCCGGAAAGCTGAGAATGAACTATATCCGCATTCTGCCAGGCGACAAGGTCATGGTTGAACTATCACCCTATGATCTGACCAAGGGTAGAATTACTTGGAGAAATAAGTAGTAAAGGGCTTGGGAGCAGGGATTCTTAGGACAGAACTGGAGAATTCACGGCGACCTCTCTTTAGAAGGAGTTTGAATATGAAAGTGAAACCATCGGTAAAGAAGATGTGTGAAAAGTGCAAGATCATCCGCCGAAAAGGTCGTGTTATGGTGATCTGCGAAAATCCAAGACACAAACAAAAGCAAGGATAGATAGCATAAGGAGGTGCAATATTGGCTAGATTAGCTGGGGTGGACTTGCCCCGAGAAAAACGAGCTGAAATCGGGCTCACCTATATCTTTGGTATCGGTAGACCTCGCTCAAATCGCATTCTGAAAGATGCCGGCGTAAATCCGGACACCAGAATCAAGGACTTGACGGAGACGGAACTGCAAGCAATCCGAGATCAATTGGAACACTATGCCATTGAGGGAGATCTGCGCAGAGAAGTCTCGCTGAATATAAAGAGACTCAGGGAAATCAACTGCTACCGCGGTATGCGACATAAGAGGGGACTTCCCGTACGAGGACAAAATACAAAGAACAACGCTCGAACCCGTAAAGGTCCGAAGCGACTTTCCATTAAGAAGAAGTAAAGGAGGGAGAATACTTGGCAAAGAAACAACAGACTACGCGCGTACGCCGTAGAGAACGTAAGAATATCGAGCGGGGACAAGCCCATATCGTATCCACATTCAACAACACCATGGTCACTCTGTCGGATTTGAACGGAAATGTCATCTCCTGGGCAAGTGCCGGCCAATTGGGCTTTAGAGGCTCCAGAAAGTCCACTCCCTACGCAGCGCAAGAAGCGGCACAGGAAGCAGCAAAAAAGGCTATGGAACACGGCCTGAAGAGTGTGGAGGTCTATGTAAAGGGACCTGGATCGGGAAGAGAAGCGGCTATTCGTTCTCTACAAGCATCTGGTCTTGAGATCAATATGATCAAAGACGTAACTCCCATTCCTCACAACGGCTGCAGACCGCCGAAGCGTAGAAGAGTCTAATTGGAGGTTAAATAATATGGCAAGATATACAGGTCCTGTCTGCAGACTTTGCAGAAGAGAAGGACAAAAACTGTTTCTGAAAGGCGATAAATGCTACACGGACAAATGTCCGATGAACTCCAGAAACTTCGTGCCGGGACAACATGGTCAAGGCCGTAAGAAGGTGACGGAGTACGGCATGCAGCTCAGAGAGAAGCAAAAAGTCAAGAGATTCTACGGGATCAGCGAGACACAAATGCGTAAATACTTCGAATTGTCCGATAAGAAAAAGGGAATCACTGGTGAAAACCTGCTGACACATCTTGAGATGCGTCTGGACAATGTCGTTTACCGAATGGGTTTTGCCAGTTCGAGAGCGGAATCAAGACAATTGGTAACCCACGGCCATTTCCGTGTCAACGGCAAAAAAGTGGATATTCCCTCTTACATCTGCTCCAATGGTGATGTAATCGAAGTGAAGGAAAAGAGCAAGTCCAATGGCAAATTCAAGGTCGTCCTAGAGAACTCTGGCAACACCGTGAACTGGGTAAATGTAGACCAAGAGAACATGAAGGGGACGATCGTTGCAGATCCGACAAGAGAAGATATAGACATTCCGATCGAAGAGCACCTGATTGTCGAGCTCTATTCTAAATAATCTATTCTTTGTATTGGATGCACTCGAAATCACTTTCGAACTACAAAGGAGGGTCATGGTCACATGCCGGAAGAACTGAACACGAGAATTGAGATATTAGACATTGTAGAAGAAGACAACTACGCGAAATTCGCCATGTACCCACTGGATCGGGGCTATGGAACGACATTGGGCAACAGCCTTCGAAGAGTGCTATTGTCCACCCTTCCTGGTGCCGCCATCTCTAAGATCAACATCATGGGGACTTACCATGAGTTCAGCACCATTCCTGGAGCTTTGGAGGATATCTCAGAGATCATCCTGAATCTAAAGGGCATCGCCCTGAAGAAATACTCCCAAGAGCCTGCAACCCTAACCTTGGAAATAGATGGACCCAAAGTCGTCACAGCTGGGGACATCTTCGAGGATGCAGCCGTGGAGATCGTCAACAAGGACCATTATATCCTGACATTAGGAGATACGGGACGGATCAACATGGAGATGCAGGTTATGAGCGGAAAGGGATATAGCATCGCTGAGCAGCATAAGTCAGATGAGGACCCCATCGGAACCATTGCAATCGACGCTTCCTTTACTCCTGTGGAGAAGGTCAACTTCTCTGTGGAAAACTATCGGGTTGGTCAGATCACAGACTACGACCGATTGATTCTAGAAGTGTGGACCAATGGCACGATGACACCTCAGGAGGTCACGGCAATGGGAGCCAGTATCTTAATGCGATATCTGGATCTGTTTACGGAGCTTCCAAATTACTCATTGCACGAGGAAGTTGAAGAAGTTCAAGACGAAGTGGATATGTCCAAACAACTCAGTATCAATATCGAGGATATGGATCTGTCTCTTCGCAGCTTTAACTGCTTGAAACGTGCGGGAATCAATACCGTTGGTGACCTGGTGGAACGAACGGCTAGCGAAATGAGCAAGATCAAGAACTTTGGGAAAAAATCCCTCAGTGAAGTTGAGCAGAAGCTAAAGGAATACAAGCTGAGCTTTAAGCAGGACGAATAGCATCGAAATAGCATAACACTCTTTGGAAAAGGAGGAGTAAGTATTGGCAAATCTAAGAAAGCTCGGAAGACGCAGTGATCATAGAAACGCCATGCTCAGAAATCAAGTACAATCACTACTTGAGCATGGACGAATTGAGACCTCTGTCACTCGAGCAAAAGAGACGAGACGCGTGGCTGAGAAGATGATCACCTTGGGAAAACGAGGAGATCTGCATTCCAGAAGAAGAGCCATCGCATATATCTATAAAGACGAAGTCGTAGACAAGTTATTCGCAGACATCGCTCCAAAATATGCGGACAGAAATGGCGGATATACGAGAATATATAAGCTTGGACCACGTCGTGGTGACGGAACCGAGATGGCCATCTTGGAATTGGTTTAGAGTAAGACCTAAACCATAGTAGTAATAGTGCGTAACGCCACGGACCAACCTTGTATCTGCAGAACAAGGGGCATGACTCTGACTCGAGTGCGAGGAAGAGTATGCCCCGATTTTTATAAGAGCCTAAATCCTTGGGCCCTTATAAAAATTCAACAACTGTAACCCTAGAAAAAGGAGGGATACCCTATGCCGATCACAAGTAAGAATATCATAGAGATGGTAAATGTAAGCTATCGATATCCAACAGATGAGGAGGATGAGCAGGTCATCGCCCTAAAGGACATCTGTTTGACCATAGCCCCGGGGGAATATGTAGCTGTACTCGGACACAATGGAAGCGGAAAATCCACCTTGGCGAAGCTACTCAACGCATTGATCCTGCCCTCGGAGGGCAAGGTCTTTGTAAATGGCCTGGATACCTCCATCGAAAAGAATCTTTGGGAAATCCGAAAGAGCTGTGGCATGGTCTTTCAAAATCCAGATAACCAATTGGTCGCCACCATTGTGGAAGAGGACGTGGCCTTTGGACCAGAGAATCTGGGGGTGCCGATGCCAGAGCTAAGACGACGAGTGGATGAAGCTCTGCGCATTGTAGAGATGGAAGAATACAAGAGGCATTCACCCCATCTGCTCTCAGGTGGACAGAAACAGCGGGTCACGATCGCCGGTATACTGGCCATGCAGCCTAGCTGCATCGTCTTAGATGAGCCGACGGCCATGCTCGACCCCAAGGGACGGGAGGAGATCCTGCGCACGATCAAGCGCCTCAACACAGAAGATGGAATTACCATTATTAATATCACCCACTATATGGAAGAAGCGGTGGAGGCAGACCGCGTCATCGTCATGGACGATGGTGTGATCGCATTGGATGGTAGCCCCAGACAGGTCTTTTCTCAGGTGGGGGCGATGAAGGAATTCGGCCTAGACGTGCCCCAGGTGACAGAACTGGCCTATTTACTACATCAAAGCGGCTTCTGTGTGCCAAAAGATGTCCTACGAGTGGAGGAATTGGTGAACAGCCTATGAAAATCGAACTCAAGGGAGTAAATTATATATACAATAAGGGGAATCCCTTTGAAGTATCCGCATTGACAAATATTGATCTGACAATCGAGCAAGGAGATTTCATCGGATTGATTGGACATACTGGAAGCGGCAAGTCCACATTGGTACAGCATCTGAATGGGCTGTATCGGCCAACCAGTGGGGAGGTGCTCGTCGGTGGTCTCAACACGAAGGACAAGGGAACTGGTATCAAGCAGATTCGTCAGAAAGTCGGCTTGGTTTTTCAGTACCCTGAGCATCAGCTATTTGAGGAGACTGTCTATCAGGATATCGCCTATGGACCAAAGAATATAGGGATTCCTGAAAATGAGATCGAAGAGCGCGTGATGGATGCAATGGAGCTGGTGGGGCTAGACTATATGACCATAAAGGATAAATCCCCCTTTGAACTCTCGGGAGGTCAAAAGCGGAGAGTGGCCATCGCCGGCGTTTTGGCGATGCATCCCAGGGTGCTCGTCCTCGATGAACCCACAGCTGGCTTGGACCCACGGGGTAGAGATGAGATTCTGGGATATCTAAAGGTATTGCACCGTGAGAAAAATATCTGTATCGTCCTCGTATCCCATAGCATGGAGGAGATTGCACGATTGGCGAATCGCATATTGGTCATGGAGAGAGGACAGATCGTCATGGACGGTGCCCCGAAGGAAATCTTCCTAGAGGAGGATAAACTCGAGGAGATGGGACTGGGTATCCCACAGATCACCGAGGTCATGAAGGCCATCTCAAAAAAATACCCGGGGATTCGCTCGGATATCCTCACAGTTGAAGAGGCATATGATCAGCTCAGGGTTTTACTGGGAGGTGAGGGGATTGTTTAAGGATCTGACGATTGGACAATATATCCCAACGAATAGTGTCATTCACCAATTGGATCCCAGGATCAAAATCGCCATCATCGCCCTGTTCATGGTCTGTGTGTTTTTCGTACCGAACCTATTGATGTATCTGCCCGTCTTCGCCGGCTTAATTGGGGTGATGCTGCTATCGAAAATCTCTCCGAAATATGTTTTAAAGGGGCTCAAACCCCTTCGTTTAATCATCCTGTTGACATTCGTCCTAAATGCACTCGTCACACCAGGGGAAATAATTGCAGAATTTTGGATCTTTAAGATCACTTCGGAGGGACTCCTCAGGGCGTCCTTTATGGCGATTCGATTGATGCTATTAGTGCTTGGCACCTCGATGCTGACATTGAGCACCTCTCCGATCGAGTTGACAGATGGCTTAGAGGCAATCTTTAAGCCCTTGAGCAGATTCGGCTTTCCAGCCCATGAACTGGCGATGATGATGTCCATAGCACTGCGCTTCATCCCTACGCTGATCGAAGAATCGGATAAGATCATGAAGGCACAGACGGCACGTGGCGCCGATTTTGAATCCGGCGGCATGATCCAGAGGGCGAAGAGCTTAGTCCCCCTGTTGGTGCCCCTATTCATCAATTCTCTACGCAGGGCGGAGGAGCTGGCCACGGCAATGGAAGCCAGATGCTATCGCGGTGGAGAAGGCAGGACCAGACTCAATGAACTGCGTTTGAAGAGAGGGGATTTATGGGCCTTCACCGGTTCCGCCCTCTTCTTTGCAGCTGTGATCCTCATCGGGCAATTGGCATTTTGATGAATATGAAAAATATCAAGCTGACCATTCAATATGACGGCACAAATTATTCCGGTTGGCAGACCCAGGACAATGCCATCGGGATCCAGCAAGTACTCACAGAGGCCCTGGAGAGAGTTACGGGTGAACCGGTCAATCTAATCGGATCGGGCCGGACGGACAAAGGGGTCCACGCCTATGGACAGGTCGCTAATTTCCGTACGAATACCCGAATTCGGCCAGATAAACTCCACTATTGGTTAAAGCCAGAGCTGCCGGATGACATTCAGGTGATCGAGTCCCAAGAAGTCCATTGGGATTTTCATGCCCGTTTTGATGCTAAATCCAAGATCTATCTCTATCGAATTCGAAACACAGAGCGGATGCATCCCATCGATCGAAACTACTTTGAACTGGTTGACTATCCTTTGGACATCGATCGAATGCGAAGGGCATCCGAATTTCTCCTGGGAGAACACGATTTTCGTGGCTTTTGTGGCATCCTAGAAGAGGGGACGAACCCCATTCGAGATCTGGACAGATGTGGGATCCATGTCAGGGGAGAGAGTATCGACATCGAATTCGAAGCCATGAGCTTCTTGAGAAATCAAGTTCGCATCATGGTGGGCACATTGGTTGAAGTTGGACGAGGCCGTTTAGAGCCGTTGGATATTCAGAGGATCTTTCAAGAGAGAGATCGCAGCTTGGCAGGGCCAACCCTTTCAGGCAGAGGGCTATATTTGATGGATGTGAGATACGAATAGTGTGAAAATCTTAGAATTCCTGCTCTTGTACAGGAGTTCTATTTTTTTTTCAAAAAAATCAAATTTCTTCTTATCATTTTCACTGTTATCGTGTAGAATATAGAGGGAGATAAAATTTAGCCCAATGTAATATAAATTTATTGAAAAGGAGGTGAGAGAATTGACAGTGAAGGTAGAGAACTCCTTAGAGTACTTAGAGCAGGTCATGGAGGAGACACAGCAATACCAAGATCTTGGAGTGATGGCTTCCTATATTCCAGAACTTTTAAAAGCTGATCCAAAAGCGTTCTCCTTGTGCTATGCGGATGTAAATGGAAGTATTGTCAGTGTGGGATCCACAGATCAGACTTTTACATTGCAATCGGTTTCCAAAGTCATAACCTTCGGCATGGCAATTCAGACCCACGGCAAGGAACAAGTCTTCAAATATGTGGGGACTGAAAACGGCGGAATGCCCTTTGACGATATCCGAAATATCTCAGAGAAGGTCGTAAATCCGATGGTCAATGCCGGGGCAATAGCCGTTGCTGGTCTTTTGCATGAGCATTATGGCAGCCGCGTATCCGGATTGATCGCGGAAGAGGTAAAAAAACTGGCTGGTGTGGATCAAGTATGCCATGACATGGATGTCTATTATTCCGAGTTGGCCACTGCCACAAAGAATAAGGCCATTGCTCATTATCTGTATCATATGGGACTATTGCCAGGACAGGTTGAGGAGGTGCTGGAGACCTATATCCTACAATGCGCATTACTTGGAGATACGCAGCTACTGGCAAAAATCGGTGCAACCCTTGCAAATGGAGGAGTCCGTGCCGACGGCGTGCGCGTATGGAGTCGTGATACAGTCGAAGTCGTAGTGGCGGTGATGGCGAATTGCGGAATGTACGACCACTCTGGGGACTATATGGCGAGGGTGGGCATCCCGTCAAAGTCCGGTGTCAGCGGCTGCCTTATGGGTGTTGCGCCCGGTAAGGGCGGTGTGAGTAGCTATGCGCCAAATCTCAACGAATTCGGCAATAGTTTGAGGGGAACCCTAGCTTTAGAGAGCCTTTCTAAAAAGATGGGGCTAAATATCTTTATCCCATAGGGGGCCTGCTTGATAGCGGATTCGAATCTCCCTTTGATTATGCATAATGCAGCATAAGACTATGCACTTAAAGCCCATGCAATTGGCGAGGAGGACGGACTACTCATCGATAGGACAGGAGGTGATCAATTGGATTGTAGAGAGACAATATTGAATGTTGACTTGCAGAAACTGAGGGACAACGCAGCTCACATGATCGATCTATGCGCTGATCATGGTGTACAGATCACCGGGATTACAAAGGGCTGCTGCAGCGACCGAGGGATTGTCGAAGCATTGATAGACGGGGGCATCCGATCTATAGGTGATTCGCAGATCCACAATTTGCAAAAGCTAGAAGGCCTGGATTTGGAGCGGTGGATGATCCGTATACCGGCGCCGCAAGAGGCTGATGCATTGATCCGATATGCAGAGGTTTCTCTGCAGTCAGAGAAGGTGACACTAGAAGCTGTAAATAGAGCTGCAAGAGAATTAGGGAAGACACATAAGGTGATTTTGATGGTGGACTTGGGGGATCTTCGGGAAGGCAGTTTCGACAAGCGGGAATTGCTGGAACAGGTGAGTTTTGTAACAGATCAAAGTCATTTAGAGCTTTACGGCATCGGGACAAATCTGGGTTGTTTTAATTTCATCCGTCCAGATCAAGAGAAGATGCAAGCACTTTTAGAACTAAAAAATGCAATCGGAGAAGAGATCAAAATCGTCAGTGCTGGAAATTCCTCAGGTATTAATCTGATGCGTAGCGGAGGCATGCCTGAGGGCGTAAACCATTTGCGATTGGGGGAATCCATCCTAGTCGGAAGGGAGCGAGAGACTTTTACTTATCTTGAGGGCATGCATAACGATGCGTTCATCTTGGAAGTGCCTCTCGTAGAGTGCAAGACAAAACCATCGATGCCCATCGGCACCATCGGGCGGGATTCCTACGGAAATTCACCTAAGCCCGTGGACATCGGAGAACGCAAGCGGGGGATACTGGCCATTGGAAAGCAGTTGACGGACGATCAGACGATCTTTCCCGTCGACCCCAAGATCCAAATCGTCGGCTCTAGCTCGGATCATCTGATTGTGGATTTATCGGATTGTGATATCAACTACAGAGTTGGGGATCGGATTCCGATTCGTTTAGGGTATTTTGCAATCATGCGTGCATTTACAGGAGCAGGTATTCGCGTGAAGTATTGTAACTAATTTATTTAAAATGGGAGGTTTTTATGGCAGCATTAATCGGGAAATTAAGTGGCATATTATATTATCCAATACTGATCATCGTATTGGTTGCTGCAGGAGTGTATTTTACTATACGAACGAAATTCATCCAAGGTAGGTTGCTCAAAGAATCCATTGCCGTAGTAACGGAGAAACCTGATAAAGAAGGGGCGGTCTCATCGTTCCAAGCACTGATGGTCAGTACGGCCTCCAGAGTGGGTACGGGAAATATCGTCGGTGTTTCATCTGCATTGTGTCTTGGTGGTTATGGCGCAATCTTTTGGATGTGGCTTATTGCCATATTAGGTGGCGCCACCGCTTTTATTGAGAGTACCTTGGCGCAGATCTATAAGAAACGCGATGAGAATGGGGATAGCTATGGGGGACCAGCGCATTACATAGAAACGGCGCTGCACAGTCGGGCCGTCGGTGTGCTCTTCTCAGTCTTTCTGATCTTGACCTATGCTGGCGGCTTCAATATGCTGGCAGCTTATAATTTACAGTCCACTTTCTCTGTATATAGCTTTTATGATCCCAAAGTGAGCCCCATGATCATTGGAGCCGTTTTGGCGATCGTCTGTGGCTGGACGATTATCGGTGGAGGACGCCGAATCATCAATGTAGCTAGTGCCCTCGTGCCCTTTATGGGGATTATCTACTGTTTAGTCGCATTAGTCATGGTGATTCTCAACATCAAATTGATGCCAGAGATCTTCGGTAAGATCTTTGCCGACGCCTTTGACTTTAAGGCGATCTTTGGTGGGGTCGCGGGATCGAGTATGATGTATGGAATCAAGAGAGGTCTGTATTCCAACGAGGCCGGGGTTGGATCTGCACCGAACGCCGCAGCGGCAGCGGATGTGAGCCATCCAGTTAAACAGGGCCTCGTGCAAATGCTGTCCGTTTTCTTAGATACTCTACTCATCTGTTCTGCAACGGCATTTATGTGTTTGAGTAGTGGAATTGCTCCAGCAGAAGAGCTTGCAGGCGCTCCCTATGTTCAACAAGCGCTGGGCACCTTTATGGGAGGATTTGGCAATGTGTTTGTCACGGTCGCAATGGTGTTGTTCGCCTTTACAACGCTGATTGGGAATTTCTTTTACGTGGACAACAACCTGGCCTTTATCTACAAGAAGATGCCCAGTAAGACCTTTATGCTCGTATTTCGAATTCTAGCGTCCCTTATCATCTTCTGGGGCGCGACCCTAGAGATGGGACTTGCTTGGGACATCGCTGATGTTCTGATGGCGTTTATGTGCTTGATCAATATTCCTGCTATTTTGATATTAGGTGGCAAAGCGATCGATGCATGCAAGGATTATGAGAAGCAAAAGATAGAGGGAAAGAATCCCGTCTTCAGAGCTGCGGATATTGGCATTGATCCCAGCCATGTACAGTACTGGAAATAGTACAAGCAAGGGAATCGTATAAGGTCGCTGAAGCAATAGAGCGATGATAAGTCCCCAAGATCACATCGGAATGTCGATCTTGGGGATTTATTCATTAGAGCAGATCAATGGGTGACATGCTCAGCTATATCATCTTGAAGATTGGAAGATCAAACTATTAAGTGATATACTAACGGAAGTGCAAGAAAGACTATTTGAGGAGGCGGGTCCATGGAACACAGTTTAGATCGACGGGATTTGCAGAAGCGTCGGATTATGAGATATTTTATTGAGGCGACAGTGGAGATCATAGATAAAGAGGGGCTTAAAGGGGTTACGATTCGAAAAGTCGCCGATATTGCCGGCTACAATAGTGCGACCCTCTATAATTATTTTGATGATCTCAATCATCTCCTATTTATGGCAACCCTCACCTATGTCAACGAATATATCGCAGCTCTTCCAAGTTATATTGGGCATGTGAAAAACGCAGAGGAGATGTATTTGTCCGTCTGGGACTGTTTCCTAGATTATTCTTTTCAGCAGCCGAGTATTTATCGCACCTGGTTTTTCTCAAAGTTGAAAAGCAGTGTAGAGCTCTATGTCCAGCAGTTTTACAGCCTTTACCCTTTGGATAACAAGAAATTTCCGCCTGAGATTCAGCGCATGTTCTTAACGGCGTCTGCTCGTCAGCGGACTAGGATTCTGATCGATGATTGCATATCTCAGGGGTTTATAAACCCCAAATATGCAGAGCCAATCGTAGACATCACCTTGAGCACTTTGGAGACGCTCTTGATCCGAGTGGAAGAGGGCAATATACAGGCTGGGCCTGGTAAAGAGAAGTGCAGAGAGTATATCCATATGATCTATTCAAAAATGAGAAGATAACTTTGACTTTTAGGACCGATATGAGGTCCTTTTTTATTTGTATCGATAATAAATATCTATGGAACTCTTGTAATAATAAATCTA
>JAUNUQ010000053.1 GCA_030538075.1 Tissierellia bacterium
CACTCAGTAGAACCCCAAACTCTCTCATCTTCGACGATGTCACCTGATAGTTTTGCATTTGGTCCAAAACCATAAGAGATATGTGCTGCCAAATACATATTTGGATCGTTAAATGACTTTAGCCAGGCAGCATATTCTGTGGCGTCAGTACCTTCACCCTCAACTTTGACAATGTATCCATTCTCTAATGTAAATTTAATTGGATTTTTTACTGCTCCTAGTGGGGGAGTAATCGTTCCATCTACTACGATGACACCGTTAATACTCTCAAATCTTGGAGCCCAACTAATTTGTCCAGAAAGCATTTTGATTTCACCTTTCCTAACGAAACCATCTGCAGGAGCATAATTTCGACCTGGTTCATTGTCAAACTCAATATCAGTACCCGCAGGTGTTGTAACCCTAAAATGCTTTCCTTTTATGTTATACTCTGTCATTGCCATGATAAATTCGCCGAGTAGTCTATTATCAACTCTACCGATATTTCTTATCATTAGTTCAGGACTAGCACCACAAAGATTCATGTAACGAGGTCTATTGTCTGGATCTTCAATGATTCTGTCATAAACCTCAGAATAGAAAATCCATTGATTATTATATTCTACCCAAGCATCACAGTTTTTGATAGCTCCTATTAAACCCTCCATCGGTCGATCAATGTCTCCTGCTTTACCACAATCTCTCGCAGCAGCTGTCTTAACTACTAGTGGTTTAGCTCCCAGAGCAACAGCTGCTTGTGCAGTTGCATCTACTACCGCCATATTTGTCTCTGTATCACAACTAATTGCAATACTCTCACCTGGTTGTAATTCAAACATGTCTCTCAACAGCTTCAAACAGGCATCTACTAATTCATACTCGTACATTATTTCCTCCAAAGATTTATTCTCATCAACTCTTAATTGATAAGTTCTGTGTTTATACTTTCATAATTTACTATCGTAATATTATTCTTGTAGCTCATTAAGTTTCGATGGCGATAAGCTCTAGTTGAACCAATAGCTTAACTGAAGCCATTTCTGCAATATTTTCATCTTCTTCGTATCCCAAAATACGCAATGCTCTTGTTAGACGATATTTTACAGAATTCGTGTGGATCCCCAGAATACAGGCAACCTCTGACATGTTCCGGATTACAATATATAAACGTAATGTGTCTAAAAAGTTCTTTTCTTCCTCCTTAAAATGCAGACCACTTTCCATTCCAGGGAAGATATGACTCTTATACTCATGTGGTGCATAGGCTAGAATGTAAAGAAGAGGAAATTCATCAGCGGAATATACTCCTTTTAAATGAGATAGGGTGTTAATGATTAGTTTCAATGGCTCTAGTTCTTTTATTAAGTCCTTCTGATACAGGGCTTTCGATGAAAAGACAAACAAATCTAGTTCCACCATATCCTGGATCCTCTGATAGATTCGATATATATCGTGGCTATTGCCCACCTCCTCGGTGATAATAAGAATACTATAATTAAAATATGTGTTTCTTTCATAGACAACAAATTTAAAGTTCAGCTTCTTTTCTACTTCTCTTATTGATTGATTCTTTATCAAAACAAAATATCTAGGTATATCTTCCAGTCTTGTAAGAATCTGGTTTCCAGTCTCGTGATAAGTAGAGCTACAAAGCTTATCCAGTTCTCGAATTGCCGTAGGTGCTATTCGAGAAAACAGTTGTAACGAAGGATCATTTAGGGTTTGATTTTTAATACATACAGCGATAAACGCTTTCTTACCTTGTTGTACGATTGCAAAATATTCATTTGTCAATCTGACAGTTATTGGGGAATTCATGGGTTTTCTTATATTTCGACTAGCTGTTTGAATTCTCGAAATGATGAGCGCAACGCTTATTGGCGAATTCTCGCTACTTACTACTGTATCCGTACTCAATACGATTGGGAGCTCAATCAGATTACTCAGTCTTTGACAGAATGTTTTGCTATCTTTATCTGTGCGAAAATCCAAGAATGCATCAAGCAAATCGTTCCATTTAACATCAAACCTAGATATTGTGTACGCATTTGTTAGCATACCGTACTCAGAAATAATATCTCCCCAACGTACACCCTCATCAACAAACAGAATTGGAAAACCATTTTCATTAGCCAGTTCAATAATCTCCGGATCTATTTCGCTTGAAAGATGTGGACCGGGCATTATTCCCAGACCTGAGCACCGAGCAGCTATCATGTTTTTTACGAGCTCAAGTCGCCCCTCCTTATCATCTTTCATGCTCCAAAAATTTGTAAGCATAAAACCATAAGGAACTAAGAACTCTAACACTTGAGGGAAAGGCTCCTCCATTATCTCAAGCTTCTTTATGATGTTAAACATCCCATCATGGCCCGCTACTATGAAACTCTGTTTCATCGAAGGTAGCCTAAGTAGGTCCGTAACCTTAAGCATTTAATTGTTTCTCCTCTTTAAGAACCCACAAGATAATGAATAGGAAATATTACAATAATTGTATCTCTTATATTCATTCTACAATCCACTACTCTCATGGTCAACGGCTTAACTACACAAAATTTAGAATTACTTTTGTCGATGAATGATAACGATATCCGTTAATCATATTCCAAAATCATATGTGTAAATACTTTTATATCGTTGATCAAATTCGGTATAATCACATATTCATTCGATTGATGGGCTAGTTCATCTAACTTTGACCAAACCACAGCAGGAATATTCTCTTTTCTCAATATTGCAGCGCAAGTACCTCCACCGATACCGCCATAGTGTGCCTCAATTCCAACTTTCTCAATTGCTCGTACTAAGGTTTTTACAACTTTTGACTCTGGGTCGGTAGCAGATGGTGCCTCAACCTTTGATATAAAATTGTAGCTTATCTCAATTCCTGGGTGTTTCGCTAGATATTTCTCAATAATTCTGTTAATCTCTTCTTCAA
The DNA here is from genome assembly GCA_030538075.1 of Tissierellia bacterium. Taxonomy (GTDB): domain Bacteria; phylum Bacillota; class Clostridia; order Tissierellales; family Peptoniphilaceae; genus JAUNUQ01. The sequence goes on from JAUNUQ010000053.1 coordinate 2,918, forward strand.
CTGTACTCACAGAATAACTCGGTAAAATCCGTAAATCCATGACAAATTCATCTTTTCCAGGTAGAATGTTTGGACTATCTACATTGCTGAATTTTTGCGTTAGTTCAATCGTAGATATCGGAGGATTGAATATTTCATCTCTCATGGAAAACACTCTTTTTAAGCTATCCTCAATTTCTACACCTAAATGCATCCCTATAGAACATGCATTTAGGCCTAATTGCGGCATAGATGCGTGAACTTGTTTTCCTAAAATAGTAAACTTTATCCAAAGTTGAGATTTCTCAGCTATTTCTATAAAGTCACCGATAGGACTTCCACCATCTGGAACTACTGCCTCATCAGATTCTCCAACTAAACCAAGGGATAATAAGTGCTTAATTCCAAAATCGCTACCCGTTTCTTCATCACTTACAAACATAAATCCAATATTTGTCTTTGTTCTAAGCCGCTTATCTCTCATTAGCTTAATTAGATACAACATAGCAATGATCGCTTGACCATTGTCCTCCACACCCAAACCATAAATACGATCTCCGTCAACTGTTGCTTCAAACGGATTTGTTCTCCAAGATGTTAAATCTCCCGTATTTACTGTATCCATATGAGCGATAAACCACAATGTTCTATCCGTAGATTCCTCTCCTTTTAATTTAACTACAAGGTTTTGTCTAATTCCCTCATTTACGGATTTATCAGCAATACCATATAATTTGTACGGAATGTCCATATCTTCCAGACGAGCTGACAGCCATTGAAACCTTTGATATTCTCCATCTCCATTCATCTTAGGGTTTACCCCGGGAATACTACATAATGCAACTACATCACTCCGAATATCCGCCTCGTACCCATCAATTGAATTCATTAAATCTGCAATACTAATCATAATAGCTCCTATCTAAAGACAATTACTAACACTCTCTACGGAATCTAAATATTGAATATTTGTTTAAAAGCCATATTCTTTATATCATCTCTATTTACAAAGATGACATCTCACAAAATGATTTGGTTCAATTTCTAGCATTTCTGGATCAATTTCTAAGCAGATATCCATTTTATATGGACATCGAGTATTGAAACTACAACCTTTTGGAATATTTACAGGAGAAGGAATTTCACCTTCGCTTTTTATTTTCTTTGGTTTTAGCAGTTCTTCCTCTTTTGTAATTACTGGAATAGCAGATAGTAACATTTGTGTATAAGGATGCTTTGGTGCTTCATAAAACGACTTTGTTGGCGCAATTTCACATATCTTCCCTAAGTACATTATCGCGATTTTTGTCGACACATTCCGCATCACGCCCATATCATGTGTGATAAACAAATAAGTCAACTGCTTTTCTCGATGTAACTTCATCAACATGTTTAATATCTTAGCTTGAATAGAAACATCAAGGGATGATGTTGGCTCATCCAGGATAATGAATTTTGGATCGCTACATAGAGCACGTGCTATCGAAACCAATTGTCTTTCACCTCCACCGATTGAGTTCGGTGATTTATACATAAAATCAGGTGGTAATTCGACCATTTCCAAAATTTCTAATATTTTATCTTCTATTTGCTTCTTTGGAACAATATTATGAACTTTCAAAGGTAAACTAAGTATTTGCTTGACGTCCTGGTATGGATTTAAAGAAGATCCTGGATCTTGAAATACAATTTGAGCATCGCGTCGAAACTCTTTGCTTCGGCCTTTATCTGTATTTAAAATGGATTTTCCATTAAAAATAATCTCCCCATCAGTTTGCCTATACATACCCATTACCGTATATGCAATGGTACTCTTACCAGAACCAGATTCCCCAACAAGACCCATTACTTCGCCTTGTTTGATAGTAAAATCTACTCCATCTACTGCACGAACGAATCTATCCTTACCAATTGGGAAGTATTGTTTTAATCCCTTAACCCTTAGTATTTCTTTACTCATGGGGTTCCTCCTTCCCTACATCCAATTTATAAGTAGTATCTGCATGCAAAAAGCAATTTACAAAATGGCCAGGCTCGACTTCATAATCCTCAGGTTTTTTTTCTTGGCAAATAGGCATCGCATATTTGCATCTGGGAGCAAAGCGACATCCTTTTGGTGGATTGACATAATCAGGCACGTAGCCATAAATGCCAGCCGATAATCCTCCCCCTGATAATCTAGGCACGCAAGCCATTAGTCCCTGGGTGTATGGATGGGAAGGGTTAAGAAACAAATCCTCAGTCCTACAGCTCTCAACGATTACTCCACCGTACATGATATAGATCCTGTCAACTAGTTCACGTGCAACTCCTAGCGAATGGGTTATCATTATTAGCGAACGATTCTTCTCGTCTACCATTTCTTTAAGTAATCTGTGTATTTGATCTTGTATGGTAACATCTAATGCAGTACAAGGCTCATCTGCGATCAATAAGTCGCGAGGAGTAACCAAAGCTGAAGCTATACATATCCGTTGACGCATGCCCCCAGATAATTGATGGGGATAACTTGACATGATCCTATCCGGATCCGATAACATTACACTGACAATCGCTTCTTTTGCTACTTCCGTTAATTGCTTATCATTAGACCCTTTGTAATGCTCTGAGTACTTGATAATATCTTTGAGCTGTTCACCAATAGAAAAAACTGGATTTAAGGCTGACATAGGTGACTGTGAGATCATCGAGATACCATTTCTTCTCAATTCCAATAGTGCCGCATTATTCATATCTAGCACTGACTTCCCTTTGAACTCTATCTTACCTCCATCTGGAATCTCAATAGAGTTTTTATCAATAACCCTAAGAATAGTTTTCATGGTAGTTGTTTTCCCACAACCAGATTCACCTACCAGTCCAACCTTTTCACCCTTATTTACATATAGATTTACATTATCGACTACTCTCGATACACCTCTATAAGTTTTATAACCAATAGATAGGTTGCTGAGATTTAGAATTCTTTCATCAACATTCATGATTAATGTCCTCCTTTGTCGAACATGTCACGAATACCATCGCCTAGGAAGTTAAAGCCTAAGATCATAAATGCAACTCCTAATGAGGGGAATATTGTCATCCACCACATATCAGGCATATAAGCTGCACCATCAGAAATCATCTGTCCAAAAGCTGGAGTTGGGGGTTGCTCTCCTAGTCCAACAAAACTTAAAGATGCACCCATCAGGATAACCCACCCAACATCTAGAGCCATCTTCGTAAAAATTGAAGATAAACAGTTAGGCAAAATCTCGCGTAATAATATATGTGTTTTTGATGCTCCAACTAGTTCTGCATTCTTGACAAAATACTCTTTTGAAATGGAAGACGCTTGTCCATAAACCAACCGGGTATACCATGGCCACCACATTATTGTCACCGCTAACATTGAATTTATCATGTTTGGTTTCAATATAGAAGCTATTGTCAATGCAAGAATCAAAGCAGGAACAGATAAAAATACATCTGTGATCCTCATTATAATTGTATCAACAAGTGTTCCATGATAGTAACCTGCGATCAAACCAAGTGCTGTTCCAATTGGCACCGATATCGCCAATACCACTACACTCATTATCAAAGCACCTCTAAAGCAGTAGAGAATGCGCGATAAAACATCCCGTCCCATATTATCTGTTCCAAAAAAATGTGCTGTACTAGGAGGTTGACTCGCATTGGCATAATCCACAAAACTTCCAATATGCTCTGGATAAGGAGCTACCCATTCAGCTGTTAACGCGAAAAACAACGATGATAATACAAGTACTAAACCGATTATTGATAACTTATTTCGGCTAAACTTATAGCGATAGATCTTTAAATTTTCTATCGTAGAAGGAGAAAAAAATCCTTTCTTATTGGGCGTATTAACCCCATTCAGCTCTTTACTCATTATGCCTCACCACCTATTCGCATCCTTGGATCTAATGCAGAAATTATCAAGTCAACAACGAGATTTACCACAAAAAAGGTAAGACCTATAATCAGTACCACTGCACAAATCGCATTCAAATCTTTATTCAGTATGGCATTAATCCCATATCTTGACAGCCCTGGCCAGTTGAATATCTTCTCAACTAAAAAAGCTTGTCCAATCAACGAAGAGAAGTCCAACCCCATCACTGTAATTGCCGATGTTGCGGATGGTTTAAGTAAGTATTTCCTGTTCAATAAGCCTGCCGGTAAACCATGACCAGTCGATACTGCCATGTATTCTTTACTGGAATTATCAACTAATGAAGAACGTAGCACCCTAGCATCTTGTACCATTGGTCCAAGCGCAAGGGCAAAAGCTGGTAACAGTAGATGTAAAAATGCATCCCAAGCAGCTGCAAAATTCCCTGTCACTATACCATCAAAAATGTATAGCCCCGTTATAGTGGGTGGAGCTGCTACTCCAGTACTCAATCGGCCCAATACGGGCAAAACTGGCACCCAATAACCAAATAGTAACAAGAGCAAAATTCCGACCACAAAAGCCGGTAAAGCAATTCCAATATAAGATAAAACTCTGATCAATCCGTCAATCCACGTATTCTTATATCGACCAGAGATCATACCTAGTGCAAATGTTCCAAAGATCATAAATATTCCAGCAATCAAAGCTAACTCCACAGTAGCAGGAAAAAATTGGCTTACATCATCCACTACTGCTCGTTTTGTTATAAACGAATTACCAAAGTTGCCCTGCAAAGCGTCGCCTAACCATTTGATATATTGCACAGGTAGAGGGTCATTCAAGTATAATTCAGCACGTAATGCTTCTTTTGCAGCTTCTGTCGCTCTGCTGCCTAGAGCGATAGTAGCAACGTCTCCAGGTACTACACGTGCGATGATAAATATTAATATTGAAGTTCCTAAAAGAACAAATACACCCTGTAGCAATCGTCTAAGTAGAAATTTTCGCATTATTTCCGCACCTCATTAATTCTCCTTATTTAAATAAGTAGTTCTATTCTATAACTGGGCTGAAGATACTCATATCTCTTCAGCCCAGTCAACCGATTATTTCTTATCGAGGTGAAGCTCCATATTTGAGAAGATATGCAAATAACCGTTTAGAGCACTTGCAACTCCCCCAGAACTAGGTGGTTCAACTGCAGGCCAAGTTAAGTATCCCTTTTGATATGCTACTCTCTCTGTAAGGTCACAAAGGTAAGCACTTGGGTATAATTCATCAACAATATAATTTTGAATTTCAGCATACTTATTGAATCGTTCAGTTTGGTCTAAAGTTTTTATTGCATCCTCGATTTTAGCATCCAACTCTTCATTCTCAAGCCATTCTCCTTGTTCCCATGTTCCCGCAGTCTTAGAATGATATCTGGACTCCAAATAGGAACCTGCTTCATCATAACTCGGAGCAGAGTTGATTGCTAACATATGTGGAGTCGTATCAATTGAACCAACACGGTCAATTATTGACACCCATGGTGCTTTTGAAATCTCAATATTAATACCAACTTCAGAAGCTGCAGATTGAATCATCAGAGCAACTTTCTCCAAATCCGCTACGTCAGAGTTACAGACAATTTCAATTGTATAATCTTTGTAAGTATCAGCATATTTCGAAGCAGCCAAATACTCCTTTGCTTTTTCTATGTCATATGAAAGTACATTTGTATCTACATGACCAGCAACACCTTTTGGAACTGGACTAGTTGATTTCACAGAATCTATGAAGATCGAATTGACAATCGTATCATAGTCAATTAAGCTACTCATTGCTCTACGGAAGTTTACATCATCCATAGGTGCTAGTTTATTATTGTAATACATATTGTATAATAAGTCAGTAGAAAATCTTCCTATTTCTACTCCTTCTATCTTCTCCAGTGCGGAAAGAGTCTCAGAGCTTTGCCACTGGTCTGTTATGTCTAGTTCTCGATTATTCATCATGGTTCGCACCGTAGAGGCCTCTGTAATAGCCATCATCTTAAAACTCTCAGGCGCTAAGCCATTGCTCCACCCCATGAACCAATCCGGATTTTTCTCAGCATAAAAGTAGTCCTGTTGAACTAAGTCAACTGCTTTATATGCACCTGAACCAGCATCATTCGTGACCAAGTATGCTTTTCCATAATCACCAAATTCCCCGTAAGGTCCATCTTTCTTATTAGCAAGTACTTCTTCTTCGCTAAGAATAGAAAGTCTGATAAGCGTGTTAAGGAATGAACCCATTGTTTCTTTTAGGTTAAAAACAACAGTCGTATCATCAGGTGCTTCTACTGATTCGATAATGTCTACCCATAAGTAAGCATATCCCTCTCCAATAGTAAGCATTCGGTCCATAGAAAACTTTACATCCGATGCTTTTAGCTCACTACCATTATGAAACTTAATTCCCGGTTTAATCTTGAAAGTGTATGATAACCCATCATCACTCACTTCCCAACTTTCAGCAACTCGTCCTTCGACCGTATCTCCTGCTGGAAATACAAGTGAATCGTACATATTCAGAACTGAAATGATACTTGAGCCTGTGGTAGCGATTGCGGGATCAAGATCAGGTGTTCCTGATACCCCAATCGTTACAATGCTCTCCTTTGTGTACCTGTAGTCCCTTGATCACTCGCTCCATCATCTGCATTTTGGGTTGCCGGTTTACCACATCCAACAAGCATGAAACAGGCAACCAATAATAATGATAAAACTTGAAACAATTTTCTCTTCATTTTCTAACCTCCTTATTAATTTTAACAGGTCTCCGTGCAAAGGATTTCCTGCCAATGTACCCATAATTTGCTTAATAGAGATTATATAAAACGTCATTTCACACGTCAATGTCATAAAGGCACAAATTGGAGCAAGGATCTTTGGCTTGTTGGCACAACTCACATTACATAAGATTTCATATTTATGTTATATAACACTTTCTCCCGTACTATTATCTTCATCATTATTGTAATATTCACACTAACGGTCTATGATAACCATGAACTACACTGAAGTATGTTTCTGTATACCTTAAATAATAAAACTACTATGGTTCTTTTCAAGAACTGAAAAATCGATCTCTTCAAATCTTATACAATTCTATTGTCAACTTCTAATAACCTTGTTAATAAAGTTAATTATATCAAAAGGAGAAGTGCCAACCCGGCCTTCTCCTTTATTCTTTTCCGTCTCGAATCTTATTTATAAAACCCAATAATAACTTTGCAGTCAATCCCCATAGGACGGGCTCCAGGTCCTCGTACATATAGACGGTTTTGTTGACCGTATAGAAGGGATATTCTCTGCCCATTGGAAGGCGCTCATAGGGAAAGCCTTCGCTAAATTTGATGTCTGATCTGGATTCGTAGCTGGTTGGGGCGTTTTCTAGGAAATAGGACAGATCCATGGTCAACACTTCAGCGACTTCGCCGTTTATGGAAAGGCCGGACAGGTCCTTTTTTCGATAATAGAACACAAAGGGATAGACGGCACCGATCGACTCCACAGCAAAGTCTGATGGACCCAAATAGTCCAGATCCTCCCTGGGGATGCCCAGCTCTTCAAAGGTCTCACGATATGCGCATTCCAGCAGACTCTCTTCCCCATCCCTTCGACCCCCAGGAAAGCTGATATCCTTCGGCTGAGATACGGTGTCGCTGCGCTGTTCAAAGAGGATTTGATAGCCGTCCTCCCTCTCCCATAATATGATGGCCACAGCGTACTCCCTGTGATCCCCAACGGGCTTTGGTGGATGGGCTTCAAGGATACCTTTCCATTCTTCCTCAACCGACAACTTTAAACTCCCTCTCTTCTGGTTCAACGGAGATCTCCTCCTTATAATATCGATCGATTCGGATGGGATATTCCTGCCCGATCTGGATAATGAGTACCTCGATTTTTGCAGTTGGCCCCTGGACCTCCATCTCCACAGTATCGTCCCAGAGATTTCGGACCCAACCCGTCAATCCCAATGCCTGGGCATGACTTCTCGACCGGTAACGAAATCCAACTCCCTGCACCCTTCCATAGAATTGGATGCGGTAGCGTTTCATGAGAAGACCTTTTGTATCGCCTGAGGTATATCCTTTGGCAACATAACAATTTCGTCTGCTCCGGCGCTTTCCAGCTCTTCTCTGGAACCAAAACCGTATAGAACACCTATAGAACGCAGCCCATGGGTCTTTGCCCCCAAGATATCATGCTCCCGGTCTCCAATCATCACTGCATCTTCAGCAGAGATCCCCTGTTCCCTTAGGCAATATTCGATTACATCTTCCTTATGGATTCGGCTATTGTCCATACTTGCACCATAGATCCCCTCAAAGAAATGCGCCACGCCAAATTTCTCTAGGATCGCCTTTGCAAATGGCTCCGGCTTTGCCGTTGCCACCACCAATCGGTAATCCGCTCCATGCAAATTCTCCAATACTTCGATGATCCCATCGTATAGGATATTTTCATAGATGCCCTTTTCCTGATAATACTCACGGTAATAGCCGATCCCCTCCTGAGCCTCATCCAGAGTCAGCCCATCATACTTTTGAAAGCTATCCAGGATCGGCGGTCCGATATATCGCCAGAGATCTTCCTCGCGGACCTTTCGTCCGAATCGTTCCAACGCCCGAACCACTCCCCCTTGAATCCCCACGGAATTGTCAGAGAGTGTGCCATCTAAATCAAAGAGAATATATGTCATCTGATCACAATCCTTTCTAGTAGAATAATCAAGACTATCTTATCATATTCCTACGCAAAAGAAAAAAGCTGCAGCCATTACTTTGATACGATGGGTGCCTTCATGATGCTGTAATTTTACGTTCGGATGAGAGTAGATATTTTTGGTATAATAGTTACAACAGAAATCTCGAGAATAGGAGTAGATGATGAAAACAGAAATTGATCGATATTTAGATGATGCAGGTAGACTGACGATCTATCCCTCCAAGCGAAAGAATAAGATCTTAACCATCTTATACTTGGCAGATAAATTCGAAATCGGAAAAGAGTATACAGAGAAACAGGTAAACGAAATTCTGATGCAGTGGCATACTTTCGGTGATCATGTCATGCTACGCCGTGAACTCTTTACCCACGGGGTCTTAGGTAGAACCGTGGACTGTAAGAGGTATTGGGCTGAGCTGGAGCAGCCAAGTTTTGATGATTTGATGAAGCTATACGGTTAGGTCTATTAAACCCAATGATTCGCCCACGATACCATCTAACCCAAATAGTGGTAGCAGTTGACGCACATATGTAGAGATTAAAAAACAGCCAGTCCGCTAGGAATGGCTGTTTTGCTGGAGCCCACTGCCGGAATCGAACCGGCGACCTCATCCTTACCATGGATGCGCTCTACCTACTGAGCTAAGAGGGCAAATCACTTAGTAGATTGTACTCTACTTTACATATACTGTCAATTCTTTTCTAGGACTTTGTGCATAATTTATATTCTTTTTCCAAATTGTCGGATTCTGAGTATTTGTCCAACACTCTTTGGATTTTGACTAGGACCCCCTCGCCCTGTATTCTTAAGTGTAAATAGAGTTGGTATTTGACATAGAATCCCTATCCGAGGCCCCTTTGTTGTAAAAGCCGTGTATTGATGATATAATCTACGTATTGAATACTGCTCAGGGCAAACCCTGCGAGGAATGAGGAGGAGAAATGGCAAAACAAAAATTTGAACGAACGAAACCCCACGTAAATATCGGAACCATCG
>JAUNUQ010000065.1 GCA_030538075.1 Tissierellia bacterium
GTACACGTACCGAGACCATCAGCTACCATCCCCTGGAGCCTATTCCGCTGGGAGACTTACGAAAAAACATTGGCTATTTCTTCTTTCACCACCTCTATGAGAAGCTGGACATCACCCAATTCTTTCTGAATCGGCAGCGTAATCTCAAAATCAAATACAAGCTTCATGAGGTCTTTCATTTACTGGTCATGGGTAGACTTCTTTTCCCAGGCTCCAAGTTAAAAACCTACAGACGACGTGGAGAATTATTCGAACGATACCCCTTCTCTGAAGACGATCTCTACCGTTCTCTTTCAGTCTTTCCACGGTATATGGATGATTTGCTTTTGCATTTGCACAAGAAAGTTTGTCAGCATTATCAACGTCATACCGAACTGGTCTATTACGATGTCACCAATTATTATTTTGAAATCGAAGAAGAGACTAATATGAAAAAGAAAGGGGTTTGCAAGTCGCATTCCTCCAACCCAATTGTCCAAATGGGATTGCTCATGGACAAACAGGGCATCCCGATTACCTGTAAACTCTTCCCTTGTAATACCAATGACAACCAGACTTTACTGCCTATTCTGGATGAAGTCCGTAAACAATTTAAGATTGGTCGTTTTATTGTGGTCGCCGATAAAGGGCTCAATACGTCTGACAATGTTGCAATGGCCATCGCCAAAGGGGATGGCTATGTCTTTAGCCAGTCGATTCGCAAGTCGGACAAGGATGCGAAAGCCTACTGTCTGGATCCTTCAGGCTACGACACGTTCAAGCATTTGGGCGATACATTCAAAATTAAATCCCGTCATTATCCGCGCACGCTTTATCTCGAAGACAAGGACGGAAAAAAGATTCAGCATCCTGTCGATGAAAAGCAGGTCTTTTTCTATAGCGAAAAATACGCCCTGAGAGCTAGAGCCCAACGACAAAAGGTCTTGGACAAGGCCGCAGAACTGATTCAGTCCCCGGGAAAATATACAAGGCAGCAGCACTATGGTGCCCTAAAATATATTCTTGGAGTCCAAGTGGACAAAAAGGGAGAGATTATTGAGACGAAGGCTTCCTTGCAATGGAACGAGAAGCAAATTCTTGAGGACGAAGAATACGATGGCTACTATGTCATTGTTACCAGCGAGCACCAGCTCTCAGACCAAGAGATTTTGTCACACTACCGAGGCTTATGGCAAATTGAAGAATCCTTCCGACTAACCAAGTCAGATCTGGAAGCCAGACCTGTCCACGTCTCTCTTGAAGATAGAATTTGTTCCCATTTCCTGAGCTGCTTTGTTGCCTTGTTGTTGCTACGCCTGCTCCAGGTAGAAACGGGAAAGAGCATACCAGCCGGACAGCTGCTGGAAGCCGTTAGAAACATGTCAGGGACTGAAATAAGCAACAATCTATTCGCATTTGACTACTATACAGATATTGTTAAAAAACTAGATGAGGCCTTTGATGTGAACTCCAACCGCAGATTTCTTAATACAAATGAAATACGAGCGCTTAGAAAACAGCTAGGATGTAGTACAACTAAAAAAATAAACTAAAAGCTCTTAAATACTGTAAATAAAGGCTTTGAGGGCTCTTTTTAAGTCATGATGTGCGAAATTCGAGATTTGTCATGACGGTGACGCAATCAATCCATAAGATGTCAGAGTATATAGAAGAT
>JAUNUQ010000054.1 GCA_030538075.1 Tissierellia bacterium
ATCCGGTATGATCCGTACCCCTAGCCCTGGTTATTTGCGATTAATTGATGAGATTGTCATGAGTGACGTCTGGGTGGTGGATCGGGAAATGCAATCGATCAGTGTTGGGCAGGGAAAGCAGCAGTTCCAATTTGCGGAATTGAATCCCCAGGCCAAGGGAATCCTCGATGAGGTCTTTGTAGGGGAATCAAAGGTATCGGAGGAATTCAGCACCCTACTTGGGGAGACCTCTCTTACGGCGGCCGTGCCCGTTCATGGCGAAGGGGATGAAGTCATCGGTGCAGTGCTGGTCCACGAGAAGATCTCCGTAGGCGACAGCTATATAACAAATAGCACACGGATGATCCTGTTCTCAACCGGCGTCGCCATCCTCTTAGTAATGGGATTGGCGGTGGCTTTTGCCAAACGCTTCATCAGACCCTTAATCCAAATGGACCAGATGGCAGATCAGTTAATTGCAGGTGAGTATCAGGCGAAGACGGGGATCACCCAAGAGGATGAACTGGGGGATCTGGCTTCGAATTTGGACCGATTAGCGGATCGATTGGAGGAGGCAAAGAGGCAGAGCGCAGCCTTGGATCAGATTCGAAAGGATTTTATCTCCAATATCTCCCATGAACTAAAGACACCGGTCACCGTGCTCAGGAGCTCCTTGGAAGCCCTAAGAGAGGGAGTGGTCTCCGATCCGAATCAGGTCAGAGAATACTACGATACCCTATGCGAAGAAGTGGTCGTGTTGGAGCGGCTTATTCATGACTTATTAGAATTGACAGCACTACAAAATGAGAATTTCCCTTTAAACAAAGAGGAGCTGAGTTTTGTGGATATCCTACGGGACGCCCTCCGGAGTCAGCGCCAACTGGCAAGGGATCGCGGGATTGAGATCTCCTTTGAAGTTCAAAGTGAAGAGATACCCTTTGTTGGTGATTATACGCGCTTGCGCCAGATGGTCATCACCGTCCTCAATAATGCGATTAAGTACTCGAAGGCAACAGGGGTCGTACGAATTACCGAAGAAGCAGATCGCTGTATCTCCATTCGAAATTTTGGTAAGATCATCTCCCAAGAGGAGATAGACAATCTCTTTCAGTCTTTTTATCGGGGAAAGGGTTCCATTGTAAAGGGATTTGGACTTGGGTTGGCGATCGCAAAGGAGATAGCAACCCGTCATGGGATCGAAATTCAGGTCTGTAGTTCAATTGAAGATGGAACGGTGTTCACATTTCAATTACCTAAATAAGATTGTAGCGCGGCTAAGCCCTGGGGCTCCGCGCTTTTTATTGTTCTGGATGATCATCCGAAGACCTAAGAGAATAAAATGAAAGTTTGGATGGAATTAGGTATAATGATAGTAGAGATAGCAGGTATCATATGGATTTGAGATGATCGTTGGCGCTGGAAATGATCGAAAGACAGGAGAGGATTTTATGAAATGGGGCAGGAGACAACTACATATTTTCGCCTCCGTCGCTGGGTTAATCATTCTACTTTTCGCCGCTCTTTTTTGGTCTGGAGAAAAGCAGCAGGGAATCCTCCTCCAAAGACATGCTGGCTTTGATCTCTCTGGGGCATATCAAGGAGCATTCCTCCAAGAATCCGTTCAATACCGAGTTTATGACCCAATAGATAGTCTAAATCGAGGCGCCAAAGCCGTGGAGATCCTATCGTCAGAATATGGTTTTTTGGGCGAGGGCTACTATTTATATCCCATATACAAATTGACACCGATTATCGCTGTAAATCGTGATGTTACGGATGCGCCCATTCGCACTTGGTCCGATCTTCGTGAATTTAATGGGGTCATTGGGGTACATAGAGATTCGGAATATATGCTTATGGGCATAAATCAGGGGCTTGATCAGAGCCTGGGAACTGAGGATGGCGGTATTGCATTATTCAAAGAACTCAGAGAAACAGATCGTCTATTCTTTTTTCCCAAAGACATCGAGAGCTTAAAACTGGAGGATTACCCACCAGTGTGCATCATGTACGATGCCTTTGCGCATGCGTTAAATCGAAGAGGTGCCAACTATGAAATCATCGTTCCCTCAGAAGGAACGGTCCTTTTTCCCTATGCCCTTCTCTCCAAAGAACCCCTTGATCAAAAGAGTATCACAGCTCTCGCTACCTTTTTCGAATATGAGTTTTATCCATTGGACTACGAACTCCATTCTAATTTAACGGAGATTAAGTCAAGCATCTATTCGGAGTTTATCCGCTTAGAGTCATTACTAGTGGGGAATGTGCTCAAACAATTTCGACCCTTCCGAACCAATATCTTTGAAAATGCGGCGACCTATGTATTGCTGTTGGTGTTCTTGAGCCTTCTGAATGGCTATTCCTATTTTCGGATCACAGATCCTGAATTGAGAAAACACTTCTGTCATATTTTCCTGATTTTGAGCTTTTGGATTATCATTCGTCTCATTCGACTATTGGAGGTCAACGGTGATATTATCTCTAGATATAGTTGGTATTTATTCTATGTGGCACTCCTCTATGTGCCCATGCTGATGGTCTGGATCGCACTGAATGTCGGTCAAAAGATGGAAGAACTGAAATACAAGAGGATAAAGAAGTGGATGATGTTGACTGCAACCCTCCTGTTACTGATGGTGCTGTCAAATGACCTTCACCAACTCGTATTTCGATTTCACGATGGTAGCTTTTCTCAGTATGACTTTCACTATGGGATGATCGCAATTATCCTCTACTATGGATTGTGCACCTTGTACGCGGCGGGTTTGCTATTCTATAAGGCGTGGAAGATGCCCAATCGCAAACAACTCCTCTTTCCTGGACTGTTGATCCTGGGAATCATCCTATATATTGTCCTATTCAACCTCTTTTGGAATAATAAAATCGCCCTGGAATTGACAAAGATGGTAGTCATCATGATCACAGCAACTCTTTTCATCTCCATGTATGTTGGATTGATCCCTCAGAATCGCATGCACTTTAAAATATTTCAGCATTCCAAATTATCCATGGAGATACGGGATGTGAATAACCACATTGTGTATTTTTCGGAGAAGGGAAATTTCTTTAATACTTATCGCATAAAAAGCCAGCCGATACAAGGTGGTTCCGTCCTCTGGTACGAGGATCTATCTCATCTCGATGCCCTGTTTAGAGAAGAAGAGGGACTAAATGATCAATTACAGGAGAATATCCAAGTTCTAAATAAGAGATATGAAGTGGAGAAGAGTTTAGAGGAATTGCATGCAAAGGAGAAGCTGGTCGATAATATAAATGCATTGATTCGTGAAGATCTCATTGACTTGGAAAATGAAATCTCGGATCTCCGAGCTTTGGATGAAATAGATCGCAAGAGCAAGCTCGCATATTTATCCCTTAATCTCGCAGGCTTAAAACACAGCTTGAATCTGTTGGTCTTGTCGCTTATGGAGAATCAAATCTCCATAGAGGAGATGGTCCTGACTTTAACCTCGCTTTGCAAAGCTGCAAAGATGCTAAATGTACATACGACCTTTCAGAGAAATGGAACAGGGGGACTGGACTATCATACAGCAGACGAGATGCTGCGTTGGCTGACTAGATCCATCATCCAAATGCAGATGGCGACGAAGGAGCTACACTGTATCCTATCCGTATACGAGGGTAGAGTGAAGATGGCTTTGATAACGGATCGAGAGGGTCTCGACAGAAATCCCTTTGCCGCAGAGGAAGAGATCGATAATGTAAAAATCCAGGAAAGCATCACCCTGCGAGAAAATGAGTATGTATATAGAGGAGAGTACGCCGGAAAGTTGGTGATCAAATGATCTACCATTTGCCGAATGAGCTGAGACTCTTCTTCTATGCCTTGCTGTTAATTGGCTTAGCTCTTCAATCCTATCTATTCGTCTTGCAGGGACTCAGACGTCTGAATCGATGGGAGAAAGGGCGGGAGCTGTTCTATCTGATCCTACAGTTAGGTCTCGTTTTGATGGCGACCTACAATCTATGTAAGTTAACCAGAATGGGAGTATCCGATCAGCTTTGGATTTCCGTTCTGGGATATCCTATCTTTTTTATACTATTTCTCCGCAGTGTCGTCATTTTTTATCGAGACTCGCAGAAGGTAAAGGATGAAATCACCCACTTTTCGATCTTGGAATCGTTAAATAAGTTGGAATCCGGATTGATGATCTATAGTATACAGGGACAGATCTTGTTAAAGAATCATAAGATGGAAGAGATGGGCTTTGCGCTCTTTGGAAGAGATTATCGAGACGGGAACCTGTTGTGGAGCCATATCATCCAGCGCGCAGGGATTGGCGCTGATCAAGACGCAATGAGAATTGTGTTACAAGAGGGCTCTAGATTTTTGGAATTCACGAGAGATCTACTGTGGATGCAGGGGAAGCCGTATATCATTCTAATGCTGAAGGATATCACCAGAATTTATCAGCAAAAGAGAATTATAGAGAAAAAAAATCAGGACCTGACCCGATCTTATCTAGAAGTCGAACAGATGCTGGAGAATGTGAAACAAGTAGCGGAGCTGGAAGAAAAACTCAAGTTAAAAGTGCATTTACATGATGGTTTAGGATATCAATACTCAATACTTCGCTACATGTTTTATAATTACAGCCAAAGGGAATACGATTTGGACCAGATCAAGCCGGCGGAACTACTGGAGCAACTCAGTATGGCATCGTCCAAAACTCCAGAGGAACAGATCGGGGAATTGATCGAATTCTATATTAAAATGGGGATCCAGATTGAGATCCATGGAAAGATCCCATCGGAATCGGAGGTCGCAAAAGCCTTCTCCCTGATCACCGTAGAGGGGATTACCAATGCAATCCTCCATGGTAACGCCAAGAGAATCGCGATTCGATTCGACGAAGACTTAGAGACTTACCATCTATCCATAGAAAACGACGGTCTTCCTGCAGAGGAGAAGGTGGTAGAAGGTGGAGGGATTCGAGGGATGCGCTACCGTCTTGCGCCAATAGGGGGAGAGCTTCAAATTCAGAGTATGAAGCCATTTACGCTCCTTGCTGTAGTAAAAAAAGCCAATCTCAAGAGAGCCTCAAAGCTCCCCTCGTGATGGATCAGAGAGGAGATATAAGCTCCAGTTCATTCCCAGGAGAATCCTCCTGGGAATTTTTTGCTGAATATTCTATGAAGTGGTATGGACACTCTTCCTATGGCAAAAAATAATCATTGGACAGCATATATCTAAGAAGCTCCCGTATGCTCTGCACACCGGTTTTTTCCAGCACCCGGTCCGTTAAGGTCTTTACTGTATTAGGACTGATGCCCAGTTTTTCTGCTATTTCATTTCTCGTCAGACACTCACAACAGATCAGTCGGGCCACTTCCTTTTCCCTCTGAGAGAGCTGAAAGGTTGGGGTGTTGCTCGTAATATGTTCCTCCACCGGCCAGATGCTCTTACCGGAAATGGTATCTTCAACCGCCTGGTATAGGCTTTCTATGGTGTCTGTCTTATAGACGAAACTGTCGATCATCGCATTCTTCGCTTCTGAGAGATAGCTCAGCTCTGGTATGCTCGTCATCAGGATGACCTTTACTTGGGGCAGCTGTCTTTTTATCTCTTTCCCCGCACGGATCCCACCATAGTTTCCATCCTCTGTGCAAATATCTAATAGGGCAATGTCCACATTGTACTTCTTACAATGTGAGATTGCACGACTGGCGTCTAAAAAGGAGGCAACCACTTTGTATTTTCCTGTAGCATCAAAATATCTCACTAACAACTCCCGTAAAAAGTTGTCGTTTTCCACAATGAGCATTCGTATCATGAAAACCCTCCCATAAAATCGTAATCCTCAGTTATGATCTAAGCATATTATATTTCCGAGGATCTGGCAACCTATTGATAAACAGGTGAATTAGCGGTGGGAGCGATTTCTTGTCACCCAAAGGGCTACAGACAATTCTGGGATCTAGAGTAGAATATAATTAAGTAGTATATTAGCGTGAAACGTTAATAGTGTAACGAACACAGAATAACGAGGAGGTGTAACGATGAGAATCAACAGAGCAAAACGAAGGATTTTCGCGATGCTGCTATGCGTGATGATGTTACTTGGGGCAATCCTGCCGAGTGGCTTAGCATTCGCTGAAAATCTGGAAGAACAAGTCCCTCTGGCGGTAGACAAACCAGAGACTGAACTCCCGACATTAGAACCGGTCGAGGAGGTAGAAGAACCCCCAGTGATCGAGACTCCAATAGAGGAGCAGCCAAATGAAACCGATGAGCCGGATCCGATCACGCCAGATGATCCACCCCTTCCACCGGAAGTACCGGAGACAGAAGTACCAGGTGATCCGGTTACACCAGATACCGAGGAACCAGTTACTCCAATAACACCAGCGGAACCAGGTGATACGGACGAAACGCCAGAAATTCCTGCTAGAAAGGACGGCACCCTGAAACTCAGTGTCGAATTCACAAATCAATCCAATCTCCACGAGAGCTATCGATTTGAGATTTCCGGGCCAAACGGGTATCGCAGTCTGGTGACATTAAACTCCAACAATGGTTGGAGTGAACCGATTAGAAATCTATCCTACGGCACCTACACGATCCGAGAGATGGGAAATGTGAGCCTTGGTGCTCGATTTAATGACCAAGTCATATTGTCATCTACGCAGAAATCCCTTACGGTTTCAATCCTAAAGGAGACAAAGGCACCGGACCCAGTTGAAACACAGATCCCGACGGTCGTAGAAAAGCCACTGGATCCAATCGTGAAAGAAGTTCCCGATTCGACGCCAAAAACAGATCCAGATGTTTCAAAAGTACCAGCTACAGTAGAGAGTCCTGACACTGAATGGGCTCCAAAAAAAGCAGAACGGGAAAGACCGACTTTCAAGGGGCTAGAATCCGTTAAAGACAAGCTAAAAGATACGATGAAACCCTTACAGGATTCCCTAAAGTCCGCAGATCTCGTAATGAATGAAGCAGAATCCATTCCGGAAGCAGACCCTACACCTGTGGAAATACCAGCACGAGAGCTAGAGATGATCACCGTCCGATTTGAAGTTGCAATTCGAGAAGAGCCGATTCAAGTGAAGCTCTATCACAGTACAACTGGCACGGAATCGACACCGGTCCCAGGAGTAGATCCAATCACCCTCGATGGGGATATGAGGATTGCCGAGTGGAGTGGACTTCCCAAGCTAAATGGAGAAGGAGAAATCATTACTTATAGTGTCTACAAAGTAGACAATGGATTTGGTACTTTAATGGCAGAAAATCCGTTATTTGCACCCTTCTTGTTGATGGGCGCCGCGCCGCAGCAAGCTGAGACGGAGCGAACTTATACCTACACAAAGGCCTGGGGTGAAGAAGAGGAAAAACCCGATGGTCTGTCTTTGCAGTTGATCATTGATGATGTGCCCTATGGTGAAGAGGTACTAGTAGATGAAGGAAATGGCTGGACCTATACCTGGACTGGGTTGCCCCTTGACGGTGAGATTATCGTGAAGGAAACAGAGGTCTCTAACTCTATGACAACTAGCGTAACCGGAACGAAGGTATGGACAGGCGTACCGGAAGGGGAAACAGTACCCACCATTTGGTTTAAGCTGATCAGAAGACTAGGTGATGGAACGATAGATCCTTCCTTTACCTCTCCCTTAGTTGAACTGCCTCCAGGAAAGACCACGCACACCTGGACAGGCTTGGATCAAGCCGACGCAGAAGGGAACACATATGATTATGGAGTTTACGAGACAGATGCATCGGGAGATGAAAACTGGTCACCGGAGAAATACAAAAAGGTACATGGCGGACTGACAGTACAAAACATCTATGAGGAAGAAGCTCCGATAGTAAATGAAAAGATCACGGTACAAGCAAGAAAGGGCTGGCTTGTAGATAAAGATATAAGCGTCACGCACCCCACAACCTATTTTAAACTCTATCGGAAGTTTTCGAACGGTAATATTGACCATTCCTTTGCTTCAGAAGTTGTAGCAATGACTCCACCAAAATCCCTTCATAACTTTGAAATGCTTGATAAACTGGATGGGGATGGTAAACCCTATGAATATTATGTAGTCGAAGTCGATGCTGCAGGGAATGACGCAACACCAGAAGGCTATGTAAAAGTAGAAGATGGCCTTGTCGTTTTGAACTACTATAATAAGATTGAAACACAAAAAATTGTCACAGCCGATATAGAATGGCGCAACGCTCCGGAAGCGAACCGCTATCCAGCGTCTATACAGCTTTACCAAAATGGGAGTAAATATGGACCTCCTCGTGATATACAAACCACAGACGCAAGGGAAATCTTCCGCGTGTTACCCGCCGCGGATGGGGAAGGAACTCCCTACATCTATACCGTCGGGATACTAGCAGCCGATGGGAATCCATATGATGCCACTCATACTGATTATCGGGTCACCATCACAGGAGAGGGGACCGATGCATTCCAAGTCGTCCTCGAATATCTTACTCCAGCAGGGGATAAGATCGATATTACAGGTACCAAGACTTGGGTAGATGTACCAGAAGGGGAAATAGTCCCCACAATCTACTTTAGACTGTATCGGCTTGTAAACGGAGCTCCTGATCATGAATACGCCCCAGCCGTAGTCCCTCTGCCTGCAGGTACGACCAGTTATACATGGAAAGATCAGGACGTGAAGGATGTAGATGGAAATGAATACGAATATCGCGTTCAGGAAGTAGACGCTGCAGGAGTTGATTTTGTACCGGATGGTTACACAAAGTTGGAAGCCGGACTCAATGTGACCAACTCCTTTAAAAAGGAAGGCACGATCGATCTGACCTTGATTAAGTATTGGATAGACGCGCCGGAAAGTGTACGCCATCAACCCTTCGTGCAAATCTATCAAAATGGAGTGCCATATGGAGAGTTGGTCTCCCTTCCAATAGCAGGAGGAATCGAACTCGTCCGTGGTCTACCCATCAAGGATGAAAATGGAGTGGACTATGCATACACAGTGAAAGAGTATGCTGCCGATGGCCAATTATTTGAGGATGCATATCCGGAATACGTGGTCACCATAATGGGTGAAGGTACAGACATGATCATGATCGACAACCGATATCTGGCTCCTGATAAGATGGATTTCACCGGGACGAAGATCTGGAAGAATGTACCAATTGGATTGGAACTGCCACTTGTCTACTTCCAACTAGAACGTTCACATCTCGGTATGATTGGACCGATAAAAGAAGATGTAGGCGGGCCAGTTCCGATCATCAATATAACAGAGTACACCTGGATCAATCTGGACAGGGCGAATGAAGATGGTCAACCTTACGAATACAGGATAAGAGAAGTCAACGAAGATGGAACCACCTTCACTGATCCCAACTGGATGGTCGCTGAAACCGGTACCCAGGTCACCAATACCTATATCGGTCCAACAGATGGTACAACGGACATCACTGCCACGAAAGTCTGGGAAAATGTACCAGAGGGCGTAACGACTCCCGATGTCTATTTTGAACTATACCGAGTCTATACTACTCGGGCTGGTGAGAGAATCGAAGAACTCGCAACCCAGGAGATACTTCAAGTAACAGCGGAAGACCCAGCGCTCTGGCAGAACATGCCCGTTGCCACGGAAGATGGGATTCTGTACGACGAATACTTCATCAAAGAAGTCAATGCCGATGGAACCCCATTCAATGACCCAAGCTATGATTCGAGGGTCGATGGTCTTACCGCCACCAATACCTATATTGACGATCCAGATGATACCACGACGGATATCACCGCCACTAAAGAGTGGAGAAATGTACCGGATAATGTGACTAGGCCGGATGTATACTTTGAGCTCTACCGTTCCTATACCAATCGAATGGGCGAGCTGGTCATTGAGAGTGCCGATCAGCCAAGATATGCCGTTCCGGATAATCGCGATGTCACTTGGGATGGGATGCCCGTCACAACGGAAGACGGTACCGAATACACTTATTACATCGAAGAAGTATATGAAGATGGAACAATTTTCGTGGATGAGGATTACGACGTATATACTCATGATCGTTTTGTGATCATCAATGACTATAATCCTCCAACCGATCCACCGGATGATGATGACCCGCCATACGATCCGCCTACGGATGATATCGACATCGTCGGTGTGAAGAAATGGGTGGATGATGGAAAGGACAGACCAACAGTATGGCTTAAACTCTATCGCCAGATACTAGGAGGAGATCCCGTTGAAGTACCAGAAGGGGCAGTACAAGAACTGCGAAGTGGTGTGACAATGGTGACTTGGAAGGGTATGGAGAGAGTGGATGCTGATGGTAGATACTATATTTACAGCGTGCAGGAAGTAGATGGCGGTGGAGACGACTATGTGCCTGATGGATATACGAAGGAAGAAGTGGGACTTACCGTTACGAACACGCAAAAAGATCCACCAGTCGATCCTCCGGTAGACCCACCAGTCGATCCGCCAGTGGACC
>JAUNUQ010000013.1 GCA_030538075.1 Tissierellia bacterium
GGTGACGGCAGTATCCATCTGTCAGATCATCTTTTTTGCAGAGACCGTCGTCGTCATGCTCTCTGCCAAGCTTCCACTCAAAGTGTGGGAACTGGTTGTGGTATTTTTTGAAAGAACAGTGCTTGCCATCATCATCTGTGCCGGCATTATGCATCTGTATTTTATGTAGTTCGACGATTCGACAAAAAAACGGCAAACCCAATGGGTTAGCCGTTTTTTTATTCTAGTCCAGCATTTCCTGCAGGGAAGAGAGCCGGTCTTCTTTTAGTTTATAGGCCATTTGCTTGGCGACGCGTTTGAGACCTTCGATGTCTTCGTCACAGGCTGAACATTTGGCCTCGATGACTTCATCGATTACATCGTATTTTCCACGCTCAGCGAATTCTCTTAGGGCCTTCACTGCACCACCACTCCAGCTATAGGAGCCGAAGACGCCGATGACATGGTTGATGAGATTATTCATCTCCAGCACATTCACCAGTTTGGTCATCAACGGGAACATATAATTATTGTAGGTACAAGACCCCAAGATCACTCCCTTATATCTCCAGATTTCGCTGAGGATGTAGGATTCGTGGGTTTTGGAGACATCGAATACCTTGATATTCTTAATGCCCTCTTCGGCCAATTGCCTTGCAATCACTTCCGCCATACGCTGGGTATTCCCATACATTGAGCCGTAGACGATGACCACGCCTTCTTCTACTTCGTAGCGAGACCAACGGTCATAGAGCTCGATGATCTTCTCCGGGTGACTGCGCCAGATGGGTCCATGGACTGGGCAGACCATGGAGATTTCCAATCCGGAGAGCTTTTTCAGAGCCGATTGCACCTGCTTACTGAATTTTCCAACGATATTCGAATAGTAGCGGCGGGTCTCCGAGTGATAGAAATCCAAGTTGATTTCATCGTCAAAGATCGTGCCGTCAAGGGCTCCAAATCCTCCAAATGCGTCTTGAGAGAAGAGGATCTTGCTCTTTTCCTCATAGCTGACCATGGACTCCGGCCAGTGGACCATGGGCGTCGTATAGAAACGCAAGCTGCGTCCACCCAGATCGAGGGTATCTCCGTCCTTGACTTCTAATATATTGTCCGTGATCCCATAAAATTCATCTAAATATTGGATGGTGCGCTTGTTGCCCACCAATTGAACATCCGGATACATCTCCCGAATCATCACAATCGAACCTGAGTGGTCCGGCTCCATATGATGAACGACCAAATAGTCGAGGGTTTTGCCCTTCAATGCAGCTTTCAATTTTGCTGAGAAATCGGAAACTTTTGTGATCTTCACCGTATCCAATAGAGCGGTTTTCTCTGCTGTCAACAGATAAGAATTATAGGCGACCCCGTTCTCCAAGGGCCATAGATTTTCAAAGAGATGGGTGTCCCGGTCATTTACCCCAACATAGTGTAAAAAGTCATTGATCTTTACGGAAAGCAGTTCCATTCGTACCTCCTGTATGATGATATCTTTATTTTAACCTAGGAAGGTGGGTAATTGCAAGGAAATCGCGATTCTTTACACCAATGACCCAGGTGCAGTTGCATGACTTCGGAGTTGCAAACAAAAACCCACTAGTTTTCATCTTATGAAAGCTGAAGACAAGTGGGTTGATTTATAGGGAATCCGTCTTTTGAGTGCCTGGTTTCGAATTGGCTAGATATACCCCTAAGAGTACGAGGATGGTCGCAGCGCCCTGCAAATAGGAGAAACTCTCCTTGAGGAGGACCACTCCAGCCAACACCGTTATGATCGTGGTGAGTCCGGCAAAAGAAGCAGTACGGCTTGCCCCCAGATGATGCAGAGCTGTGTTGTAGAAGAGAAAGGCGATGACACTCGACCCCAATCCGAGATAGAGAATGGAGATCAGAAAATCTAGATTTTGAAGGGGCAATAAGAGATAAGTACGAAGAGTTCCAGCGGCAACCTGTTCTATGCACGCGATGGTAGTAAAGACAATCGCACCTACGAGCATCATCACAAAAGTCTTTTCCGCGCTATTGAACTCTGTAAGTCTTTGAGACAAAACGGCAAAAAGACCATAGGCAGTGACGGCTATAAAGAGGGAGGCATAACCTAAGGGATTCAGACTCGTCTCGAACCCATTGCTCTTCGATAACACCACACCAATTACACCGAGGGTGGCAATTCCAAAACCCATCAGCTGTGTTCGACTGGGAACCTCTTTGAGTATCTTCGCAGCAAATAGCACAGTCACAATCGGAATACAGGCTATCATGGTCCCGCTCTCTGCCGTTGTCGTCAAGCTGACACCTACGACTTCGCCAATAAAATAGACGACGGGAGCCAAGAAGGAGATGAGGAGCAGTGGTCTTAAAGATTTCCCCTTAAAGTCAATCTGCAAAATACCAAGGACTTTAAGCAGGCTGATGGATGCAAATGCCACTAAAAAACGCCAACTCAGTAGAGTGAGGGGAGTCGTAAGGGTAGTAGCTTGTTTTGTAAATAGGAAACTAAATCCGAAAATGACTTCGCAGACAAGAGCACTGAAGATTCCAAGTGTGACATTTTTCTTTTGCATTGATAAATTCTTCTCCTGAATATGATCTTACGACAGATGAATGGATAATTCGGAAAACCTCATTTGAACAGAGATACTAAAAATCCATTCTATGTCTACTCGATTCTATCATATAAGGCATAGAAAGATCCAGAATATTAAGAAAATGAAATAGGCGTTGGATATGTATGAAAAGATATAAGATTGGTTCGCCGAGTTCATCTTAATCTTGAAATTCGGGAGATAGAGGGAGTTTATACAGGACTGATAGAATCTGGAATTATAATAGATTACTGAAATATAGAGGAATTAGAGTTGATCTTTGTGGAAGTGATGGAAATAGGGGTATATAGATCAAGAGAAGTGTACAACAATCAGGATGAAAATGCAAATCGAACAATAGAAACACAAGATGAATCAGAGGGAGGAATTTTTCCAATCCTGCCATCTACAGAGGATTCACCAATCTACCTCTAACAGGAAAAAAATTTAGGAGGAAACCATGAGGCGAAAACTATTTTTGGGTGTTCTCTCTACCCTGGTCTTTATTTTACTGATGATGTCCATCACATACAACTACGGGCGATATATGAGTAGAGAACCCGCTGAGTATGGGTTAACCCAGCGCAGAATCCAGTACATTCGAGGAGATCAGATCGACACGAAACTGAATCCGAAAGAGCTAATCGGTGAAGGATCACTACCAGAGATCACGATCCTAACTGAAAATCGTCAAGAACGAACCCTAGGGCTCTATGATGGGCGCATGCATTATTCTGGCATGATTTCCCAGCGCGAATTTAGGTCCAATGCAATAGCACAGACCGATATCTTGAACGGTAAACAGGTCGGCTATCAAATCGATAACCAAGTAAATAGAGAATCCAAAACCAATATGCAGAGCGTCGGCACCATAAAATCCGGCATGCCTTTATACGCAGAGGATTTTGATCAGGTGCTCAACCTTACGGCATTAGATTACTTGGGAGAGGTCATCTATATCGATTCAAATCAACCCATCCCATCCGAGATACAAATGCAGCTCCTAGATCATGGCTATACAGAGCATCGATTGCCACTGCCTTCAACGATAGAAATTCTCGCATGGGGCATAACCGGACATATTTACACCTCAAGTATCACATTGATGAGTCTACTTCTCTATGTCCTTTTATTTATGGCTTTTATGCAGTTCCAAACCGCATCTAAAAAGGAGTATCGAATCCAGTCTAACGAAAGAGCAGTGATACTAGAAGAATTTCTAAATGTCAACAGCCCAATTTTTTTGCTAAATGGGATATTGACCCTTGGACTTGCAGCCTTCTTCGAAATAAGCCCAGTATTTCCCGAGTTGAGTTTGGAAAAGGGAATCTTGCTCAGGGCTGCTCTAGTGCATATGTTACTCATCCCTCTCTTAAATGGACTCGCTTTTCTGAGCATCAAAACGCAGAAACCAAGGGAGGCAAAGATGAGAGAAGATTTACGTAGATTGCCCTGGTTGAGAGGCCTGCTTTATGTCCTGTTCTCAGTTGGA
Organism: Tissierellia bacterium; assembly: GCA_030538075.1. Lineage (GTDB taxonomy): Bacteria > Bacillota > Clostridia > Tissierellales > Peptoniphilaceae > JAUNUQ01. The sequence goes on from JAUNUQ010000013.1 coordinate 4,060, forward strand.
CTCTTAATCTCAAGCTATATCTTCGTCCAGTTGACATTTGGCATGGCGACAATGGTCGGGAGTAGACAGAGCTACTCCCAATACTCGGCTTCACAAGAATGGATCTTTTTTATGAAATTCTTGATACCCTATCTGTCCATACTGATTCTCGCCACTTTTGGCTGTATGTATTTCATTGTAAAGGGCTTGATTCAAAGATCATTACACGATCAAGCTCCTGCCATAAGCGGTGCAAATCCAGTCCAGCTACTAAAACAATATGGAAAGGAAATTACAATTCCAATCGGGTTCTCCTTTTTGATCGGTGTACTGTTAATCTACCGCAGAAGTCCTATCGAGGTCGGGCTCAACTTCGCATATCATCTAAGCTGGATGATCGCCCTTCTCCTCTTCCTCGGATGGATTTTGAGATGCCTCCCGATGGGAGGCGATCAAAGGATGGATTCTACTAGGGTAGCAGACTAAATGATAGAAGTGAACTACTATTATAACAATGGGTTAAACTAGGTCTACTTTATTGACGGGGATATTTTTTACTATATGTATACTGACTTAGAGCTCGACGTTTTGTACTCAATTATTGAATATAGTTTCTAATGATACTATTAGGAAGAAAAATCACTTATGTATATTTTGAGATTTGCTTATGTAGTATGAAGATACGAGGAGAACGAATATGAGACAGACAAGATTAGAACGCTGGGTTCGTAAAGTGGTTACAAAAGAGAATATTCTCCGTTTTTTGCGTAAGAGATGGAAGTTGCTAATCTTGCTAGTTTTCTTGGGACATGATGGTTTTCGTCTGGCGTTTCCACAACAGATCGGCGATTTCTTTAACACGGATCAGGTGATAAAGGTCGATGCTTTTCGGGGAAATATGCATCCAGTCAAGGTCGTTACTTTGTCTGATGAAGAGACGAAGCAATTATTGCAGACTTTAGACCAGGACTATGTATCCTTTCTTGCACAGAATCTATTCCATCAACTAAAACCGCTCCCTCGATTTTTTCATGGTTATGGTCATGTCTATATTTTCTATCTAGAGGGTGGTGATCAGGTGCGGGTTGATATAGGTGGGTACATACGCATTGCCAGATTTGGTTCGCGAGAGGGAGTCTATCATATACGTTCCACTCTCCTACAGGATCCTCCCCATAAATGGATGGAACAATTGCCACAATAGCACCTACAGAGAAAATCAAAAGCGAATACTTGACGGTTATCACCAATTCCTAGAGAGATCACTAAATACTACCCGGAAGGCAGATTCGCTTTTCTTATAAGACAGGGAGGAATGATGAAACGAAAATTCTGTTTACTCCTAAGCATATTGTTTATTCTCGCACAGGTTGCATGTGTTTCGAATGAGGATCAGACACCAATCCAAGGTACTTCTACGGAAAGTGTAAGTGGACAAGTCCTTTTAAACTGGAATCTGGGGCTATTTAACCAAGAGGTGAGCCAGGGGGAATTAGTTGAAATATTAGAAGACGGACTTAACGAGATTCTCACCGAAAAGGGAAAGACCTACCGAGTGAAGCTCCATTATCCCAAGCTCTATGAGAGGGAAGTATTGGACGGGGTGAAATTAGAACAGATTGATTTGGTTCGGGAGGTCCGTGAATCTGCCGGGCAGTTTGATCTTGTGACGATGGTGGATACCCAGCAAGAGGCGAACCAGATCGAACGACCATATTTCGAGCTGGCAAAAGAGGGCTATCTATATGAGATCGAGAGGGAGAGATTGGCGACCACCCAGATATCGGATCAAGACTGGGAGCTGGCACAGATCGACTCTAAAGTCTATGGAATTGGGTTTCAAATGCCTCAGCTTATCGGTATGAAGTATTCGGTGGATGGATTAGAAAAAAGCGGGATTGATTCGGAAAGACTCTCTGCAAGTATTTTTGAAAATATAGAAATTTACGAGGAATATCGCCGAAAAACAGGATCGATCCCGATTCAGTGGTTTGGTTTTCAACTATTCAACTACATAAACAATCCCCTATTTCTCCCCTGTAATAACCTCTGCTGGGAGGAGGGGAGGGGATTTACTTCGATTGCAGATTTAGAAGGGATGTCAACACTGTTTCAAAATGCACTAGAATTACAAAGGAGGGGCCTTGTTCAATCGGTCAATGTGGAGACAGGCTTAGGGGCGGATTTTTTAGTCACGACGATTGGCAGTCCGATTTTTAATGAGTTGCCCTATGAAGATAATGAAGAGATCTGGATCGATAAGGCTCTAGAGGATAGAAAACTGCTCTATATCCCAAATCCGAGCCTAGCGGTCTATGATCCCGCCAATGGGGATCTGCGAACGGCGATTCTCAGAGACAGTTCGCATCCTGAGGAGGCCCTTGACTTACTACGCCTCTTAACCGAGGATCCAGATATGGCAAATCTGATGCGATATGGAACTGTCGAGGTGATAGACCAGGGCAAAGCGGGCAGGATGTTGTCATCAACAGCATTTATGGAACTCCAGTATTACGGACCTAGAATTGCCAATGGTGCATTGTCTGATTCTACAGAAGTAGAGACGGCTGACAAAGCCGCATTTAAGCAGAAGTATGAGAGGACGCTACCACAGGACTACCCGAGGGGATTCCGATTTGATCCGGTACCGGTCTTGGAACAGATCAGCAGGACCAATGAAGTAATTGGTCCGATGGCGACTTCAGAGATTTCTGAGGAGATTCGGATGCTTGCCTTTTCCGATGCACAGGAGGTCTTGGAACGGCTTCAAAGGGAGCTGGAGGATGCGGGTATGGACGAGATCATTCAAGAGGCAAACCATCAGCTGGAGGAATGGAGGAAGGGATCGCCCAACTGAGATAGGATTGGAGGAGGAGATGAAGAAGAAATGGATTCGAAGGCTCTATGCCATATTATTTTGGGTTCTGATCGTTGGATGTAATAGAAAACCAGTTGAGATAACATCGGATAATAATACTGAGATGCAGCTCTTTCATCGAGGCTCCTTGGGGAGCTTCCCCGGAGAGGGGGGACCTATTATGTCGATCTGAATGGTCTGCTCCATTTCTTTGACTACGATCAAGAGGCTTCCGTCTATGTCTGCAACAAACCCAATTGTAAGCATGAAACTTGGGATCCCCACCGACCTGAAGAACTCCAGTGCAACGCGGCTCTGTATGGTTTATCGAGCGGCTTTGTAGAGATGGGTAAGCTCTATATTTTCATCCCAAATCAGGACATGGATCAAATACAAATCGTGGTGTCAGAGCCGGATCGAAGTGAACAGAGAATTCTGACCAGTATCGATGCAAGCCATATCTCTTCCTATGGAGTACTCAGCAATAAACTGTATTTGACGAGCAACCAATTCATCTATGATACCGACGAAGAAGGGCTGATTGTCGAGACCTTTCAAATTGCATCCTCGGTGTATTGCATTGATCTGGAGACGGGAAAAAAGCTTGGGAGCGGGATCTGGGAAAGGCCTATAATGGCGGTTTGGAGATCTTTTGTGGAGATATTGAGAATCTCTATCTGCAATACAGCTATTTTGAGCAGCCCTTTGATGGAGAAAATTTTGAAGAGGCATTACACCACGCCGTAATCTATCGGCAGCCCCTTGAAGGAGAGATGATGGAGCAAGTGCTCACAGACGCAGCGGCACCTTATCACCTATTTCGAGGATGGGTGCAAAATGATCAGCTCATCTGCAGTGGGACGAATGCCCTGAGGGATGCGTCCGTGACGACAGGTAATTATCTGTTGACATTCGATCTAGAAGAGGAGAAATTGGTAGAAGAGATTGAACTTGCTTCCTTTCCGTTTTTTGTAGATGGTGAGATCTTTTATTTAGAGCAGGGCGAGACTGATTATACCCATGTCGATCTGAGGACCAATCAAAAGGAAAAATTAGCTGGTTTGGAACTGGATGACCTCTGGCCAATGGCAAGGGCTGGGGAGGATTTTTATTTTGCTAAGCAGAAGAAAGAGGAATCAGAGAACTGGACCTTTGTCTTTGTTCGTAGGAATCCATTTCTTAGGGGTGAAATCGAGGTCATCCATCCCTAGTCTAAGTTCTATATTCTGTGCACTCTAGTCTGAAAAGAGGGATCTAAGCTTAAAGTGATGAAATTGACGAAGAGATATGGAAAGATCGAAGCCCTAAAGAACATCGATATCGACTTTGATTGTGGGCTGTATGCCCTCTTAGGTCCAAACGGATCGGGAAAGAGCACTCTTCTAAACTGTTTGGTCGTAAGTATCGCACCGACATCCGGTCGCATTCAATGGAATGGAGAGGAGATCCGCTCCTTAGGAAAAGTATATCGAAAGCTCTTGGGTTTTGTGCCACAGCAACAGGGTCTTTATGAAAGCTTTACCGGACGGCACTTCCTAGCCTATTAAGCGACCTTAAAAGATATTTCGAAATCGGAGATGGAGAAGGAACTGGATCGGGTATTAAAGCTAGTCCAGTTGGAGGAGGAAGCCGATCGAATGATTGGAACTTATTCCGGGGGAATGAAGCAGAGACTGTTGATAGCACAGGCGGTGCTCGGCAATCCTTCGATCCTCATTTTGGATGAGCCGACCGCTGGTCTCGATCCCAAAGAACGCAGCCGAATGAAGGATCTATTTTCAAAGTTGGCGGCGGATTCCATTGTATTGATCGCCACCCATGTGGTCTCAGATATTGAGGATGTTGCAAAGGAGATCTTCCTCTTGGGTGAGGGGGAGATCCTCGCAAGTGGCTCTTCTAAGGACCTCACCAGAGAACTGGAAAAGCAGATCTATATCCTAGAAGCTGCTGCAGAGGAACTCGAGAGAATTCGAACGGAGTTTTCTGTATTATCGATTGTATATGAAAAAGAGCAGATCCGAGTGAGAATCCATTCAAAGAAACCGCCGATTTCATGGATCTATCACCAGGATTCTCCACGTCTGGAAGATGTCTACCTCTCCTATTTTCAAGAAGAGGAGGCATGTTATGCAACTTCTACTCTTTGAGCTGTGGGAAGAACTACGAAAACCATCTTTTCTCTATGTCCTGACGATCGCCGTCCTGCTCAACGGCCTGTTGCAATACTTTTCTATATACAATTCATGGATTCAACCGGAAGACTATCGTTACGCCTATCAGCAGCTGGATCTGATTCCTGAATCGGACCGACGTATCATTTTGGAGGAGCAGTTAGAGTCGATAAGCCATAGGGCAGATCATCCCCTTCTATTGTCGAGGGAGCGGGGGAAGGAGTTCCCGATTCTCTCAGAACTGCTGCGGCAAGCAGAGCATATTGAGGACTATCCCTCCTATTTGGAGGAGGTCCAAGTTGCTGCGAAGCAGCCGAGTATTGCAATTTTTCGTGATGCCTCTGAGTTTTCCGTGTTAAATGCACAGAAGACAGCAGATGATTTTTTGGTGCTCAAGGGAACGGAGCTTCAATGGGTCAATGGACATGGCTTCGAGAAGGCCACAGAGTCTGCCCTCAGTGATGAGATTATTGTTCTGCTTTTATACTATTTTATTGGTTATCCCATCCTCAAGAACAAAGAGACCGGTCTCTTTCATTTCCTTCGAACAACTCCACTTGGAAGAACGACCTATATTCTGTCCCGGATTTTTATTGCACTAATCTTTTCGGGAGTGTTCACTCTATTGATCTGGGGCTCAAATTACTGGCTTAGCATTGCAAAATATGGGGAAATTGATCTGTCTGCTCCCTTGCAATCGCTGATGGGCTATGGGGGAAGCGGTGTCTCTCTGACAATCGGGTCCTTTTGGATCCGGTTTCTGCTGCTAAAAATGCTGATCTATTTTCTGATTTCTCTCCTTTTCCTCTGGCTATCCATTACAGCGAGCTCCGGAATCGTGCTCTATTTTCGGTCTGTGTTGATAGGACTCATATCCTATTTCATGCTTCAATTTATTCCAGTGCATTCGAAATTGGAAGGCCTTCGTTACATCAATCTCATCTCATTTATTGGAGTGACGCCCAATTTAAAACACTATATCAACCTCAATTTGTTCGGACAGCCAGTTGGTATCCATCAACTCTATCCAAAGGTCTTGGTTCTATTGATCCTCATCTTGATTTCTGTCATCCTTTGGGAATTCGGCAATCACCCTGTGTCCATTTCTTTTCAACCTGCTAGTCACAAGTTTTGGATTCGTTGGGATAGGATAGGCTCCATAGTACTTCAGGAAGGGTATAAACTTTTGATTTCACAGAGAGGGCTGCTGGTTCTCCTCGTACTCCTACTATCGCAAATCTGGTTGTACTCCGTAAAAGACATCTCCCTTGGAGAGCAGGAGCTCTATTACCGCAGTTTTATGAACCGTCTGTCCGGCTATTGGAATCCGGACAAGACAAAGTGGGTGCGAGAGTTCGATCGGCAGTTTGAGGAGCAAAAAAGAATTCGGGATTCTGCCCTTCTGCGATTTGAGAAAGGTGAGATAGCAGAACTGGAAAAAAACTTAACCCTGGCCCATACCTCTGCGGTATTAAAGAGAGAGTCTGCATTTCAAAAGGTGCAAAGCAGATTGTTTTACCTAGCAGATCAATACCGATTGGAAGGTAGGGTTCTACCGGTTGTGTATGAAGAGGGTGCCCTACGGGTCTTTGGGCTTTCCAGGCGGGGATATCAAGAAGATATGATCTCTGCAGTGTTCTTATTGGTCCCTATGATCACGGTACTCCCTTCTTATTACATGATGGAGAAAAGGACAGGGTTGGATGGCTTGATCCGAACCACTTATAATGGAAGGAGGATTCATCGTCACAGGAAGAGGCAAGTAGGGGTGTATTTCACCGTCTTCTCCTTTGTGATAACGGCATCGCCTGAACTCCTATTTGTTGCAAAGAATCTAGGTTTACCCGATTTGTCTTTAAATGCATACGGAATACCGGAGATTGCGAACTTAAGAGCACTTCCCATCTTTCTTCGGCTCCTCCTAGCATATGGGATCAGGCTTGCTATGGCTCTAATCGTCCTCTGGTCGGTGCAGCAGCTTGCAAATCATATGGACAACCTGATCAAAGTCCAGTCAATCCTCACGGGAGTCTACCTACTGCCCATCGCCCTTCATCTAATGGGAATGAAATGGATTGATTTTTTCTCCTTTAATCCACTGTTCTCAGGTAATCTACTGCTCAACGGGGAAGGACACTGGTGGCTACTCTATTTGGTGAATGTAGCTTTCGGATTATACTGCTTTGATCGAGTTTGTAAAAGAAGAAACTGAAAGTTGGAGCATAGGAGGTAGATATGAATTACCGTTTGACCTCTTAAAGATCCTCCGGGAGAGAAGGTGGCTGATTCTGCTTGTTTTATCAGTGTTAATTGGCGGCGCTTTCGTGGGCTATCAGAGGATCAACCACTATCAACATAGTCAGGAACTATATGAAAAGTTTGGACCTTGGGCAGAAATCTTAGGACCGATGGAAGCAAATGGAGATAATTCTGCGGACAATCCATTACAGACCTATGGTACAGCAATCTATGAGGTCTTGGACACGGCGTCTCCGGAGCGTGCAGGAGATACTCCGGCGGCAGTTCTAAGCCTTTATGAAATCGTCCATCAGTTAGAAGGGACTCCCTGGGAAGATCATCTATTATATCAAGAGAAATTTGATCTACCCTATGAAGCCTTTCATAGAGAGCTGGTGAAAAAGGCCTATCCCTATGTAAACGAAACGACAACTCTCTATGGCGCCAATCTGGTCAAAAGGACTTTGGATCAAATGTTTAGTCTACCCCTTTTTCTACTGCTTCTCATTGTCTGTATCGGGATTTATACTGCCGAATGGGAATCAGGGACTTGGAAGTTCCGTATGATGAATCCAGGGAGCCGTTTTGCTAAACATCTGGCTAAAGTGCTCAGTGGGACAATACTGAGTACGTTCTTCATTTTGCTCATCCTACAACTTGTCTATTTTACAGGCGGGCTGTTGGAAGGGTTTGGACATTGGGATTATCCGGTTTTGATTGGTCCGAAATCTGTGTCCGCCGCGGATATTCATCAATACACTTACCGTCTGACGACGGTGGGACGATGGAGCGTCCAAAGTCTAATGCTCTATATTGTTTTCCTGTTTGCTTCTTTTTCGATTGTGCAGATGATCAGTATTTTTATAAAGGAAAGCATTGGGACCATCCTCTTTTCCATGCTGCTCATTGGATCCGTCGTAATTGGGTTTCAGAGATATGTCGCTCAGCCTATGGAGCCCGTCGTGCCTTTTTGGATGCCCTTAGCAGGGGCATCGCCAGTTGTCCTAATCGAGGAACTTAGAAGAACGATTTTTCCCTTCTTTGTGGTGCCCATCTTTTTTGGGCTCTTGATCACCGCATTATCTGCACTTATGGAGGGGAGTGCTATTGTCCGCCGTTTCTTATTGACCAGAGTAACAGAACCAATCGAAAGGACTTTTGTAAGATGGGAGAGGGGAAAAAACAACTTATTTCCTGAGCTGCAACTCGAATGGAAAAAGCTGTGTGCAAGAAAGGGGATAAAGGTCGGCTTACTCATCGGACTTCTGATCCTAGCCTATGCCGGGTATCATGAGATGAGCATGTATGATCGAGCATTGGAGACACGACGAGAGGATGCCTTGGAGCTATATGAGGAATTACAAGGGCCGGAAGGAAATACCTTTTCCCAGGGATTTCGGCGTAGGGTGACTGACTGGATAAAGCGGATGAATCCAAATTGCCAGAGGACTATACGCGAGCTTTAATCAGCGAGGTTGATGAGCAGCAGAGAACAAATGAAGAAATATTTAGCGTGGACACTCCCAAACCCAGAGAGAGCTTTGAAATTAGAAAGTGGAAACTCCAGGCAGTGCAGAAGACAGGTCTGATGCCAGAACTATCAGAAAGATACAGTTATCAGCCTACAATATTTGATTCACCAGAGGATTTGGAGAGTACATTGCGCCGTAGATTTGTCGAGAGAAACTATACAAATGGAATTGAGGGAATGATCGAATCCCAGTTCATCTGGAGTTATTATATTGCTTACGGGATGTTGATCCTGCTATTATTTGGGTCCGGCTTTAGCGAAGAACCCCTGAATGGAAAAAGTCATTGGCTATCCAGGTTGCAGCCGAAGAGTAGCATCCGAATTTACTATGGAAAAGTTGGAATTACACTGGGCATCTTCGCAATACTTCTTGGGTTTCTCGCCATCGGTTCTACTGGAATGAGCTCAAGAGCACGCTGGAGGGATAGTGGATACCCGAGTATTCGATATGAACTGGTAGTACCTTTGGAAGAGGGCGAGCGAATATTGTCAAAGCACAATCCAGAGGAAAAGTCATATTCTCTACAAACACTCTATCAAGCCAGAGGAATAGAATTGTCTCCGGATCAAATTACGGAGCGCCTACTACTGCGAATGGAGCCGATCGAAAACGCGAACCGAATACGGATGATGCTATTTGCTATGGGTGTCATCTTTCTTCTCATCATGAATCTTTTGATCTCGATGATAACAGCGAATCGATGGCTCTCTACGGCGCTGACGGTGATCATTTCCTTGTCAGGTTATCTGTTGTCAACCAAATTCCCCCAAATCTCCTCCGTCATTTTACCCTTTGGCTATTTTGATGTGGAGGGAGTTGTAGGAGGGACAAAACTGGTGCTGGAGAATACGCCTGGTGCTTCACCAGGGCAGGGAATACTGCTATTTGTCCTATGGTCATGGATCCTATTGGGAATTGGGAGGGCGTGGTTTAATTCCAGAATAGGCAGAAAGGATGGATAAGATGACAATTCTGAAAATGCAAGACATCGCTTTTGCATATGGATCCAATCAAGTCTTAAAAGGAGTGTCTTACTCCATAGAAGAGCCGGAGATCATCGCATTGGTTGGACCAAATGGAGTGGGGAAGACGACCCTATTGAATATCATTGCAGGTTTATTGATTCCTGACCGAGGAAGGGTGGAGATTTGCGGGAAATCCAATCGTAATCCACAGATCTATCGGGACCTCTCCTATATGGCCGATTCTTCTGTGCTCTATCCCTATCTCACCGGGATGGACCATCTAATTTTTGTCAGCAAAGCGCAAGAATTAGACCGATCTCGCATAAGAGAGGCAGCGGGGATTTTAGGAATTGAAGCTTTTTCGAATAGACGCGTGGGAGAATATTCTCTGGGTATGAAACAGCAGCTACTCTTTACGATGTCGCTACTGAACAAGCCGAAGCTGCTCTTACTAGACGAACCCTTCAATGGTTTGGATCCTACAACGATCATCCGTGTGCGTCAGATTCTCCTTCGGTTAGCGGAAGAGGGGACTACCATCTTCCTATCCTCTCATAATCTGTCGGAAGTGGATCAGATGGCGGGGAAGGTGATCTTTATCTCAAAGGGAGAATTGATAGAAGAGAATATCCGAGAGAGGCAGGATCTCATTTATAGTATCTATGTAACAGAACCGGATGTACTACAAAAAGCGAAGCTTCCCTATGGTAAATGGAATGGGGATGTTTTTCAACTACAATCTTCACAATTTCCGTTGGATACGGCGCTTCAACAGATTGGGAGGATTACTGTGATATTGGATATAGAAAAGCATATCTGTGGATCAGAGGAGAGATATCGTGAGCTCTATAATATCTGATGGTCAAGTGAACTCCCAGAGCCAGCTCAGTGGAATCCCTAGTGATCTTTGTGTTATACTTAAACCGTTAGATAGAGTTAACAACAATTGAGAGGTGAAAGATGAAAAAGAGAATTGCACTACTGTTCATTCTATTTCTATTGTTCTCTCCCTTTGCGCAGACAGCGCAGGCAGATATTGGACCCAAGCCTTCCGTTCGGATAGACTTTACGGGGATGGAGGGAGAGGAGTATTATGTGACCCTGCTGCTCACATGGCCGAGCACGGGGCCCTATTCCTATCACAAAGACTATGCGGATGAGAAAGAGAGCAAGGCGGGGGATCGATTTCAGGAGATCGGCTCTGGTCCCCTTTACTTCTTAGGATACTACGAAGACTGCACGAAAAGCCATCAATTTAAATGGACTTATTATCCACCGACTGAATTTATCGTGGCGATCTATCACCCAAAGACACAACAGGTCTACCTCAGTGAAGAGACCTTCGATGCCTATGCCTTTAATACCACATATGTGGCGGATTTGTCAGATTTTGAATTCGCGGCCTATGCACCTACTGTGCAATCGATGGATATGGTTGCAAACTACAACTACTTTGGTGAGATCGGCGGGTTTTTAGCGCGTATGATCGCGACGATCGCCATTGAATTGGGGATTGCCCGGCTATTTGGGTTTCGAAGCCGAGAGCAGTTTCGCCTGATCGTCATCGCAAATATGGCAACCCAAGGGTTTTTCAATCTCATCTTTCAGTTCGTCAACTATAAAGCGGGATATTTGGCCTTTTTTATTCTCTATATTTTGTTGGAGATTTTCGTGTTCCTAATTGAGGGGATCATCTATCATATTCGGATGCCAAGGACGATGACAGAACCGGTAAGCCGGCTTAAAATCTGGCTCTATACCCTGTCTGCAAATGCCGTCTCCTTTGGGGTGGGGATTGCCATTGCCTATCTGATGATCTTGATACAATTTGTAAAATAGAAGCGATGGATATGAGGTTTCAACAGCAAATGAATTCCTTTTGTATTTCAATGGGATGTATTGTATAATAAACCCAGTATCCTACAGCTTTTAAGTATGAAAGGAGATTGAAATGAAGGGAATTACGAAAATATTGTTATTATTGGTGGTATTGTCTGTTTTACTCGTAGGCTGTTCACCAAAGGAAAGTGCACCAGCCACAGAGGGTGAAACTACCACCGAGACAGAAGCTGCTGCCAATGAGGGTGAAGCAAAGGACGACAACACCTTCGTCGTCGGAATGGAAGCGGCTTATGCTCCATTTAACTGGACCCAGCTTGACGATTCCAATGGGGCAGTACCTCTGGATGGTCTCAAGGAATTCGCCGGCGGCTATGACGTGCAGGTTGCAAAGCTGATCGCAGAGGGTCTGGGCAAGGAGCTGGTCGTCAAGAAGATCGAATGGGATGGACTACAACCCTCTATCCAATCGAATAAGATTGACGCCATTGTCGCTGGGATGTCCCCAAGTGCAGCCAGACGTGAAGTACTCGACTTTACGGACCCCTACTATGCTTCGGATCTGGTAGTAGTAGTCAAAGCAGATGGTCCCTTTAAAGATGCAACGAGTTTAGCGGAATTTGCTGGAGCTAAGATCACGGCAATGCTCAATACCTTACATTATGCAGCCATCGATCAAATCGAGGGCGTGGACAAACAAGAACCGATTCCGGATTTTTCATCGATGCGAGCGGCACTGCAAGCCGGAAAAATCGACGGTTATATCTCGGAAAGACCGGAGGCCATCAGTGCCAGTGCGGCGAATCCAGCATTTGCCTTTAATGATTTGACAGACGGCTTCAAGATGGAGTCCGAGGAGACCACTGTGGCGGTTGGCGTTGCAAAGGGAAGTCCACTGGTTGACGAGATCAATGAGATCCTAAAGGGCATTACTCCAGAAAAACAAGATGAACTGATGAAACAGGCGATCGCCGATCAGCCAGCGGCGATGGAGTAATCAGAGCCGATGGATCTAAATATTGTAGGTGAAATATTTATGCGAAATTGGCCCATGTTTCTACGAGGAGCATGGGTCACTTTCTACGTTTCGATCATATCCACACTGATTGGAGCCATGATCGGCTTGGTGGTAGGTGTGGTCAAGACCATGCCCGAACCCACACATGGACCGGGGAAATGGGCACTGAAACTGATCAAGATCTTCTTTAATATCTATATCGAAGTCATTCGGGGTACACCGATGATGGTACAGGCCATGGTGTTCTATTTCGGAATGCCCATCGCCTTCGGCATCGACATCCCGCCTTTGCTCTCCTCCTTTATCATCGTATCGGTGAATACCGGTGCCTATATGGCAGAGATCGTACGCGGGGGGATCATCTCCATCGACAAGGGTCAGTTTGAGGCCTTTGACTCCATTGGCATGTCCCATATCCAGGGGATGATCTACATCATATTGCCCCAGGTGATTCGAAACATCCTGCCGGCTACGGGCAACGAATTTATTGTCAATATCAAAGATACTTCCGTCCTCAATGTCATCCAGGTGACAGAGCTATTTTTTCAGACCAGATCCGTGGCAGGTGCAAACTTCCGCTATTTTGAAACCTTCTCAATCACCATGGTGATCTACTTGATCATGACCTTTACTGTGACCAGGCTACTCAGAATGGTCGAGCGAAAGATGGATGGACCGGCGAACTTTATTATGGCGGGCAATCAAATGCAGGTGGTGACCCCAAAGATAGGAGATCTAAATGACTGATTCTATATTGGAAGTAAGACAGTTAAAAAAATCCTTTGGAGATCATCCCGTGCTCAAGGGAATAGACTTTGAAGTCAAGGCGGGGGAAGTGGTCTGCATCATCGGACCGTCTGGATCCGGCAAATCGACACTCCTGCGCTGTATCAACCATCTGGAGATCCCATCCGAAGGTGCGATACTCTATAGGGGCCATGACGTGGTAAAAGAGAAGAGCATCGTCGGCAATTATCGCAGCAAGGTGGGAATGGTGTTTCAACACTTTAATCTATTCTCCAATCTGACCATATTGGAGAATTGCACCATTGGTCCAATGAAGGTATTGGGTACAGACGCCAAAACGGCGAAGGAGGATGCCCTTAAATATCTGCAACTAGTGGGGATGGACAGCTATATTAACGCCAAGCCCAAGCATCTGTCTGGTGGGCAAAAACAGAGAGTGGCCATCGCCCGGTCCCTCAGCATGCATCCAGATGTGCTCCTGTTTGATGAACCCACCTCGGCCCTCGACCCAGAGACCGTCGGAGAAGTGCTGGTGGTTATGAAGGACTTGGTCCAGATGGGGATGACCATGCTCGTCGTCACCCATGAGATGGAATTCGCCAGGGATGTATCGGATCGAGTGGTCTTTATGGACGATGGACTGATCATAGAAGAGGGATCCCCCGAAGAGATCTTCACAAATCCCAAAAACAGCCGGACCCAGAATTTCTTACAGCGATTTTTTAATTCCTAATGGAGCGATAAAATTAAGAAAACGTAACAAATAGAGGGGGAAAACTCCCCCAAATATAGCAATAGTTGTAACCGAATTGTAACCTTTGGAATATCTGCAATTGATAAGAGAACTGAATCTATAAAAGTTACAAATATGTTACAATTGGATCGAGAGACCCGGATTTTTCAAGAAATCCGGGTCTTTTTTCGTCCTTTTCTGAAGGGAAATTTGACTCTCTTTTCTGCATTTTATAAAATGTGGGAAGGAAATGGAGGATGATTTATTTGCATAGATTTGGAAAGAAAATTTTGACCTTTGCAGTTGCTGGGCTGCTTCTAGGGCATACCGCTCTGGCGTCAGCGCCAAACCGCATCGTCTTATTAAATGAAGAAAATAGCGCGGCTTTTATGCACAAGATAGCTGCTCAGACAAAGGAGAGTACCGCACCGGCATATATCACGTCGAATTCCACTTTTGTGGACAGTTTGACTGGAGGTGTGCTGGCAGCAGAAACGGAGGGGGGACTTTTCTTCTATGAAGAATTAACCCAGTCCGAGGAAGCCATGGCAGAACTCAGTGGGTCTGAAGCTGTGATCCTAGGAGGTACAAGCCGGGTTTCCGAAGAACTGCAAAATGCATTGGGTGCATCCAGAGTCAATGGAGAAAACCGCTATGCTACCGCGACACAGATCGCAGAGCAGTTGGGTACGGATCGAAACCTGGTGATCATCAACGGTGAAAAATACCCCGATGCCCTCAGCGCAACTGCCTATGCAGCAGAATTTAATAGAAATATACTCCTCGTTCGTGAAGGGGAACTGCCCCAGGCGACAAGGGAATACTTAGAGACTTTTGGACAGGGGAAGAGCCTGCGATTTATCGGCGGCGAGAGCAGCATCTCCACAGCTGTAAAGCAAGAGGTGCTGGACATCCTCGGATACGAGATCGATCCGGACATGCTGACTCTGGCAGGAGAGAATAGGTATGAGACCTCCTATAAAGTGGCAAAGGAGTTTCGAAACCCCGAGGCAATGGTATTTGCCGAGGGAGACGACTTCAGCAGAACCATCTTAGCTTCCGTCTTTGCAGCAGATAAGAGAGCGCCCGTCGTACTCGTACGTGACTTCAGTGATCTGATGCAAGCAGTAGAAGCAGGGGAACTGGAGCTTACGTCTGAAGCCTATATCACCATCCCCACGGCAAAGATTGACCTAGAAGCCGTCAAGAAGTTGATTGAGACCCATCAGGCAGTGGAGATCACTGACCTGGAAGGAAATCCGATCCTCATTGAGTCGTTACAGTCGCAAGACCTCATCGATAATCTGGAGGGTCCGGAACTGCCCGTAGAGCCAAAGGAACCAGCCATTGAGAAACCCGTTCAGCCAGATGCGGATCAGATCGATAAAGGCAATCAGACGATTACCCTCAAGGATGGAACCGTACGAAGGATTAAACAAGTGATTATCATGAGCTCTACTTCCTATGACGCCAGTCCAGAATCCAATGGACCATGGGGACCGATCACAGCCCTTGGAACAAACCTGCGACCCGGCGTGGTCGCCGTGGACCCAACGGTGATTCCATTGGGTACAGAAGTCTACGTAGTCTCCAACGACGACTGGCCGACCTATGGCATGGGAATCGCCGAGGATACCGGTGGAGCGATAAAGGGAAATAAGATTGACCTCTTCTATGAGTCCAGACAGACCGTGCTGGAATATGGGAGAAGAGAAGTTACCGTATACGTATTGGAACCGGTAACGCCATAGAAATTGACCGGAGAATCCCCATTAGGTGATCTCCGGTTTTCTAATTCGGGCAAAGATTACAATATTGTTCGAAATAAACGAGTGGAATCGAGTATAATGGTAGAGAACAAAGGAGGGAATTATGAAAAAACATATAAAAAAGATAGCGGCATTGTTGGCAATTCTGATCCTAATGCCGATGGGAACGGCATTGGCCATCGACACAGAGGTCATCGACGAGAGATGGGGTAAGCCCGTCTATGTCTACGGTGGGGGCCTGTCAGAGAGTGAGGTCCAGCAGACAGGTAAATTGCTCGGCATCACCAACTACGACAATGTCAATGCCATGTCCGTTACTGGAGAGGACGAGATCAAATATCTGGGCTCTGGAGAAGGGGTTACAGGGGATATGATCTCCTCGGTGCTCGTAAAGAAGAGAGGGGAGAACTACGGTGTCAATGTCACCATTGAAACCCCGGACAAAATCACCCAGATCACCGCAGACCAATACCGAAACGCCAGCATTACTGCCGGTGTGACCAACGCGGATATCATCATCGCCTCAGTCAAACCAGTCACGGGGGAATCCGCTCTGACAGGGGTGTACAAGGCCTTTGATACCAGCGGCGAGGCTCTGAACACGGTGCGAATGCAAGTCGCCCAAAAAGAACTAGAGACGACCAACGATATTGCCCAAGAGAACAAAGACAAGTCCGGGTTTAACATCAACAATCTAAACCAGGTGATCATCAATGTCAAACAAGAACTGGGCAAAGTGAACACAGAAACCGGAGAGGTTGCCAGCCTAGACGAAATTCGCCAGTTTATCGAAGAGGCCATCGTAAAATACGACCTAAAAGAAGTCGTCACCTCTGAGCAGGTAAACAGATTGGTACAGCTCTTTGAAGAATACCAGACCTCCGGCGCCGTCAACGACGCCGAAGTCAAAGAGCAGCTGGGCATCCTCGCCAGCCAAGTCAAAGACAAAGCCACCCAGATCTATGAAGATGCCAAAGAGTCTGGCCTATTAGATAAGATCCTTTCAGGTATCGCCTCCTTCTTTCAATGGGTCTCAAGTCTGATTGGCTCATAGAAGGTAGTATAAGGAAATTAAGAATATAAATAATTGGGAGCATATCAAAATGGTATGCTCCATTCTATTGTTTTCATATGGCTGATACTAGGACGATATATATTAATCAATAAATGGCAAGAGCCAGAAATTAAAGGATAAGCATATCAATATAGGGATAGGGATTTAGATTTAGTACATAACTATATACATAGCACTTTGTACCCCTCTTGTTATATGGGTAGAAAATGTAGGTAGCTTAAGTGTGGTCACAAGAAGTTTCAATAGCAGTTTGCTCTTCATATTGTCGAAACATTCCGTTTATAACCTAATCACCATCATTAATCCTCTATGATATAGACAGTATATGATTTATGGAATACAAATGTTGTCATTAAAATGGATAATAAATATGATATAATTATGATAGAACAATTAAATAGTTAGTCATGAAATATAGATATTAAAACAAGAGTATATTTAAGAAGATTTAGTAGTAGAAGTGATAGGTCGTAATACTAAATGGAACCAAAAATATACGCATCCCGATACGATTCCTAAAAAAACGGAGTATTAGTGAGCACTTAATAAAAGGAGAATCCATGAATCAAAAAATAATTTTCGTAGTCCAATGCATTCTAGCATGGATTGTAGTATATTTACCTGATTTTCTAGTAGATACTTTTATTCTCAAAGAGGATTTTCAGCTTATCGATATCCCAACTAAACTGATCATCTTTATTGTGGTTGGTTTGATCGTGTCTATATTTTCGCCATTTATTTCGAAGGACAGACCCGGAAAACCCTTGAATCGGAAGAGGGATTCCATGATCTGGACAGGTATCCTGGGAATCATTTATTTTTGCTATACGTATTTCACAATAGAGCCCCAAACTGCAGTGGGTTCCTACAACTACTTGAGCGTAACAATTATCAAGACTGCGATTTTTGTGTTGGGAATAGCGATCCTATTTTGGATGAATGCGGTGGTTGAGAATCAACTGAATCAAGGAGAGTAATTGATTGGTAGGGAAGTGTAGAGTCGTGATAAATCTAGTCAAGAAAAATAGATTTATAATTTTGATGCTGTTTTAGGCAACTGCATAATATTTATATCGATTCACAAGGAGAATGGAACTCCTCGAAAATGAATAGAGGAATCGACTCATGTTTTAAAGAGATAATTTGTTCTATAGTCGTTAATGAATTGACTGCTTTGAATAGGCTAATCAGTAGTAAATTATAAATAGTCAAAGAAAATACCCCATGAATGCGGACATCACAATTAGAGATTCACATTCATGGGGTTTATCTTTTGAAATTAAATGATTTTTATAGGTTTCTCATATGCTGGAATGGGGGATGATTGTAACCTGCCCAATGTATTTATAGCCCAGCTTCCTACTGGAAATTCAAAATATTCTTATACTTATTCTCTTCTCTAAGGTACAAGCTCCCATTGTCCCATCCAGACTTGTTTTGTGAAATTATATAGTCTGCGATGTAATTGACCGTTAATCACTGAATATTTCCAGCCAATAATATCTGCGTATGGAGTGATATTCGGACTGTGCTCAAATGAGCAATATAAAATATGATCCTCTAAAAACAAGACATTCGGGTTTTCAACAGATTGAGCTAAGGTAGATTCTCTGGGGGTTATTAGTATTAAGACTAGACATAATATCAAGCATAATTTCCCAAATTGTTTTATCATTTTCTGCCTCCTCGATAGAGTCATAGATCTTTATCTCAGTTAGCGGCTCAATGATTTCAGTTATGGTAGCCATAAAGGCATCATCAACATATAAATCATAACCATTCTCGTCATTGCGTATTAAATAGCTGTTGTCCCTTGTAATATCAAATGTGCCTTTTACATGCTCTGGATTCACTGAATATGGCTCAAATACTGCAAGAGATGAAAAGAACAGCAAGAAGATAATGGAGACTGTTACTATTGTATGATAAGCCAAAAAGTGTTTCGGTTTTTTACACTGATCCAATACGAGGTGAAATCGCTGTGTTAAAAAAACACTCCCCGCTCTTTGAAATGCAGCAGAATAGAGCTGGATTTTCTTAACGGAGATCGTCTTTGCCAAATTCAACAGACACTCGATATATTGACACCGTTCTAGTTCACTCATATTCTTTGTCACTTCGTAATCGACCTGGATCTCTTGCATTCGATCGATGGCGCTACTGAGCAAATAGAGAAATGGATTCCACCAATAGAGGATCTGCAGAACTTCGATGATTAGCTTAATCTGTAAGTCCTTACGATAATAATGGGCGATTTCGTGCTTAAGGATCAATCTCCACTCTGTTGGAGTAAGATCCATAATTGGTAACAGGATCTTGGGTTGCCGAAAATCATAGAGCATTGGGACTGGGATCTCGCTGGAACAGATCACTTCAAAATCCACCTGCTTTGGATATCCAGATACAATTTGCTTGACGATGCCATCTAGGTGATCGCATTTCTCACTGCTTAATTGCTCCACCTCATGTTTAAATTTGGCTCTAGTCCGAACCACTCGAATCAGAGTAAATATACTGCCCGCTCCCCAGATAAGGAGAAAGATGTGATAGACAGTAAAGTCGGTATCACCTAAAGGTGATAACATAAAGTCATATATCTTGGGCATCAACCGTTTACTAGCAAAAGTGGTGGTGACTGGAAACTCCAAGGGGAGCAGAAACCTTATTAGTAAAAAACCAGTGAACAGTAGAATCAACCGGTTGCCAATGCGTTCAAATCCACCCCCATATTGTAGAAGGAGCCAAAAGGCGGTGATGAGCAAGTTGCAAAAGAAGATCGCCGTAGTAAATGAAGAAATGGAGAGCTGTAGCTCACCTGCCATCACGATTATGTTCATCGTCAGGATCCTCTTCCAGTTCCTTTTTACGCTGTTTTAACAAGGCCTCCAGTTCTGTAATCGTCAAATACTCATCAGGTTCTTGCTTTAAGAGGGTGGCCACAATATTCTTAGTCGACATTGTCTGATTCAAGAGCTTAAATTGATCCAAGAAGGCGCTTCCCACAAAATCCTCCCTTTGGATCAGAGGACGGTAGGTTCGAGACAGTACGGTTCCGCTGTAAACGATATCTGCCACCTCAATCAGTTCCTTAGTTAATAGATTACGCAATGCCAGCTGTACCGAGCTAATCCCCAGCTCTGGATTCATCTTGGGGATATCCGATGCCAACAATGGACCATCGCTGTCCCAAAGAGCTTCCAATACATCTCGTTCTCGATTGGTAATTTTCACTTTTTTCGCCATATCTTTTACCTCCTAGAGTATTAATTATATACTAGCAAAACATAAGAAGAATGTCAATTATAAGTATTATTTATAAAAACATGAGGATAAATTAAATAAAAGGATTGACACAATGAGTATATTTACATATACTAACATTACATGAAAATAGAATCAAAGATTTTTCGTGCAAGTTTCGATTATTGACTATAGTAGTAAGCAAACGATATCTTTTGTGTTTTATTGGATAAAGTAAAAAATGACGCTATACGTACAAATGGATAATCATGGGATGAAGTGACAATCAATAAATACGGAATTAATAAGTACAAGGGATACTACTCTTTAGACATTGCAGATCATAGCTATGAATATGATCATGCTTGGTTGGAGGAAAACTAGTATGCTTACATTACAGAAAAGGAGAAACCCCTCCTTTTCTGTAATACTTTTCGAAATATGGTGATAATATGCTGCAGAATATGAAAGCAAATCGCGTGACATCTGTAATCCTGATTTTGGGTCTAGTTGTTGCAATTTTGAGTATCTCTCTTGGCGTATCGCAGATTCAAAATGTCCAAGAAGTAGTCAATTTATCAAATCAGTATTAATTTCAATTTGATGAGAGGATGTTGGTTGGCATAGACTCGAGAGATGACTTTGATAGGATATTGACGAAATTCAAGACATCACCTCATGCGTTCGCAGTGCAATTAGAGAATATTTATTATGTTATTGACAATAATGGCATGTTAATCTATCCGACCTATTATTCCCTAGACAGGCAATTACCGTATCCTATTCTCAAAGGGAGGAATCTATCCTCCGACGATTTTCTGAAGGATCAGGCAGTTGCACTTTTGGGAGATAGGATCGGCATAGAGGTGGGGGATTATTATCAGATCGATGAAAATCGATATGAAGTTGTGGGAATAAGCGGCTTCGAGGATCTAGCCGTGCCTCCATTCTCTTTTATTCGTGTCATCTCATTGCTGAACCTCCCTGAAGGTGTGATTGATGGTATAGTTGGGGAGAAGAAGATGGTGTTGGGATTCTCGCAAGTAGAGGAGGGGTTTATCGAGTCATTTCGAAAGGATTTAGAAGAGAGAGGGATTGTTTATAGGGACGACCCGCCCGGAACAGGGTTAAAAATGGACGAGTCCCTATCCGTCAATCTAGCAAAAACCAGTACTTTTATCTATGCGATGGCGCTCTTAAACACCTTTAATATCTCCTTGTTTTGGATCCAAAAAAGAAGGAGAGAAATCGGAATACGAAAGGCAATTGGCTTTACCAATGCAGACATCCTGTGGATGCTGATGAAGGAAATGGGGATCTTGGTCTCTAGCTCAGTTATCATTGCGGTTTTGCTCCAGATTATTTTCATGCCTGTAATTGAAAAGTATTTATCTGTGAGAATCCGTA
This sequence comes from Tissierellia bacterium, assembly GCA_030538075.1. Classification (GTDB taxonomy): domain Bacteria; phylum Bacillota; class Clostridia; order Tissierellales; family Peptoniphilaceae; genus JAUNUQ01. Next base: position 25,630 of record JAUNUQ010000013.1, read on the forward strand.
TTTCTTTTGAACATATTTACATATCCTTATTCTTCGTCATCGGGACGACGATCCTCACGGTGATTATTCCAGGATACTATGCTTCAAAGATTCAACCGGCAGATGCCATAAGAGGATGAAGCTATGATCACTCAAACATTATAATCGATGCAAAAGAGATCTCTATCTGTGCTGTTTATCTTCTTGCAGTTGGTTTTTACTTATTATTTGATCGTTCAGATTTGGGTCAATATCAATCAAGTTAACTATCAGGAGCGGGAATTTGTCAAACACACTAATAATATATTACCCTCGCAGATCTATACGATTTGGGCTTTGGATGATATTCGTACGGGCGAACAGGTGACCAATTTCTTGGAATTGGAGGGGGATATTGACAAGGCGATTGCAGATGGGTTACTCAATGAGTATGGTTCCTATGACCTCGTCGAACTGCCATTAAAGGATCCGCTAAAATTCCGCGAATGGAATGAACGATTACAAAGCGCTTATGGGAAGTCGCGGTTTCGGACCGAAGCGATCTTAACAGACTTCTCTATTTATGGCAAGATGCGCATTGGCGTAAAGCTTGGCAGAGGTCTGACGGAGGAGGATTTTCATTTACAGGATCATCATGCTGTTCCGATCTTGATAGGTGCAGGACTGGAGGATATATTCTCAATTGGAGATCAATTAGAATTGATCGGGGGAGAAGCAGGTCAGAGTTATATGGGAGATGTCGTCGGAATACTCGAAAGTGGTACGCATTGGGTTAATGAGGACTTCTTTATAGGTAATTTTTTAGATATGGAATATAGGATGATTTTGCCCTATATCCCCATGACAAGGGATACGCATTGGATGGACGTAAGCATTCGCAGCTCTCGGATGATCGTCACAGCCGATGGCGAACCGGAGAATGTGATTGCAGAGCTTTCAAATATGGGGAAATAACGGGGGATTCCCCTTATTATCGAACAACTCAGCAAAAATATAGAAATCCATGCCATTCGCCTACAGAGCTATGTGATCGAGAGTTTGGTTACTTCTGGAATTCTGCTGATCGTTGCGATAGCGGGGATTGTAACGACGACGATCTCTTCGCTCACTCAGCGTAAATATGAACTTGGCATTCGGATGAGCCTCGGTTTTACAAAGTTTCAAATCTGTGAAATGGTGCTCTTTGAACTAGGGTTTTTAAATGGATTAGCGGCGACTCTCGTATACTCTGTGATCTATTTGATCGAAAGAAGTACCATGCTGGAAGACATTTACACGAGAATCGGGGTCTTAACAGATTCGATTACAATAGTGGGTATTCTACTTACGATGACGATGATCCTCTCGGTTTCCGTTTTCATTCCCTGGCTTGTAATCCGGAGGTACACGATTATTGATCTGATCCGAAAGGATGAATAGAACAAATTCGTCAGAATGGCAATATGCAAAGAGCAAGAGAAGGAATGTCAATAGACAGGAGGAAGTATGAAAAAGATACTGGGTATTAGCGGGATCGTCATTGTACTTATGATTGTGATTGGTGTATTTGTATTCTTCAAACCGGATGGGAAGGCGGATCTATTCACTTTTGATCGCGAGACAGCTTTCTTGAAAAAGGATTATAACGAAGAAAATTACCCGATTGTTCGAGAGATTAACGTAAACAAAGTTCGTTACGAAAAACTCATAGTCCTGATTCAAGCGGAGCTTGAGGAAGGAAAACTGTCCTACGAGGTGATGGATCCAAGTGGACAAGTGCGTATTAGTGATAGTTTTTCTGAAGGGGATTACGAAAAGCTCGAAGAATTTGAGCCAAAAAGAGGGGTCTGGAAAGTGATCATACAAGTGGATGAACACGATCAAGGCAGGATTCGTGTTGCCTTCTTTGATGACGCACAAAAAGATGAGCTCCACTATCGGGAACCTGAAGACAAGAGCAATATGCAGGACAGACCTGAAGATAAATAGGAGAGTATGGGAGAAGTGGGAACGAGCTGAGTTTCTGTCTCGCCTGTTCGATACACGATTACTTGGAGGAAAAAAAAGTGATTGAACTACAGGGGGTAAACAAAGTTTTTGGCAGTGGAGAATCAGAGGTACGGGCTCTTGTAGATGTTGATCTATTGATCCAATCGGGAGAGTTTGTATCCATCATGGGTCCATCGGGATGTGGTAAGACAACCTTATTAAATATTCTTGGATTGATGGATATTGCTACGAGTGGGAAATATATTCTCGATGGAATCGATACGTCGGGCTTAAATGATGAAAAGAAGGCAAGAACCAGAGCGAATCGATTGAGCTTCATATTTCAGAGCTTTGCTCTGATGGAAGGGTACAGTGTCTATGAGAATATTGCTTTGTCCTTGTTCCGAAAAAAGATCTCCACAAATGAAAAACGCAGATTAGTGGCGAATGCATTGGGAAAGCTGGATCTAGATGGAATGGAAAAGAAAAACGTAAATCTATTATCGGGTGGACAAAAACAGCGGGTTGCAATTGCGAGGGCGTTGGTATCGGATTCTCAGCTGATCCTTGCAGATGAGCCAACCGGTGCACTCGATTCAGAAAACTCGCTGCTCCTAATGGATCTGATCTGCTCCTTAAATCAAATGGGAAAGACAATCGTCGTCATTACACATGATGAAAAAGTCGCCTCCTATGGAAAGCGGTTAATTAAGATGATCGATGGCCGGATTGTTGAGGACAGCAGTGAAGCTAACTGAGAGAAACGAGTTCTTTTATGCTAGTAGACTTAAATATTATGTATAAGGAATCGTTGTAAGGACTATATGAAATCTATAGGATAAAATGACTAAGAGTAGTGCCCACAAATTGAAAACGAATGCATTTATGGTAGTAATCCATCTATATCTTTTGTCGTCAACTCCCATTTTACTGAATTTAACGTAGTAATCTGCCAACCTCAAATAGGACCGATTATTATGAGACCCCTCTTTGATGCTCCATCGGTATTTGGTAATCTAACGATCTCTGCAACCGATGATGATAATACCGATTTACATTTTCAAGGAACTCCCATATTAAGATGATGTTTTTTCTATTCATGGTGGCGATAATATGGAACGGGTGAATAAACAGAAAAATATATTGAGGATGAAAAAAGGGTATATGTAAACAATCTAAAATAAGACCTACAGGAAATATTAACCACTTAATAGCAGAGCCTAATGCATGCCTGTTGGGAATTTGCATGATAAAAACAGATGCGTGCTATCTTGATTTCTAGAGTTTATGTTGGCTGTGATTGGTTTTGAATTACAAACAAGAGGAGGATAAAATGAAAAAAGAGGCAAACCTGAATTCACTGTTTTTTACTGGCGTTCCCATTATACTAATAAATTTTCTCGCTATTAAATTAGCAACGGAGTTTAATATAATACACTTATGACATTGATGGGGATTCTGTATTTTGGGGTGCAATTAGCAGGGATGTATATCCTATATAAAATATTTCTGCGAAATAGCTATAAGAATATTCAGTCTTATCTTTTGATAGCTTTTGTAGGTTTTATCCACACCTTGAGCTTTATATTAATGCAGGAAAGGTACGGATTTTCCTATAGAAGCCTCATTATACCAATAGTTTTCCTTGTAGTATTTTTGTGGATATGGAACAAGACGAAGACTTGCAAGTAGTATTTCTGCAATTATACAATCAAAAACGAAAAAATACTGATCAAAAGCGTAGGATATCTGAAATATTATATTTTCTTAATTGATGGAGATGTAGATGTGTAGTAATCGTCTGAACGAGAGGGAGCTATGTAGCGAATAACAAGAATCAAAATGTCGTTTCTGCTAGTAGACTATCAATATTCTTGGAGAAGATTGAAGATCTTTTACATCTTATGCCATTTAATTGTGTTTTCCAATTATGCGGTAATAATGGTGGAGAATCGAATGTCACGTTCTATATTGCTTTTGATTTATTTGTAGGACCTACGAAAGAAAAGAGAAAAAGATACTACTAAACATTAACGGCAAACCGCTATAGCTATGCATCTAAAACAACTTCAAGCAGATATGTCCATCCTCTATGATCTTGAATCATCTCAATAATTCTGCCATATTTACTTCTTGAAAGGAGAACAATATTTTGCAACGAAGAGATATTTGGATGCTTTTTTACCGCTAATAATGGTGATGTTACCTAGGGATGCATTAGCTAAAGATAAATAACCTCGGGCAAATGCAGATTACTATGGTTCATATATCTTCACTATTTGCAAAAGAGCTCTGTGTAGTACACGGGCTCTTTTTTATTCTTCTTAACCCGAAACATTTGTCCTACACTTAACCTATTTGTTCCTGAAACCTGTTCTAAATGGAGTAGAAGGCGATTATAGATGCCCGTTCTGGAAAATTGCTCTTATAAATGACTTCAATTCATACCGTTCACGATGGAAAGTATACCCCTTGTTTCATTAGAAGGTGAAGAACGGTGACTCTTGTATTAACTTCTTTTTCTAATTACTTGTAACCTTTCAATTTATTTCCTGTCCTTATAGGTGAAGGGGAGTAGATCAATTCGCTTAGAGGAGCTGTTGTATGATAGGAACCCCTTACACTTTCATAATACCAAAGGAGAGTGATATGAAAAAGAGATGGAGAACTGTATTGGAAATGTTATTGAGTTTGGTTATACTACTACCAGTTGTAACGAGAGTAAATGGATCTGATCCGAATTGGGTAAAGGATGACCATGGATCATCGGAAAGACGGTGGTGCCGATTGATGTAGTCGTTCATGGGATTTTCGATCACTGGGATTCTTCCACTATCCATTGATCATAAGGAAAGGTAATTCTGAGAAGGATGGAATAGAGCTGAATGGGGGTGATGTTTTGGATGAACCGATATTGATTGAACTGTATTGGAAGCGGGATGAGTCAGCGCTTACGAAGACGGAGGGGATCTATGGGGCATATATTCGTTCGATTGCCCATAATATCCTGCGCAATGTAGAGGATGTACAGGAGTGTAAGAATGACACTCTATTGCAGGTTTGGAACTCGATTCCGCAGGATCGACCCCGAATCTTTCGGGCCTATATTGGCCGGATTGCCCGCAATCTCTCCATCAATCGCTATCAAATGCAGCGTACTAAAAAACGTGGGGGTGGGGAGCTGGAACTGATCTTTGAGGAATTGGAGAATGTGATTTCCGATCACCAAGGTCCCGAAGCGCAGTTGGAGGGAAAAGAGCTCCTCCGATCGATCAATGCATTTTTAGCAGAGCTGCCTTCGGAGCAGCGCAGGGTCTTCGTCGCCAGATATTGGTATGGGAAGAGTATCTCTGAACTGAGTGTGCAGTTTATTTCCTCTGAGTCCAGGATCAAGACAATGCTCTTTCGAATTAGAGAGGCTCTTCGGGAGGAATTAGATAAGGAGGGGATCAGAGTATGAAGGGGCAAGATCTATTTCGACTCTTGGGGGAAGTGGATGATGAGTTTATTCTAGAAGCTGAAGAAATGCCTCAAAAGGTGAAGAAACGACCATTTTCCATTTGGAAGGTCTCCTTCGTTGCCGCTGCTGTAGTCCTGATGGTCTTCTATGCTGGGCAATCCCTCGTGAATATGGATCAGCAGTCAGCCCAGGACCCGGGTTTACAGGAGACGGCGACAAGCGAACCGCCCAGCGTAGTTGAGCCGCCGGCACTGCCCGCAACGGAACCCATTTCCCAGGAGCCTGAACAGGCGGTGAATCCCGATTTACCGGTGCTGAAGCTGGAGGGCTGGGAGGTGTCCGGGTTGGGCTTTGAGGGATATACGATCCGGGACGCAGAGGACTTGCCCCTGCTTTCGCCGTGGCGCACGGATTGGAATCTGACGGAGCTGCCGGTCTATCGGAATCGGTATTTACAGCGGGATACAAATGGTGATCCAATCGCTCCCGATGAGTTGGCAATGCGGAGTAGAATAATAGAAATAGCAACTGTATTTGGTTATTCGGAAGAGGATTTGGATATTGGTCCGATGAATCCTGAGATGGGTTTTGATGAAATGATTCGTCGTAAGGACCCACTGATCCCAGTTCCAATGAAGGCGCTGAGCTCCTTCGTGTTGGAAGGGAAGGGAGACGGGATCAGCATATTGATCACTCCGGACCTTTCGTTGAGTATCCATCTGGATAAAGAGGTGAGTCTGCCGATTGGAACGAGGAGCGACTACTCCACTGAGAAGGAGTTTGCTTCAGCGGTAGGCGAGTATCTCCTAGAAAACTATGCAGAGGATCTGGGGATAAAAAATCCAATACTGGATGTGAATAGAAGATTCAATTTTGATGGAACTGAGCATTTTAGTCCAATCATTCGATCCGGATTTGGAGACTGGGATGATCAATTGATCAATTACACATTTTCGACTTTGCGTTATCATGTATCCGATGAGGGAGATCTGACGGTCCTACATCTATCGACGAGGGAAGGACTGGATCCAGTTGGAGTCTATCCCCTGATTGATCTGGAGAAGGCAAAACAGATGTTAATAGATGGCGAGTATTTCAGTGTAGCTCCAGTTCCCTTTCCAGGAGTGGAGCAGATCCTCAAAGTGGAGATCGCCTATCGGAGAGACTATTCCACTGTATATATTCCCTATTATGTCTTTTATGTAGAGATAGAAGAAGATGAAATGGCGCATGAGGGGCTTCGCTCCACTGCAGTATATTATGTTCCAGCCGTTGATCCTGCGTATTTGGATTTGTCCTTGCTGGAAGAGTTCACTTTTAACTGACTAAAAAGGCGGTGGCTCCATTCTCATGGAGCCACCGCCTTCTCGACGTAAAAAAACGGGCCGCTTGGTCTCCCTTGCTTCCCGCTTTTTGCTTACATTGGTCTGGTTACGCGACCGGACTTCAAGCATCTCGTGCAGACATTTATTCTCTTAACGCTGCCATTTACCAGTGCTCTTACTCTACGAATATTAGGAGCCCAGGAACGGTTAATCTTTCGGTGAGAGAACGTAATCTTGTTCCCGAAAGTCTTCGTCTTTCCACAGACATCACATGTTCTTGACATTATCACACCTCCTGCTCGTCGTTGATTCATACTCCAAAGACTTTAATATTATAGCACATGGGCTAATATCTTTGCAAGAAGTTATTAGTACTGGTATAATTAGTAAAGAAATATTCATTAGATAAAATAAACATAAAAATCTTTATATATTTTGTTATCGAAATGGGGGACAGTATGACGACAAATTTTAGGAATGAATACGGAGAGGTACGTGTATCGGATGGTGTAATTGCAGATATTGCATCACAATCGGCTATGAGCAGTTATGGGATTGTGGGATTGGCTTTTCGCAATGCAACAGAGGGGATATTGACCCTGTTAAAGATGGATAATCTGTCAAAGGGTGTGCGTATCGAAACAACGGGTACGGGGATCATCATCCACTTGGATGTAGTCTTGGAATATGGGGTGCGAATCGCCGTGGTGACCCAGAATATTATCGATACGGTGAAATACAATGTGGAGACATTAACTGGTCTAAAGGTACGACATATCAATGTCTATGTGCAGGGGATAAGAATCTAGTGGAGAGGGAATGTTGGTGATGATGAAAGCGATAGATGGACGGTCGTTACAAAATGCCTTTAATATAGGGTTTCAAGTACTGGATTCGAATAAGGAAGGGATCAACGCACTCAATGTGTTTCCCGTACCCGATGGGGATACCGGTACGAATATGTCACTTACGATGAAATCCGCAGTGAAGGCGATTGGTGAGCTACAGGACTTTACGGTAGCCAAAGTGGCCAAAGCGGCGAGTACAGGCTCTTTGATGGGCGCTAGGGGGAATTCTGGTGTGATCTTGTCCCAACTCTTAAGGGGCTTCAGTTTGGGGATGGACAAGAAGGTCAGCGCAGATGTGGAAGCTTTTCATCAGGCGATGGTGCAGGCTTCTAAAGTGGCATACAATGCGGTAATGAAGCCAACAGAAGGCACGATGCTGACGGTCGCGCGGATGATGGCGGAGTATTCACAGCAGCATTATGCTGAGTTTGAAGAGGTACCGGAATACTTGAAGGCCGTCATTTCTGAGGGCCAGAGAGTGCTTGAGTTGACCCCGACCATGCTGCCTGCCTTGGCGGAAGCCGGGGTGGTAGACGCAGGTGGGAAGGGCTATTTGGCGATCCTGGAGGGGATGTTGATGGGGATTCAAGGTGAGAGCTTTGAGGAGACTGCTAGTATTGACAATTTCTCCAGTTATGCAGACCATGCCCATCCCCATTCGGAGAGCATCGAATTTGGATATTGTACGGAGTTTATGATTCTGGCTGGAGTTGAGGATACGAATCCCCTGCGAGAGGAATTTAGCAATCACGGGGATAGTGTCTTGGTGGTGAGTGGGGAGGATGTGACGAAGGTGCATCTACACACGAATAACCCGGGCGCTATTTTAGAACGGGCAATGCAAATTGGACCATTGACGGATATCAAGATCGACAATATGCGTCAACAACACCAGAATATTCAGAAAAAACCCGTCCCAGAGCAGCCGGCACTTCCCTTACAGGAAAAGGAATACGGCTTTATTGCCGTCTCTTCGGGAGAGGGGATTGAGCGGGTCTTTCGGGATCTAAATGTGGATGAGGTCATTGCAGGTGGGCAGACGATGAATCCATCTACGGAAGACTTCATGGAAGCGATCAATCGGGTACATGCTAAGACGATCTACATCTTCCCAAATAATAAGAATATTATCTTGGCAGCGGAGCAAGCGAAGAAGCTGAGCAAAAAGAAGATCGAGGTCATTAAGACGAATTCCATACCCCAAGGATTCTCGGCACTGCTCGCCTTTGAAGAGGGTGCTGCGGTACGCACCAATGTAAAGAAGATGAAGGAAGCACTGGATCAGGTGAAATCCCTACAAGTGACTTATGCCGTTCGCGATTCGGAGTATAATGGGATCAAGATCTCGAAGGGCGACATCATCGGGATGCTGGATGGCAAGATCATCCTACGCGGTGAGGATGTCAACGATACGGCGGAGGGCTTGATTGATCGGTCCATCGGGGACACTGACTCATTGATTACGATCTTTTACGGCGCAGATGTGAAAGAGGAGCAGGCAAATAATCTGCTGGAACGGATGGAGAAGCATCATGAGTCCTTTGACATTGAGATGGTTCAGGGAGATCAGCCAATTTACTACTATGTGATCTCTGTTGAGTAGAGATGAAGTTTTCAGATATTAAGGGACTGGGTCCAAAAAAGGCATCCCTGCTCAGGGAGATGGGAATTACCGATGTAGACGGTCTACTTGATCACTTTCCCTACGACTATGAGGACAAGTCTAGATTAGTACCGCTTTCGGAGGTCATTCCCGGACAGAGCGGTACTTTTCATTTGCAGATATTAGAAAAGGGTCCCACTCGCTATTGGGGCGGAAAGGGGCGCACGACGCAGCTGAATGCAGGCTGGGAGGGGGAGATCTGCAAGATCGTCTACTTTGGCGATATATACACTCCTAGGAGCCTAAAAGTAGATGAGGTCTACTATCTCTATGGAAAAGCGCAGCGAGAAGGAGGGAAAATTGTCCTCTACAATCCAGAGGTTCTCCCAAATGACCCCTCCTCATTAAGATTGTACCCAAAGTACCATACAATTCGTGGGCTTCGGCAAAAGGAGATTCAGAGCTTTATACACCAAGCTCTACAGCATACGCAGATCCCAGAGATCTTACCCCAGGAGTATCTCAATAGACATGGTTTTATCAATCGAGGAGAAGCGTACCGAATGATCCATGAACCCAATGGTTTTGCGGAGATCCTAGAGAGTCGGCGGCGATTTGTATATGAGGATTTCTTTCGCTTTGGCGCTGCTCTTCGCCTGCGAAAGGCATCGGAGCGGGGTCAGTCGGTCGGAGCTGTATCCACTGGAAGGCAGATGCTGAATGCTTTTCTGGCGCGTCAGCCATATTCCCTAACCGGCGCACAGCTACGCGTCCTGGAGGAGATCATGGGGGATATGGCAAGTCCTGAACCGATGAATCGGCTCCTTCAGGGGGATGTGGGCAGCGGGAAGACCATACTAGCCATCTGTGCCATGGTGCAAGCTGCACAAGCAGGTTATCAGGGCGTGTTATTGGCACCGACGGAAGTGGTCGCACGCCAACACTATGAGAAATATCATCAATTGTTGGAGGAATTCGGCTTCAGTGTAGGTCTTTTGCTTGGGGCTACGCCTGCTGAGGAGAAGATGCAGAGCAAAGAGGCGATGGCAAAGGGGGATATGCATTTGGTCTTTGGGACCCATGCCCTGATCCAAGAGGATGTCTCCTTTCATAGACTGGGCCTAGTGATCACGGATGAACAGCACCGCTTTGGGGTAAAACAGCGGTCTGCGCTGATTCAAAAGGGCTTGTATCCCGATGTGCTCGTGATGAGTGCGACTCCCATACCGCGGACTCTGACCTTGACGATCTATGGGGATTTGGAGGTTTCGGTGCTGGATGAGCTCCCCAGTGGCAGGCAGCCGATTCAGACCCATGCCCTGAGCTTGAGCTATCAGAAACGCATCTTCGACTTTATGCAGAGGGAGATTGAGGCAGGAAGGCAGATCTATGTAGTCTGTCCCCTGATCGCCGATTCGGAGAGGGATCTGCGGGTTCACTCAGCACAGAGGGTCTATGATCGACTCCAGAGCCATTTCCCTAGGCAGATCAGCATCGGTCTACTCCACGGGAGACAGCATACGGAGGAGAAAAAAAGCCTACTGGATCGTTTCCATAGTGGAGATCTGGATATTCTCGTCAGCACCACGGTTGTGGAGGTGGGGGTAGATGTGCCAAATGCCTCTGTTATGCTGATCTATAATGCGGAGCGCTTTGGGCTGGCCCAGCTACACCAGCTTCGGGGACGGGTGGGCCGCGGAAGCCACGCCTCCCATTGCATCCTATTGTGTGGGTCCAACAGCTCGGGGGTGCGGGAGAGAATGAAGCTAATGCAGGAGACGACGGATGGTTTTGTGATCGCCCAGAGGGATTTGGAACTGCGGGGATCTGGGGAGGTGCTAGGCACGATGCAGCATGGTTCGATCTCCATGCGCATTGGTGATTTCGACCGAGATCAGGAGATCATCGAAAAAGTGAAGGAGGATCTAGATGAGCTCTTTCACTTGGATCCGCTACTTGAACGTGGAGACCATCCTTTGTACCGAGAGTATATTTATTCGGTTTTTGAAGGGAAAATGAGCGATAAACGTCTCAATTGACTTTATTATTTTGAAAATTTCTGATATTATAGGAAGAGAAAATGAGAATTATATCCGGTTTTTTAAAGGGAAGGCGGCTTCGTACACCGAAGACGGACTCAGTTCGTCCCACGGAGGACCGCGTCAAGGAAGCATTATTCAATATTTTGGGTTCATCCGTCATGGATGCAAGGGTTTTGGATCTATTCGCAGGTAGCGGTTCGATTGGACTGGAGTTCTTCAGCCGAGGTGCGGCCTATGTGCATTTTCATGACAAGCATCCCCAGAGTCTGGCTTGTATAAGGCAGAATTTGGAGGATTTAAAGATTGTGGGATCCACATCCGTGACGAAGGGAGATTTTCGAAGCTGTATCCGGCGTTTAGGCAGTGCTGGAGAGTGCTTCGACTTCATCTTTATCGATCCACCCTATGGTCAGGGCATTGCGGAAGAAGCGGTGCAGCTCATTTGGGAAGCGGATCTACTCTGTGAGGGGGGACGGATTGTGATTGAAACGGGACTGGATTGGACTTTAGGTCCTTGTGGATACCTTCAATTGGATGAGAGGAGATACGGGAGCACGATGCTTCGGTTCTTTGGAAAGGAGGCATCGGATGATAGCAATTTACCCGGGTAGTTTTGACCCGATCACAAATGGACATCTGGATATTATCGAAAGATGTGCTAAGAAATTTGATAAGGTCATCGTAGCGGTATCTGTCAATCTAAACAAGAAGTCAGCGTTCACGATAGAGGAACGGGTGGACATGATCCGGGAACTGTTGGTGGATAGTGAAAATATTGAAGTGGACAGTTTTCAGGGGCTGTTGGTCGACTACACCAAGAACAAAGGAGCGGATGTCATCATTCGTGGTCTGCGTGCAGTTTCGGATTACGAGTACGAAATGCAGATGTCCATGTACAACAAAGAGCTGTATCCCGATATTGAGACATTGTTTTTGGTTGCTCGAGGAAATTATTCCTATTTGAGTTCCAGTATTGTAAAAGAGGTTGCGTATTACGGTGGAGACATCACCAGATTTGTCCCGCCTTCGATAGAGGAAAAAATTAGCGCTAAGTTAAAAGGAGGATTATAGGTATGGATACAGTTCAATTGATTGAAGAGATTGAAGATCTGATTGAGGATGCGAGCTCGGTACCATTTTCTAAAAAAGTCATGATCGATGCAGATGAACTCTACGACATCATTCACGAGCTTCGCCAAAACCTGCCAGAGGAGATCAAGCAAGCCGCATGGATCACAGAGGAGCGGGAGCGAATCCTATCAGAGGCACATCGTGAGGCGGACACCGTCCTCTCCGATGCTGAAAAGGAATCGGAACGGATTGTACAGGAAGCCAAGCAAAAATTCGATGCGATGGTGGATGAGCACGAAGTGGTGATTGAGGCGAGAAATAAGGCACAGTCTCTGCAAGCGAAAGCGGAACAAGCCGCTCGGACCATGAAGATGCAGAGTATTACCTATGTGGACGATATCCTGTCCCAAACCCAGGATAGACTAAAGGGAGTCTTGAGTGTACTCGAGGACAACCGAGAAGAGCTCCGAAAGAACTAAATCGCAGGAAAGCGCCGCCAGAAATGGCGGCGCTTATGTCTTAGCTGGATCATCCAAATCCTTAAGGATGTCAAAATCATTGGTATCATCGAGGATAACTGGTGCATCGATTTGATCCAAATTCATCATGGTAGAATCTGGATTGTCTGGTACATATAATCGGGGGCTATTCGTAAAATCCTGATCAAAGTCTCTACCCCCTATGAGCATTTCGTATAGAGAAGTGGCTTTGACCTCTCGTTTTAAATGGGGACTGGGAGCTTCTCCCTCAAAGCCTTCGGCAAATCTGGAGAGGAGGGGCAAGCTGCCCTCTTTTTTTATGCGGCTCATAAGCCTTTGCCCTTGGGCGTTGAAGCTGAGGGGACGCAGATAGAGCTGTTCACCCAAGAGTGCTTGATCTACATCCCCTTGGCTGATGTTCAGCAGGCTGTTGAGGACAAAACGCTGCAGTCTGGACAGGGTATAGCGAGTGGAACTGGCGGTATATAGGGCGGTGACCAGATCTTCGTTTCTGCGTATAACTTTTTTAAGCAGATTATCTAATCCCGTCTCATATCTGGTGATGGTCCTCAGGTCTCTCTCCTCGATGAGGAGGAGCTGCTGTAGATGGGGACGCAGTTGATTTACGGAGGGGAATTGTCCGTATTCCAGCTGAAACAGATTCAGAGATTTGGCCATCGGGAAGGGGATATGCTCCTCTAAAGACCGTGCGGAGTCGCCTCGCAAAAGGGAGTGGCGCAGGGCGGTTGCCGAGGGATGCTGCTCTTTGGTGATCTCTTTGGATAGGTAGCTGCCTCGTCGAGCGATGGTCATCGGTTTAATCTTTGATCCTTCTAAGGCCTTTAGGTATTCAATTCCCAATATATCATTTGAACCAAGGCGTTTGTGTCTATCGAGCCCGAGATGTGTTTGGGCAGCATGATGCGCTGCCTTGGTATAGGAAAGGCCTTGGGCTAAGCCCCTGCGCAGGGTGAGGTGGTATTCTACATTGGACTGCGCCTGCAGGGCGGCCATCCGCTCCAGTGGAGCCAGGTCCCCTGCTTCACTGCCAAAGCTCAAATAGTCTACGATCCCGGTCCCTTTGACAAGGGCAACGCTCCCCCTGGCAAAACCCTCTGCACTCTGCAGACTGAAGAGCACCGGTAGTTCAATGACCAGATCCGCTCCGCACTGGGTAGCGGCATTGGCCCTTCGGTACTTATCGACGATGGCTGGCTCTCCTCGCTGAACAAAAGAGCCGCTCATAATGACGATGAGAGCATCGGCTCCCGTGCGCCTTTTTGTCTCCTCCATATGAAATAGATGTCCTTGGTGTAGGGGATTGTATTCTGCAATAATCGCTGCGACTTTCATATCTACCTCCTGGAGTTATTATACTATATGGGAAGTGGGAAGGGGAATCCATCCGATTGTCCAACGAATGCATCGTCCCCAAATGGATGGAGGCTGGAGAAATATTTATTGATTTATTATTTCGTATGAGATAAGATTAGAATAGCATTTAATCGAATATATGATCGGAGGTAGATATTTATGAAAATTCTAGTTATCAACTGCGGTAGTTCTTCACTGAAGTATCAACTGATTGACATGGAAAATGAAAAGGTCCTCGGTAAGGGTTTAGTAGAGCGGATTGCCATTGAGGGATCTAAGCTGACCCAGACCGCAGAGGGAAAAGAGACTTTTGTCCTGGAAGCGGAAATGCCAACTCATACGGAAGCGATCAAATTCGTCTTCGATGCCCTGACGGACAAAGAGCACGGCGTTGTCGAATCCCTGGACGAAATCAGCGGTATCGGACACCGAGTTGTACACGGCGGGGACAAGCTGGCTGAGCCAGTCATCGTAACCCCTGAAGTAAAGGATATCATTCTACAGTTCGCAGAGTTTGCTCCCCTGCACAACCCCGCTAACCTGATGGGCATCGAAGCCTGTGAGGAAAATGCTCCTGGCAAGCCCAATGTAGCGGTGTTTGACACGGCATTCCATCAGACGATGCCCGACTATGTCTATATGTATCCGATTCCCTATGAGTATTATAAGAAATATCATATCCGAAAATACGGTTTTCATGGCACCAGCCATAAGTACATCTCCTATCAACTCGCCGAAGTATTGGGCAAAGACAGAGAGGAAGTCAACGCAGTATCTCTACACTTAGGAAACGGATCCTCCCTATGCGCCATCAAAGACGGTATTTGCTATGACACTTCCATGGGACTGACTCCCCTTGAGGGACTCTCCATGGGTACTCGATCTGGAAATATCGACCCCTCCGTTGTCACCTATCTGATGGAAAAAGAGAATCTGACACCTGCACAGATGAGTGATATCTTAAATAAAAAGTCTGGCGTACTGGGCGTATCCGGATTGAGTTCGGACTTCCGCGACTTGGAAGAAGCTGCAAACACGGAAAATGAGAGAGCAGAACTGGCTCTGGATATGTTCGTCCTGCGCGTGAAGAGATTCCTCGGTGGATTTATGGCAGAGCTGGGCAAATGCGATGCCATCGTCATGACAGGTGGTATTGGAGAAAACGGCATCACAATGCGTAAGGCTGTACTGGAAAACATGGAGCATTTGGGAATTACGCTGGATGAACAGAGAAATGACGTCCGCGGTAAGGTCCAAGAGATTTCTGGAGAGGACTCCAAGGTAAAAGTCTTCGTCATCCCAACGAATGAAGAGCTGATGATCGCCAGAGATACTCTGAGCTTGATCCAATAATCTGATCGAAAATATTCTACTTAAAACCGGGGGCTGGGTTTGACAGCCTCCGGTTTTGGTAGTATAATAGCATAGCTGTTTGAATATATGGCAACTGACGCGCCTTGCACGTAGTTGGTATATATGAGAAACTCGTGTAAAGCAAAGGAGGTGTCAAAATGGCTGTACCTAAGAGAAAAACGTCCAAAGCCAGAAGAGATAAGAGAAGAGCTTCATCCTATAGATTGCCAAGGGTTACGCTTTCGGAGTGTCCCAATTGCCATGAACCGAAGCTACCCCATCGTGTCTGCAGAGCTTGCGGTTACTACGATGGAAAAGAAGTGATCGTTGTAGAGTAAAAGATAGTGGGTTCACTATCTTTTTTTCTTTTCTGAAAGAGATGCGCAATCATAGTATAATAGAGTTAGTAATTATGAGATGGGGTGACAGATGAGACTGCTAATTGATACCCTCGGCGCCGACAAAGGCGCAGAGGAAATTGTGAAGGGCTGCGTGGAGGCCTATGATGTAAAACCATATGAGATGATCCTAGTGGGAGATCCGGATCAGATTATGGGAGCCATCCCCGAAGGGTTTAAGGGGAAGCCGGATCTGCGGATCATTGAGACGAAGGATTATATCGAGAATACGGATGAGCCTGCGCTGGCGATTCGCCGGAGAAAGGAAGCGAGCATGGTGATGGGCTTTCGTGCTCTCAAGGCCGGCGAGGCAGATGGGATGCTCTCGGCCGGAAGCACAGGAGCTCTACTCGCTGG
Source organism: Tissierellia bacterium (assembly GCA_030538075.1). GTDB lineage: Bacteria > Bacillota > Clostridia > Tissierellales > Peptoniphilaceae > JAUNUQ01. The sequence goes on from JAUNUQ010000013.1 coordinate 41,887, forward strand.
AGGCACTCTGATCATCGGGCGCATACCAAAGGTGGAGCGAGCCGCCCTGACCATTATCAGTCCAGGGGTGGATAAGCCGACCATCGTATTGGACGTGGGCGCCAATATGGACTGTACGCCCAATCTACTCCGCCAATTCGCATTAATGGGTTCCATCTATGCAAAATCCGTATTCCATGTGGATCGTCCCAAGGTGGGACTCCTGAATATCGGCGCGGAGAAGGGGAAGGGAAACCAACTGACCAAGGAGGCCTACGACCTTTTGGAGCAGGCGCAGATTCAGTTTGTGGGCAATGTGGAACCTAGGGACATCCTGACGACAGATGCCCATGTGGTAGTCTGTGACGGCTTTGCGGGAAATGTCCTATTGAAGTCCATGGAGGGTACAGCCCAGGTGATGCTGGGTCTATTAAAAGATGCGATCTATTCATCGACCCGTGCAAAACTCGGTGGGATCCTGGTCAAGCCAGCCCTGTCGGGGCTGAAACAGAAGCTGGACTACCGCGAATATGGTGCAGCTCCTCTATTGGGGACCAAGCAGCCGGTATTTAAAGCCCATGGTAGCTCGGATCATATCGCCATCCGAAACGGGCTCTTAGCGATGATGCGCTTTATCGAAGGGGATGTACTGACGGAAATCACGACACAGATGGGAGGAGAATCAGATGAACGAACAGAGAATTCATGAGATTTTTATGGAGAAATTTGGATTGGAAACGGTGTCCAATGACATGGTCATCGCAGAGGATCTCGGGGCGGATTCGATCGCGCTCTTGGAGATCGTCATGGATGTAGAAGAGGAATTCGACGTGGAGATTGACGATGAAACCCTGTCCAATATCAAGACCATAGGAGATGTCGTCAATTATTTCAAAGGATGATGCGCTCCTATGAATAAGAGACGAATCGAGGAGCTGAAGAGCTTTGAACAGGCGATCGGTCACCAATATCAGGACCTGAAGCTATTGGACACTGCCTTCACCCATAGTTCCTATACCAATGAGAACCGGACCAGACCAGAGCATAACGAGAGACTGGAGTTTCTGGGGGACTCCGTGGTCAATTTGATTGCCACGGATGTGCTGTATCGGATGAATCCAGGTCTACCCGAAGGAGAACTGACAAAACTTAGAGCGGCGATGGTCTGTGAAAGTGCCTTTGCAAAGCTGTCTCTGTCCTTTGGCATTGATCAGTATATGCTCCTGGGCAAGGGAGAGGAGCTGTCCGGAGGTCGAAAGAGGGAGTCTCTGTTATCGGACGCCTTTGAGGCCTTTTGTGGGTCGCTTTTTTTGGATGCGGGTCTGGGAGTTGTCCGAAAGCTGATGATGCCGAGATTTCAGGAGATCGCCCGCCAGAACTTACACAGGACGGATTTTCTCAGTGACTACAAGACCACCCTCCAGGAGAAATACTATGCCCTTCATCAGGGGCGGGTCCACTACCGAATGGATGGCCAGGAGGGGCCTGATCATGAGAAGGTGTTCTTTATGTCGGCTATGGATGGGGACAAGGTCTTGGGAAAGGGCAAGGGCAATAGTAAGAAAGTGGCCGAGCATAAAGCGGCCAAAGATGCCCTAGAGCGTCTGGGCATTCTCCATGAGGAATAAGAAATATGTGATCCCCGTGTTCATTCCCCATTTGGGCTGTCCAAATGACTGCAGTTTTTGCAATCAGCGGGCCATCACCGCAAGACAGAGCCCCATTACGCCGCAGGATGTGACAAAGGAGATCGAAACCTATCTGGGGTATTGTCATACCAGACCACAGGGCGCCGAACTGGCTTTTTACGGTGGCAGTTTCACTGGAATCGGCGAGGATCGGATGAGGGCTTATTTGGAACGGGCGATCCCCTATTTGGAGTCCGGGGTCATCGAATCCATTCGAGTTTCCACGAGGCCAGACTATATCGACAACGAGATTTTGAATCTTCTATGGGAATATGGGGTGCGCACGATCGAGCTGGGGGCACAATCCATGGTGGATGAGATCCTGATGGATAACGATCGGGGCCATACGAGTCAGGACACACGGCGGGCGGTAGAGCAGATACGAGGGCGTGGTTTTCGTCTGGGAATCCAGATGATGCTGGGGCTATACGCTGCTAAGAGGGAAGACGAGATGAAGAGCGCCCGGGAGATCCTCAAATTGTCGCCTGATTTTGTGCGAATTTATCCGACTCTGGTTCTAAAGGGAACCAAACTGGAAGGGCTATTGATCGATGGAGATTACGAGCCCCTGAGTTTACATGAGACCATTGATCTATTAGTGGAGATCGTACCCTGTTTTGAATCGGCGGGAATTCCGATCATACGGTTGGGCTTATACGAATCCGGAGAGCAGCCACTGGATGTGGCAGGAGGCCCTAGGCATCCAGCAATCCGACAATTGGTATATTCCCAACTGTATTTTGATATGCTTCGGGATAGTCTATTGAAACAGGAGTTGTCCGAATCCCTATGTATTACGGCAGGGGATGAAGAGTTATCCTATTTAGTCGGACATCGTGGAGAGAACAGGAAGCGCTTAAGGGAGTGCTTTGGATTTACGAGTATTCGATTTAATAGGGATCCCTCTGGGAAGTGGATCTGTTTGCAATCGGGGGAAGAGAAGTGGACATTGGACTTTTGGAGCTATATGCGGAAACGAGGTAGAGTTGAGACTAAAGAGACTGGAAATACATGGGTTTAAATCCTTCGCGGAGAGGACCATCCTCACCTTTGATCGCCAGTTTACGGTGATCGTCGGCCCAAATGGGAGCGGAAAATCAAATATCTCGGATGCCATCCGCTGGGTGCTCGGAGAACAGAGTGCCAAGTCCCTCAGGGGTACAAAGATGGAGGATGTGATCTTTACCGGCACGGATACTCGAAAGCCTCTGAATTTCTCCAAAGTCAATATCGTCTTTGACAATGAGGATGGGAGACTGCCCATTGAATACAAAGAGGTGGCGATCTCTCGAAAGTCCTATCGGACGGGGGAATCAGAGTATACGATCAATAAACACAATTGCCGCCTGCGGGACATCCGTGAACTCTTTATGGACACTGGAATTGGGAAAGAGGGCTACTCGATTATCAGCCAGGGGCGCATTGACGAGATCCTCAGTTCCAAACCAGAGGATCGCAGGGCGATCCTCGACGAGGCGACGGGTACGGCCAAATATAAATTCAAGAAGGATGAAGCCGAGAAGAAGCTGAGCAAGACGATGGAGAATCTGATTCGGATTCGCGACATCGTCCTCCAACTAGAGGATCGGACGGCGTTTTTAAAGCAGGAGTCAGAAAAAGCGAGATTGGGTTTGGAAAAGATCACCCTTCTCGAGCGGCACCAGCTTTATCAATACAAAAAGGCTCTTGAGGATTCTGCGGGGGAGCGCTTGGCAATTCAAGAGAAACTGGAGTCCCTTCAGATTGAGCTGGCGGCTCTTGAGGAAGAGCATGGACAGATTCAAGACAGACTGACCCCCTTAAAGGGGTTGATCGACGAATTGACCGAAGAGAGTGAAGAGCTACATCGGAACCTCTCCGAGAAAGAGAGGAAGAGGACCCAGCTCGAAGCCAATCGGCAAATCCTCACTGAGAAGATCACCAGTGCCATGGAGAATTTGACCAAGAGCCAGGACCGCATGCAGAGTCTGCAAGAGGAGAACGAAGGGGCATTGATCGGCCTCCAAGGGCATCGGGACCGGATCAGCGAGGCGCAGGGAGAGATCCAGCAGCACCGCGGCCGAGTTCGAGAGATAAACGATCAGCTGTCACAGACGCAGCAGAGCATTGATCAGATCAAAGAGGATCAAAGACAAGGGGAAGAACAGCTGGAGATCTTGCAGGCGGAGTTGACGGAGCTGCGCCTCTCGAAGAATACCGCCGGCACTCTGATGGATACCCTCCAGCAGGACATCGATGGCTTGAAGGCTTCGATCTCGAAGACCCAGCAGGATCTGGAGGAGCTGAAGCCGGAGCTGGACTCCTTAGAGGTTGAAAAGACCCAAGCTAATCAGCAGTTGATTTCGCTACTCCAGCAGCTGGAGACGGAAAATGGTGAGCTGGATCAAGCTCAGGACCAACTCCGATCCACGGAACAGCTCCGCCAAGAGAAGGCTTCTCGCCTCAAGGAGATGGAATACAAAAGGCAAATTCAGCAAAATATCTATGATTCCAATGAGGGCTTTAACAAAGCAGTCCAGAACTTTTTAAAGGAGCGAAAGAGAAATCCTGAAGTGGCCAAACGCACCATGGGAACTCTGGCAGACCTGATCACAGTGGATCCGCTCTATCAAAAGGCGGTGGAGGCGACATTGGGTGGAGCCTTACAGAATATTGTGACGCTGGATTACAATGAGACCTCCTATCTCGTAAAGCTCGTCAAAGAGCGGCGGATGGGGCGAGTCACATTTTTGCCGAAGGATCGGATTTTCCCAAGGAATGCGGGAAAAGTGAGTATTCCCAAGAGTGAGTATCTCCTTCGGGGAAGTGAAGCCGTTCACTGTCCAGAGGAGATTCGGGGCATTGTGGACTACTTTCTGAACCAGACCCTGATTGTAGAGGATATCGATCAGGCGGTGGCGCTGTCAAAGAGGGTGCGGCAGTACAGACTGGTCACATTGGACGGAGAAATCATCAATACTTGGGGTTCAGTCGTCGCAGGGAGCAGTGCCAACTATTCCTCGCAGCTGATCAATCGACGAGCGGCCATCGAGGCCATGACGGAGGAGATCGCCCAAGCTGGTTCACAGCTTACCGCATTGGAAGAGGATATTCTGATTCAAACCAATCGCATTGCCCAAAGACAAAAGATCCAAAACGACCGAAAGGAACAGGAGGGGAAGCTGCGGGTTCTCTTGCAGAGTTTGGATCATAGCTATGCGGAAAGACAATATGAATATAAGCTGCTCTTAAATCGAAAGGAACAGTTGTCCCAGGACCTGATGAAGAAGGACGAGGAAAAAGGCTCCTATTCAGAGCGGAACTATGGGGATATGGGTGGATTGGAGAAGCAGATCGAAGCCCTAAATGCAGCCCTCACTCAGCAGGATCGTGAGAAGCGAAGGCTCTATGACCTGCATATGGAGCAGGACAAGGATATTCTCTACTGGCGAAATCAAGTGGAGCTGGCCGAGCGGGATCTGGCCATGGCGGAAAACCGATGTGCAGAACTGGAGGAGTCCCTTGCCTCCAAGGCATCTGAGTTTCAGAGGGAAAAAACAGCCAGTCTCGGCTACGAAACCTCCATTGAGGCCTTTCGAGGAGATCTAGACACAGAAGCCCTGGAGTTAGAGGGCATCGATCTCATGCTAAAAGAGGGAAGCATTGAGCGAGATACATTGCGAACGAAGATCACCAAGATGCGAACAGAGCATGAAGAGTTATTGGAGCGCCGGGTCGCTCTAGCAGAGGAAGCTGCAATCCTACGCAGTTCTGTGGAGAAGCTGGAGTCGAATAAGGAACTCTTCGAATCCAAGCTTCTCAGCCGATTAGAAGATCTTCGAGAGGAATACGGCTATGAAGACGAGACGCTGGAGCAAAAGTTAGCCCAAGTGGAGCCCATCAAGACGAGTAGGACGATCGTACTGACTCTGCGCCAGGAGATTCGAGAGATCGGCCACTTTAGCTTTGACTCGATAGAGGAGTACAAGGTCGTATCGGAACAGCTGGAGCTCTACCAGACCCAAGAGGAGGATCTGATTCGATCGAAGGAGGATATCCAGCGGATTATCAAAAAGTTGAATGATGATATCGTGCGAGATTTTGACCAGAGTTTTCATCAGATCAACCAGCGCTTTAATAAGATATTTAGTATCCTCTTTGAAGGTGGTAAGGCGAGGCTGGTGATCGATGGGGAGGATCTCCTCTCTGCCGGCGTGGACATCGTCGTGGAGCCCCCTGGGAAGAAGCTACAGAGCCTCTCCCTATTGTCGGGGGGAGAGCGAGCGCTGACTGCGGTAGCGCTTCTCTTTGCGATCTTTGAGTCGAGACCGGCGCCATTCTGCATTTTGGATGAGGTGGATGCGGCTTTGGATGAGGCGAATATCGGAAGATATGTGAAGTATCTGCGCTCCTTTATCGGTATCCAATTTATCATCATCACCCATCGAAAACCTACGATGGAACTGGCAGATGTGCTATACGGAGTTACGATGGAAGAAGAAGGGGTGAGCAAGATGCTCTCCCTAGCCCTGGACACAGAAGGATAGGAGGACTTATGTTTAAAAATCTCTTTGGAAAAAAAGCAGAGCCGGTTCAAACCGAGGAGCAGGCTCAGGAAGTACTGGAGGAGACGCCAAAGCAGGAAGGTTTCCTTACCGGATTTTTTAAGGGCCTGACGAAGACTCGTGACAATATCTCTAAGCGGATCGACGAGGTATTGTCTGGTTATGTGAAGATTGACGATGAGATGTATGAGGATTTAGAGGATACTCTGGTCTCTGCGGACATCGGGATGGATGCCACCTTGGAGTTGATTGACGAGCTGCGAGAGGTCATTCGGGAGAAGAAGATCACGGATCCCTCTTTGGTCAAGGGCGAACTGGGACTGCTCCTCAAGGACTTGATGCGTACGGATGAGGCCGAAGGGGGCATCGATCTATCCCAGACTCCGATGATCCTACTCGTGGTAGGGGTGAATGGCGTGGGAAAGACCACCTCTATTGGAAAATTGGCGGCGAAGTTCAAAGCCCAGGGTAAAAGTGTACAGTTGGCTGCGGCGGATACCTTTCGTGCAGCGGCCATCGATCAGCTCAGAGAGTGGGCAAATCGGGCAAAGGTGGAGATCATCGCTCAATCCGAGGGCTCTGATCCAGCAGCTGTCATCTTCGATGGCATCGCTTCTGCAAAATCCAAGGGGACGGATATCTTGATCTGCGATACGGCAGGCAGGCTTCACAATAAAAAGAATCTGATGCAGGAGCTCAACAAAATTCACAGGATCATTGAGCGGGAGTATCCAGAGGCGAAGAAACAGACCCTTTTGGTGCTGGATGCGACGACTGGACAAAACGCCCTTTCGCAGGCGAAGGAGTTCAAGGAAGTGGCGGATATCTCTGGGGTCATCCTGACCAAATTAGACGGCACCGCCAAGGGGGGCGTCGTCGTTCGAATCGTCAAGGAGTACGGCATTCCCGTGCGCTATATCGGCTTAGGTGAGGGCATCGACGATTTGATGGAATTTGACGCAGAGGTATTTGTGGATTCGATTATTTAATCGAGATGGTCAATAAAAAAACTTGACAGCAGATCAGCTTCATAGTATGATTAAGCGGTCAAGTTTTTTTGTTGACTTATGGGGGTGAAGCGGTGGAAATGAGAATGCAGCTCGCCATTCTGTTTGATTACTATGGTAATCTGCTCAGCGACAAGCAGAGGCAGGCCATGCAGTTGTACTATGAAGAGGATTACTCCCTGAGCGAGATCGCGGGGATGATTGGGATTTCCAAGCAGGGGGTCTCCGATTTGATCCTCAGGGCAGAAGCGAAACTTCGAGAACTGGAAGGGGAGCTAAAGCTCCACGAGAGGACAGAAACCCTTAGGTCAGAGCTATCGGAATTACAAGAGAGGCTATTGATCGCTGCAACGGATCCTTCTGTGGATGGGGCAAAGGTCCGCATCGTTGAAGAGGTGCAAGCTTTGAACGCAATCATTGGAAGGCTGTAGAGAACCGGAGGTGAGCAGATGCTCGACAATCTAGCAGATAAACTTCAAAATATATTGAATGGGCTCAGGGGTAAGGGAAAACTGAGCGAAAAAGATGTAGACGTCGCCATGCGAGAGGTCCGTTTGGCCCTATTGGAAGCTGACGTCAACTATAAGGTCGTCAAAGACTTCGTCAAGGCGGTCAAGGCGCGCTGTATCGGCGAAGAGGTGATGGAGAGCTTGACGCCAGGACAGATGGTCGTCAAGGTCGTCAATGAGGAGCTGAGCGCTCTGATGGGGGAGAAAGAGGTTAAACTCAACCTGGCACCCACTCCGCCGACGATCATCCTGCTCTGTGGACTTCAGGGGGCTGGTAAGACCACCCATGCCGGTAAGCTGGCGCTCTTTCTAAAGAAGATGAACAAGCAGCCTCTGATGGTGGCCTGTGACATCTATCGTCCAGCGGCGATCAAGCAGCTGGAAGTTGTGGCAGGACAGGTCGGAGTTCCCGTATTTTCCATGGGAGACAAGATCAGTCCAGTGGAGATTGCAAAGGCGGGGGTCCAAGAAGCCAAGCGCACCAATCGAGACGTGGTCATCATCGACACGGCGGGACGCCTGCACATCGATGAACAGCTGATGGGAGAGCTGATTGGCATAAAAGAAGCCGTAGTACCGGATGACATCCTATTGGTCGTCGATGCGATGACTGGGCAGGATGCGGTGAATGTGGCAGAGACCTTTAATGAAAATCTAGATATCACGGGAGTCATCCTCACGAAGCTGGATGGTGACGCAAGGGGTGGAGCTGCTCTGTCCATCCGAAGTGTGACTTCGAAGCCAATTAAATTCATAGGGGTTGGGGAAAAACTGGAGAATCTGGAGACCTTTTACCCAGATCGCATGGCTTCTCGAATCCTCGGGATGGGGGATGTGCTGACTCTGATCGAGAGGGCGCAGACGGCCATCGACGAAAAAAATGCCAAGGAATTAGAAGAGAAGATACGCTCTCAATCCTACACTTTGAATGACTACTTGCAGCAAATCGACCAGATGCGAAATATGGGGCCCATTGATGAACTCCTGTCCATGGTGCCGGGGATTAACCCGAAGGCCCTCAAGGGAGTCTCCATCGACGAGAAGGATATCAAGAGGGTGGAGGCGATCATCCAGTCGATGACGATGAAGGAGAGGGAGCGACCGGAGCTGATTGATGGCAGCCGAAAAAAACGGATTGCCCTGGGATCGGGAGTGACGACCTCCGATGTCAACAAATTACTCAAACAGTTTAAAGATACGAAGAAGATGATGAAGAAGTTTACGGATATGGAAAAAAACGTGAAAAAAAGAGGCAAATTTAATATGCCCTTTTTCAAATAAAAAATTTTTGGAGGCAGAGATATGGCAGTTAAAATCAGATTGAGAAGAATGGGAGCAAAGAAAAGACCCTTTTACAGAGTAGTTGTAGCAGATACCAGAGCCCCTAGAGGTGGACGATTTATCGAGGAAATTGGCATTTATAATCCACTGACCGAACCGGTTACCGTCAAAGTGAATCCCGAGCGCGTAGCTTATTGGGTTGGAACAGGTGCAAAGCCCACGGATACCGTTCACAGACTATTCAAAGCCCATGGCGTCTACGAAGCCAAGCCAGAGGTGGTTGAAGAAGCCGCTGCCGCTGAGCCAGTTGTAGCAGAAGTGAAGGCAGAAGAAACTCCCGCAGAAGAGATCGCCGAGGAGCAACCGTCCGCAGAATAATGGCATATAGATTATGTGCATAGGAGGGGGAAATGCGAGAATTAATCGAGGAAATCACCAGATCTCTGGTCGATTATCCAGAGGATGTCAAAGTTACTGAAACTAGAGTCAATGACAATGTGACGATTGAAATCGTCGTAAATCCGAGTGATATGGGTAAAGTCATCGGAAAACAGGGAAAGATCGCAAAAGCCATCCGAACTGTTGCGAAGGCAGCAGGAACCAAAGAGAATTTGTACGTACAAGTTGATATCGTAGATTGATTATGGATTGGATTAAAGTAGGACAAATCGTCAATACCTATGGCATTAAGGGGGAGCTGAAACTGTTTCCCCTTACTTTCGATCCCGATCGCTTCAATCAGGGCGGAAAGTATCGAATAGAGGGCATGGAAGAGAGCATCTCCATCACCCACGCCAGACCCTTAAAAAATCTGGTCGTCATCCGCCTAGAGGGCTATGATGATATCAACCAGGTGATCCCCTTCAAGGGGAAGTACCTCTATGTATCGGAAGGATCTCTATTGCCCTTGCCGGAGGACACCTATTATATCCACGATTTGGTGGGCTTAGAGGTCTACGAAGGGGAGAGGCAATTAGGCCGCTTGGCCGAGGTGATCGAGGGCAGTGCAAATGATATCTACCGAATTGAAAACCTGGACAATAAGAGCTTTTTGGTCCCAGCGGTACGAGAATTTATCAAAGAGGTGGATCTGGAGTCCGGGATTCTCCGAGTGGAGCTGATCGAGGGCATGTCGGATGCGTTTTGATGTCTTGACCTTGTTTCCAGAATTTGTTCTCGGCCTACAGTCCTATGGACTGATCGGCAAGGCCATCGAAGCGGGGAGGATCGAGCTAGGATCCATTGATATACGGAATTTCTCAAGGGACAAGCACCGCCGAGTGGACGATGCCATCTTTGGAGGGGGACCGGGGATGTTGATGACGCCAGAGCCGATTTACGAATCCATCCAAAGCTGCAGAAGAGCAGAATCCAAGGTCCTCTTTTTATCTCCCCAAGGCAGGGTATTGGACCAAGCTTTGGTGCAAGAGCTGGCCCAGGAGGAGCATCTGATTCTCCTTTGTGGCCACTACGAGGGGATTGACCAGAGAATCATAGATCATTATGTGGATATGGAGGTCTCCATAGGAGACTATGTGCTCACGGGAGGGGAGATTCCGGCGATGGTCCTCATCGATAGCATCTCGCGTTTTATCGATGGTGTGCTGGGCAACGAAGAGTCTGTCACCGAGGATTCTCACTATGACGGGCTATTAAAATACCCGGTGTATACGAGACCACGAGTTTTTCAGGGACATGAGGTTCCAGAGGTGCTCCTCAGCGGTGACCATGGACGGATCGAAGCTTGGCGGCAGGAGCAGTCCCTCGAGGTAACCAGGCAGAAACGACCGGATCTACTGAAGAAGAGCTCCGATAATTAGGGAAAATAGGAAGCGGGATATTTGAAATTCATATGGCTGTATGTTATAATGACTAGGTGATTATACACATCTCCCGATCAAATCGAGGTTGCCTGCGGGTTTCGATGCGAGTAGACGGAGATGGAGGAAAAAACAAGGAGGAAATATGTCAGTTATCACAATGAAATCATTATTGGAGGCCGGTGTACACTTTGGCCACCAAACCAGAAGATGGAACCCCAAGATGGGCAAGTATATCTTCACGGAGAGAAACGGGATCTACATCATCGACCTACAAAAGACGGTAAAGAAGATGGAAGAGGCCTACAATGTCACAAAAGAAGTCATCGGTCGCGGTGGCAGCATTCTATTTGTCGGCACGAAAAAACAAGCACAAGAAGCCATCGAAACAGAAGCGAAGAGAAGTGGTCAGCACTATGTCAGCCAGAGATGGCTCGGAGGCATGTTGACAAACTATGGCACCATCCGCAAGAGAATTGATCGGCTCCATGAACTGGAGCAAATGGAAGAGGATAATGTCTTCAGCCTATTGCCCAAGAAGGAAGTCATTCGCCTCCGACACGAGCGCGACAGATTGGAGAAATTCCTAGGCGGTATTAAGCATATGACCAAACTACCGGATCTGATGTATGTGGTGGACCCGAAGAAGGAAAAGATCGCCGTCAATGAGGCGAGAATTCTGGGCATCCCCGTAATTGGCATCGTAGATACGAACTGTGATCCAGATGAAGTGGACTATCCAATTCCTGGAAATGACGACGCCATTCGTGCTGTGAAGCTGTTGACGGGAACGATCGCCAATGCAGTGATCGAATCCAATCAAGGCGCACAATACGATGAGCCAGAAGAAGTGAAAGCTCCTGTCGTAGAAGAAACAGCAGAAGAGGCTCCGGAAGAAGAAGTAGCAGAAGACGAGTTGGAAAACTCGATTGAAATAGAAGTAGAAGTAGAAGTCGAAGCAGAATAGGACTCAGAGAATAGGGTAAGGGTACAAAGGTCTCTTTTTGCTCTTACCTTAATTATTATACAGGAGGATGGAATGGCTTATACAGCAGCAGAAGTTAAGGAGCTCCGTGCCAGAACCGGAGCAGGTATGATGGACTGCAAGAATGCATTGGTGGCAACCGATGGCGACATCGAAAAAGCGATTGAGTGGCTGAGAGAAAAAGGACTGTCTGGAGCGGAAAAGAAAGCTGGTAGAATCGCATCAGAAGGTATTGTAGAAGCCTATATCCACAGCGGACGTATCGGCGTTTTAATCGAAGTGAACACGGAGACGGACTTCGTAGCAAAGAACGAAGACTTTAAAAAATTCGTCAAGGACATGGCCATGCAAGTGGCGGCATCCAACCCACAATATGTGAGCCGTGATGAAGTGCCAGAGAGTGTCATCGAAAACGAAAAGCATATTCTGGTCACCCAGGCTTTAAATGAGTCGGAAGGCAAGAACATCCCAGAAGATAAGGCCAAGATGATCGCTGAGAAAAAGGTCGTCGGCAGAATGGAAAAGTTCTTCGAAGAGCGCTGCCTGATGGAACAAGACTTCATCCGTGAACCAGATGTGAAGGTGGAGACGGTATTGACGAATCTGATTGCCAAAATCGGAGAGAATATCAAGATCCGTAGATTCACTCGCTATGAAGTCGGTGAAGGTTTAGAGAAGAGAGAAGAGAACTTCGCAGACGAAGTGGCAAAACAAATCAATAAATAACCAATAAGCCATTGCATGATCGGCGAGTATTGAAGAGGCTCTATTTCGGATGAGTTCTTCTAACTCCTTCGAATCTCTGATTCGATTGATGAAGCCAACCGAATTGCAATGGCTTTTTTATAGGCTTTTACCAAGTCAGGAGGTGCAAATGACACCATTATATAAACGGATTATATTGAAACTGAGCGGTGAGGCCCTGTCAGGTGATAGGGGATTTGGGCTCGACGATCAGACGATCCACGAGATATGCTCTGTGATTAAGCGCGTCAATGAACAGGGCGTGGAAGTGGCCATTGTCGTCGGCGGAGGCAATTATTGGAGGGGTAAGACTTCGACGCTGATGGATCGAAGCACATCGGACAATATGGGAATGCTGGGCACGGTAATCAATGCCCTCCGATTGCAGGCCTCATTAGAGGAGATGGATGTGGATACGAGAGTACAAACCGCCATTGAAATGCAGCAGGTGGCAGAACCGTATATCCGCAGGCGGGCCATTCGCCATCTGGAGAAGGGGAGAATTGTCATATTTGGAGCTGGATCTGGACTGCCCTATTTCTCAACGGATACCACAGCAGCCCTTCGAGCGGCGGAGATCGATGCGGATGTCATCTTGATTGGCAAGCGGGGAGTGGACGGAGTCTATGATAGCGATCCCAAACACAATCCAAATGCAAAAAAATATGATTCCCTGACCTATATTGATATTCTCAATCAGGGATTGGGTATAATGGACTCAACAGCAACATCTCTGTGCATGGATAATCAGATCCCCGTGATCGTATTTGGGATCGATGATCCGACGAATCTCCTTCGGATCTTCGAGGGTGAAACCATCGGCACAGTGATTGGATAATAAGGGGGAGACTGAAATGTATAAACCGGTTATTAAGGAATTAGACGAGAGACTAGAGAAGACCATTATCGCGCTGAAGGAAGAGCTACAATCCATCCGTGCAGGTAGGGCCAATCCCGCCTTGGTGGAGAAGATGATGATCGACTATTATGGAGTGCCAACGCCTTTGATGCAATGTGCTTCGATCTCCGTACCCGAGGCGAGACTATTGGTCATTCAGCCCTGGGATGCCAGCTTGATCAAGGAAATTGAGAAGGAGATTCAAAAATCGGATCTGGGGATTACTCCGTCCAATGACGGAAAGCTGATCCGCCTGCCCTTCCCAGTGCTCACGGAAGAGCGTAGAAGGGATTTGACCAAGGTCGCTAAGAAGATTTCTGAAAACTCCAAGGTGAGCCTGCGCAATACGCGAAGGGATGCCATGGACAAGGTGAAGAAACTGGAGAAGGAAAACTCCTTGCCGGAGGATGAGCGCAAGACTGCAGAAGATGAGATTCAAAAGCTCATCGATAAGTACACGAAGCAGGTTGACGAAATTCTGAAGGCGAAGGAAGATGAACTGCTGGAAATCTAGTAGGAAATAAGATTCAAAATGATGAGCAATGGGAGGCTGACCGATGACGGACCAAATCCATAGGCTGGATAAAGAGAATATTCCAAAGCATATCTGTATCATTATGGATGGGAATGGTCGATGGGCCACCTCCCGGATGATGCCCAGGTCCTTTGGTCACAAGAAGGGCATGGAGCGCGTAGTGGAGATTGTGGAGAGCTGCCGCAAGCTGGGGATCAAACATCTGAGCTTATATGCCTTTTCTACCGAGAACTGGAAGAGGCCCAAGGCAGAAGTCAATGCCCTGATGGGGCTTTTGGTCAGCTATATCCGCGCTCAACTCAACCGGCTGATCGATCACGGCGTTCGGGTGCGGATCATGGGGGATATCACCCCCTTGCCCGAGCTACCAAGGGCGGAAGTGCTTCGAGCGATGGAAGAAACCCAGCATTTATCGGATATGACCTTGAATATCGGCATCAATTACGGTGGTCGAGACGAGATCCTCCACGCCACCAGAGAACTGGTCCACCGAGCGGAGAGGGGCGAGCTGAAGGCCTCTGATCTGACGAGGGAAATGCTGGAAGATCTACTCTACACCTCCCATGGCCCGGATCCTGATCTATTGATTCGGCCAGGTGGTGAACAGCGAATCAGCAATTTCATGATCTACCAGATCGCCTATTCGGAGTTGTATTTTACCGATGTACTCTGGCCGGACTTCGATGAGGCACAGCTCATCAAGGCGATCGACTCATATCAAAATCGAAACCGAAGATTTGGGGGAGTTTAATGAATAAGCTGATCACAAGGACGATTAGCGGAATTGGTCTGGTGCTCCTCGTCCTATTTTTTACCTTGCGAGGAGGTTTGTACCTCTTTTGGGCCACCGCTATCATCACGGCGGTAGCCGCCTATGAATTTCATCGAGCTTCTGCCCGAATGGGATATGTGTATCCACTATCCCTTCAATTGGTGCTGGGCTTCGCTTTGAATGTCTTCGTTTTGATGGATCGACAGGTGTGGGTACAGGCGATCCCTGGAGTCCTCATCATCCTCTCGATGATCTATATCACCTTCGGGACCAAATACCGCGCGGAGGATATGATGATGTTTCTATTCTCCTTTTTGTATATCAACTACCTACTCAGTTATATGCTGCGTTTTGAATCTCCGGTACAGCTCCAACTCGTATACTGCTGTGCTTGGGGGACAGACACTTTTGCCTATCTAGGTGGAGCCATCGCCGGTAGGCACAAATTGATCGAGAGGCTCAGCCCCAATAAGACCATCGAGGGTTCCATCAGTGGTGTATTGGGATCTGTGCTAGTGGTCTATCTCTTGTCCCGTCTCGATTTGATCGAATTTAATTGGGGGATTGTGCTCATCGCAGTGATCGGATCGATCATGTCCCAAATAGGAGACCTGAGCGCCTCTTATATCAAACGCCGAGCGGGAATCAAGGACTATGGAAATATCATCATGGGCCATGGCGGGGTACTGGACCGTTTTGATTCCATCCTATTCGCCATCCCCACGGTCTATATACTGACCCATCTACTACTCTAGGAGGAGTTTATGCTTTCGACTATTCTGACAGCAGTGACGGCCATATTGGTCTTTCTGCTGGTCATCATCATACATGAATTTGGTCACTTTGCAGTGGCTAAACTCGTCGGCATTCGAGTCAATGAGTTTGCCATCGGCATGGGGCCGAAGTTATTGGATAAAAAGGGGCCGGAAACCCAATACACTCTAAGGGCATTCCCCATTGGCGGCTATGTTGCAATGGAAGGAGAGGAGGAGTCCTCCTCGGATCCCAGAAGTTTTGGAAAGGCGAGTGTCGCCAAGAGAATTGCAGTCGTCGTCGCGGGAGCCATGATGAATTTCCTGTTGGCGATTGTCGTGCTTTTTTTAGTTGGGCTCTATCTAGGAGAGCCGACGACGACAATAGCCAGTTTTACTGAGAATGCACCGGCGCAAAAGGCCGGCATGGAACTGGGAGATGATATCCTCCAGGTGGACGGCGTGCAAACACCCACTTGGGAGGATGTGATTGTGGCGATACGATCCGCAGAGAAGGAGTCCATATCGGTGCAGGTACAGCGAGCGGATGAGGTCGTGGAGCTGGAGATTCCCTTGGACGAGAATGGACAGATTGGGATCATCAGGGGCACGCATCGTTCTCTAGGCGGGGCGATCCGCTATAGCATGTCGACCTTTTTTATGCTTCTCGCACAGTTGATAGGCTTTTTTCAAACCCTACTTCGAGGTGGTGTGGGCCTATCCGATGTCTCAGGGCCAGTGGGCATCGTCGTAGTCATCGGCCAAGCCGCCAGTGCAGGTCTATTTAATGTGCTCCTACTACTCGCCTTTATCAATATCAATGTGGGCTTTTTTAATCTACTGCCAATTCCAGCTCTGGACGGCTCAAAGATCCTATTGCTTTTGCTGGAGAAACTACGAGGAAAGCCGATCTCCGTAGAAAAGGAGAGCATGATCAACTTGATTGGCTTTATCTTTCTAATAGGGCTGTTAATACTGGTGACTTTTAAAGATATCATGACCTTGGGATCCATAGGAGGCTGAGATGATCCATCGCAGAGAGACAAAAAAAATACAAGTCGGCAATATCGGAGTCGGTGGGGATTCCCCAATTACAGTACAGAGCATGACCAATACGATCACTGCAGATATTCCGGCGACGGTGGCGCAGATTCACAGCTTGGAAGCTGCCGGATGTGATATCATCCGCTGTGCGATCAACGACGAAGAGGACGCTGTGGCGATCCGGGAGATTAAGCGACAGATCCGAATCCCCTTGATTGCGGATATCCAATTTGATCATCGTCTGGGATTATATGCAGTTGAGAATGGCTGTGACTGTCTGCGGATCAACCCTGGCAATATCGGCTCAAAGGAGCAGGTGATCCAGGTGGTGGAGCGTTGTAAGGAATACCGTGTTCCCATCCGGATCGGGGTGAACTCCGGCTCAATCCACAGGGAAATTCTCCAAAAATATGGCGGTGTCAATACAGATTCCCTGGTCGAATCGGCTTTGCAAGAGATTCGAACCCTAGAGGAATTGGATTTTTACGATATAAAGATTTCGATCAAGTCCAGCAATGTGGTGACGATGATCGAAGTGTATCAGAAGATCAGTGAGCTTGTGAATTATCCCCTTCATCTAGGTGTCACTGAGGCGGGTCCAGCGCGAAGTGGGAGTGTAAAATCGAGTATCGGGATTGGAACCCTATTATATATGGGAATTGGGGACACGATACGGGTCTCTTTGACGACAGATCCCGTCGAGGAAATCCGCATTGGTCGAGAGATCCTCAGATCTTTGGGTCTACTCAAAGAAGGGGTGGATCTGATCTCCTGTCCCACCTGTAGCAGGACCAAGGTGAATTTGATTGACCTGATCCAAAGGGCGGAGGAGCGATTGGCAACTGTGGATAAGAACCTGAGTGTCGCCATCATGGGCTGTCCTGTCAATGGGCCAGGAGAGGCGAAAGAAGCAGATCTTGGGATCGCCTGTACAAATGGATATGGAGTGCTCTTTAAAAAGGGAAAGGTCATCCGTCAAGTGGAGGAACAGCAGCTCTTGGAGGCGATGATGGAAGAACTGGACAGGATGTGATTGAGAATGTTAAACCATGATCTGTTTACAGAATTTGATTTTTTAGAGTCCGTAGAAAAGGTCGAATACCAGGAAGACGCGCGAAAGCTGTCCCTTCGTTTTAAGGTGTCCCGCCGAATCTCCAAGGAAGAACATGAGAGTCTCCATCGTAGACTCTCTTCTCTTTTGCAGGAGACGACCTTGGTGATTGGATACGATTGGGGTCAGCAGGAACTATCTGAGGAAGAGTTCTTAAATGCGTTATTGACCCATTTTCAGGAACAGTATCCCATGTTACAAAGTGAGGATTGTCAGCTTCGAAGAATTCCCCAAGAGGATCGGGTCATCTTACAAACCCCCAATGAGATGTTGAAAAAATACATCGAATCCAGAGATATTCCCAAGGAAATGCAGAATTTATTGTATCGGGAAATCGGAAGACAGATCGCAGTGGAAGTCCGAAGTGGGGGGAGCTTGGATCGAGATGATTTCTTGGAAAAGACCGCAGAGGCGGAGAAGCTGGCCACAGTGAAGATGGCTAAAGCGCAAGGGGTTACGCAAAAGCCGACGAGGAAGAAGGCAGCACCGGAACAGGCTTTAATCGGAAAGCGGATTACCGAAACGCCTATCCCCATCTCCTCTCTCAACGAGGAGACTTATATGCCCACGGTCTCCGGCATGGTATTTGGCTTGGACTATCGTCCGATCAAAGATGGGAAGACCATCGTCACTTTCTTTCTATCCGATGAGACGGGAGCCACGAGCTGTAAGGCATTTTGGTCAAAGGAATTACTGGATCGCTTCCAAGAACAAATCAGCGAGGGCACGAATGTCATACTCAAGGGAAAGTATGGTTATGACAATTTTTCAAAGGGGGAATGCATCGTCATTCAGTCCCTCTCCAAACAGAGCACTGCGTTGAAGAGCGATCTCGAGGAAGTGAAAAGGGTGGAACTGCGGATCCATACCCAGATGAGCACCCTTGACGGATTTACGGACATAACGAGCCTCTATCAGAGGGCTGCCGAGTATGGACATGATGCCTTGGCCATCACAGATGCCCATGTGGTCCAGGCCTATCCAGAGGCGATGTATAAGTCCTCGAGTACGAAGATCAAGACCATTTATGGCCTGGATGCGAAGATCCTCTTTGACGGTCTGCCCATTCTGATGGGTGCAGAAAACCGCGAGCTCCCAAGGGAATATGTGGTCTTTGACATTGAAACGACGGGTCTTTCCACCTACTGTGATAAGATCACGGAGATCGGTGCGGTGCGAGTTGTGGACGGGGAGATCACAGGTAGATATGGACGATTAGTGAACCCTGAGATGCAAATCGATGCCAAGATTGTCGACCTGACGGGAATCACCAATGAAATGGTCGCTGATCAGCCGACGATTGATGAGATCTTGCCGGACTTCTTAGAATTCTCCAAGGGGGCGGTATTCGTCGCCCATAATGCGGAATTTGACATCAGCTTTATCCAGGAAAACGCCTATCAACTGGGGCTGGATTTTGATGCGCCCTATATCGACACCCTATACTTGGCGAGGGGTCTGTTTCCCGAACTGCGAAATCACAAACTGGACACTCTAGCCAAGCATTTTGAAATCAAATTGCTACAGCATCACCGAGCGGAAGATGACGCAGAGGCGACGGCGCAAGTGATGATTCGTCTATTAGAGGAGCTTGAGAATAGGGGGATTGAAGTATCCGCAGATCTCAATCAGATTCAGACGGACTGGAATCCAGGTGCGACGAGGGACTCGAATGCTCTGATTTTAGTGGCGAAGCAGTCTGGACTAAAGAATCTCTACCAGATGATCTCCTGTTCCCATATGGACTACTATAACCGCTCGCCTGGCATTCCCAGGGAAATACTCAGGAAAAAGAGAGAGGGTCTACTGATCGGGTCTGGAAACCTCTATGGCGAATTGGCACAGGCGATCCTGGCACATAGAAGAGAGGAAGAGCTCCACACAATCGCGCGGAATTATGACTTCTTGGAAGTGCAGCCACCGGAAAACTATGATTATCTATTGGCGAGTCGAGAGAATCGAAATGCCCTGCCGGGTAGAGCCAAGCTGGAAGAATGGATTCGAAAGACGATTGCCATTGGGAGGGAGCTGGACATTCCCGTAGTGGCCACAGGAGATGTGTATTATCTGAATCCACAGGATGCAATCTATCGTGAGATCGTAAGAACGGTACAATTTCGTCAGGACCGGAGATTGTCATCGAATCTCTATTACAAGACCACCCAGGAGATGTTACAGCAATTCCAATTCTTGCCGAAGGAAGTCGCATATGAGATTGTCGTCACAAATTCTAGGGGGATTGCGGATTCCATTGAAGCCGTGGAGCCGATTCCGAAAGGGACTTATCCCCCCATTATCGATAATGCAGAGGAGGACCTGCGCTCTGTGACTTATGGCAATGCCCAGGCCATCTATGGCGCCCCCCTTCCAGAACTGGTTGAAAAGAGGCTGAATAGGGAACTGGATTCCATCATTAAAAATGGCTATGCAGGCCTCTATATGATCTCCAGAAAGCTCGTCAAGAAATCCAATGAAGACGGCTATCTCGTCGGCTCAAGGGGTTCGGTGGGATCTAGTTTCGTGGCGACGATGGCGGAGATCACCGAGGTCAACCCCCTAGCTCCCCATTATGTCTGCCCAAAATGCAAGCATTCCGAATTTGTCACTGATGGATCCTATGAATCGGGAATCGATATGCCAAAGAAGGATTGTCCCTCCTGTGGAACCCTTCTCAATCAAGACGGTCATCAAATTCCATTTGAAGTCTTCTTGGGCTTTGATGGGGACAAGGAACCGGATATCGATCTGAACTTTGCAGGGGAATACCAGCCCTATTGCCATAAATACGCCGAGGAGTTATTTGGATCGGATAAGGTGTTCCGCGCCGGTACGATTGGGACCATCAAGGAGAATACGGCCTTTGGATACATTAAAAAGTTTTATGAACAGACGGGGGAATATCTGACGCAGGCGCAGACCGAGAAACTAAAGAGGGGGATTGTCGGAGTAAAGAGGACCACGGGGCAGCATCCCGGTGGCTTGATGATCGTACCTCAGGACAAGGATATTGAGGACTTCACACCGGTGAATTATCCGGCCGATGATCCGAAGAACCAGGTGATCACCACGCATTTCACCTATAAGGCCATCGCCGAGAACATCCTCAAGCTCGACCTATTGGGGCATGATGTGCCCTCCATTGCCAGGCTGTTAACCGACCTGACCGGCGTGGATCTGATGGATGTTCCGATGAACGATCCGGGCTGTATGAGTATATTCAACTCCGTAGACGCCCTGGGTTTTTCTGACTCGACCTATCGTCAGGACATTGGAACTCTCGGTGTGCCGGAGTTCGGGACGAATTTTGTACGGCAGATGCTCCAGGACACCAAGCCGACCAGCTTTGGAGAATTGGTGCGGATCTCCGGCTTGTCCCATGGGACCAATGTGTGGCTGAACAACGCCCAGGAGCTGGTTCGGGACAAGGTCGCCACCTTGAAGGAGGTCATCTGCACGCGAGATGATATTATGACCTTTTTGATCCTGAAAGGCCTGGACAATAAGGAGGCCTTTAAGATCATGGAGACCGTACGGAAGGGGAGGGATCTTTCGGATAAGGTGATCGAGTATATGGACGGCTTCGACCTGCCAAGTTGGTATATCGACTCCTGCCAGAAGATCGAATACATGTTCCCCAAGGCCCATGCTGTTGCATATTCTCTGATGTCCTATCGGATTGCCTACTACAAGGTCTATTATCCCGAGGCCTTCTATGCCACCTATTTTACGACGAAGCTGGCGGATTTCCCAGGATCCATCGCCATGGCTGGACCAATGGCGGTGAAGGACGAGATGCAGAGAATCAAGGAGCTGGGAAGGGGCGCCAGTGCAAAGGAGAACTCCGTACTGAATGTGCTGGAGGTGGTTGAGGAGATGTACGCCAGAGGGATCCTCATCGCTCCGGTTCGGTTCGAGAACTCCCAAGCGGCCCATTTTTCCCTGGGGAAACAGGGTATGATCGTACCGCCCTTCTGCGCACTCGATGACGTCTCTGAACAGAACTCGCGCCAGATCTATGAGGAACTGCAAAAGGGCTCTTTTATCTCCGTGGAGGATTTCACCGCTCGAACGAAGGTGAATCGATCTGCCCTCGAATCTCTAAGGCAGAATGGAGTGCTGGCCCATCTCCACGAAACGAATCAGCTCGACCTGTTTTCCGCCTTTGGATTGGAGCCAGGAGGCATTGTGCATTAGAGGAAATTGTGATATAATACACTGAAGCAAGGAGTGGGAGAGTCCCACTCTTTATTCTTTCCATGGTGAAGGAGGTGAAGGTTTGAAAAAATCAGAAATTATTAAGAAAACCCGTGGTCCCATCGAAGACATTTTGGAATCTAAATCCCTTGAGTTGGTGGATATCGAATTGGCAAAGGACTACGGCAGCATTGTCTTTCGCGTCCTCGCAGATAAAAAGGGAGGACTGACGATGGAGGATTGTCAGGTCGCCAGCGAAGCGATTAGTGAATGGCTGGATCGAGAAGATCCGATACCAGGACAGTACCTATTGGAGGTGTCTTCTCCAGGACTGGACCGCCCACTGAAGACGGATCGTGATCTGGAGCGAGCTGAAGGGGAAGAACTGGAGATCAAGATGTATGCTCCCGTCGAGGGGAAGAAGAAATTCGTTGGAACGATCTTGGGATTTGACCAGGGGAGTATCACCCTTCGCATGGAAGCGGATACCGTTGTGCTCAACAGGGAGGATATTGCAAAAATTAATCGTGTGATAAAGATAGGTGGAAAATAGGATGAACAAGGATTTTATTTTGGCGCTGGAGGAGATCGAAAGAGAGAAGGGAATTCCTCGGGATGCCATTTTTGAGGCTTTAGAAAAGGCCTTAATCAAAAGCTATGAGAAGAATTTTGACAACAATGCCAATGTGTTGGTGGAGATCGATCGACTGACCGGAGATATAAAAGTATACGCCACCCTTGAGGTGGTCGAAGAGGTTGAGGATCCAGTCATTCAGATTGGTGTCGAGGAGGCAAACCGGTTGAGCGCCAACTATGTCCTGGGAGATACTGTAAAGCAGGAAGTGACGCCGAAGGATTTTGGCCGAATTGCCGCACAGACTGCGCGAAATATCGTCATTCAAAAGATCAAGGACATGGAGAGAGACGTGATCTATGGTGAATTTATCGACCGGGAGAGGGAACTTGTAAACGGCACGATTCAGCGTATTGACAACGACTATCTCTTTATCGATCTGGGGAAGGTGGAGGGGATTGTCCCCCCTGCAGAACAGGTTCCCGGGGAGAAATACAGCATCAATAATCGGATGAAGTTCTATATTTCTGAGGTGAAGAATACCCCGAAGGGAGCTCAAATTACCCTGTCGCGAACGGCTCCAGGGCTGATCATTCGACTATTTGAGCTCGAGGTGCCCGAAGTGAACGACGGGGTTGTTGAAATTTTTTCCACCTCCAGGGAGGCCGGGTCTCGGACGAAGATCGCCGTGTTTGCAAAGGAACCAGATGTAGATCCAGTCGGCGCCTGTGTGGGCTTTAAAGGGGCCAGAGTGAAAGCCATCGTAGATGAATTAGATGGTGAGAAGATCGATATCATCGTATGGGATAAGGACATTCGCACTTTTATCGCCAATAGCCTCAGTCCCTCTAAAGTCCTTGAGGTTCTAGTCAAAGATAAGGAGAAGAGTGCTCTCGCCGTCGTGCCAGATGACCAGTTGTCTCTCGCCATCGGAAAAGAGGGACAGAATGTCCGTCTGGCGGCTCGATTGACCGGTTGGAAGATCGACATCAAGGGCAAGTCAAAGTATCGGGAGATGCTTGAAGAAGGCTTGTTGGAGGAGTACTCCAAAGGGGACCCAAAGGGCGCTGATGATGAGCAGGCCGTGGGTTTGGGCTATGACCTGGATGAGATCTTAGAGGAGTATGCAGAACCATTTGACCACGAAGAGGACTGGAATGAGTCGGAGGAGACAGATGGCTCCGAAGGTTAAAAAGGTCCCCATTCGTAAATGTGTGGGCTGCCAAGAGAATATTACGAAGAAACAGCTCGTTCGCATTGTGAACAACAAGGAACTGGGCGTCGTTTTAGATAAAACCGGCAAACTCAACGGCAGAGGTGCTTATATCTGTAGGGACCCTGAATGCCTGGAGATTGCCATAAAGAAGAAGAGACTGAGCTATGCTTTGAAATCTGAAATTACAGAGGATTTGTATAAGGAGATTAAAGAGTATGTAGAGGTAAACCATGAACTGATCTAGGAGGTAATATGAGTAAGAGTAGAGTCTATGAACTGGCCAAGAAATACAATTTGTCCAGCAAAGATATCATCGATCGTCTAAAGGAATTGGACATCGATGTGAAGAGCCATATGTCCATTTTGGAAGGGGAAGAGCTCAATAAGGTGGAGGGATCCTTTAGTTCGGAAGCACCGGAGAAGGACTATGCCGATGTTATCAGCGCGAAAGAGGCAAATGCTCCGACTAAGAAGGTGCAGCCCATCAAGAAACCCGGGAATCCCAAACCCCAGCAAAGAGAAGGACAAAAGCCGGCTACTAAGGACAACAGAGGCAAGAGCTCCCCTGGACGAGGAGCCAATCAAAAGCCAGGGGGAAATGCGCCCAGAACTGCGAAGGACACTCCCCAAGGCCAAAGACCAGCCCAAGGGCA
>JAUNUQ010000014.1:0-40338 GCA_030538075.1 Tissierellia bacterium
CCTTTGTTCCCTCTAGGGCAGCTGTGATGCCGCAGGCTCTGTAGACAGTGCGCAGATAGGGGAGATTCAGTGGTCCACCAGGCGAATCCCCAACGACCACGGTCAGCCCATGTCCCTGAAGTATTTGAACGAGGCTACGCACCAGGACCGGATGGGTTGTAACGGCGGCTTCTGGTCTTTTCCCCATCAGCAGATTTAGTTTTAAAAAGGCGGTCATACCGGGCTTTAGTTTTTCTAGGAATCCCGATTCCGTCAGCATGCGCTTCAATGCGATATCTACTAACTCCAGAGTATAATCCTCTGCTCTATACACATAGACCTTATTTGCCATCATAGCACTCCTAATGCAAACAGACCCTACACAGAGGGTCCGATTGTCGCCTTATAGGTTTTTTGATTCTTGCTGTCAAAGATCAATATGTCCAATTCCGAGGCGAGCTTTGAAGCGATATTGTCGCCCTTTTGTTCGTTGACTACCACGCTGTAGAAGCCTTCCTCCGCCTTGATGATCTCTTTTTCTCTCTTGGAAAATGCACTAATCCCCAAAAATAGAGATTGAATATCCCGATGCAGGGGCAGTTTCCGCCAGGCATTTTTTGTGGCCAGTCGATCTTTTGCCTCCCTAGGCATTCGAATTTCCTGAATCATTTTACTCCTCCTCATACTCAAGGATATCTCCCGGTTGACAGTCCAGGGCCTTGCAAATTGCCTCCAATGTGGTAAAGCGAATTGCCTTGGCCTTTCCATTCTTCAATATACTAATATTCGCCATCGTAATGCCGACGGCTTCCGATAGTTCTGTTACAGACATCTTGCGCTGGGCAAGTAATACATCAATATTCACTCTTATCGCCATGGCTCGCCTCAAATCGTCAGATCATTTTCGCTCTTATAGTCGATGGCCAGCACCAGTAACCTACGTAGGATGGATGCCAACACCGCACCACTGAGAGCTGCGAGGATCACAAGAGCGATGGTGATATAGGCTGTGCTATAGGGGACCCTGAGCAATAATAAGCTTAGAAGGGCAAAGGCATAGATGCAGCTGATGCACATGGCATACCGGCGAATCCTGCGAAGAGAACGAACCGCCTCCTCCGTAAAGACCTCACCAGATAGTATCATGTCGAGCAGCTTCCATGCTTCCCAAATATCGAGGTAAAAGGGTACCAAGGACAGATAGACGAGGACCAATCCTGGCATCCTCAAATGGGCGAAAGCAGGGAACTCCTCTACCATATTTGCAGCTGAATTGGGGACGACGGCAACCGCCAATACCGTAATACAGATCGCCAAAAACACCAATACGGCCTTTAATACACTCTCCTGTCTCATCGATCTCACCTCATCCATAGTATAGCAGGGTTTTTATCGTTTGTCGATATATATTTTCTTACTATCGATAAAATTCCGATTTTATCGAACTATGTTAAAAAATGATAAATAATAGATGATATCACCCAATAATCCGGGTATAATAATAGTAACATAATTAAGGAGGCCTGCAATGAATTTCAAAGTGATCCATATCCTGCCCGAAGAGTTAGAGGACATCTACCCACAAATCGCCGAAACACGTGGCTTCTTCCCCTTTGTCCAAGAGGAGGCATTCCTGTTTATCGGGGCTGGCCAGAAGAAAACGGATGGCTACGATATTGCCGTATCCAAGGTGAGCTTTGAATACAATTCCCTCATCGTCGACGTGACAGAGACTACCCCTGAACATACCAGCGTAAAAAAACCCAACCCAACTTATCCCTTTACGGTGATTTCGCCAGAGCTATCCGCCGTGGAGTTCCAAAATCTAGAACATATCATCGTCAGAAATACTGTGAGCTTAAAAAAATTCAATGAAATCACCATTGGGTGATCAACGATAAAAGGGGATTCCAAAATATAGTGGAATTCCCTTTTCTTTGCATTTATTCTGGTTTGCGAAACTCAACATATTTGCGCTCAGATCTGCGCTGATAGTCCACATAGGCAAAGTCTCGGATGCCATCGGTCTGCGTAGCACTCATATAGACGATCTCCCATTCGGGGTCCTCGTCGAGATTTGGGATGGAAGTATCAAAGAGCTCATAGCTCTCCTGCACCTTCGTAATATGAGCATATACACATCGATCCAAAAGCTGACGAACCATTTCGCCTCCACCGATCAAGAAGACTTTCTTCTCTTGATTGGGATCTAATTCATTTAGTTTTTCATCTAGCTTATCCAAGTCATTGAGCACGAGAATCCCCTCTCGCTCATACTCTCGATTTCGAGTGATCACCAGGTTCACTCGCCCCGGCAGTGGCCGCTGCCCAGGTAGGGATTCAAAGGTCTTTCGTCCCATCACGAGGATATGCCCATAGGTTATATCCCGAAAGCGCCTGAGATCTGTTCGAATATGAAAGAGCATGTCCCCGTCGATGCCGATGCTCCAATTCTTGTCTACTGCGAAGATGATCTCCATCTTTCTATGGTTTTCCATTTCCCCTCCTAGTTCCATTGATTCATCACCGAAGAGCTATCGCCTTCGTCCTTACATATTATATGCATTCCCATCTATTCTGTCGATTGGATAAAACAATTATACCCATTTTGACGAGATGAAAAACCCCTAGAATCCATTTCATTATGGACTCTAGGGGCATAGAATATCTTGATCCGGTCCCTATTCCTTCGCCTTTGTCACTTCACAGAGCAGATTTTTAAACACCGGAAATCCGCTGATCGGATCAATATTTTTTTCGTCCGTCAGATGGTTTACACTGGCTTGGGCCCAGAGTCCCAATTGACCAGGGTCTCCCCCTCCCACATTGACTTCCACCTCTCCCCGAGGTATCCCGTCAATTACCTCTGCGACCATCTGAATCCCGCCCCTTGGGCTGGTCAAATCCACCACATCTCCTGCTCGGATGCCTCGGACCTCGGCATCCTCTGTGTTCATGATCACCTGAGGATGCTTTTGATACGCGACCAAATCCTCAATATTTAGATGCTGCGTGCGGAAAGTGGTTTGAATCCGTGCTCCAGAGTTGAAGATCAGAGGAAACTGAACCGCCAACTCCGGAGTGCTGTTCCATCCTTCCTTTGACACCACATATACTGGTAATCCATCAAAACCATATGCCTTCAGCAGTTCGGAATCAAATTCAAATTTTCCCGTAGGTGTTGGAAAGCCAGGGTTTTTATCACTTCGCAAATAGACCTCTTCGTATTTTCTATAGCGAATTGGCTCATTGGATTGCTGAAAATGGACTTCCTCTGCACCGGACAAAATCTGTTCCAGCACCTCTGGTTGATCCCTAAAGCGCATGGCATAGAGCTCTGCCGGATTTTTGGGATACAGGTGGCCGTAGCCAAGTTTCTCTGCTAATCGCTGGAGAATGTAGATATTCGGCAGCGATTCTCCTAGTGGCTCGATGATCTTCCGACGAACGCGAACCTTGCCTGGAAATACCTGATAGCTCTCCTCTTCGAAATATGTGGTCGCTGGAAATACGACATCTGCATATAGACAGTCCTTCGTGAAAAAGCGGTCCACGACCGCGAAGAAATCTAGGCTTTTGATCGCCTTTTCAAACAGAGGCGTATTGGGATAATTGACCGTCATCGCAGCTCCCACATTCAATAGACCCGCCAACTTATATGGCTTGCCGTGGAGAATCGCATCGGGCGCCTTTAAAAACTGGGGCTGATTCACCAGCTTGTGATAAATAGGGAATTCCCTCTCACCGATCGCCAACATCTTGACGCTGCCAAAATGCGAATCATTAGGATTTTTCTTAGGATTCGGCTTGCTCAACAGCAATCCTCCCCTTTGGTCCAAATGGCCACATAATGCCCACAGACTGAATAGGGAGCGGATCGATTGGACGCCACTATTGGAGTATTCTAGGCCGGTATAGGTGATCAAACTCGCTCTCTTCGTCGTCAACACTTCAATCAAAAACTGGATCTGCTCTAGCGGTATCCCCGTAGTTTGGGAAGCCTTCTCCAATGTGAATCTCTGGGTGTATTCTTTTAGTTCTGCAAAGCCATGGGTCCAGTTCTCCACAAATTCACGATCATATAATTCATTTTGGATGATGTAATTGATCATTGCCAGGATCAGCACCTGGTCTGTACCGCTGCGTATCAAGACCAATTCGTCTACATTTGCCGACATAGAGGCGGCATAGTGGTCAATAAAGATCAATTTTACCCCATTTCGCCTAGCCTGATTCAGGCGCTGGTGAATAAATGGAGGGGAAGCCGTCGGTGGGTTCGTCCCCCAGATCACACAATAATCCGAATTCTCAATATCAGGCTGAAAATCCTTCGCATTTAGCCCCATTGTCGTCTGGGGTGCCAAAATTCCATATGCGACATAGCACATGGACCCCACAGAAGCGCCGTTTGGAGAGCCGAGAGGTGCAAAAAAGCCAAAATTCTTATTCCCAGGGTTGCCATTTGCAAAAAAGTCATCTGTCCCTTGATCAAAAGTCCCTCGACCCAAGTGACTCGCCAATGCCTGGGCTCCGTACTGATCCTTGATCCTCAAAAACCCGTCTGCCGCATAGTTGAGAGCTTCCTCCCAGCTTGCTTCACGAAATTTCCCCTCGCCCTTTTCCCCCGTTCGAATCAGCGGCGTCTTCAGTCGGTCCTCAGAATAGACGATTCCCTCTGCCTTCGCACCCCGCAGACAAATCGCTGCAGGGCTGTATTCTTTAGAGGGTTTCAGTCCTTTTATCCGGCCCTCTTCCATTGTAATCTCCACTGCGCAACCGCCGGGACAAATTCCACAGAGACCTTCAATTTTTTCCATACGCACCTCACTTTTCTATAACTCCGCTAACCCAATAGACTACAAATGATAGCAATTAATATGACTATATCCCAATTGAACAGCGAGTACAATTGAAAAATCTTACGCTGAGAAAAATCAGCATAAGATTTTCTTTTCATTATGCTCCATTGAGATTAATGATCCGTTTCAATATAGGATATTGAAACACCATTTGATCCCCTGCTCTCAGACTAATCCCTGAACTAAACTCGCGGCTTATTCAAAAACTATCTCAACTTTGGATCGGTGCACCCTTCAATATACTGACTGCCCATCCCTTCTTCAAAATGACCGCCTTGCATAAAGATCACCTGATCCGAGATCCTTTGCAAAATTTGGATGCGTACCCCTTCTCGAAATAAAATAGAAACCGAAGCCCCTGCGTGAAGAGGGCTTCGGCTTCTTTTTTTGGACTTATTTATTAATCTATCTCTAAAACTATATCAGAAAATTACTATTTTCCGCATTGGACACCAATCGGTCCAATAGGGCAATGCTATCATTTGTCCACTCGAACTCGCCGGCCTCAACTCGGATGACACGATATCCTGCCTTTGCGCCTTCCACATCGGTCAGCATATCCGAAATGGCCTTAGCCAACCCGGTCTGTTTCGCATTGGTGCGAAGTCTGCAGGAACGCACCCAGTATTTGATGGGATAGCCCAATTGGATTCCATCGGGATAATTCTCCAAGGTCTTCAGCCTGGCTTCTGAGAAGCACTCGGTTTCATCGTAGACGAAGAGCAGCTTTTCTCCTGGGTGGATGGCCGTGACCATTACGGATTCGAACAACTCATTTAGCTCCTCTAAACTCATCTTCTCTCCCAATACCTCAAGGGCATTTTCATAGGGCTCTGAAGTGGAGATCTGTGGCAAGAAATCCCGGAGTCTAGCTGAAATAATGGCGTCTTCTCCCAAGTAGCTTCGAAGGAGATCCTGGAAGATCTGAGATTGTGTCATCATTTCACCCCTTTCTGGACTATTCATTGAGAGCCTCTGCATGATAGGAGCTACGCACAAAGGGAGAGGATTCCACCCTCTTGAATCCCATCTCCAAGCCCTTTACCCTATAGAATTCAAATTGGTCAGGATGGATATATTCAGCTACTTCAATATGTTTGACGGAGGGCTGTAGATATTGGCCGATGGTTAACATGTCACAGCCGACGTCCCGCAGCTTCTGCATCGTCCCCAAGACCATCTCCTCGGTCTCACCTAGGCCGACCATCATCCCAGATTTGGTCACAAATCCCTTTTCCTTTGCGTATTCCAACACGCGAAGGGAATGGGTAAAATTGGATTGAGGGCAGATATCGTCAAAGATCTCTTCCACTGTCTCCACATTGTGATTGAGCACATCCGGTTTGCTGTCCAAGACGATATCCAGAAGCTCCTCCCGGGCATGGAAGTCTGGTATCAACAGTTCCACCGTCGTGTTGGGGTTGAGCTCTTTGATTTTTCGACAGCATTCTGCAAAGTGGTTTGCACCTTCATCCTCTAGATCATCCCGATCGACGGAAGTGACAACGGCGTGTTTTAACCCGAGGGCCTCCACAGCCTGTGCCAAGTGCAGCGGCTCATTTGGATCGAGTGGCAATGGCTTCTTTGTCGTCACATTGCAAAATTTACAATTTCTCGTACAATGCTTTCCCAGGATCATAAATGTGGCAGTGCCGCGCTCATAGCATTCCATCTTGTTCGGGCAATTCGCCTCTTGGCACACGGTGTTCAGATGCATATTCGCCAACATCGATTCAACCGCCTGTTGATTTTTACTTCCCTGAATTTTTAATCGGATCCAATCCGGTTTCTTTTGTTTTACGCGCATTTTATCCCCTTCCCATACAAATCAAATCTTCTAATAAGTCCTCTGGCTGCATCCCCTTGATTAATTCGCCAACCCCCACTTGGGTCAGCAGAGGGCGCAGGGAGTCTGCTTTGAGTTCACATCCAACCAATTGTCTCGCGAGCTCCGCTGGTTCTCCTTCAGAGAAGAAATCCCCTCCGATAATCAGCTCTTCAATTCGATTATCCTTCAATCTCAGCTTATAATCGACCAATCCAAAGGGGTATTTCACACTATAACCAGTCATCTCTCGAGACTGGATGCCCATATTCCAATTGGGATCTTGAAAGCGCCCCAAATAGGGCTTTACTCTGTCCATTAGATCCGCATCTGGCTCGAGCACTTCGCTGATATCATACCACTTCACAATATGTTCCTTCAGATAGGTCATAAACTGTGTCACCGTCATCTCCGGCAGCCAATCCTTAATGGTGCCGATTCTCGAGGAGACGGACTTGACCGCCTTCTTCTCAAATTTGATCGGTCTGGATCGAAGGGCGCCCGCTAACATCTCTCTATTCACATCAAAGAGCAGAGTTCCATGATGCAAAATGCGATTTCTATAGCGGTATTGCGCATTCCCTGAGACCTTTTTGCCATCGATGACAATGTCATTTCGCCCTGTAAATTCTGCAGCGAGGCCTAGGTTTTTCAGGGCGTCCACCACAGGGGCCGCAAAACGCGAGAAGGCGTTCTCCCCGTCTTCTTCCACTGCATCTGTAATAAAACTGTATTGCATATTCTGCAGGTCGCAAAACACCGTTCCACCACCAGATAATCTGCGAACCACTTGAATGCCCTTTTCCTTCGTATAGTCCAAATCCAACTCCGCATAGGCGTCCTGATGCTTGCCGAGTAGCGCCGTTGGGACATTTTGCCAGAGCATGAAGACCTCATCTTGGGTCTGCATCAAAAAGTACTCTTCTATGGCATGATTCAGCGCCGGATCTGTGTTGGTGTTATTCAGGTATATCATACAATCGTCCTCACTTTATCCATAAAATCATCGAAATGGGCCCTAGGCCAACTCGACCAGTCGGCGAAAGATCTCAATAAATCGATCATTGTGTTTCATGAATTCCGGATGAAATTGTACTCCCATATAGGGCCAGTCATCCGTACGGCCCACGGCTTCGATGATGCCGTCTTTTGACCGAGCCACCACACAAAATCCCTCTCCCAGATCCTTGATGGCCTGGTGGTGAAAGCTATTCACAACCGTGGTCTCACCATAGAGCTCATGCAGAAAAGTGCCCTTTTCTATCTCAATTGTGTGATAATTCACTTCAAAACCCTTATCTCGTGGGCTGTGCACCAGTAGGCCCTCTCTCTGGCTGTAGATATCCTGATACAGGCTGCCCCCGAAGACCACATTTGCCAATTGCATACCACGGCAGACGGCCAGGAGGGGGAGCTTTTTCTGATAGGCGCCTCGAATGATCTTCGTCTCTGCACCATCTCTTTCGATATTGATGGCATGGAGTTTCTGATGGGGTTCTTCGCCATAGGCAAAGGGAGCGATGTCTTCCCCACCGATAATCAAAAGAGCATCCACATAATCCAAAAAGGCATCGATGGCCTCTGTGTCGTTTAGTACGGGAAAGAGTACTGGCAAGCCGCCAGCAGCTTCCACGCCCCGTACAAAATTATAATTCAATTCATCGAAGAGCCTACCCCATCGGAGGGTATTCCAGCTGATGATACCGATCACCTTGCTCATCTCCCACCTCCTATGCTTCCAATGAAGTCAAGAAAAAGCGCCCGGATACCAGGATCGTGGAGCATCCTCTCCGGATGGAATTGAAAACCCCAGAAATTTGGGTAATGCTCCAGTTCCACACTCTCGATGATCCCATCCCTACTGCGGCTGGTGATCAGAAAGCCCTGCGCGGGTTCCCGAATCGCCTGGTGATGGATGGAGTTTACGATGATTTCTTCTGCGCCCATATAGCCATAAAGGCGGCTACCAGGCTCTACATTGGCAAAATGATAGGTCTCATCCGGCCCATCCTCGGAGATTTCTCTTCTGCGATGAATCGTTCGACTATAGCCGTGTTTCTCTAAATCCTGAAACAGCGTCCCCCCCAGTGCCACATTGGCCAGCTGCATTCCCCGACAAATCGCTAAAATAGGCATTTTTCGCTCCATCGCACCGAGAAACAGCGCCATCTCCGCTCGGTCTCTCTCCTCGATAAAGTTTTCCGCCTCTGGTTCCGGGTCCTCTCCATAGAGAAGAGGGGAAATATCCACTCCTCCTGACAGAATCAGCGCATCGATCCGGTCCAATATCTTCGGTACATTTTCCAGATTCTCGTAGACGGGGATCATGATCGGGAGCGCCCCAGCTCCCCGCACGGCATCGATATAACTGTGGTCCAGCTTTGTGATCGGCGCAATCACCGATCGCAATAGACCAGTCGTAATTCCAATCTTATACATAATCAGCCCTCTTTTACTTTTGGTAAGCACATAAGTGAATTATATAATAGCCAAACTTAAAGTACAAGCGCAGAGCTTCATCCCTTGTTATAATGTGGATATATCGGGTAAAACTGTTTACAGGAAGGAAGTGATTATGTGATCAGTGAAACGATGAAAAAACAGAGGGAGCACCGCACCATTCGAGAGTTTACTGAAGCTCCTGTGGCTCCTGCGTTATTACGAGAATTACTAGAGACCATCAACCGCACGGCAACCAGTGTCGGAATGCAGAATTTCAGCATCATCCGAGTGACGGAAGAGGAGCTGCGCAGCGCCATATCAGAGGTATGTAAACAGGAATATGTGACTCGAGTGCCAGAGCTTTTCATATTTATCGTCGATGCCTATCGAAATGCGAGACTGATAGAAGAGAGCGGAGAATTTCCAGACAGCCGCCGAGATATGGACCGATTCTTTCAGGGCTTTACCGATGCAGTTCTGGCAGCACAAAATCTGACCGTCGCAGTGGAGTCCCTGGGGATGGGTGCAGTCTACTTTGGCAGCATACTCAATGATCCTGCGAAAATCGTCGAGCTACTTGGACTGCCCGAGCTCACCTTCCCCGTGCTAGGTGTGGGCTTCGGCGTTCCCAATCAAGATCCGCAGCACAAGCCCAGAATCCCCATAGAAGACAAAGTCTTTGAAAATGCCTACGAGATCTATGATTCCTATACCGATCGGCTGGCAGATTACAATCAGGAGATGAAGACCTATTATGATCTGAGGGATGCCAACCGCAAATCCCAGACCTATCTCGAAGCCATTCGGCGCATTTATTACCGTGATGAGCCCCATCGGGCAAATATTCTAAGGGTCGTTGAACAGCAGGGATTCCTGCTCTACCGCTAATAAAAAACCGTGCACTCTTGTCCACATCGGGACAGCATGCACGGTTTTGCTATATCCGAACCTTTGATAGATTCGCCATCGTCTCTGTGATCGTCTCGTGGACGATATCCTTTGGATCAAATCGAAGCAGGCGGAAGATGACTTCCATGATCGGTCCAGTCGCAAATGCACATAGGAGTGTCCCCACTCCCACAGGCCCTCCTAATAGATATCCTAAAAGTGTTGCTGTCACCTCTACAGCCCCTCGGCATAATCCAATGGACTTTCCCGTCAGGCGGTGCAGACCGACCATCGCACTATCTCTGGGACCAGCTCCGAAGCCCGTGGCAATATAGAAAGCCGTAGCTAAGGAGATGATCACAAGGCCCAATAACGAATAGAGAACCTGGATCGGGAAACTCGTCGGATGGGGTAGGAGGTCAAAATAGCCAATAATATCCAGTAGGATGCCAATGACGAGCATGTTCAAAATCGACCCTAAGCCGATACTCTCACCCATCCACTTGACAAAAAAGAACAGGAGAATCCCAACTAAAATGGATACCATACCAAAGGGAATGCCGGTATTCTTCGTCAACCCCAAGTGAAACACATCCCATGGAGCCGCGCCAATATTGGCATTGACGACGATCATAATCCCGATGGAATACAAGACGAGGGATAGCATCAGATAGGCAAGCCGCTTGGGATAACCCGCTTTGTCTAAATTCATGACCTTCCCTCCAATAGCTTGCTCTCGGCCAATATGGCCCCATCTTCAAGGGATAGGAGTTTCACTGTCTTCTCCTCTGTGTCAAAGACGGCGACCGAAGGTCCATCGTCTTTCGGTATGGTCGTGCTACCGGGATTAACCACTAGTACCGATCCCCATCGCTCCATGCCCTTCACATGAGTATGCCCATAAAGAGCCAGAGGAGCCGCATATTTTTCTGCAGTTTTGACCATATCCTCCACAGTTTTCGTATGCCCATGGGTACAATAGACCCGAATATCATCAAATTCTAAAATACGCTCCTCCTTGGAGATATCCTTTCCAGTGACCATCTCATCCACTTCAGCATCACAGTTGCCCTTGATATATAGGAATTCCTCCCGGCCTGCTAAATACTCAGCAAAGGCCTTTGGGTTATACCCCTCGGGAATATCATTCCTCGGACCATGTGCCAACACATCCCCGAGATGAATGATCCCAAGGCAAGGCCCCAATACTTCCAGCGCCCTCTGAAAAGCAGAAAAACTGCCATGTGTGTCACTAATAATCCCAATTCTCATACTACCTCCACTTAAACATACATCCATTATATCACGATGGATGCGATCTGTTGAGGTGAATGAAGATCCGAGATAACCGATCCAAAAAAATAGTTTACATGCGGATTCATTATTCTATTGCTGTGATTAAAAAGATAATTCTATCTAGAGAATGACTGGAAAATGCTATTCTAAACAAAACCGAAAAAGCAGAAGGGATCGCCAATTTTGGGGCGATCCCTTCGCTATTTGTGAACTTATGCGTTTACTTTGATTAATTCCACAACCATTCTAGCTGCGTCATTTAAATCTTGGATGGAGATGCTCTCCTCTAAGGTATGGGGCTTGGTCTCTCCAATGGAGAGATTGACGGAGCTAATTCCATTTTCGTTGTAGTTACTGGTGTCCGAGCCTCCCCCTGACTTCATTGTGACGGCTTCGATGTCCATGTTTTTAAATGCTTTGATCGCGTTCTGAACAACGGCGCTATTTACGTCTACATCGAATGCCTTATAGGCGGTGTGACTGATGAATTGCACATTGCCACCGTATTTTCTCGCAGCCGATTCACATACTTCTCGCATATGATCGATCTGTCGATTGAGCTTATCATCGTCTAGGCTTCTGGCTTCACCTACAAAAGAAGCGGAAGGTGTTACGATATTGGTGACCTGACCGGCAGTTAATAGCCCGATGTTGGCCGTGGTCTCCTCATCTATGCGCAGGAGCTTCATATTGGCAATGGCCTCTGCCATCATCTGCACCGCTGAGATCCCCTCCTCCGGTGCCACGCCTGCATGGGCAGCTTTTCCAATAAATTCCGCTTCGATCTTCGCCTGCGATGGTCCACCGACTGTGATCTTTCCAGGTGATCCGCCAGAGTCTAGGACATAGCAGAGCTTTGCTTCCACTTTAGAATAGTCGAAGTACTTGGATCCGAGGAGTCCGCCCTCTTCGTAGATCGTAAAGAGCAGTTCGATGTCCCCATGGGGTATGCCCTCTTCTTGGACGGTCTGCACCCCCTCTAAGATGGCGGCGATCCCCGCTTTGTCATCAGCACCTAAAATCGTGGTCCCGTCAGAGTATATTACACCGTCTCGAATCTGGGGACGGATCCCCACTCCTGGTGTCACGGTATCCATATGAGATGAAAACATCAAGGTTGGAGCCTTCGCATTCCCCTTGAGCTTAGCCAAGAGGTTACCTGCATTGGATCCGACTTTTTCTCCCACATCATCCATACTCACCTGCATTCCCATGCCCTCAAGAATGGGAATCAAGTGTTCTGCAAAGGCCTTCTCGTTTTTCGTCTCACTATTGATCTGAACAAATTCTAAAAACCGTTCCAATAGCCTTGTCTCGTTCATATTCTCTCTCCTCTATAGTGGAACGTGAATTGATGCGCCTCCCAGTCCAATTGGAATATTCAGCACATAGAAGACGATGAGTAGCGCGATCCAAGAGAATAGGAAGATGACGCTATAGGGCACCATGGTGGCGATGAGAGTACCCAAACCGCTCTTCTCATCGTATTTTCGTACAAATACCAATATCATTGCAAAATAACTCATCAATGGTGTGATGATATTGGTCGTGGAATCACCAACTCGATAAGCCAACTGGGTGAATTCCGGTGCAATCCCGAGTCGCATCAGCATCGGCACAAAGATCGGTGCCATGATCGCCCATTTTGCCGAAGCAGAACCCATGAACAGGTTTAAGAAAGCGGACAACAGGACGAAGGCAATAACCAGAGGCAATCCTACGAAGCCAATACTCTCGAGGATCTCCGCTCCCTTAAAGGAGATGAGCAGCCCCAGGTTGGTGTGGGCGAAGTAGCTAATAAACTGAGAAGCAAAGAAGGCCAATACCATATAGGACGCCATACTTCGCATCGCTGAAGTCATCGCTTCAATCAGGTCGTTGCTATTTTTGATCATGCCAATGGTCTTCCCATAGATCAGGCCAGGAATCAAAAAGGCCAATAGGATCATCAGTAGGAGTCCATTTCCAAGGAAATTGTTCAAAACCATATTGCCAGCGGCATCCGGCTCTTTGAATACGGCATTTGCAGGGAACATTAAAAGTCCCATGATGACAAAGAAGGCCAACAGGGAAATCCCCGCATTTCGAAGACCTTTTCGTTCTACCGTCGTCAATGGCTCATTGTCAGGTACATAGCTACCCGTGTACACTCCAAGCCTCGGCTCTACAATGCGATCGGTGACAAAAGTTCCAACTGCAGTCAATAAGAAAGTAGATACCGCCATAAAGATATAGTTATCCGTCGGCAGCACTTCATAGACGATCCCAACGGCTTTCAGCGCTTCATTGGTGATCCCTGCCAATAGTGGATCGAGGGTTCCAATCGCCAAGTTGGCAGAAAAGCCTGCCGATACTCCGGCAAAAGCCGCTGCTAAACCAGCAATTGGATGTCTGCCTGCACTTGCAAAGACAATCGCCCCAAGGGGGATGACGACGACATAACCAGCATCCGATGCGATATTGGACATGACACCGGCAAAGACGATGACCGCCGTCAGGAGGGCCTTCGGAACGGATGTGATCAGATTCTTAAGAGCTGCGGAGATCAGACCCGACCATTCTGCTACCCCAACTCCCAGCATAGCCACCAACACGGTGCCCAGAGGCGCAAAACCAGTAAAATTGCTCGTCGCACTGTTGAAAATATAGCGTAAGCCCTCTCCATTTAGCATGGATACTGCAGACTTTGTCACTTCCTCTCCCGCCCTCGCGTCAAAGTAGGTGACAGTGGTGCCCATTCGAGCGACGATTTCTGAGGCGACGATGATGATGAGACTGAAGATCAAAAATAGAATCGCCGGATGGGGCAAAGCATTTCCCACTCGTTCAATAGTACCCAAAATTCCTTTGTTTGTGGATTTTTCTTTCATAAGCATAATTCCTCCTCTTTTGAAAATATTTTACTATCATCTCAGACTTTAGTACATATTATCCTTCTTTGTCAAGGCATAGCATATGTATTATCTATTCATAAAGTAGTTGAAATTGAAAATACCGTTTATATCGTAATCCAAAAAGCGGATTGGTTTGATCATTTCGAACTATTTTTGTAAATTAGCAGGAGAATAATTATTCGTACCCTGTCGTTTTATCCCAACGACTTAGAAGGGGATCCTTGAAAAGC
The DNA here is from genome assembly GCA_030538075.1 of Tissierellia bacterium. Taxonomy (GTDB): domain Bacteria; phylum Bacillota; class Clostridia; order Tissierellales; family Peptoniphilaceae; genus JAUNUQ01. The sequence goes on from JAUNUQ010000014.1 coordinate 14,414, forward strand.
TTAATCATCTACATCTCATCTGATGTATATCACTTCACAGATATCTGTATTTCTGTTATTATTTGCATGTATTTTTTTCAAATCAGAAATTATTATTAATGGATATGTTAATTATTACTCGAGATTCTTTGCTCGCTCTAAGTCGTCCAATCACAATAAAGGATAATAGAATTTATAGAGAAAAGAAACGATTTCTTACATTCTAGATTCTTACAATTCTGTAATATATCCCAATAAAACCCGTCAAAAAAAGGGTGCAGATTTCTCCGCACCCTTATTTTGACTCTTATCCTCCCCAAGGAAGGGTCATATACTCTTTCTTAAGGCGTTTGTATTCCGTTTTGAAGATGCTCTCATGGGTGTATTCCCATTCGGCGAGCTTCTTGAACAATTCTTTCAGTCTCTCGTCTTCGATGTCCTCTGCAGCCTCTTCGTAGAACTCGGCGAAGTCTCGCTCGATTAGATAGGCCATTCGCAGGATCGTCATATCTGGTACATCGGACTGTGTAAGAGTGGTATCCAGATGTTCGGATTTTTCTCTCTCTTTGAATATGTTCTCGGTACCTTCCTGCTCCATGAACTCCGTGTCTACGACATAGCTACTAGCGTCTTCGACATAACGGTCCAATTCCTTTTTCAAGTATTCGTAATGCCCCAACTCGACTTGGGCCAATTTTTCAAATAGCCCTCTCGTCGTCGCATTGGCAAACATGGAGGCTTTTTCTTTGAAAAAATTGTGACCATCCATCTCCATGCCCATGGCAAATTTTATTGTCTTTGCATATTCTTCGTTCATCCTATCCTCCAATTTTGTCGATGCGGATCGCTGCGAACTTATAGGCAGGCGTCTTGGTGATGGGGCAGCTTGCCGTCGTCGTCAGCTCATTGGCTGCACCATCGATATAGTGGAAGGGCATGAAGCACAGATTGTCCCGTATGGCATCGGTGACCCTCGCCTGGGTTTTGATCCTTCCCCTACGAGAGGTGACCTCGACCATCTCCTCATTTTCTATGCCCAGCTGCGCTGCCAGCTCGACGCTCAGCTCGATATAGGAACGACCTTCTTTCTGGTTGATTCCATCGGTGCGTCCCGTCATCGTGGCGACATTGTATTGGTATAGATTTCGGCCTGTGCTGAGAATGAGCGGATACTCTTCGTTGACTTCCTCTGGTGGCTCGGGATGATCCGAAGGCATGAACAGCCCGATCCCCCTTGCAAAGGCGTCTTTATGCATATATCTGGTACCTGGATGCTCCGCATCTGGACATGGCCACTGGAGTCCCAAATCTTCCATTCTCGGGTAGCTCATCCCCTTGTAGCTGGGAGTCAAGCTCGCCATCTCATCGAAAATCTGCTCGCTACTGCGATAACGCATAGGATAACCCATTCGCCTGGAGACATCGGTGATGATATCCCAGTCCACTCTCGTTCCCTTTACGGGTTGAATGGCTTTTCGAACTCGTTGTACGCGGCGCTCCGTATTGGTAAAGGTACCGTCCTTTTCTGCATAGGATGTCGCGGGTAAAACGACGTCGGCGAATTCTGCTGTAGGTGTCATAAATAGATCCTGAACGACAAGAAAATCTAAGCTGGTCAGGGATTTCCTTACATGACCTAGATCCGGGTCGGCCAAGGCCTGGTCTTCTCCGAAGATATATAGGGCCTTTAGCTGTCCTTCGATGGCTGCTGGGAGCATTTCCGTCGCGGTCAGTCCCACTTCAGCGGGTATCTCAACGCCCCAAGCCTGGCTGAACTTCTCTCTCACCTCTGGTTTGATGACCTTTTGGTATCCTGGTAGATCCGAGGGCAGAGCCCCCATATCACAGGCACCCTGGACATTGTTTTGTCCACGGATCGGGTTGACCCCGGCGGATTCCTTGCCTAGGTTCCCAGTCATCAGCGCCAGATTGGATAATGCCATTACATTTTGTGTACCTGTGTTGTGCTCTGTGATACCCAGACAGTAATAGATGCCCGCTTTGTCTGCAGTGGCATAGAGTCTGGCGGCAGCGCGAATATCCTCTGGATCGATCTCGCAGATCTCAGCCGCTCTCTCCGGCGTGTACTCCTTGATGATATCTAGATAATCATCGAAATCCTCTGTTCGATTCTCGATGAAGTCCTTATCATAGAGTTTTTCCTCATAGATCACATGGGCGATGGCATTGGCCAATGCGATATTGGTACCCGGCTTCAGAGCCATATGGATGTCGGCCATCTCCGCCATCTCGATCCGTCTAGGATCGGCGACGATCAGTTTTGCCCCTCTTCTGCGCGCTCTCTTCATGATGGTTCCAAGGACGGGATGGGCTTCCGTCGGGTTGGACCCAATGATGAACATACAGTCGGTAAATTCGATCTCCTTGATACTATTGGTCATAGCACCGCTTCCAAGTGTTGTTGCAAGACCTGCAACTGTAGGAGCGTGTCAGACCCGAGCACAGTGGTCTACATTATTGGTTCCGACCGCTGTGCGCATAAATTTTTGGAATACATAATTGTCTTCGTTGGTTGCCCGTGCACAGGAGAAGCCGCCGATGGCATCTGCCCCGTGCTCTGCCTTGATCGCCGTGAGACGCTCCGCTACATAATCTAAGGCCTCGTCCCAAGATGCCTCTTCAAATACGCCATTTCGCTTAATCAATGGACTGTGAAGACGATCTGGATGGTTGATGAAATTGTAGGCAAAGCGGCCCTTCACGCAGAGTAGCCCATCATTTGGCTCACTGCGGTAATAGGGTTCAGAACCGACGACTTTACCGTCTTTGGTAAGCAAATTTAACTGGCAACCCACCGCGCAATAGGGGCAGGTGGTCTTGGTGCGTTCCACTTCCCAGAGGCGGAACTTCTGTCTCGTCTTGGGCATCAGGGCACCTGTTGGACAGACGGCAACGCAGTTCCCACAGGATACGCAGGTGGATTGTTCGATGCCCAAATCAAAGGGCGCAACCACCTTAGAGTAAAAGCCTCGGTCCTGCATGCCTATGGCAGATGTCCCCTGAAGATCGGCGCAGGTGCGTACACAATTGCCGCATAGGATACATTTGCTTCCATCATAGGTATAGAAGGGATTGGAATCATCGATGGGATAGTTTTTGACTTCGCCCTCTCGATAGGATCCGTCGATAATATCGTATTGATAGCAGTAGTCCTGTAGCTTACACTCACCAGACTTATTGCAGGTCAGACAGTCATCGGGGTGATTGGAGAATAGTAGATCCAATAATTCTCTACGAGAAGCATAGACCCTCTCGTTGTCCGTTTCAATCTCCATGCCCTCTGCTACTTCGGTGGAACAGGAGGTGACAAGACCCTTTCCATTTATCACGTCGACGACGCAGATGCGGCAAGAAGATGTGCTCCTCAGCCTCTCGTCGTGACAGAAGGTGGGCACCTCCAGTCCAATGCTCTTAATGGCGTCAACTAAGATGGTTCCCTGCGGGAAATCATAGCCTTCGCCGTTGATGGTAACTCTAGTCACGCTTATTCCTCCTCACGTAGGCTTTGGAGTTTCTCGAAGATTCCGCTAAGCTCCAAGGCATCCGCCCAGTCCGTCTCTACGAAGACCCTCTTATCATCCTGATCGATCTTCTTAAAGGGGGCTTCCGGTCCATAGACATATTCGAACTCCGTCATCAGCCTTCCTTTGAGGCAAAGGGGTCTGTCCTCGCCTTGGGGTGCCTTCGCTCGAACGGCCACTGGGGTTCCTTTATCCACTAGTATTTCCATATTGCAACCATAATCACAGGCTTTGCATTTTACGCCCTTGGTCTTCGACTGCCAGGGCCTGATCTTACCGTAGACACGTCGGTCGACGAGTGCCCCAACTGGACATGCGACCACACATCGGTTACAGGATACACAGGTGGATTCCTCGAGTGTCTGGTCCGCGTCTGCAGAGATCTTGGTTACAAAGCCGCGATTGGCAAAAGTCAACACATTTCTCGTCTCCACCTTTGCACAGGTACGGACACATCGTCCACATAAAATGCATTTCGATTCATCCCGCAGGATGTATGGAGAGGTCGTATCGGAGAATTCTGCCGTCGGTTTGCCCCGGCGTGCCCCCTCGTGATCTCTGAATTTGACGTCATAGCGGTAGGAGAGATTTTGCAGTTCACATTCCCCTGCCTTTTGACAGGTCAGACAGTCGTTTGGATGGTTATCTAAATACAGTCTCAGAAGAGTCCTTCGGTGTTGGGCGATCTGTTCGTCCTCTGTGACGACGACCATGCCCTCTACAACCGGCGTCGAGCATCCGGTCATCAGCTTCCCCACACCTTCAATGCGCACCAGGCACATTCGGCATGCAGAGACCACTTCTAAATCCTTTAAATAACAGAGAGTTGGGATGTGGATATTGACCCGCTTCGCCGCTTCCACCACGGATTCGCCAGCTCTCGCTCTAACGGTTACCCCGTCAATGGTCAATGTTACAAAGCTCACATCCTACCTCCTATATCAATTGCTTTGAAATTACATACAGAATAACAGTCGCCGCAGTGGATACATTTCTCTTGATCGATCTCATGTTTCTCGCGGCGCTCTCCGCTGATGCATTCCACAGGACATCTACGGGCACAGAGGGTACATCCCGTACAGTTGTCATTGATCCAGTAGGTCGTCAATTCCTTACAGATCCCTGCAGGACAGCGCCCCTCATTCACATGGGCCTCATATTCGTCGCGGAAATAGCGAAGAGTCGACAACACCGGATTCGGCGCGGTTTGTCCCAGTCCGCATAGGGAAGTCGCTTTTATGGTATCCCCTAAGGACTCCAATTTATCAATATCTTCCATGGTGCCGCGGCCTTCTGTGATCTTTTCAAGGATCTCCAGCATCCGCTTGGTGCCCTCTCGGCAGGGTGTACATTTTCCACAGGATTCATCCACGGTAAACTCCAGGAAGAAACGAGCGATGTCCACCATACAGGTGTTCTCATCCATGACGATCATTCCACCAGATCCCATCATGGAGCCAAGTGCAGTCAGGTTGTCATAATCGATTAAGGTATCCAAATGCTCTGCGGTAATACATCCACCGGAAGGTCCGCCAGTCTGAACGGCTTTGAATTCCTTCTTTCCAATGATCCCCCCACCGATCTCAAAGATGATCTCCCGAAGGGTGATTCCCATGGGCACTTCGATGATACCCGTTCGCTGGATGTCCCCACCCAGGGTAAATACCTTCGTCCCAGGGGATTTCTCCGTTCCAAAGGACTTGAACCACTCATGGCCATTGTTGATGATGCGCGGCACATTGGCATAGGTTTCGACATTGTTGATCAGGGTCGGTTTGCCCCAAAGTCCTTCATTGGCAGGGAAGGGCGGTTTATTTCTCGGAATGCCCCTCTTGCCCTCGATGGATTCGATCAAGGCCATCTCCTCACCACAGACAAAGGCACCTGCGCCTAAGCGGATTTCCAAGGAGAAATCAAAGCCTGAATTCATAATATTCTTACCGAGCAGCCCCATGCCCGTAGCGATTTCTATACAGTTTTCCAGCTTCTTAACTGCAGAGGGATACTCCGCACGAATATAGATAAAGCCCTCATGGGAGCCAATGGCGTAGCCGGCGATGGTCATTGCTTCAATGACGGAGAAGGGATCCCCTTCGAGGATGGAGCGGTCCATAAAGGCGCCCGGGTCACCCTCGTCGGCGTTGACGACGACGTATTTAATATCTCCAGCAGCTTTTTTTGTGAACTCCCATTTGAGTCCCGTTGGGAAGCCTCCGCCCCCTCGACCTCGAAGTCCCGCAGCCTTTAGCTCGTCAATCACCTGCTCTGGGCTCATCTCGTAGAGTACTTTATAGAGGGCTTGATAGCCGTCCATTGCGATATATTCGTCAATACTGTCCGGGTCAATGACGCCACAGTTTCCTGATGCGAGCTTCTTTTGTTTCGCATAGAAGGAGATCTCGTGGAGTTTTTTGAGGATGCCCTCGGACAATGACTCTTTATAGATCAATTTTTCGACAGTGCCGCCTGCTACTAGATCCTCTTCGACGATCTGCGCCGCATGCTCTGGCTTTAAGTAAGCGTAGAATTTCTCTCCTGGATAGACTATCGCGATCGGCCCCGCCTCGCAGAGTCCAAAACAGCCAACTCGGCGGATGTCGATCTTATCAGAAAGGCCCCTCTTTTCCACTTCCGCCCGGAAATTCGCTTCCAACACGTCCGCATTGGAGGACTTACAGCCTGTGTCCATACAGATCAATACCTGTTTTTCGTAGACAGAGGGTATGGAAGACCAAGCCTCTTTACGCAGGGACATCTGCGGTAGTACTCTATCTTTGATTTCCTTCAATTGATTAAGATTCATTGTTTTCTCCTCGCTCCCTGTAGCTCTCCAGAATATTTTTTACTTCATTCGCTTTGAGTTTAGCGTACACATCACCTGAGATCATCATGACCGGAGCCAGACCACAGGCGCCAACGCAGCGGGTTGCTTGAATGGAAAAGAGCATATCCGGTGTGGTCTGTCCCACGCCGACATCGAGCTGCTGCTCAACCTCATCTAGGATCTTCTTAGCCCCACGCACATAACAGGCTGTACCCATACAGACACCGATTTCATATTTCCCCTTTGGAACCGTGGAGAATTGGGAATAGAAGGTGACGACCCCATAGATATCTGACAGCGGGATATTCATCTTGTTTGAAACCAATTGCTGTACTTCAATCGGCAGATACCCAAAGAGAGATTGCCCCCGGTGAAGCACGCTCATCAACGCCCCTCGGGATTTCCCCTTTGAGTCTATGTATTCCTCAAATTCTTCTAGTTTCTGTGCATTAGCTTCGTAATCAAATACAAATGCCATTTTGCTCCTCCTAATATGTTGTTATAAATCCATTTCTTCGATCTTATAATACTTTAAATTACGTATGAAGTCAATCGTTTCCAAGGGCCCAGCTCGCCCCTAAGATGGCGAACGCCAGTCATTCAGTGGATTTTCTCAGGAATTTTTTGGGAACTGGTAGGTTCAGAATCTCAATGGGTATATATTACATTAGTTTACAACTTTTCTCTTAAAGACCAAAGACACAAGACGACAATACCCACAGCAAATGCTCCACAGGAGGAAATACGATGTCCAGAATTGATGAAATATATATCTCAAAGGCTAGAGAAATACAGACACAGGGCTATCTAGAGTCCCAGGCGGGTCATGGCGTTCGCCCCATCTGGGAGGATGGCAGTTCCGCTCAGGCAATCTATCTGCCCCAGCAGATCTTCACCTATGCCCCGGGCGAGACGCCTCTCCTGTCTCTTCGGCGAATTGCCTGGAAGACGGCGATCAAAGAGATCCTCTGGATTTATCAGGATCGAAATAATGATGTAAATCTCTTAAAGGAGAAATACAATGTCCACTACTGGGACGAATGGCGAAATGAAGCGGGAAATCTGGGCACCGCCTATGGATACCAAATTGGAAAGACCTTCCGCTCACCAGAGACGGGAGAGCCCATCAATCAGATTGAGAGGCTGCTGACCCAACTGAAGGAAAACCCACTAAACCGGCGGCTTTTAACGACCATGATCGATGTGGATGACATGTCGGAGATGACGCTGATCCCCTGCGCCTTTATGACGATGTGGACGGTGACGGGGAATCACCTCAATCTGACCCTCATCCAGCGAAGCGGCGATTTCTTGGCAGCAGCTGCTCCCGGGGGGATAAACGCCATCCAATACTATGCTCTGCTGTTGATGGTGGCCCAAGTAAGCGGCTATCAACCGGGACAATTTGTGCATTTTATTCAAAATCTGCATATCTATGAGCGGCATCTGCCCCAAGTGGAGCAGATCATACAGCTTCCCCTCAACCAACTCTCCAACCCAAAACTGAAACTCAATCCCGATGTCCATGACTTTCAGGACTTCACAATTCAGGATTTTACCTTAGAGGACTATCACCCAAACGAGGATAAATATGATATCGAAATTGCACTCTAGAGAAGACCGAGAAGGAGTAAATGGATGAAATCTTTCCGCGAAAACTTCGATTATTACAAGCGCCGGATCACCCTAATTCTCCTTTTGATCGTCCTTATTTTGGGCGTTCACGGCCTATATGTCTACTATCGACCACGGATCCTACACGATTGGCAGCTCGTCTCTGCCATGCTCTACGGCACGATGAAGCTGTTCCTATTCTCGCCGCCTTTGATGCCAGATGCAGATGTGACAATTGGCTATGAGATCGCAAAATGGGTGGCGCCCATGCTCACCTCGGCTCTCGTCCTGACTGCAGTGACCAAGACCTTCTACCACTCGAAAAACGCATTGCTCAATTACTTCAGCAAAAGGCATGTCGTCATCTTTGGCTACAATCCCAAGAGCATCGCCCTGATGGAGAATATGCGAAGGGGGGCAAAGCCCTGGCGCATCTCCTGCATCAGCGATTGTATCGTTCCAGCGGAGGAAGCGAAGAATCTAGAAAAACGGGGAATCGCCGTCTACTACCAAGACATCACGAAACTTGGGGACAAGGAATTGCGTTCCTTCTTAAATGGCTTGCGAATCCAGAGGAGCCCCTATCTCCTATTTACGGGCAAGGTCGACCTGTTCAATTTTACCGCCTTGATGCAGCTTATGCCCCATCTTCATCCGAAAGACCCCATGGCGGTATTGGTACAGATGGGATCCAGCTCCATGGCTGAGTTCCTGTTTTCCAATTTCCAAGAAAAGGTCAAGCTCCATCCCGACCTGTCCAAGGTCGATCTGAGCGTCTATGATGACGAAGAATTGACCGTTCGGCTGCTCCTCTCGAATATGGAAGAGCATATTGCAAGGACAGGTCTCACCCCTCTTAGGCGGATCATTGAGGATAAGAAGGCTTCCCCTGATATAGAGACGATGATCGAGACGATCCGAGCACCCCATTTCCTCATCTTGGGATATGGAAAGCTCCTACCCCATCTATTGTTGGCCCTGGCAAACGACGCTGTCCTCAGCCTTCGAGAAAAGACCAAGATCACTATCCTAGAAAGGGGAAAGGCCGACGAGCTACACAGCTTTTTACAGAAAAATGAAGAGCTCTATCAGGCCATCGACATCGAAGTGCAGCCAGCCGAAGTCCGTCCCAGAGCCTTTCTATCACAGCTGACAGAGATAAGGGAGGGGGACTTAAAGGTCTCCTATATCCTATTACCGGATGAAGATGTCGGAGGCAATCTCGAACTACTATCTTCTGTACAGAGAATCTTTCCAGATATTCCCATTGCACTGCGGAATATGTCCGGCTACGACATCGCCCCGGTGATTCAGTCCTCACCGAATCCCATCACGGTATTTGGCGATCTAGCTCAGATTATGACCCCCCAGATCGTACTGCGCCAGCGACTGGACGACAAGGCCAAGGACTTCAATGCCAGTTATGGTCTGACCTCGGAACTGCTCGGCAAGGGAGGCGGCAGTCCTTGGGAACAATTGTCATATGTGAAAAAGAGGTCTTCTCGCGCCTCAGCTGCCCATGGCAGTCTAAAGGAAGAGTTCCTCAAAGTCTATTACCCAGATCTGTCCCCCGGAGAGATCCGCGCCCTGCTCAAGGAGCGCACCAATGAGCTGCAAGCTTTGGAGTCGGCCAATAGCGACGATCCCATCGCCTATCATGCCGGTTTTTGTGCCTATCTGTCGGATTATCCGGAGCTGGACTATCTCTCACGGCTGGAGCATATGCGCTGGTGTAACAGCTATTATGCCATGGGATTCAAACTGGGTCCAACGAAGGACGAATACAAAAAAGAGCATAACTGCCTGATCGATGATTGGTCCATCTTGATGGATGAAGCATTTAGCACCTGCCATCCGGAATACGACCTGATCAGCGCCCTAGCCCTATTTCAAGAAAACGAGGATGTGAATGCCCATGGAAAACTATAAATACAAGGCCTTTATCTCCTATCGCCATACAAAGCCCGATTCAGACATCGCTGAGGCCATCCACCGCATGATTGAGACCTTCAAGGTTCCAAAGGGCGTGGACCCGGGAAAAGCCAGCACCCCCTTTCGCGTCTTTCGGGATCGAGAGGAGCTGGCGGCCAGGAATCTGACGGATTCCATCGAAGAGGCACTGCGAACCAGCGAATATCTGATCGTCATCTGTTCGAAGAGGACGCCTCTCTCGGAGTGGTGTGCCCACGAGATCCAGACCTTTCGGCAGCTTCACGGAGACGACAAGGTCGTCCCGGTCCTCATCGAAGGCGAACCCTTCGAATCCTTTCCAGAGCCCCTCAAAGATTTGAAGTGGAAGCGCTCTGACGAAGAAGAGGAGATCATCCAGGATGTATTGGCTGCCGAGCTGCGCCCGGCATCGGTGCAAGCGAAGGATTTTCCAGGTTATGAAACCCTAGAAAGGGAAGATCCCCAAGCTCTGACCGCCTATACGAAAGAGGCCTTGGCCTTACTTAAGACAGAGAAATACCGCATCATGGCGGGACTGCTCAAATGCAATTACGGCGATCTCAAACAGCGGGACAAAGAGCGTAGAATGCGGTTGGTGATGGTTGTATCCGCTCTATTAAGTGCACTATTCCTAGTCTTTGGCATCTTTATGTTCAACGCCTACACCCAAGCGGAAGCCGCTCGTAGAGAAGCCGTACAAAACAGCGCCTCCGTGCTCATGAAGAGCGCTGCGGATATGTCCAATGCCGGTGACCGGATCAAGGCAATCCTGGTTGCCGAGGAGGCCATGAAGGATATCACAGCGGATATGGAGAGTTACAAGGACTTAAGGGCCCGAACAAATGCCGTCTTTAGCAACCCCCTCTACTCCAGTGGAGCCGCTCTGTCCACGGTCTTAAATACCAGAAATATCTTCACCTTCTTTAATCTCAGTCCCGATGGATCCTCTGTCGCAGCTGGAACCGGTGCGGATAGTGTCGGTCTCTATGATAGCAAGACAGGGGAACTGCTCCACCGCATTCCCGGTCATCAACAACAGGTAAAGCTGGTCAGTTTTTCTCCTGACGGGAAATACCTAGTCAGCACGGGCTTTGACAGTAGAACTCTCGTCCACGATCTTTCCACCCTTGAACTCGTCAAAGAAATACCCTTTTCAGGTACGGTGATGGCGTCGCAATTCGTCATGAACGGAGAATATCTCTGCTTGGCCTTCCAAGATGCAATCAGCTCTAGCTTCTATTGGGTAAGGTCCGAAGACTGGTCTGTTGCACATAGCATCACCGAAACCCAAGGACTCAGCTCCATACGATTTAGCAATCAAAGACCTGAGATACTGATGATTTACTCTTCCGAGCTAGGGGGTCAAAACCTGACGCGAATCGATGCAACCAATGGCCAGATCCTGCGCAGTTACGGGCCAATAGAACTGCCCCCCTCGGATTCAACCTATATGCCAGAATTCCAAGACCTGCGTTTCCTGCAGGCCCATTATGTGGATGATGAAAAGGCCATTCTGGGCTTGATAGAGGATAATATCATCAAAATGGATGCCCAGACGGGAGAAGTCCTCTATATGACCAAAGGAGAATACAATCATGAAAATCCCCCTTTTATCATAGCCCAAGAACAAAATCTCTTTTTCACCCTAGGCACAAGCGAAGTCAATCGACATAATTTAGAGAATGGTGAATTGGAAGAATCCATTTTCTTGCGCGGCGGCATATTAAAGGCCATGGCCTATGAGAAGACGACCAACACCTTGGCAGTCTCCCATGATAGCGGGAGAATATCCCTTTGGCAAGACGGGGTCATCACTGATTCAGAATTTGATTTCGGTGGAGGGGTGCCGCAGGAGATGGAATTTTTGCCGGATGGCAGCGCTCTACTCGCCTCTGATCACATGAAAGCCCAGATCCGAATTTTGGACCTGTTGCCGAAAAATACAATCCAGTCCATCCATGCACAGTTCATCGCCTCGTCTCAGGATCGGTCCAAACGCCTCTACTATGACGGATTTGCCTTTTTACTAGACGATGGCTTCCCCGGCGAATCCCCTCTGCATAAGCTGAATCTACCATCGGACCGATGGGCGGCATCTGTGAGAGATGCACAGAACTTCCGCATCAGCAATGACGGAAAGTGGATCGTACTCAATGACAGTGGCTATAGTGAAGAATTGGGGAAGAATATTAATCGGCTCAAAGTCTATGACGTCGAAAAGGACAGCTTAGAGAATATTGACCTGACAGACTTCGAACCCGTCTATCAGATCACGCCGGACTCCAAGCAACTATTGATCGCAGAAACCGGTGTTCCTGCCAGACTGATTGACCTAGATACAAAGGCAGTGGTCCGGGAACTGGAGGGGGTCACGGGAAGCGGGGATCACATGGGCTTTTCAGTGGATGGAAAGAGCTTCTATCTCAACCGGCTCTCCGGGTCGGCCCAGCTCTATGACTTCGAAACGGGCATGGAAATCGGCCTATTCCCAGGGGAAATCCTCCATTCCGAAGGGGATCCCCAGAACATCCGGCTCATCTACCTCGACAACGAAACCCTTTATAAGCAAAGGGGTGAGGGGATTACAGAAACCGTTGAACTCGATTTTGTCTCGGCGGATGCGGCGATGAGCTTTCAGGATCTGACTCTCTTCGATCCCTTAAACGAGCATCTCTTCGTGATCCGAAACGGTGGAGATCGCGCCCATTGTTATCTATTCGACGGCGAGAGTGGCCATTTGCTCAAAGCATTTCATCCGACGGTCACCTCCTACGAAGTCCAAGGATTTTTCTCTCAGGACGGCAACGCGATTGGAATGGACGAGTATTTCAATACCTCACCGATCGATCCCCTAGACGACTCCATCGATGCGGAATACAGCTATATGAGTGGCACTACCGTATATCGGCTTTTGGACGAAAATGCCTTGATCGAGCAAGCCCGACAACTAACTGGAGGGAGGACCCTGACTCAGGAGGAGAGAGGCGAACTAGGACTGACCAAACAGTAACGACCATTGAAAGGTTAAATAGAATCTATGAAAGAATACAAAGAACCCAGAAAGCCCATACTCTACTATTATGCCCTGTCTCTGCTCTTTATCATCCTGCTCAATACCCTCGTCTTTCCAATGTTTTTGAAGCAGACTGTGCAGCAGGTGGATTATGGCACTTTTATGAAGATGACCGAGGAGAAAAATGTCGGATTGGTCAATGTGGCCAGTGGCGAAATCCTCTTTACCGATAAAGATAAGACCAAGACCTATAAAACAGGGGTCTTAGATGACCCCGGATTGACCGAGCGCCTCTTTGAAGCAGGCGCGGAATTCTCCACGGAGATCGTCAATCCAGTCGCCAATTTTTTGACTTCGACCCTCTCTTGGATCCTGCCCTTCCTAATCCTCTTTGCCATCGGACGATATGCGTCGCAAAAGATGATGAATAAGGCAGGTGGTGGAAACTCCATGACCTTTGGAATGGGAAAATCCAATGCCAAGGTCTATGTTCCGTCTGAAGAGGGGATTCGCTTTGAGGATGTGGCCGGAGAAGACGAGGCAAAGGAGAACCTCCAAGAAATCGTCGAGTATCTGCACAATCCCCATAAGTATAGCGAGATCGGCGCATCGATGCCCAAGGGCGTACTATTGGTTGGCCCTCCCGGAACGGGTAAGACCTTACTGGCCAAAGCCGTTGCCGGGGAAGCCAATGTCCCCTTCTTCTCCATCTCCGGATCGGAGTTCGTGGAGATGTTCGTCGGCGTCGGAGCCTCAAAAGTCCGAGACCTCTTCAAACAGGCGAAGGAAAAGGCGCCTTGCATCGTCTTTATCGACGAGATCGATGCCATCGGAAAGAGAAGAGATACACAATTTGGCGGAAACGACGAAAGAGAGCAGACCCTGAACCAACTGCTCACGGAGATGGATGGCTTTGAAGGCAACACAGGGGTGATCATCTTGGCGGCAACCAACCGCCCAGAGGCGTTGGACCCCGCACTCCTCCGGCCAGGCCGTTTCGACCGCCGCGTCCCCGTTGAATTGCCAGACCTAAAGGGGCGGGAAGAGATCCTGGCCACCCATGCCAAGAAAATAAAATTGGCAGAAGGCGTCGACCTAGGGGCCATCGCCCGAATGGCCGCCGGCGCCTCCGGAGCGGAACTGGCCAATATCGTCAATGAAGCTGCCTTGCATGCCGTTCGTCATGGAAAGAGCAAGGTGGAGCAGGGAGATTTTGAAGAGAGCGTTGAAGTGGTCATCGCAGGCTATCAAAAGAAAAATGCCATCCTGTCGGACCATGAAAAAAAGGTCGTCTCCTATCACGAAGTCGGCCACGCATTGGTCGCCGCTCTGCAGTCCCATTCCGCACCTGTACAAAAGATCACCATCATCCCCCGAACCTCTGGAGCTCTTGGATACACCATGCAGGTGGAGGAGCAGGATAAGTATCTGCTCTCCAAGGAGGAGATCGAAAATAAAATTGCGACCTATACGGCGGGGCGTGCCGCTGAAGAGCTGATCTTCGGCTCCATCACCACCGGTGCCTCCAACGACATCGAGCAGGCCACCAAGCTCGCCCGGGCCATGATCACTCGCTATGGAATGGACGATGACTTTGGTATGGTCGCTTTGGAGACCACCACAAACCAGTACCTGGGTGGAGACAGTTCCCTGGTATGCTCCTCGGATACACAAAAGGCAATTGACGAGCGGGTCGTAAAAATTATCAGTGAACAGCATCAGAAGGCCAGGGCGATCCTGTCCGATAATCTGGGCAAATTAAAGGAAATCTCCGAATACCTCTATGAAAAAGAGACCATCACCGGCGAGGAATTTATGCGGATTCTGGAGGAAAGGCTAGAGCCCATAGCAAAATAGGATATGAAATGATTGCAGATTCTGCCATTTTCCATGGCAAATCCGCCTTTTCTTTCCCCCATTCACCATTTAATGGTATACTTTAAAGCAAAGCAATTCGAAAGGATGAAGATGATGAATTTAGGAATAATCGGTTTTGGTAATGCAGCCCAGGCGTTTACAAAGGGGTTGCTCGCATCTGGTCATATGCGCGTGGGCAGCCTGCGCATCACAGAGCGCACGCAGGAGAAAAAGGATATGGCCAAGGACCTATTTGGACTTGAAGCCTTTTCAAACAATGTAGATCTTGCCGAGTGGTCTGACTATATCTTATTGGCGGTAAAGCCCATCAATTACCCCGAAGTTCTCGCAGAGATCAAAGATCATCTGAAGGGAAAGGTTCTGATCAGCTTTATCGTCGGCACATCCCACGAAGAGCTGTCCAAGCATCTAGTACCTGGAACTGCCGTCGTTCGAATTATGCCCAATATCGCCATGGCCGTTCGAGAAGCTCTATGTACAGCTTGGAGAAATGATCAGGTCAGCGATGAACAATTTGAGACCGTACTAAATATGTACCGCAAAGTGGGTGAAGTATTGGTCGTCGATGAACCCACCATGGAAAAAGTCGCAGCCGTCTCCGCCGCAGGCCTAGGCTTTGTCGCCTATTGGATGGCAGCCCTGGAAAAGGCCACCGTCGCTCTGGGCATCGACCCCAAAGAAGCGGAAATCATCGCGGTACAGACTTTCAAGGGCGCGGTGCACACCGTTGGCGAGACCGATTTCTCCCCAACCGACCTGCAAAATAGCGTCGCCACCAAAGGAGGCACCACGATCGAAGGTTTGATGCTCATGGAGGAAAGAGGAGTCACGCAGGCCATCAGCGATGGTGTCAATGCGACATACCAGAAGGGTTTGAGCTTTTCGAAGAAGAAATAATTCGAGAGAGGGCGTAGGCCCTTTTTCATTGCAAAAAATGCAGGATTAAAATATAATAGTATTTGCAAATGCGAATCATTTGCAAATACTATTTTTGGAGGAATGATGAAACGAAATATAGGGCTTTTAGCCCTTTTGCTGATTAGTATCCTGATCCTTGGAGCTTGCAAGGGATCCGCTCCGAATGAAGCGGCGACTACAGTTGAGATTGATTCCAGCAATACGAAAGAAAACACGATCACCGAAGGAGTAGAGAAGGCCACCGTCTATGCTTCCATCTACCCCATCTATGACTTTGCCAAAATGATTGCCGGGGAGCGAGTCCAAGTCCAGCAGCTATTGCCCATGGGAGCAGATGCCCACCACTGGGAGCCCTCTCCATCCGATATCACAAAGCTGGAGGGAGCGAGACTCCTCGTCCTAAACGGCGCCGGATTAGAGACTTGGGCAGAGGATATCCTGGCAGCACTCGATAATCCAAATTTGATCCTAGTCGATGCGTCTAAGGGGATTTCCCTACAGGCGGGACATGCTCATGGCGAAGATGAGGAAGCTGGCGAAGGGCATGACGAAGAGGCGGATGATCACGAACATGGTCAGGAGGGCTTCGATCCCCATACTTGGATCAGCCCCGTGCTCGCCAAAGAGCAGGCAAAGAATATCTATCAGAGCCTAGTTGATATGGACCCCGAAGGAAAAGCAATCTATTCCGCCAATTATCAAGAATTGAACAGAAAGCTGGAGCAGCTGGATCAAAAATACCGAGATACCATAACTGCTCTACCCCACAAGGATCTCGTGGTGTCCCATGCCGCATTTGGCTATCTCGCATCAGAATACGGTCTGAATCAGATGGCAATCGAAGGTCTGATTCCCAATTCCGAGCCATCCCTTCAACAGATGGCAGCGCTGATCGACTATATTAGAGTGCATCAAATTAAGGCGATCTTCGTAGAGAAGACCTCCCATGGCAAAGTGGCCGAGACCATTGCGGCGGAGACGGGAGTCAAAGTACTCGAACTGAGCCCAGTGGCCAGTTTGACACCCGAGGAAGAACAGGCCGGGGACGACTATTTCCAGATTATGGAGAAAAATCTCCAGGCCATTCAGGAGGGACTGAACTAAATGGATTCTCAACCGATCATTGCCATCCAAGACCTATGTTTCAGCTATGGAAAAAACCAAGTACTGCGTCATGTGGACTTGACGATTCATCGTGGAGAATTTGCGGCCATTATCGGTGCCAATGGAGCGGGAAAGAGCACCCTGGTCAAGTTGATCCTTGGAGAACTGCTTCCCGATTCTGGATCCGTTCGGCTCTTTGGTCAGCCCCCCCAGGACTCCAAAGAACTGGATAAGATCGGCTATGTCCCCCAGACAGGCCTGCGCAACAACGCGGCTTTTCCTGCCAATTCCCTGGAGATCGTCTATGCCAATCTCTATACAAAGACAAAAAATCCCTTTATCTCAAAGCAGCCTTATCGGGAACGAGCAATGGAGGCCCTGCGCTCCGTCGGCATGGAGGGATACGCAGATAATCGGATCGGCGAACTCTCTGGGGGGCAGCTCCAGCGAGTGCTCCTCGCGAGAGCACTTGTCAACGACCCAGAGCTCATCATTCTGGATGAGCCCACCACAGGCGTTGATAAAGAGGCCAGCCAGGCCTTTCATCAGCTCCTCCACGAGCTCCATCGACAAAAGCCCATCACCATTCTCACCGTCACCCACAACCTCTCCGGAGTCGTGGACTATATCGATCGGACTTTTTGTGTTGGAGAGGGCTATGCACTAGAGCTGACGAAAGACCAGATCCATCTCGAACTCGCTCATCGCCATCAGCATCCACCCAACCGCGGACAGGAGGAAAAATAATGCTCATCTTCCAATACAGTTTTATGATCCGAGCATTTATCGTCGGAATCCTATTGGCCACAGTCATTCCCTGCATCGGCGTAGTGCTGGTTCTGCGCAGGCAATCTATGATGGGAGATGCCCTCTCCCATGCCTCCCTCGTCGGCGTCAGCGCAGGGCTCCTCACCGGGACAAACCCCGTAGTAGGCGCCGTCATATCCACCTTTGTGGCCTCCCTCACCATCGAAGGGGTGCGCAAGCGGATTCCTGATTACGCTGAGATGTCCATCGCCATCATCCTGTCCATGGCCCTTGCACTCTCCGGAATCCTCTTTAGCTTTCTGGGCAATGCCACGGGATTTAATACATTCCTCTATGGGAGCATTGTCGCCATCAGTGATTTCGAACTGTATCTCGTCATGGGAATCAGCTTGATCATCCTGTTGGGCTTTACCCTAAATTACCAGGAATTCTTCTATCTGGCATTGGACGAGCGAAGCGCTCGCTTGGCGGGCATCCCCATTCGCCGCACAGCCCTTCTCTTCACGATATTTACCGCATTGACAGTATCCGTCGCCTCTAGGACCATAGGCGTCTTAATGGTCTCTTCCATGATGGTTGTGCCCGTCGCCGCGTCCATGCAGCTCTCCAAGAGCTTTTGGCAAACCACCTTGTACGCCATCCTAATCGCAGTATTTTCCATGATCGCAGGGCTGTTTCTGTCCTTTTATTGGGATTTGAAACCCGGCCCCACCGTCGTCATGGTCTGTATCTTCTGCTTCTTAGCATCCACGCTGATCCGATGGAGGAGAGATGCATGAAAAATCACAATGAAAGGACCTATTACGCCTCCCTCCCCTTTCGGATGACGGGCAAGCGTAAGAGGATCCTCGAGATGATCCAGTCTTCTGCTACTCCACTCAGTGCCGCGAAGATCTACGAGGGCTTACTCCTTCAAGAAGATGGCATATGGCTCTCCACCGTTTATCGCGCCTTGGAACTCTTTGAGGAGCATGGTCTGATCCAGAGGGAAACCCTCCCCGGCACAGAAGAGACCGTCTACATTGCCGCTGGCCCCATCCACCGCCACTATGGCCTATGTATCCAATGCCAAAAGATATTCGATATCGAGAACTGTCCGATGGAGACCTACACCCCCAAATTCGAAGACGAGAGCTTTCAAGTCCTAGAGCACCGTTTCACCGTATTGGGGCTTTGTGGGAATTGCAGTCACCACAGTAGAAGGGAATCGAGCCCTCCAAAAGAATGATCCGTTGAGCAACAAGTCAAATGTCAAAGGGACAATAAAGAGAAAATCCTCATTATTGTCCCTACTTTTATCTATGTAGATATTCTAACTCCCCAGCTTTAATAGACCCGTCCTTTGGTTCTTCACCACTAGTACAATAGCAGCCACCGGAACCAAGATCATCCAGATCAGAAAGAATGCGACCTGTCCCCCTCCTTCAAGCAGGAGACTCGGCATATACATCCCCCATATATTCGATAGAGCATGTAGGATGATCGGATAGATCAGCTTCCCCGTCTTCACCATCACAAAGCTCCATACGAGTGCAAGGATAAAAGTGTAGAAAACTGCGCTAAATCCTTGGGATAAGACATGGGGAAGGGCAAAGAGCAGAGAGCTCCAGATGATCGCCGTTTTCTCTCCCAGGGGGAGCAGCCTTTCTAAGATTAGCTTTCTAAAAACCCACTCTTCTGCAATGGGATTGAAAATCAACAAGAGAAAAGCATAAAATAGAGGATAAGTATCCATTTGTGAGGCGAGGGGGTTCTCTTGAATCGGCGTAATCAGCATCATCACAAGGTTCATACCCACCATTACCAGCATGCTCAGTCCCGATTGGATAATAAAAAGCCGAAAAAAATCTCCAATAGAAATGTCAATTGTCCTCTGGATCTCAACTCTTTCTACTCTTTGTAGTAGCATATAAAAGGGCAATATGCAGATTCCATAGGGCACAACGATGCTCGATACCATAATGACCAGCAGCTGGGGGATCTGTTGATCAAACATCGGCATCAGCCATGCCTTATATCCTTCAAACAGTCCCCTCCAGACGATTAAACATATAGCGATATAGACAATCTTTCGTATCTTCTCTCTTTTCATCACAATCTCCTTATCCAATACCATGGCAATACGATGCTATTTAAAAATCATATCAAAGGGAAAGAACTATCATTCGCAGTTTATGTAAATTGGGTGTAAATGTAAGGATCTCAACCCAAAAAAAGGCAGACTCCCAATGGACTCCGCCTCAAGTTTTAGAAAACTACCTTCACATTTATTCTCCGTATATATTCAGCCCATAGAGCTTACTAATCCTTTTTAGTCCCTCGAAAATCCGTGCTCTAGAATATCCCGCCTCTTTCAATTCCTCGTCGGTCAGCTCATTTAGCTTCACATAGACTCCAACAACTGCATATAGATCCGCCTCTGGATCCTGCTCTATCAGACAGTCCACCGCCTCTTCCGCCTCCAACAGCCTTCGACCTTCAATCAGCTCAAATATCTCCTTGTAAGCGGGGTTATTCCGATAAGAGCTTTCCTCCAGCTCCATCATCTGCGCCGTAACCCCTCGCTTCCCCGTGATAAAAAAGATCAGAGTATTGACCATCCTCTCGATCTGCTGCATCATCCAATCTTGTTTATAGATCATCGTATGCTCCTTTCCTCTTCCTTTTTTGGATGAATTAAAAGTTTGCGACTTGCCAAAATCATAAAATTGTTAAGACTTTACAACTTTTGACCTTATCGCAATTGTGATTATTAATAATGCACCGAATAGAAACTGCTCCAAGTATTTCGAATATCCAAGTAAGTTAAATCCATTCGATATGATTGCGAATATCAAAACACCTAATACAGCTCCGATAATATTTCCAGATCCTCCATTCACATCTACTCCTCCTAAAATCGAAGCCGATATCGATTGAAGTACTAAGCTACTGCCAATATCTGCCCTTCCTGTAGATATCCTTGAAGTTAAGATAAAAGATACGATAAAAGACATGAGGGCTGTAAATAGATATACATAGACAAGGTTACGACTCACGTCTATACCACAATATCTAGCCGCTTCTTTATTATTTCCAATAAGGTGTAAGTGACGTCCCCATCTTGTTTCCTCTAATAGCACTTTACTGCTTAGTATCACTACAATTAAAATGAACGCCTGCGATGGTATGCCAAAGAATCGAAGGTAAGCAATATTGGAAAAATATTCAGGTAGACCAGAAATTGCTGTGCCCTTCGAGAATATTAAGCTAACGCCCATAATCAGAGTTGATGTGCCTAATGTTGTCAATAGAGGATTTATCTTGAAATATCCAATTATGATCCCATTTAGAAAGCCAAAGAAAAGCAAGATGATCAATGTAATGATCATAATAAAAGGCAACGAGAGCTCTGCAACTAGCATCAACGAAATACATATGGTACCTAATCCAACTAATGATCCCATAGACAGATCAAAACCACCAGATAGTATGCAAATGCTCATCCCTATCGTAATAATACAAAGCTCCGTCATCTGAATTACCAGCTGAGTAATATTCTCAATACTAAAAAAATTAGAACTCTTTGAAGCTATATAGGATACTAATAAAACGAGTATGACCATTAAATACATATTTTTGGTCTTTTTAATTCGTCTTTTCAATATATCGATATTCATGACTTCCTTCTTTCTAATGACTTCTGGCTTGTCTCAAGTTCCCAGATGAAGATAAAATTGACAAGAGAATCAGCAGCCCTGTTGCAAAATGCTGATAATACAATGGTACCTGCATAAAGATCATCGCATTATTAATCAAACCAATAGTGATCACACCTAGGCAAGTCCCCAATACATTGGCTAGGCCACCGGTGATTTTATTACCACCAATAATTGCTGCCGCTACAAGTAACATCTCGTACCCCCCACCTGCTGCCGGTTGTGCGCTCCCCAGTTGTGCTACTGATAAGCAACCAGCTATTCCAATAAGGGAGCCATAAAGCGAAAATGCCAATAAATACATTCGATCTGGACGGATGCCTATTCGGATAGCACCCTCTCTGTTATTTCCATAAGCCAGAATAGTCTTTCCCCAAAATGTATATCGGAAGAAACAGAATATTATCCCCATTGAAATCATCCATAAATAGGTTGAAAGATGAATTCCAATAATCCTATGGGAAGCGATGCCAGTATACCATTTCGGTAAGTTTGTGATCCATGATCCGTTCGTAACAAAGAAGAGTAATCCACGCATCATGCTCAATGTGCCAAATGTGACGATTACTGCTGGCAGCTTGATACTTGCTATGACTAGACCATTCAGTGCTCCAATGCATATCCCGATGAGCATTCCTCCGATCAGAACGATTATCACACTTTGTATTCCAATCCCATCGAGAAAGATTATGAATGTACTTACAGCGATCGTGACCATTGCGAATAGAGCTCCTATTGAAACATCAATGCTTCCCGTTGAGAGGGCTATCGTCATACCAATTGCTAAAACGCCCATAATACTATTGTTATTTAAGATGTTCAGCAAATTCTTAACTGTGAAAAACTGTGGAGTGATTAGCGAGATAATAATTACTAATATAGTAATAAGAATAAGCAGAACGAAATTTCTTCTAGTCTGGAAGCTAAACTCCTTCTTATGTTTCATTGAGATAACATCCCTTTCCGCAATATTTTTTCAATATCTGTCTGGTTTGCTGCCATTCTCTGTACAATTCGACCGCTATTCATTACAATGACATTATCTGAGAGGCAGCACAATTCATTCAGATCTGAGGTAATAATGATAACGCTGGATCCGCTATTTGCCAACTCTTTGAGAATTCTATGAATCTCTGCCTTTACAACTACATCTACCCCACTAGTTGGTTCATCCACAATAAATATTTTGGAATTGGTATTCAGCCATCTGCTCAATAGTACTTTTCTTTGATTTCCACCACTCATTTTATAAACATTTATCTGTTCATCCGTTGGTTTTATTCTTAACTTATTGATGGATTCTGTTGCCATTTCATACTCTTTTACTCTGTCTATTAAACCAAATCGATCAGCCAAATTAGAAATACTGCTCGCAGAGATATTCGTTGCAATATTATGCTTCATAAACAAACCAAATTCTCGCATCTCTTCAGGAATATAGCATATCCCAAGTTCCATCGCTTTCGCTGGAGAAGTAATCTCTACCTTGTCATCATATAAAAAAACTTCACCACGGTCTGCTCTTCTCAAGCCAAATAAAGTCTGTGCCACTTCACTCATCCCTGACCCCAACAACCCTGTTATACCCAATACTTCTTTCTCATGAAGTTCAAGAGCAATCTCATGATATAAACCGTCAATTGTAATATCCTTGACGGTCAATACTACATTTCCCAACCTCTTCTGTACTTGATTTGAAACTCTCTCTTGGGAATCTCCGGCCATCATATGTATTATGCTATCAATGTCAGCATTAGAAGCATCGAACGTATCGATCAAGACTCCGTCTCTAAGTACTGTAATTCGATCTGAAACATGTAAAACTTCCTCAAGTTTATGAGAAATATAGATAATGGAAACTCCTTTTCCCTTTAATACTTCAATCACGCGATATAATGATTCTATATCCTTTTCCGAAAGAGCTGAGGAGGGCTCATCCATAATGAGGACCTTAGGTGTATTTACGATACTTCGAGCTAAGTAAACTAGCTGCTGCTGTCCAATACTAAGCTCCCCAAGAGTTTGGGCTATATCGAAGTCTTCGCAGCCAATTTTTTTCAATACTTCTTTCGCAATACTTTCAGACTTCTTTTTTCTATAAAACTTATCTTTCACATTACCTATGACAATATTCTCAACAATACTCAGATCAGGAAACAAGTTGATATCTTGATGAATAACGGATATCCCTTGCTCTTTCGAAATGATTGGATTCAACGCTGAGTATGCTTTTCCATTTATCGATATGCTGCTACCTTTATCTGGAAGAATTACCCCCGTCAAGAGTTTGACCATCGTACTCTTACCAGCCCCATTTTCCCCTACAATAGCATGAACTTCACCTTCTCGAAGATTAAAGTTAACCGATCTTAAAACCGTCACTCCTGAATAACTCTTACTCAGATCTTTCGTTTCAATAATGTAGTCTTTCATAGTCACTCCAAACTCCAAGTTCATCCATCTCGCTAGGCAGATGCCTTTTTCCCAATCTTTGCATTTTTCCCATAAGTCCTTGCCGTATCTAACATCGCAATAATATTTTCTGGATTTGTGCCCACAGGTATTTGACATCCAGGTGCTAAGGCATATCCGTTAGGGCTATCGATGGCAATGTCAATACACCTTTTACTCTCGGCAATCACTTCCTCTTTTGTCCCTTGGTAGAGTGTTTCGACAGGTTTAATATTCCCAATTATCATCAGCCTATCGCCGATCGCTTCTCTTAGTTCTGATAAATCCTCGACATTATCTACACTAAAGCTGCTGATATTTAGCAACGGTAAATACTCCCAAATCGCTTTTGTTTTTCCACAAATATGCAGGGATGGCTTCTTTCCGGTTATTCTAATAATCCCATCCACTAATTCACTTAAAAAGGGCAACGCATACTTATGGAATGTTGCTTTACTCATTAGACTCATGGATGCAACTGGATCACCTATGCCAATAGGGATGCCAAATTCTCTATGAACAGCTTCTACATATACCAGATTGCTTTGCACGCTTAAATCTAATACTTTCCAAACGCCTTCCGGGTTTTTTCGAATATCCTTCATCAATCGCTCTGTTCCAATGATTGACGCTGCTACACTCATCGGACCAGCAATTCCTGCTGACACATTGGCCTCATCATCTACCGCCTCTAATGTTAATTCCATTGCGTTTAATAAAATGGGCAGCCTTCCATCCTTATAGGGGTTAATCACATCAAGACCATCAATATCTGAATAGTCTTTGATTGATGGTTCTGTCAACATACATAGATTATCTTGAGGATAAGCAACCTTTGCGCCCAAAGCTTCGCCAATTCCTTTCAGCCCTGTTGATATATCAACACCATCGCCTTGAAACATCTTAAATGTCTCTATTTCTACATGACTTAGCTTTTTCGGATCCCAATAATATTCTGATAGTTTTACATCAAATAAAGATGCCCCTGATTCTCCCAACAAAGGAAAACAAGGTAATCGGTCCACCTCTTTTCCTTCAACATAAGCTTTCATTCTTTCTTTCGATGTCATTTTGTCGTGAAACATAGTGTTCTCCTTGTTCATATGGAAAAGAGCTCGTATCTCTTAATTGAGGATACGTTTATCTAGACGCTCCTGTCTAAGTGTAGATACAAGCCCTTGCTTCTCTTTTAATCTAAGTGTATTAAGTAAGTATTTCTAGATATTATAAATTTTGATCATTTATTAGAAGTCATAATCATCCACATTCTCTGGAGTGAAAACTAGTAGTTCGTGATAGTATATCGTGTCATCGCTAATTTGCTCCGCCTCTGGATAACCTGGGATATCAACCTTTCCAACCTCGTTAAAAGCCTTCCCCTCTACTAATTCAGAAGCAATTGTCACCCCAAATGCAGCCCACTTTCCTGGATCCCATAAAACGGATTCAATCGCCGCCCCACTTTCAAAAGCAGGTTTTGCAAGCTCCGGCGTCAGACCTCCAACTACATAAATCTTCCCTATCATCCCCTCATCCTCAATCGCTTTTGCTGCCGAACTAAAAGCTTCTGTTGAAGATGTAGTAATACATTTTAGATCTGGGTACTTCGTAATCAAGTCTTTTGCAATTTGATAAGCTTTTTGAGGATCGGCATCACAAGACTCAACAGCAACCAATTCTAAGTCAGGATATTCTTCCGCTGCATATTCCTTCATGATATCTACTCTCTTGGTCATAAACTCATTTGTTAAAGTAGCAGTGATGATGGCATACTCACCGGATTCTCCCACGGTTCTAACCATACTATCAATCCACACTTTACCCATTTCTACTAGATCCATCAATCCAGCATAGATATCGCGTCCTTCTTTTTCTGAGTCTAGATCCCAAGTAACAACTTTTATACCCTCTTCTCTGGCACGTTTTAAAGCGGGTACAATTGATGAAGAATCCATACATGCAACGACTAATGCATCAACTTCTCCCGCATTCACTAAATCGTCTATGATCTTTATTTGTTCAGTTGAGTCTGCAGAAGCGGGACCCTTGTATAATACCTCATATCCCAATTCCTTACCAGCTTCAATCGCTCCTTTAGCAGCAACTTCAAAATATGGGACACCAGTAGCAAATGTAACAAATCCTATGGTTCCTTTTTTTTCAGTGCTCTGTTCATCTGATCCTTC
>JAUNUQ010000014.1:40348-56919 GCA_030538075.1 Tissierellia bacterium
GTTGCTTTTGTTGCTTCTGTTGTCTGTAACGCCTCCGTTTTCTCTTCAGTATTTGAAGTGGATACGTTCCCTGTGCTGCATGCAGATGCAAACACCAATACCATCGCCATAAATAGTGCGATCATTCTTTTCGTCTTCATTTTTACTTCTCCTTTAGCCAAAATAGTTAGTCTTCCATAAACATTGGATTTCATTATATAATAAAATTGAACTTGTTATTATTCACTTTTCCTATCGATCTAATGTTTTTGATACGTATTTTTTATTTTGCTATAGATTTCTGCCAATTTTAGTCATATACTTAACTATTTCCAACACAACTATTGACAGTATGTTTACTGATCTCATTATCGAGTAGTCACAAAATTTTGATAGTAGTTTGATTTTTGGTTAAGAAATAATGAAAAGCATCTCCTTGAATAGTTTTTGTATCATTTTGAGCAATAATTTTTTACTAAAAAAATTGCACTTTTATCAGGATAGATTCTTTTCGTCATTGACATTTTCCATAGAAAAGAGACCAGCAAATAAAAAACTGCCCGTCTCTATCTCTTAACTTATTAATTCGTGTCATTAGTGTTTGGACCTAGAAAAACATGTATCCCCTATGATGAGCTCTTAGAAGCAAAATATGGAAGATTCTCCTGGCCATTCCTGTAATACCAAAAAATACAATACTCACATGAGAACGATACTTAGAAAGCCACCTTGAAACGATTAGGTCTATGGCTCCTACCTTCGCAGTTTCTAGTAGGATGGATTGTCAGATGCTTATTCTGAACTCCTTACTGTAGGTTTTTCATAAGGGAATGCTCCTTCCTCGACTCGTAACCTAATATGAGTCCATTCATGTAGGGCAGATCCATCCATAATGCCTCCACTAATCTAGTATAAAGTCCATTTTCTTTTTATTTCTTTTATTAACTTTTTGATAAAAAACACCATAAATAAACTGCCTATTAATACTAAAAATAACCCTCCAAATACACTGTCTTTCCACATAAAAAAGCCAAGACCTATTAACCCGATGCTTATTCCTAAAATGAAAGAAATAAGGATTACTGTCAATGGATATCTAATAATTTTTGGCACCTTTCTATTATTCGTAATAACAATACAGCTCTCGAAGATTAATTCAAATAAAAACTCAATTAAAAATTCCATCCCTTCTCCTTTTCGCTCATTCTTGCTTTTATTAATACAGAATGAGGTTTACTTGAAGGCTATCAAAAAAATTTGCTCCTTGTTAGTCTAATTCCGGTCATTCTCTAATCTTTTTACCTGCCACTACTAGCTTACCAGTAATAATAGAAGTAAATTAACTCTTTCTGTCGGTTATTTATCATCAAATTACACAATCCCGTCCCCCCGGTATAGGTCTGGCTCAAGATCCGGATTGACTGCAAGGATTTGCAGTTGGTCCGGTTTCTTCTTCCAAAGATAGATTCCATACACTAATAAGATTACACCTTGCAATCCACTAATGATCATACTCTCACTTCCATCATTGCTTGCGGTAATGGATGCTATAAAATTGTGGAGGGTGTGCCAGATGGCTGGGATAAGAAAACTATTCGTGGCAAGGGTAATTTGTACTGCTACCACTCCAAATAAGAACGCAAAGATCACTTGGAGTATCGTTTCATTCAGTGGCGCACCTGCCAATAGATTTGCTAGATGACCGATGCTAAACAGGACTGAGGATAGAAAGATGACTGTTACGATCCCCTTGCGCTTGAGAATATCTACGATAATTCCCCTGAAATAGAGCTCTTCTGTAAAACCGACCGCCAACATAAACAGGAGGTAAGCTGCGATATACGAAAAGGACAGATCTTCCTCGAATCCTGCAAAAAAAGGTAGTATTTCAATTAGAATAAGAGGTAGGAACCAGAGATAATCCTTTAGATCACCAATATTTGCCAAGCGCAAACCAATATTTTGCAAGGACCCAGCCCTCTTCTTGGCGATGAGGGCTCCAATGCAAAATGCTACTACAAAGGCAGCTGTTTGGATCATTGTCGCAGAAGTTCCTTCTAATCCCGAAATCGCAATAATGGTGCCTGAAATGATCGGGAATAATAGGATTAGAAAGGTAAGTAGTATTGCTTTTAAATATGGTCTTTTTTCATTTTTCATGGGTTATGCTCCTTTCAATAATTAAACTTGTATTATGACGAGTATAATTCAATCTGCTTCGATCTATTCACTCCTTCCTGTTACATTTTATTGTCGCAATTATGAGAGTTTAAAAAGAATGGATAAGCAGTAATGCCTTTCTAATATTGTAATACTGATTAGGAAACCGTCTGGATATTGTAGCCAGCTTAGTCTAATCGTTCCATTTGTCTCCTTTTTAATATACTCGACTGCTATTGAGAACTCTACTCTCTACTAATCACGATAAAACTCATATTGACTTTTTATATCCGAATATACAGCCATTGATGTATTTTTACCCCTTTTCATCATATTCTAGGCCTCTTAATGAAAATTTGTGTAAATAGCATGAAAACTACAGACAAAATGTGATGTCATATATATGGCTAGCACTACTTCTGAAAAATTCAAAGGCGGTAGATTCATCTACCGCCTAATATAACGTATTCGCATTATTCACTTTCGAGTTTCTTTAATAAATGCCACCGTATTGCCTCATGATAGGAAATAGTTCCAACGGCTGCCAAATTCTCTGCTACAATTATTTTAGCGCTCTTAGCAGAGCAATCAGATAATCAAATACTCGATTTGCTGATGCAAGCTCCATGTATTCTTCCGGTGTATGGGCGCCGCGGATATTTGGACCAATCGAGATCATATCCATATGGGGATATTTCGAAGAGATTGCGCCGCACTCTAATCCAGCATGAACGACGACGGTTTCGAAGTCCTTCCCATAGAGATTGCGATACACTTCTTCCGCTCTGTCTCTCAATTCTGACTTCTCCGAATACTTCCATGACGGATAAGCTGCATCGGGTTGAAAGTCAAAATTATTTTTCTCAAGTACTTGGGTGCACTTTTCGACGAGTTCCTCTAATATTTCTTCATCTGAGCTTCGAAGGGAGATTTCGAGGTAGATCTGACCATCTTCTTCTCGAATTAGTGCCAAATTATTAGAACTCTCAACTTGATCACTGCCTTTGACCAGTGTATTAACGCCGTTTGGTATGTCTTCGATCATTGTTAACACGTCTTCAGCGACTTCCCTTGACCAAGCTTGTTCTGAGCAATCCACAGTTTGATATTGGATAGAGATTTCTCCCTCAACATCTATAAATTGTTCGATGGTTTGTCTTACGGCTTGTTGAACTTGGTCCTCGTCCAACTCATTAATGGACAAGATTAATCTACCCGAGCTCGGTATGGCATTGTCCAATGTTCCAGAAACAAAAGAAATGATCGATACTGTTTTGTCCTTTGACAATCGTCGAACGAATGCTGCCATCACCTTCAACATATTTCCACGATTACTATTGATCTCCATCCCTGAATGTCCCCCTTTGAGTCCATCAAAGAGAAATTCAATACATTTATCTTCTGTTCTCTGCCTTTGAATCCGATGGGTAACGTATAAGGTCACCCCTCCTGCTGATCCAACGGTGAGAATCCCTTCTTCTTCAGAATCTATATTGATCAGATAGTCCCCTTTCAGCATATCTCTGGAAAGGCCCAAAGCACCACTGATGTCGGTCTCCTCAGAGACCGTCGCCAATAGCTCTAAAGCGGGATGTGCATAGAGATCACTCTCCAGAATTGCAAGTCCCATTGCAATTGCGATCCCATCATCTGCACCGAGTGTTGTGTTATTCGCTCGTAAGATCCCCTCTTCAACAATCAGCTCGATTGGATCCTTTTCAAAGTCATGGGTGGATTCAGTCCCTTTTACACAGACCATGTCCATATGCCCCTGTAGAATGACTTTTTTCGCATTCTCATAACCGATCATCGGAGGTTTTCGGATCACAACATTCATTAGAGTGTCTTGGCTGAACTCTAAGCTGTGATCTTTTGCAAAGCGTACGAGATAATTGGAGAGCGCCTTTTCATTTCCCGTACACCTTGGGATTTGGCTGATCTCTTGAAAATAATGATGAACTCTTCGGGGTTCAATATCTGTATACATGGCTAGTCCTCACTTCGCATTGTTCTCGATCATCTTAAGAATCACCGACACCGATTGTTTCATCCCCTCATACGAAATCAGTTCAAACCGCCCATGATAGTTATATCCACCGGTGAACAGATTTGGCGTGGGAAGTCCCATATAGGACAACCTTGCTCCATCGGTTCCCCCTCGAATCGGCTTGATCATAGGCTCGATTCCCAGTTCTTCCATCGCCTGTTTCGCCAGATCTATGATCTCCATATGGGGCTCAATTTTCTCTTTCATATTATAGTAACTATCTTTCATTTCTAAGATGATCACATCACCGTATTTTTCATTAAGAAATTGAACTGCTTTTTCTACCAATTCTTTCTTTTGAACAAATTTCTCCATCGAATGGTCTCGGATAATATAATCTACTTCCGTAAAATCTACGGTACCTTGGATTTCGCCCAGCAGAAAAAACCCCTCGTAGCCTTCTGTGTATTCTGGCTTTTGCTCTACGGGTAGCATTTGTTCAAATTCGAACGCAACGCGAAGCGAATTGAGCATGACGTTTTTTGCGGTCCCTGGATGTACATTTTTGCCTTGTATTTTCAACTTGACGGATGCTGCATTAAAGTTCTCATACTCCAGTTCACCAACTGGTCCTCCATCAATCGTATAGGCAAAATCCGCTGCAAATTTTTCCACGTCAAACAAGTCCGCCCCACGACCAATCTCTTCGTCAGGTGTAAATCCAATTTTCAATTTTCCATGGGGCATCTCTGGGTGCTCCTTCAGATACTCGACGACGGTCATGATAATTGCAACTCCCGCCTTATCATCAGCACCTAACAGAGTTGTTCCATCGGTCGTAATGAGTGTCTGACCTTCCAAATTCTTTAAGAAAGGAAACTCCTTCACTGATGTCGTGTATTGATCGTTTAGGCGAATATCTCCACCTTTATATTCAAGGATCTGCGGATTTACACCTTTCCCGCTCAAATCTGGCGCGGTATCCATATGTGCAATCAGCCCCATTGTCGGCGCTACTGAGACATTGCCATCAAGGGATGCGTAAACATAACCATGAGCGTCTTGATACGCATCGGAAATGCCCATTTCGATGAGTTCTTTCACAAGTTCTTTTCCGAAAACTGTCTGTCCCGAAGAGGAAGGGCAGTTTTCGTTGTCCTCATCACTTTTCGTATCAAATTGAACATATCGTAAAAATCTTTCAAGCATTTTATCCATAATAATCTCCATTTATTTTCCTACATTACTGTTTGGATACCCAACATGACAATAGCTAAAACACCAATGATCCCCATGAGGGGCAAAATAAACTTCAGCCACTTATCAAAGGATACATCCACCATTTCAAGTGTAGCCAAGACCAGGCCGGTCGGTGTAATAAATGACATCCAACCCTGTCCAAAGCTGTAAGCTGAAACCACGACATCTCGACCAACATTAACTGCGTCCGCCAAAGGCGCCACGATCGGCATAGAAAGTGTTGCCAATCCCGAAGAGGACGGGATAAAGATCCCTAAGAAAGAGAATAACACCATTTGGACAGATGAAAATAAAACGCCGTTCATGCCACTGATGATGTTGGAGGCATTGTACAGTAGGGTGTCTGAAATCATCCCGTCATCCATAATCAAGTTAATCCCCCTTGCAACACCAATGATCAACGCAACGCTGACGAGATCCGCTGCACCCCCTAAGAATTTGCTAACTCCTTCCTTTTCTCCTAAGCCGGAAATGGCAATACAAAAGATCCCAACGGCTAAGAACAGAGCAGACATCTCTTCAAACCACCAACTTTGAGAAGAAACACCCCAAATCATGACCGGAAATGCCGCAACAAAAACGACAAGCATGGTAACCCTTCTCCAGTCAAAGGGCACGACATTATTTGGATCATAGTCTTTTAGGAATCTCTTTTCAATCCGTGGCATATCCTCTGCAACGATGGATTTACTCGGGTCTTTTTTTACCTTTTGCGCATATCGATAGATGTAGACAAGAGTGATTACCTGGGCGACAATCAGTGCGATAAGACGAATCAGAAGGCCAGAGTTAAAGCTGATTCCGGCGGCATTCGATGCGATTACGACTGAAAAAGCATTTGTTGTCGAAAACATCGTACCGATACAAGACCCCATATAGATAGCCGCAATGGTGACCATGGCGTCAAATCCACTCGCGATAAAGATGGGCATTAGAATGGGATAAAATGCGATCGTCTCTTCCGCTAATCCAAATGTCGTTCCCCCAATCGCTATGATCGTGGAAATAATCGCAACCAATAGGAACTCTTTTCCCTTCGTTTTCCTAGATAGAGCCGCAATACCTGCATCAAAAGTTCCAGTGGCATTTAGTACTCCAATGATACCTCCTAAGACGAGAACGAATACAATAATTCCAATGCTATCTGCTATACCGACGATCGGCGCTCTTAGCAGGGGAATCAAACCTTGAGGACGTTGATTCATCTGTTCGTATGTCCCCGGTATTGCAACCGGTTTGAAGATATCACCATTTTGAAAACTCTCCAGTGGAATCGTTATGCCATACTGGTCGAGCACTTGTTGCGTCGCAGAAAGCGTTTCTACTTCTCCGTCACTCTTTGCTATAGTGAAAGAATCTGACGATTCATCATAGGACAATCGGTCATAGCTTCCTGCTGGGACTACATAGGTTAAGATTGCCGCGATAACAAGTACAATAAAAAGTACTGTAAAGGCAGATGGAAACCCACGTTTCTTTCTCGCTTTTTTTGCTTCTGACATTGTATTACCTCCTATATACATTTCTATAAGGAGTATAATATTAATTCATGTTAATTTCAAGGAAATATCAAATTGTTTGCTAATATTTAGTCATTTAGTAATAATATCCTCTTAGAGATCAACGCTTTAAACGGGCTGATATTCGCTTAATTCCTTCGTTTCTCTCTATTTTCACGTTTTGCATTTAATTGTTAAGATATTTGCACATATTTTATCCTCGCTTTTAATTCTATTTTTCTCTATTTTTACAGCTTTTATTTATGCTGCGTATTTATACATTTAGCATAATTGTATTATTATACATTCATTCCATGTAGAATCGATGTTCTCTGTTATTCTTTATGGCATGTATGACGAACCTCCTCTAGCGGAAAGGCCTCTATTCCGTTGTTTTTGCAATCTTTTCTTCTACTATGAGTTTTCTTCGCTGCGCTAACTTCACATTTGAGAGATCTTTTCTAAAGCAGCCCTCTAATAATCAGAATCATTGTGCAGTATAGTCTTAGATCTTTATCGTATAGTTACTCAATTGATTGTCCTTGCAGATTCTCCTCAATCGACCAAACCACATTGGGCCTCTCAACTAAAAAGTCCGCCATTTTTTGAAGTGCTACCTTCCATCTCACTGCTTTAGCTGTTTACATCATACAGAAGGCAGAGATTGTGTCCTGCTAGCAAAATAATCGCAACTCTGATCATTATTGATTTGAATGATCAATAAAAGAAGATCGATTGTTAAATCCTATCAGCTTATCGTTATACTTTGTTTTACAGCATCCACTTTCGCCATCGCCCCATAAGGCAGAATCGCCCTTGGTAAAGCATGCCCAAAGTTCACATTATATAGAATCGGAAGACTTGGATTATCAATGACTTCCGGTAAAGCAGCTCTATATTCTTCATAAAATGCCTCATCCTGCGGTTTACCGACGATGATTCCATTGATGACATCCATGATGCCTCTTTCTTTGAAATTCTGCAATGCCTCACAAAATTGAACAGGATCGAGCTTTTCTTCACTGGTTTCCAAGAACAAGATCTTCTCTTTCCACTGATCTACATCTGGAAATATTCCGTATCTGGAACAGATCTCCATTTCATCAGCATATCTCACCGGTGCAATCATCTCGTTCAGGCTCTCTAGGCAACCTCCTAAGAGTTCTCCTTCAAAAATACTACTTCCTTGGATTAGCTCAAAGCCCTGATGATTTGCATATGCGATCCGGTTGGTCCCTATAGCCGCTCTAGAAAAATCCGTCCTTTCTTCATACCAAAGCTCACTTGGATAGATCTGATACGTCTCCTCGCCCATCAGAGCATTTTCGAATGCGCTTTTTGTGTAGGGTAGCATTTTAGGCGCTATCTCTCCCAAATCAGGGATAAAGGCTGCCCGTAAAATGTCTGTAGCCCCAGCTGAAAAAACATAAGATGATTCACCGTTGTGTCCGAGAATCCCAGAAACACTTTGGGATCCATGCGTACTGCCTCCTTGAATTCAGCATCCTCCATAAGATGGGGCAGTGTTCGATAGGTATCGTCCCCGCCAATGGCGCAGATGATCCCTCGGATCTTTGGATTCATAAATGCACCCTTCAAGTCCTCCGCTCTTTTTTCCGGGTGTTCTTTGATGTACTCGATTCCCTTTCGGGCATTCGGCATAAAAACTGGCTTTAATCCCATTTCAAGGAGCCGTTTTTCGCCGATTTCAATATTATGACTGCAGAATTCCTCCCCTAGCATTCCACTGGATAAACTGACGATGGCTACAGTATCTCCCTTTTTAAGTCTTTTCGGCTTTATCATGGATCCTCCCTCCCAACCGGATATTCATACTATCCGATCTACATCATTTATCTCTGTTTATGTACATTCATTTTGTCACTATAGTATATCATGATCTCCTTTGTCCTAGCATGACTCATGTCTAATCGGCCTATTGAAAAGACTACACCCAATAGAACCAAAAAAGACCGGAGTTAGAGCTCCGGTCATCCGTCTAGCATTGTTTTTTTAGTTGGGGGAAAGCCCATCTCCTTCAGCTGCTGTTAACGGACTCTCTGGAACCTTTTCAATCTCCACTTCTTTAACTTCTCTTTTCTTAACAAATTCCTTTTTCATCGGCAGCTTGTATTTCTCGCGATTGAATCTGTATTCCTTCAGGAATGCTTCGTCATCTTTGGCGACTTTATTGAGGTATTGATGCGACTCAAAAGTATCTGTATTCACGGTGATGATGGAGACGGCGATATTGGAACAGTGGTCGGCGACTCTTTCAAGGCTAGTGGTGATCTCCATCAGTACGAATCCGAGCTCGATGGAACAAGTGCCCTTACGGATCCGCTTGACATGGCGCAATTTCATCTCATCGTTGAGATAGTCTATGACATCTTCCAAGGGCTCAATTCGGCTAGCTCCTATCACATCATCATCGATATAGATTTCAATCGTCTTATCAACCATATCTAATACAGCTTGCCCATAGACCCGGAGCTCTTCTCGAGCCTGCTGAGAAAAGATGAACTGCTTTTCCTGCATCTCATTGGCTGCCTCAGAAATATTTTTTGCATGATCTGCGATTCGTTCAATGTCATTCAAGCTGTGGAGGATGATGTTGAGCTTTTTTGAATCCTTTTCGATCAGTGTTCGATTTCCAATATGGACGAGATAACTGCCCAATCGATCCTCATAGCGATCAACCCTAGACTCTAGAGATCGCACCCTCTGATATTTCTTTTGATCGTAAGCATCTACCAAGGAAACAGACAAAAACAGAGCTTCTCTTGCATATTCCAGCATCGCAACAGACAGGTCAAAGGTCTGTGACAAGGCAATGCTTGGCGTTTCCAGCAGACGATCGTCGAGCTTTTGAAATTCCTCATCCCTCTCTTCGTAATCCTCTTGCGTGAAGGGGATCAGTCTAATGGCCAATTCTTCCAGACGTTTCGCTTGAGGTAATAGGACTATCGTCGTCAGGATATTGAAAGTGGTATGTATTATGGCAATTCCCACCGCATTGATATATTCCGACATAAAGGAAAAGGGTCGCAAATAGTTAATCAGGTAGAAAACTGCGGAGAACAGTACGGTACCGATCATATTGAAGAGCAGATGTATGATCGCTGCCCGCTTTGCATTTCGCTTGGCGCCAATTGTAGACAATAGTGCAGTTGCACAGGTGCCGATATTTTGACCAAATATGATGGGCATTGCCGTAGAATATGTGACAATACCAGTTGCCGCCAAGCTCTGTAGAATCCCTACGGAGGCAGAAGAACTCTGAATCACTGCCGTAACGATCGTCCCCGCCAAGATCCCCAAAACGGGATTCGAAAATAAGAGCAGCGTTTTTCCAAATTCTGGTGATTCTGCCAAGGGCTCCATGGCAGCACTCATCGTCTCCATCCCAAACATCAGCACTGCAAACCCCAACATGACCCTGCCAATTTCGATCTTCTTCTCGGATTTTGCAACCATCTGCATGACGACCCCAACCATCGCCAATACCGGTGAAAATGATGTGGGTTTAAGGAGTTGAACAAAGAAATTTTCGCTGGATAAACTCGTCAAACTGAGTAGCCAAGCTGTCATAGTCGTTCCTACATTGGCCCCCATGATGACCCCCACTGCCTGGGACAGAGTCATGACAGCCGAGTTAACAAGGCCTACAACAATCACAGTCGTACCAGATGAGGACTGGACTAACGCTGTGACGGCGGCACCGAGGAGCACTGCCTTCAACCGATTCGAGGTCAAATCCGTCATGATTGCCTTCATCTGTGAACCAGAGATATTGTTCAAGCTGGTAGACATGGTGTCCATCCCATAGAGAAATAGGGCCAGTCCACCGATCAATGTTAAGAAATCAAAAAAAGTCATCCTTCCCTCCCGCTGTTTTGTGACGCTTTACATATCCTTAACCTTATTTTAACATACGGGACGTTATTGCACCATGGGATTATGTTGCAAATAAAGAATACACGACTTAAATAGTACGCAAACCCAAATATTGTTTGCACCTTTTTGACATGTCAGTATTTATTTATAGTACTGATTTAGCTTATGCTTCTTAACTTTTCGAACAAGAGTCGCCTGACTGATACCAATCTTTTTCGCAGCTTCCCGAGTATTCTTACAATTCGTAAGGGCATTCTTAATAAAATGCGCCTCCAATCGATCAACTGCGTCCTGCAAACAATATCCGTTATTTCCATCGTCGTCTATTGTCTCTAGCGTCAATTCGAATAACAGCCCCTCAAGGGAAGCATCATCTGGCATAAGCACAATTCTCTCAATAATATTTCTCAATTCACGAACATTTCCTGGGTAGCAATAATTTTCCAAATGCCGCTCGATACGGTCTGACAGTATTTTGTTTTTATTATATTTTCGATTTAATTGCTCCAAGAAGAAATTAATGAATAATGGAATGTCTTCTTTTCGTTCTCGCAAAGGTGGTACCCGTATTGGTACAACATTTAGTCTATAGTAGAGGTCATGACGGAAAGATCCCTTTTCTACCATCTTCTTTAGATCTCTATTCGTTGCTGCAACTAAGCGCACGTCAATATCCCGATAGGACGTACCTCCTACGGGTAGTACTTTCCTTTCTTGTAATACCCGTAGAAGCTTTGATTGCGCGCTTAGTGACAGTTCCCCAATCTCATCCAACAAAAGAGTTCCACCATTTGCCATCTCAAATAGACCAAGTTTTCCTTGCTGATTCGCTCCAGTAAACGCTCCCTTCGCGTATCCAAACAACTCAGATTCTATCAAATTCTCCGGAATTGAAGAACAATTCAGTTTTATGTAGGGTCCTTTACATCGTTTGCTCTCTTTGTGTATTTCTTGCGCAATAATCTCTTTCCCTACGCCAGTTTCACCAGTTATGAGGATTGTTGCATCAACCTCACGAATCGCTTGTATCTGTTGAAAAATTGCTTTCATATTATCAGAGTTCCCGTAAATTACATTTTGTTGAGCTGCTTCATTTTTCTTTAATTTTTGTAGCTCTTCATAGTATGTAAGTGTTAGGACTTTGCTAATCTCCAATTCATTTTTCAGCCTCTGCAGTTCATCTAGATATCGTATCGTGGCAATTACAAGAACTACTTTTCCAGCATCATCTTTTAAAAGATTACCCGTTACTAAACATTCCCGATCATGAAATCGCTCTATGATTGAACATTTTTCGCCATTAATAAGAGCACGAATGCAAGCGCCATCTTTAAAAACGTGGAGATTTATCAAATACTCTAAATTATAGCCTAGAAGATCGTCTCTGTCTAAATCACTAATCCTCTCATATGCCTTGTTAACAAATAGGATATATCCATCTGCGTTTGTGATAAAAACACCGTCATCGAGCGTATTCAATATCTCAAAGGTCATATTATTGAATCCAAAGTCTGATTGCATTTCAATTTTCTTGAACTTACACAGTTTCTCTCGATGATCGACGAACATTTTAACCTCCTATGTCAAATAAATGCCTTTATCATAATCTGGGTCAAGACCACCATCATGACTAGTGCGATTGGATAAGTAGATGCATAAGAAGTTGAGACTTTATTCGTGTTAGTAGCGGAGATTAACGTCCCCAACGCAGGGGTACTGGTCATTCCTCCGCATATTGCTCCAAGCCCGTTAAGAATATCAAGCTTAAAAACGTAGATACTTAGAATAAAGCCAACAATCAATGGAATAGTGGTAATTAGCATTCCAACAATAAATAATACCATCCCATGCTCTGAAACAACATCTACAAATCCTTTTCCTGCATTCATACCTGCGCCCATCAAGAATAACATGAGCCCAAACTCTTGCATTACTTCCAATAATTCATTTGGGGTCTCGATACGCACTCTTCCTATTTGACGAAAATGGCCGATCAGAATCCCGGATACCAAGGGGCCACCAGACATGCCTAGTTTAAAACTGAGATTTCCTGGTAAAGGCAAGCTAATGTTTCCAATGAGAACTCCCAAACATAGAGACAACGAAAAGATTAGGAAGCCCTTACGATCAAACTGGGGTAAATACCCTACTATGTGGTCAACAACCTTTTTAACTCTACTTCTATCCCCTCTAAGAGTGATGATATCTCCACATTGTAGATCCCCTACAAATTTATCCATTGTAATTCCATGTGTATCTAGATTGCTCAAATCGTTGCGATTTGAGAGAATTACTTGATGCCAGCTCTGGATCTTTAGCCTTACTGTCTGAACGCTTTCTGTTGACTCCAACTTTTGAACTTCTTGAACCAGATCAGTCCGTAACAACTTTGGTACTATTTGGATGAAGAGTACCACTCCCACTACACCATAGGGATAAGCAATTCCATATCCTATCGATGCTAAGTCACTACTGGTCATTTCGATAGCCGTTGCCAGACCTGGCGTACTGGTTAGCGCGCCTGCAAAAAGCCCCACTCCCAGATCTGCTGGTATACGGAATGAGTATATGCTCAAGCATGTCACAATTGCCCCTGTAAGAACAATAGCTATACCTAACATTATATAGGAAAACGCTCTACTTTTAAAGTTTTGAATAAAAACTGGTCCTGCTAATAATCCAACTGCCCCAACAAAAAGTACGAGGCCCAAATCTCGAACCAACCCAGGTAACTCATAGCCAAAATGACCGAAGATAAGCGCTACTAGTAACACCGCTGATGTTCCTAAGTTGATACCTCGTAATGAGATCTTTCCAATTGTATAGCCAAGTGCAGCAACTAAACAAACCAAAAAAATCGGACTCATTTTTTCCTCCTTAACCAATGCATAAAATAAAGATTCAATACACAATGGATTTAAATTTTTCTTACGATTTCTAACATTACTTCCTATTTGACTTGATAAACATAATCTTCATCATATCCAACAATAATTCGATGATAGCCTCTTAACATTTCATCTACCTTCTTGCTTCCAGTATCCACTCGGATTGGCCTCCCACGGAGATCAACGATTTTTTGGGGTGTACAGATAATTTTAATATTCTCTTTTGATATCTTTCCCAACACTTTAGCACTGATCTGCTGGTTTCCTCTACCGAAAAGAAATCCCTGGCCACCTATGATTGTGATAATCACATATATTGCTTGAACGCTTTCGACGATTCTGAGTAAATCACTCTCATTCACATCCTTTGCAAGCAGCTCTCCACATTGAACGACATCTACTCCCAGTAGAGTGTAATCCAGTCCCAAAATCTTCATAATTTCACCAGTAGTACTTCCTGGAGCAATAATATAAATTGCATCATCAATGAGATTATCTGCGATATATTGGGCAATCTGTTTTGCTTTCTCCTGCTCACCCCCCTGCCTGCCCACTTTTGTACGCTGTACGCACGTTATGTCATCAGGAACCCTAAGGTATCCATATAGTCTGGCTTCCAAGACATCATCTTTCAATAAATCCTCGTTAATGTCCATCACTTCAGCTAATCGATCTCGTAGTGCCCCATGCACAAAATCTAGTATCATACGAGCAGCATTAGAAGGATTAACCGCAAACACAGATGAATGCATCTTAACCCCTGCTGGAATTCCAAGCACAACCACTTGATCTGTGACTTCATCCAATAGATCACGCGCTGTTCCATCTCCTCCTGCAAACACAATCAGATCAACCTCTTCTTCAACCAATCTTTTTGCGGTTAAAGCGGTATCACTGGCTTGGGTACACATCGGCGCCACATAGACTATCTGATATGCTATGTCCAGCTTCTGACACAAATCTTCACCCATTGTCCCTGAACCTGTCAAAACCAGAAAATCCTCCCCCTCAAGTCCCTCTTTAACAATCTGAAACGTTTCCTCAGTCTTTCGCTGAGGCTCCTTTTGCAGTATAGCTTCTTGTGCCTTAATCGGATAAAACTCGGGGTGGTCAGAACCCTTCCACCCCAGTTTTCCTCCGATTCCTGCGGCTGGATTGATAATCAAGCCGATTCGGAACATTATTTTAATCCCTTCTTCTTTTTATAGACTCTCCAAGAAACAATGATGTCCTCTGGCTTCTCGTATGGATTTACGTCTATCTTAGATATGGGAGCTCGATGTGGCGCATCAATGACTAGCTTAGGATCCGAGTATGCTTCTTCCGAAATTCTCTGGAAGATGGCAACATATTCGTCGATGTCCTTTTTTGAATATGTTTCATTTGGCTCTGGTGTGAAGGGTTCTGGAATGAGCCATGGATGATGACTTTGGAAAAAGCCTTGCAAACCATAATCAACTACTCGTCGATCAATATCATCGGTTCCTACACCAGTTTCCTCTTTCATCTGTTCAAAGCTATAACGAACTTGCTCCATTCTGTATTTCTCTTTTCCCCATGGAGCGCTTATTCCCTTCACATCACTAAGCATTTTTTTCATCAAGTAGTTGTTGTTCAATATAGAAACTTCTGATACCTCTTTTAATCCCTTCGGCCCAAGAGCCAATACCCATGAATATGCCCTTAGAACTGTGGCAATTACTCCATAGTACTTTCTTACTTTCCCTATACTGTTCTCATCATCCTCTTTCCAGAAATATTTCTCACCATCATATTCAATTCGTGGATTTGGTAGGTATTTTTCCAGATATTCTCTTGCACCTTGTGCTCCACAACAAGGTCCCATTGAGCCATGAGGAGAAGAGAAAGATTTATGGAGATTAAAGTGACATAAATCGAACCCAGCTTCCTTGGCTCGGGAAATACCATATAATCCATTTGAGTCGGCTATATCCGCAACACATAGCCCACCAACTTCATGAACGATATCAATCATCTCTTTGATATTGGGATTAAAGATTCCCGTATCTTCAGGATTTGTTATGAATAAACCTGCTGTTTGTTCAGATACAACAGCCTTTAAAGACTCTACCGATGGATATCCAGTTTCTGGTTCTGGCATCAGAGTGATGACTTTATAGCCTACGGTATGCGGTGAAGCAGCATTTACGGGATGAGAAAGGATTGTAGTTATGATCTCAGTACGCGTGTCTCCTTCTCCTTTATCCTTAAAATATCTCTTAAGAATTGACGCATTAGAATAAACTGCCTGAGCTCCCCCTCCTGGTTGGAAGGAAAATGCATCCATCCCTGATATTGCCTTCATGATTTGCTGCATTCCATAGATAATTTCTAAGCATCCTTGCACTGTGCTTGGGTCTTGTTCCGGATGTAGTTCCGCAAATTTCTCACTGCGTACGAACTGCTCATTGATCTTTGGACTATATTTCATCGTACATGTTCCAAGTCCAATATCTATATTCAGTTCCTGGCCTAAAGTTTCCTGTGACAATCGAAGGAAATGGCGCAGTACCTGTGGTTGTGCAAGCTCTGGCAGGTTAGGCGCATTTTTCCTCTTGATTGAGTCCGGTAAGATCTCTGCAGCGCTACCTACTATTTTCGTAATCTGTGGATCTGCTTGTAAAATGATACCACGTTCACCTGGGGTGGACATTTCCAATATGATCGGTTCATCCCATTTTGCTTCATGGAAGTTTCGAACTCTTATTTCATTGCTCATAATGGCCTCCTTCTTCACTTGTTACATTGAGAATTTCTTCTAATGCGTTTTTAAGAGCATCAATCTCTTCCTTTGTTGTTATCTCTGTAAAGCAGTATAATGCAGTATCCTCTAGCATTTCTGATTTCTTACTAAGCTCTATTCCTCCAAATATACGCCTT
>JAUNUQ010000055.1 GCA_030538075.1 Tissierellia bacterium
AATGATCTCTCTAAAGCGTCCCCAAATGATCTCTCTAGTTTTCTGTACTTTTTGTATCTGGCTACTGCTTCTTCTCTGCCTTTGCGGAATAGGATTTCTGCATTTTCGGGGAAGCTGCGTTTTAGGCTGGCGTATCTGGTCTCTCCATTTAGGAATTCCTCGAAGTCGAGGGTAGGTTCCTTGGAGTCGACGACTAGCGGAGCCTCCGGGTTATCCGGGTTGTAGCGGTATAGGATCCAGTAGCCGGATTCTACGGCGCGTTTCATCTCCGTCTGTACCTTATCCATTCCCTGTTTGATGCCGTGGGCGATGCAGGGTGCATAGGCGATGATGACGGAGGGACCTTTGTATTCAATGGCCTCTTTGATGGCTTTGATCAACTGGTTGTAATTTGCCCCCATGGACACCTGTGCCACATAGACATTTCCATAGGTCATCAGCATTGCACCAAGATCTTTTTTGT
This sequence comes from Tissierellia bacterium, assembly GCA_030538075.1. Lineage (GTDB taxonomy): Bacteria > Bacillota > Clostridia > Tissierellales > Peptoniphilaceae > JAUNUQ01. The sequence goes on from JAUNUQ010000055.1 coordinate 464, forward strand.
GGCTCGGCTTGCCAGAGGAAGCAAACTGTGCAACGGCTCCGATTGGCGTCGCCTTTGAACTCTGCCCCCCCGTGTTGGAATAGACTTCGGTATCGACGATAAACGCATTGATGTCCTCACCGCTGGCCAGCACATGATCCAAGCCGCCAAAGCCGATATCGTAAGCCCAGCCGTCTCCACCGAACATCCAAAAAGTCTTCTTCGCAAGCTGATCCCTTTGTCTGAGAATGGCATTTGCAAGCTCGGATCCCTCTTGCTCCAGAGCGGCAATCAGTTGATCGCTCGCCTCCCGGGACAGCTCCAGGTCATCATAAGTCTCTAACCATCGGTTCCCAGCTGCTTTCAAGCTGTCGCTGTCTGTTTCTGCCATCAACTTGTTCACACGAATCCTCTGGGCTTCTCGTTGTTGACGAACAGACAATAACATCCCCAGATTGAACTCCGCATTGTTTTCAAACAGGCTGTTCGACCATGCAGGTCCATGTCCCCTGTCATTGACAGTGTATGGGATTCCGGGCATGGGCGATCCCCAGGCCTGGCTACAGCCCGTCGCATTGGCCCAATAGACCCGGTCTCCAAAGAGCTGGGTCATCAGCTTGGCGTAAGGTGTCTCTCCACAGCCTGCACACGCAGCCGAAAACTCGAGAAGGGGCTTTCTGAACTGGCTGCCCTTAATGGTCAATGGGTTAAATAGATCCCCCTTGTCCGATAGTTTTTGTGCATACTCCCATGGGATATTCATGCTCGGTTCTAAATTTGCCGGTATCAACTCAAGGGCTTTCTTGGGTGCGGGGCAGGTATGCACACAGCTTCCACAGCCGGTGCAGTCGTAGGGTGACACTTGAAGGCTGTATCCCATCCCCTTTGCTGCGGAGCCGATGGCTTCAATCACTGGAAATTCCTTCGGTGCTGCTTTTCGCTCTTGCTCATCCAACAGATATGGCCGGATGACCGCATGGGGACAGACAAAGGAGCATTGATTGCACTGGATGCAATTGTCCGGGATCCACTTGGGGATCCTTGAAGCGATTCCCCTCTTCTCAAATGCGGTCATCCCCATCTCGAAGGCTCCGTCTTCATAGCCCTTGAAGGCACTGACGGGCATCTCGTCCCCTTTTTGTGCATTGATTGGGATTAGCATCTTGGTGACAACCTCTGGTAGAGATTGATCCTTTTGCCGAGGAGTCTCTTCCTCTCCTTTCCAATACTCTGGGATTTCGATCTTTTGAAGCCCTCGGACCCCTGCATCCACCGCAGCCAAGTTTCGATTGACGACCTCTTCCCCCTTGCTGGCATAAGTCCTTTGAATCGCTCCTTTGATCTCAATCAGGGCATCTTCCAGAGGAATCAACTCAAACAGGGCAAAGAATGCAGCTTGTAGCACTGTATTGGTGAAGCCGCCCAAGCCGAGTCCTAGAGCGATCTCCGTTGCATCAATGGTATAGAAACTGATCTGCTTCTCCGCCAGCTTTCGTTTGACAGTAGCAGGCAGATTTTCTTCGAGCTCCTCTGGTTTCCAGGTGCAATTTAACAGGAAGGTGCCTCCTGGCAGGATCTCGTCGATGATGTCGTATTGATTGATATAGCTCTGGTTATGACAAGCCAGGAAATCGGCCTGCTTGACATAGTAGGAGCCTCGAATGGGACTCTTGCTAAATTTCAAATGGGATTTGGTGACCCCATAGGATTTCTTTGCATCGAATTCAAAATATGCCTGGGCATATAAGTCCGTCGTCTCGTTTAAGATCTGAACTGTATTTTTGTTGGCACCGACGGTTCCATCTCCACCCAAGCCCCAGAATTTACAGGAGATCAGGTCGCTATTTCCCACAGGCACTGGCAAAACAGAAGGAAGGGATAATCCATTGACATCATCCTCGATCCCAATTGTAAAATTCCCCTTCGGTTGATCGAGCTGTAAATTCGCAAATACGGAAAGGATCTGCATGGGATCCGTATCCTTGGAGCTCAAGCCATATCTTCCGCCGACGATTGAAAGATCCCTACCTGCTTTGACGATGGTGGTACAGATATCTTGATAAAGGGGTTCCCCACTGCTGCCCATCTCCTTGGTTCGGTCTAATACAGCGATCTTCTCCACAGTTGACGGGAGTGCCTTTAGGAAATGCTCCATGGAGAAGGGACGATATAGATGGACTTGAATAAAGCCCACCTTCTCTCCCCTTTCCATTAGTGCATCGACGGCCTCCCGGATCGTACCGGAAACCGAGCCCATTGCGATGACGACTCGGGTCGCGTCTTTTGCACCATAGTAGTTGAATAGATGATATACCCGGCCGGTCTCCTCGCTGATCCTCTCCATATATTCTTCGACCATGGCAGGGAGAGCTGCATAGAAGGGATGATTCGCCTCTCGAACCTGGAAATAGATGTCCGGGTTTTGTACTGTTGCGCGCAGTCTTGGTCTCTCTGGATTGAGGCTGCTCGTGCGGAACTCCTCTAGCGCCTGATAATCGATCAAGGAGCCCAAAAATTCGTCCGATGGAACCTCAACTTTGGCCAGTTCATGGGAGGTGCGGAAGCCATCGAAAAAGTGTAAAAAGGGAATTCGCCCCTTGATTGCCGCCAAATGGGCGATCGGCCCCAGGTCGCAGATCTCCTGAACACTTCCTGAACAGAGCATGGCAAATCCTGTCTGCCTGCAGTTCATGACATCGGAGTGATCCCCAAAGATGCTCAGGGCATGGGTCCCAACGGTCCTGGAGGCCACATGTAGCACCCCAGGTAGCCTCTCTCCACTGATTCGGTGCATGACTGGGATCATCAAGAGCAGGCCTTGGCTCGAGGTATAGCTGGTGGCCAGTGCTCCTGTCTGCAATGCACCGTGGACAATGGAGATGGCGCCAGCCTCAGACTGCATCTCGACCAGTTGGACCGTCTGATCGAGGAGATTGGTTCTACCTTTCGCAGACCAGGCATCCGTATGCTCTGCCATTGGCGAGGAGGGGGTTATCGGATAGATACCGGCAATTTCGGTAAATCGATACGCTATATCCGCAGCTGCCTCGTTTCCATCCATCGTAATCATCTTCTTAGTCATGAATCTCTCCTCCGCTGGACTTGATGTATTCGCCCGCATTCTCCCTCATCTTGTATTTCATGATCTTGCCAGCCGCATTCATCGGGAAATGATCCACATAGACGATATGCTTCGGCACCTTATGCCTCGACATCTGACCCTGAATATACTCCTTCATCTCCCGCTCCGTCATCGTCTCGTCTTTTTTTAGGATGACACAGGCCATGACTTCTTCACCGTATTTTTCATTTGGTACGCCGATGACCTGTACGTCCTGTACTTTGGGATGGGTGTAGATGAATTCTTCAATCTCTTTGGGATAGATATTCTCTCCGCCTCGGATGATCATATCCTTGAGGCGTCCGGTGATATTGTAATTGCCGTCCTCGGTACGCTGGGCCAGATCCCCTGTGTGGAGCCAGCCATCCTTATCAATGGCCTCTTGGGTCTCCTGGGGCATCTTGTAGTATCCCTTCATCAAATGGTAGCCCCTGGTGCACAGCTCCCCATTCTCTCCTGCGGGAAGCTCTGCTCCCGTCTGTGTATCGACGATCTTCACCTCCACATGGGGGAATGGATAGCCTACGGTATCGCAGCGCACAGACTCAGAGTCCTCCCATGCGGACATCGTACAGCCTGGGGACGATTCGGTCTGACCGTAGACACTGACGATACCCCGCATGTTCATGCCCTCGGGACTGCCGACTTTTCGCATCAACTCCGCTGGACAACCGGAACCCGCCATAATCCCCGTACGCATATAGGAGAAATCCGTCTTGCTGTAGTCTTCATGGTTGAGCATGGCGATAAACATCGTCGGCACGCCGTGACAGACGGTGATCCTCTCCAGATTGATGCAAGCCAGGGAGGCCTTTGCCGAGAAATATGGGAGGGGACAGATCGTCGCTCCATGGGAGATCGCCGAGGTCATCGCAAGCACCATGCCGAAGCAGTGGAACATCGGAACGTGAATCAGCATCCTATCCGCTGTGGACAGACCCATTCGGTCTCCGATCGCCTTTCCGTTGTTGACGATATTGTAATGGGTGAGCATGACCCCCTTGGGAAAACCAGTCGTACCCGAAGTGTACTGCATATTGCAGACATCATCTGGCTTCATGGCATTCGCCAAGCGGTATACTTCCTCGACGGGCACCTGCTCTTTTCGCTCCATCACCTCGTCAAAGGACAGACAGCCGCGCATTTTGAAACCCACGGTGATCACATTGCGAAGGAAGGGCAGTTTTTTTGCATGAAGGGACTCTCCTGGAACCAAATCCTCGAGCTCTGGACAGAGCTGCCGGATGGCCTGGGCATAATTGGAATCCAGACAGTCCTCAATCATCACGAGAGTATGGGTGTCCGATTGGCGCAAGAGATACTCGATCTCATGGATTTTGTATGCGGTATTGACCGTAACTAGGACTGCGCCGATCTTGACAGTCGCCCAGAAGGTCAAATACCAGGCCGGGACATTGGTCGCCCAGATCGCGACCTTGCTACCGGGGCGTACCCCCATGGAGAGCAGGGCCCTTGCAAAGTCTTCGACCTCATCTCGAAACTCCATATAGGTTCTCGTATAATCTAAAGTTGTATATTTAAAAGCGTATTGGTCCGGAAACTCCTCGACCACTCGATCGAGTAATTGGGGAAAAGTCTCATCGATCAGAATATTTTTCTCCCAGATATATTGTCCCGTGTGATCGTAGTTGTAGTAGAGCTCCTTTTTTCGGCTCTTAGGACTTTGAAAACGGTGCATGTAGTTGACGAAATGCGGAAAGATAATCTCTGGATCCGTCAGATCCTCCATCCACTCCGGCTTCCACTCCAGTGAGATAAAGCCGTCATAGTTAATGGAAGTCAGCGCTTCCATCATGGTAGCCACAGGCATGGTGCCTTCGCCAATCAGATTATAGGACCCATCCTCATTTGAATCCCTGAGATGCACATGGTGCACATAGGCTCCGAGGTTGCGGATCGTCTCCGCTGCACTCTCACCTAATCTGCGGTAGGTGTGGTGCATATCCCAGAGCACCGCCAGTTCATCACAGGCAAAGCGGTTCAAAAGATCCCTCAGGCGCTGGGTATCCCCATATATGCCCGAAGACTTGATCAGGATCACCACATTTTTCTCCTTGGCATAGGGAAGCAGTTCTTCCAGATTCTCCAGCACTCTATCCTCATTGTCCTGAAGGGCTACCACACAGACTTTCTTCACCCTTTGGGCTTGGGCCGTATCGATCATCAGGCGGACTTCGTCCAGAGTCTCATCTCTTCTCTCAGAGATATCACAGGAGCTGTCAAAGCAGGATATCTGCAATTTGTTTTCAAATAGTCTGCGTGCTGTTGCCGCAGCATTTACCGGATGAAAGGGACCACTGCGATCGGTGAGATTTGGGAACTTGTGCAGATTGTACACTTCCACTCCCTGAAACCGCATATCCAGTGCAGTATCAATCATCTCCTCCCAGCTCATCTGTCCCCAGCCACGTGTCGAAAAAGAAAGTCTCATACGCCCACCTCCTCATACACGATTTTGTTGAGAGCATTCACATAAGCACGTATACTCGCACCGATGATATCTGTCGAGATCCCATGACCAGAATAGACCTTTCCATTGGAGCGGAGCTTTACTACTGCTTCTGCCATCGCCTGTCTACCCTGGGTGACCGATTGGATTTGAAAGTCATCCAGCTCATAATGACAACCTACAATATTCTCAATAGCCAGGAAGGAGGCGTCAATCGGTCCATCCCCGATACTGATTCCCCCTAAGATCTCCTCGTTTTTCTTTAACTTAAGATGTGCCGTTGCCGTAATGATATTTCCCGTATTGATCACATAGCTCTCCACTTGATAAGTGGGTGGAACCTGCATAGCCGCCGCTGCGACAATTGCATCCAGCTCTTTTCGACCAATGCTCTTCTTTCTGGCTGCAATTCTCGTAAATTCGTCGTAGACCCTGGCCTCGTCCTCATCGGACAGCTCATATCCCAGGCGTTTGACCACCATTGCCACAGAGGCTCGGCTCTCATGGGCACTAAGTGCCATAAAATCATCTTCGACCTCTTGAACCCCAAAATCAAAGGGAGATCCCTTACTGCGAACCGTATTGCAAATCCAGTGGATCTGCTTGATCACGCGCTGCAATTCCGTAATTCGAATATCCGTTGTCACATTGTAGATATAGCCCTTCTCCGAGATCAGTCTCGCGATATTCTCCAAAGACACCGTGTTTACATCCCGAACTGCTGCTTTGATCTCCTGCACGCCACAGCGCACCGCCGCTACTGCGCAGGAATCCGCCATCGCCAGATTATTTGCACAGCTGACCCCTACCCTGACCCCATCAATGCCTGCCACATCTGCCAAGAGATCTCGTAAAAAGGCTTCGAATTCATAGGGGAGCATCGTCCCCGCCGTGTCACAGATGGTGACAATGTCGGCGCCAGCTTTTATAGCCGTCTCAAGGGCACGCTTCAAAAATGCAGGTTCGCTTCGGCTTGCATCATCTGCAATAAACTCCACATCCTCACAGAGCTTCTTGCAAGCGCGAATCGTCTCCTCCATCTTCTTGAGCAATTCCTCTGGCTTCATTCGGCTTAAATACTCCATCTGCACCGCACTCATCGGCGCCGGCACCTGGAGTCTGGGGGACTTCGCTTCCCTCAGAGCCGCCCAAGTCTCATCGATATTTCCTCCATCCAGCTCAACCGGTACGGCAACCACCGAATTCTTCACCGCCGGAGCAATCGACTTAATCAACAGACTGTCGATTTTGGGCCTGCGAATGCCATCTGTTTCGATTACAGAAACCCCCAAGCGATCCAACAATTTTGCCAGCTCGATCTTCTCCTTAAAGCTCAACGAAAAACCAGAAGCATCGCCGACTTGTTTCATTGTCACATCGCTTATGTACAATTTTCTCATTGCATATCCTCCCTCTTAGAATTAAAAAAGCCCTGGAGTCAAATTGACTCCAGGGACGAAAATATCGCGGTACCACCCTGCTTATCCCATTAAAATACGGGATCTCTCACAGTCTCAAACAAGACCTACGCCGATCACGGGGCCACCGAGTACAGCTACTTGCATATGCTTTCACCATACCTACTCAGGAGACAGACTGCATTCTATCTTCGGTGTTGACTTCCACCCCCGTCAACTCTCTGGAACGCTCCAATAGAACCATAACTCCATCATCGTATTTTCATTTCAAAAATTATCATTATTCTACCATGTTTGATCCTGCTGTGCAAGTTAAAAGTATTGAAATATTTAGTGACATTCTAGAGTGTCAAGACATATGTTACAAAGCAAAGAACTCAGAGACCACTTTATT
>JAUNUQ010000056.1 GCA_030538075.1 Tissierellia bacterium
AGTACGAATCTATCCCTTATAAAGAATAGTTCGACCGTTCGTTCTTTGGTGGAGCCAAGCACGAAGTCGTCGAACCCCGACTTCTCCGTGCCCTCAGCTCGTTCAATATCTTCCAGTGTCACTTCCCACTTATCATCCGTGATGCAACCCACGAAGACGACTTTATCATCGTACACGAATATCTTGTCGATGAAATACTCTAAGACTGAGTCTCTGACATTTGCATCCTCAAAATCGGCATGAGCGAATTTATTAAAGTAGGCTTTGATGCTGTACTCATCTTGTATCATCGAGCGTTTGACTTCTTCGACTTGAATAGCTTCCAGCAAAGCTTTCTTTTCTTCTTCACGCTTCAGAATGGCTTCTTGTGTCGTGTCAGAGAAGATACCCGCTTCAATTGCCTTGACAATGTTTTGCAAGGCTTTCTCCGTGTTCTTGAGCTCGGCTTCCAGACTTTCCAGATACTTCGTTTCCTTGTGGTACTCCTTATAGTAGTAATGGGCATCCACAGCGAGCGAAGTCAACTGCTCAGAATCATTCAATATTTCATTCAAAATATCTATCACGATATTTTCGATTTCATTTGCTCGCACGTTCTTTTTATCGCACTGGTGCTTGCGATGCTTCGCACAGTAGTAATAAAAGTGCTTCTGACCTTTGGACTTGCTTGTTCCCGACACACCCTGCATCGGTTCTCCGCAGTGACCGCAGTACAGTTTGCCAGAGAGCCAGTATCTATGAGACTCGGTGGGTTTTTTATTTCCACGCTTATTCAGAGCAAACATCTTTTGAACATTATCGTATAGCTCTCTGTCGATAATCGAGGGCATACCACCATCGATGCGAACTTCACCATACTTATACACGCCGATATATCGGTCGTTGTGTAGGATGCTCCTGAGTCCATTAACCGTGAATCGACTACCTGTTGAACTCCTAAGTCCTTGGTCGTTCAATTCATTGGCTATGTCCTGCATCGGCTTTCCATTGGCATAGTCGTTGAATATCCGTTTGACAATCGGGGCGGTGCTTCCGTCAATCTCATATTTTCTTTCACTTCCGACCTTATAGCCGAAAATCTTATGACCTAAGCTCTTACCAGCCTTCGCCATCTCCTGTTGTGAACGCCTTATGTTCTCCCGAGAAGTATCACTCCAAAATTGAGCCACGGCATCCATCATATGTTCAACCAGTTTGCCTTGGGATGTTTCAGCATCTGGGGCAACCTCAGATACAAGCTCAATTTTGCACCCAGCGGCTCTAATAGCCCGTTTGGCTAATTGAAGCTCCAGCACATCACGCCCTAACCTGTCGTTCTTCCACATGATGAGAACGGCAGGCTTCAGGGTCTTAACCTCAGATAGCATCAACTGATACTGGGGTCTATCATCGTTCTGACCCGAAAGTGCGTAATCAGCGTACTCTTTGACAACATGATAGCCGTGAGCATCGGCATACTCATTGGCTCGCTTTTGTTGCTGTTCGATAGATTCTTCGTTCTGAGCATGGGATGAAAATCGGCTGTACGTAATCGCTAAGTTGTTGTCGTTCTGTTTGAATCCTTTCTTCTTCGCCATCAGTACCCCTCTAATAGTTTGTTTTTTTTAAATTGCATTCGATACAAAGCATCTGACAGTTCTCAGGTGTCGTATGACCGCCTTTGCTCCAAGGCACTTTATGGTCACCGTGCATTTCCTCAAACTCAAATTCATCTTCGCAAATCGCACAGAGATGATTTTGTCTTTCATAAGCAGTTTGCCTATCACGCTTATCAAACGCTCTAATAGACAAGGCTTTTTCAGAACCAGTAAGTAAATACTCATAGATTCCAGATGCCTTTGTTACGTCCTCATCACCCAATAATCTTTGAACTTCTTGCTCAAGCTTTACAGGGTCTAAATCAGTACGCTTACCATGTTTGTTGTAATACAATCCCCATGGTAAACCCTTCATCTCTTTTCGGACTTTTGGAAATACGGATTGAATCCATTCAATCACGCTTCTAAAATAGCTCCACAACTCTTGAGCTGTCGGATTGTGTTGCCGTTTACTCATATAGCCTTCGATTGTCGTATCTTCAGCATCAGCAGCCCATGAAATAGCGGTTTCTAGGTATTCTTGACGAATAGAAGACCCTCTTAAATAATCTCCACCTACCGTGTCAGCCGCACAACCTGTTTTAGAAAAATAACGTTTCGCATCCGTAACCCACGAACCCGCATAAACAGCGTTTCTTAACTCTTGGTCTGTAAGCCTTTCACCTGCAATATTGATAATCCTAAACCATTCCAGCTTTTCACTATCGGTGCCATCGCATACATAGACAAAAAGCTTGTAGTCTAAAATCTGATTTTGCTTATCCTTTGGTAGGTTATTAAAATACTTACCATCGACTGAGAAATTGCCGTCAATGTACTCACAAAGTGATATAGTTCTTTGTTGACCATCTAATACTTCATAACTATCATCACCCGTTTTTGCCCAGTAAAAGACGTTTAAAGGCAAGTCTCGCATGACTGAGCGTATGACTTCATCTCTTTGTTCATCTTTGTAAACAAATTCCCTTTGATATTTAGGTCTAATATCAAGTCTGTTGTCATAGCCAACAACGCCTTCCTCAGCGTCGTTGAAATAATCTTCGGCAAGCTCTCTTACCGTCACTTTTCTTTCTTGTATATTCATTAATCCACCTCGACATTTATTTCAGGATGCTTGTTCCTAACAAACAACCTTACATAATTTTTAACCAAATACTTATTGGAGTTTTCCGCTTTATAATAAACACCTGAACTTGGTTTTATTTCATAGGCTATCACAGCACCGTCATTTACCTTACTGCCATTAGATGCTTTACCATCCTGCGAGTATTGAATCCCTTTCTCATATACCTTACTCTTACCAAATTCAAAGTCTGTAGCCCAAGTCTGACTAATACCCAGTATCTCAAACTGTTCCGGACTATATTTATCTAAAAATGTTATCGGCACACCCATAACACCGTCATAATCATAAGGAATATCTTTGACTCTGTTTACATTAATGGCGTCATAATTATCGTATTTAGAGTGTTCATCTGGATTATATTTTTTTACTAAAATTAACTCCTCGTGACGTTTTCTTATATCTAAATTTGTAAACCAACAAGCATTACCAAATGAGGCAACTAAATTACCTTCTTCATCTTTACTTATATTGTTTCTTTCTTCTAGTAGGCTCGGCACATAAAATAATTTTGGTGCAGGATTATTAACACCTAACCACATCGTATTATCTTTTAGTAAAGGAAAAATCTCTTTATATGTAATCGCATTTTGATTACCTATTATCAAAAAATCTTTTTCGTATTCTACTAATTGTGCTACATACTCACGGAACAAAGAAAATGGCGGATTTGTCACCACAATATCTGACTCTTTTAGTAACTCAATACATTCATCAGAACGAAAATCCCCGTCGCCCTCAAGCTCCGTAAGTTCGTTTTCACCAGATAAAAACAGCTCTTTTACGTCAAACATATCAATACCACCATCGCCTGTAGCGTCGTAAACCTTAGATACGACAGCTTTGTAAGGCTTATCTTTGCTCTCTTCTGAATTACCCATGATATCAAACAAGGACAATTGCTGATGTGCAACGGGGGAGGTAGTATAACAAGTTGTAATTAACTTTCTAAGCCCTAACCTATTAAAGTTCAAGACAAAATACTTAAAGAAATTAGACTCAAAAGGGTCATCACAATTACAAAAGACCGTTTTACCTTTAAAGTGTTTTCTGTAGTATCTCAATTCTTTTTCTATGTCGGTCAAGCGAGTATAAAACTCATCATTTTTTTCTCTATTTGCCCTTGCTAAATTACTATTCCCAGCCATTATTGAACCTCTTTTTCTTGCTCAACAGCAATATACTTATTCGCTGCCAGTCTTAAAAAAGCAGATAGCGATAGACCCTCTGCATTCGCCTTTTCCATCAGTCTCTCTTTCTCTGTTTCAGACAAAGAGATAGATATGCACTTACGACGGTCTTTAGTTTTATTTTTATTGTTCATCTTGAACCTCCTAATCTTTCACCTTTCTAAAATCAATTATATTCCATAATGGAACATCATTCAATAATTCTTCTATAAGATATGCAACAACCTGCTAACCTCGTTCATAATCAACATCATCGCTTTTCTCTTGAATATCGCCAAGTCTAACCATGAGTTCATTCAATCTTGATTCATGCTTCGCCTTCAGGGCTATTGCTTTCTTTGATTCCTCTTGTTCTTTGAGTAGCGTTTGGCGTATGGTATCGTCTCGCTTTTTCATCGTTTCAATTTCCTCTTCATCAGACCCTTCAAGCTCTGATTCAAGGGGCAGGGTAACAAGAACGGGAGTATCATCAATCTCTTCTAAATCATCCTCTAACGGCTTCTCAGGGGTATCATGTGGCTTGTCCTTGTATTGTTTGAATCGCACTTGTAACTCATCGTACTTGTTCCAATCAAACTGCATTTCACCCTTATTGTCATACGTGATAAATGACTCACCTATCTCTTTAAGATACTCATCAAATTCATTCATTTTAGACAAATCAGACTCAACGGACTGCACTTTATCATCAGCTACTTTTGGGGTACTCCTTGTAGCCGACAGATAATCATTCAACGCATCTTTTCCATACGAGTGACCCATATTGTAAGACCTTAATTTTAGGTCACGATTGGGGAGTTTAGCTCCTTCAGGGGCAAGGGATATATCATCGAGTTGATACGTATAGTAATCGCCGTATTTCTTACTGGATTTAGCCGTAGCACTAACGCCGTTGTCTTTTAGTTTCTCTAAGTAATCTGCTTCAGACGTAGACTCAGACATTGCTTTATGGACACGATTTTTCAAATCATCTTTCCAAACATACTCACCTTGCTCACGCTTTGTTCGTTCTGTTTGAGAAATTTTATCCGCATTGTTTTTACCGGAATCAAGCTCTGTGTAATTTTTGGTAACGGCATTGGTCCAGTCTTCCACTCGCTTGAAAAAATACTGTTGTTTGTCACAACCCTTGTAGTTTTCCATATGCACATCATTGACAATGACGTGGTTATGAACAAGACCACTTGCTCCATCAATCTGAGTAAAAACAACGGCTTGTCTACCTTCGTAAAATCGTTTAGCAAACTCAACGCCAAGAGCGTTTGCTGTGGCAACGTCTTCAGGTTTCGTCGGGTCAAACTCATTGACGCTAAAAGATTGTACGATTCTTAGAACCTGTGTTGTATGATTCGGGCGTGCTAATTTCCAATAGCGTTCCATCTGTTCTGCATAGGGAATGTCAGGCAACATATTAACCAGTCCGATATACTCATTGCGTGATTCATTACCATGATGACCATGACCAACACCCTCTGCATAGGCAAGTGCATCTTTACCACTTTTCGTTCGGGTTACTCTCGAATACGCCATAGTATCTCACTCACCTTTCTTGATGCTTCCTCAAACTGATTCATTAAAGAAAGTAGGGTATCTCTATCAAGTAAAGTCGCATCATTTAGTATGTCTTGTTCCTCTTCGTCCAGCTTTTTTTCATGCGACATTTTCGCCGAAATGGAATTCAAATCATAACCAGTTCTCGCCTTGAGTTCATCCCGCTTCCGCTGAATGTTACGCAACTTAATCTGCTGATTATAGTTCACTCCGATACGGCGTAACTGCTCAGCGATAGCATAATTTGCATTGGCTAACTCGCTGATATTCTGATTGATTGCGACGGCTTGCTTCCTGTCGATATATTTGAGGTTTCCCAAATATTTCGCCAGACCACCAGAAGCAGCAAGCCTAATGATTTCAGCCTTACTCACGTTGTACTCATCCGCCAACGTTCGAAAGACTGAATCCGCCTCACGGCTAAATCGTACGGTGCATGGCACTAACGTTTTGACTTCAACTTTCGTATCATCCACATAGGAATCGCCTATGTCGGTTGCTACTTCTGTTGAGTCAGCCATACACCTTTCACCATGCTTCATTTCATTCATCATGTTTGAACATCTCCTTTCGTGTTACTCATGAGCTGTAAGGGAATGCAAGTAAAGGGTTACGGTGCGGCTTCGCCTTCCTTCACCCTTACGTTCGGTGCTTCGCACCTCACTTACTTGCGGGGACAACACTCACTACGTTCGTGTTTTCCCTGCGACCCTTTCATCAGTAAATGACGTTCGTTTCTTCTTCCTGTTCGTCGGAATTTCGAAACGGATCGTCCGCATCAACCATCTCTTGACGTGATGCTTGATTGTTTTTTCGTGCTCGACGACGGTCTTTCTTCGCACGAATTTCCTTGAATTTTTCCTCCGCTTGTTCAAGCGTTTGTTCAAAATTCATGATGAAAGTTTCAGCGACCACACGGGTTTCTTCCACCGTGTGCTTCTCCAGAAACTTACTCACGGCATCATCACCCGCAATCAGACTCATAAACAGTTCGAGCTTCTTTTGAATCTTCAGCGTACGGGCTTCACGTTCAAGACGCTCCACCTCTTTTTGATGCTCTTCGAGTTGCTTTTTCACTTCGGCTAAGTTGCTGTTCATATCAATCTCCTTTCTATTTTTCTTCTGGAGCCAATCCTAATTGACGACGTACATCGCCATTGGTTGCCCCTAAATCAGCAGGGGTTGTGTCATGCTCAGTGCAATAGACCCACATCGCTTTTCGAACAATCCCACGTTCCCTTCCGGAGGATATACGAGAAAATCCACCAAAGAGGTAAACCTCTGAGATAGGTATGCCATCAGACCCCACAACCCATTTGTCACAATTAAGCGGTTGACCTTTTCCACCTGAGATTGGCTGCATCCATTCGTCACTTGAGTTAGCTATCTCATTTAATCTGGAAATAAGTGTTCGCTTGCTTGGTAGCGTAGTGCTTGGTCTGTTGGTCTTTAACCAATCCTTATACGTATCCCATAAGACATAGTTTGGTAAAAAATCAAAAGTATAGTTCTCAATTACTTCATCCCAAAACTCCATGACCGAGTCATTCTCACGAACCCACTCTTTCTTGAGTTCGATTGCCTCTCTTGGCTCGGGTAACTCATAATAATTGTCAAAGGCAATAAGGGCTTGGTATGCCATGAATGAACAGAATTCTTCCGACACTACCCATTCAGAACGAATAGATATATCATCATCTCCGCCAACAAACTGACCTGTAAACGGTACGTAGATATTTCTATCAAGCCACGCTGACCCCTTATCTTTTGTCTTTGGAATATCGTTAGCTGCACAGACGATAAGAGTATTTGGACGATAATCAAACATCGGTTCACCCTTGCGTTCAACGCTAATAGTGTCGTGTGAGATGATTGACTTTAATCTTGAGTTGTCCTTGATGTACGCCCCTGAGTCAGAGTCTTCGCAAGTAATCAATGACGCTCCAACGATATTGGAAACCCCAAATCGACCTGCATCACTTGAACCCGCTAATGTAGCTAAGTTCGAAGTCATTGACCCGCTATTACCGACCAAGGCTTTCAGGTGGTCAAGATAGGTACTTTTCCCATTGCGACCCGTACTATTGAACAGAGTCACCATGCCTCGCCAATTATGTCTGTTTCTAAGTGCAGCACCTGCTGTTTTCACCAATAAGTCAACCCCGCCTTCATAGGGAG